>DASXHZ010000053.1:0-80830 GCA_036488085.1 Thermoanaerobaculia bacterium
AGAGGTTGGCCAACATGATCGAGTTCATCGTCCGTCCTTCGACCGGGTGTGAGCTCGTCAGGAGGTACGCGAACATGATTCCGCCCGCCGTGATCGCGAGCGAGGTCGCCATCAGCGCCATCGTTCGCTTTCCAGTACGCACGCGCGGCTCGCGCAGCATGACGACGCCGTTCGAGACCGCCTCGATGCCGGTGTAGGTGCCGCCGCCGAGGGAGTAGGCCCGGAGGAGGATGAGGATCAGCGGCAGCCATCCGAGCGCCTGCACGGAGTGCGAGAAGTCGCTGTGCGCTTCGTGGAAGACCGATGGGAGCGCGGTGAAGTGGCTTCCGATCGCGTAGGTGATCGCGATGGCGTGCGTGACGATGAAGAGCATGAAGACCGGCGCGAGGATCCGTACCGACTCGCGCACGCCGCGCAGGTTGAGAACGACGAGGAGGGCGAGGCCGATGAACTCCGCTGGCAACTTGTACGGCAGCCAGCGGAGCGGCAGGATCGACCAGAGCTGGTCGCACGCGCTCGCGATCGAAACGGTGATGGTCAGGACGTAGTCGACGAGCAGCGCGCAGCCGCTGACGACGCCGATACGGTTGCCGAGGAGCTTCGACGCGACGAGGTAACCGCCGCCGCCCCCCGGGAAGTGCTGGATCAGGTTCGAGTACGCAATCGAGATGACGGCAATCGTCACGACCGTCATCGCCACGATCACGATCGAAAGGTGCGCGTGCGGTCCGAGCGCTTTGTACGCTTCCTCGGGACCGTACGCCGATGACGACAGCCCATCCGCGCCGAGGCCCACCCACGCGAGGATCGCGATGAGCGAGACGTGGTGGAAGACCTGCGGGTCGGAGACGTCCCGCGGCGGTCCGATGATGATGCGGCGGAGGTTCACCACCACCCCCGTGTGGCGGGGGCTTCCAGCCCGCGATCGGAGGAGACGACGACGTCGAACGGCCGTTGCGCCCGGAGAATCCGCTCCGTCTCCCCGCGTATGAACCGCCTGAGAAGGCGCGGCCGTCGCGAGGCGCCGATGACGAGGATCGCCGCCCGCTCCCGCTCCGCGATCTCGATGAGCGCCGCCGCGACGTCGTCCGCCCGCTCGTAGACCAGCATCCCGCCCGACTCGCTCACCAGCTCCGCCACCCGTTTCGCCCGGTCGTCGCGCCTCTCTTGAACGAACACAGCGATCCATCCGAGCCCGAGATGCCGAGCGAGAGGGCGCCCATGGATGAGAACCGCCCGGGCGGTAGGGAGGTGGGCGGGAAGGGCTATCGCGATGCTTTCGGCGGACACCGATCGAGGATCGATCCGAGCGGTACCCTAAGTCCGTAGGAGGGGCGAAAGAAAGGCGAAAGAAAGTCGAAAGAGCGAATACTCGTCTTCAGCCGTCTTGGGGGGTAGGGAAGTACGTCACCGTGTCACTCCTAAGTTGAGGAGAAAGTCCGGATGACGCTGCGTGCTGATGATGCGCCGGTACTTGGTGAGCTCTCAGACGAAAAGCTGACCGAAAAACTGGCGGAGCTAGGGCAGGTGCGAGGCGATCTCGAGGATGCGTCTATCGAGGAGTTTGCTACGCGCAAGAGCCCGGCGCGCGAGATCGCGTTTTTCTCGCGGGAGAAACCATACCTGTACACATCTCACGCTTTCGGTTATCTCGCTCCGGCAGGAAACGGCAAACTGGTCCCGGCTGGGCAGATTACACCGGACAAAACTCTCACGCGCGTGAGCCTTCGCCTCAACGCGTTGCGCTGCGCGTCCTATCCGGGCGACGGCATCCATCAGGTTCTATTTGATTTTTACGCCGAAAATCATGTTTCTGGCACGATCGAGAGCGCGCACTTCAATCAAGTCTACCGAATCAACGAAGGGCAATCGGCGGGGATCATCGGATACCCGATCTTCACCGGTATCAACGTCGGTAAGAGTGGCATCGCGTTTCGCTGCTTCACGGTCAACGTGAAGAATGACGACGATGAGGCTTTCCTCGGCTTTCTGGACTCAGATGTATTCAAGCAAGGACTCAAACTCGCCAGCGTTGCGCAGCCCGCAATCGCACCTTTTTCGACGATGGCGGTCGGAATGGCGAAGGCCATCGGCGCACGGCACCGAAACTTCAAGGTGCAGGACTTCTATATGGGATTGGACCTGGATAACAACACGGCAGGGGCACGGTTGGCGGTCGGAGATTACTTCGCCGTACAGATTCCGGATCGCATTACCGCTGACTGGGACTGGGCCGCATGGGTATTCGATTCATCGAAGTCCACGGTTGTCTCAGCGAGCGATCACAAGACGCTCCTTCCTTATAACTATGTCGGTTTTGGCGTCAGCCGTTACGACGACTGAGAGCACGCGTCTCGGCTCACGCACTCTCGACGCGGAGCTGCTCGAGTTCCTCCACATTCTGGAGGAAGCTGGCGATGGCCTCGCGCTCCCATCGGCCGAAATCGGGAGTCGGTTTACCTACGGAAAGCAATTGCTTGTCGTCACTTCGACAGATCTTCCGGCGCTCGAGCGCGTGATCGATGAAGGAGGAGGACGGATCCTGGACGCCGCGGGGAGAGTTGCCACCGTGGAGCTTTCAGTAGCAGCGATTGAACAGCTGGCAATTCGCGCTCGGGGACTTCTCGAGGTACGCCTTAGCCGCTTGCTATCGCCCAAAATAGATCGAGCCTTGCACCTCAGCCGCGTCGGTGCATACCGACGGCGTGTCGCGCCCTATGGACGCGGCCGAGGCGTGATCATCGGCGTTGTAGATTCCGGAATCGACGGAACGCACCCCGCCTTTCGGGGTCGAATTTTGGAGTGCTGGAATCAGGTCGCGCAGGGCTCAGCCGGCGCCGGGCTCCCTTACGGAAGAATCGAACAAGGACCATCGGCCACCGACGAAGATGGGCACGGTACGCATGTCACAGGTATCGCCGCGGGAGCGGAAGGCGTAGCTCCTGAAGCCTCGATCATCTGTGTCAAGACCGACTTCGAAGATGCCCATGTAATTTCCGGCGTCAGATACATCTTTCGTCGCGCTTCGGAGCTTGGGATACCGGCGGTCGTAAACCTAAGTCTAGGCGGCCACGGAGACCCTCACGATGGCACCGACGCTCTATCCATTGCGGTCGACGAGGCGAGCGGACCGGGGAGGGTCGTCGTAGCTGCGGCCGGAAACGAAGGGCTCGACAGCATCCATTTCGGACGAACGATCGAACCTGGAACGACGCACGTCGCGTTTCGCGTGCCGTACCATTCGTCGCGTGTCGTTGCCAACGTTTGGTACGACGGCGGCGGCGAGATAGAAATTGCAGTCTCCGCGCCGTTCGGGATCTCCACCGCCTATCAACCGACTTTGTTCGGTACGAAGGCAACCCAAACCTATCGACTGGCATCGCTCGCCCGTATCTACATCACCACTCCCGGTGTGAGTCGTCTCAACGGTGATAAGTCGATCCGAGTGACCCTACAAGCCGTTGGCCCGATGGTTCACCCCGGACGATGGTTCCTGCACCTTCGAAACAGAGGCACCCCAGTGACGGTCCATGCTTGGACGATTGACGACTCTGCGTGGGGCGACGCGACGTGGAGCGAGCCCAGCAATTCTTATCTGATCGGCTCGCCTGGGGCAGCATCCGCGGCCATCACGGCAGCAGCCATGATCTCTCGGAACCAATGGACAACGCAGGACGGATCGGAATGGAGCCTCAAGTTCGACATCGGCACCGTTGCGCCGTCATCCAGCCGTGGCCCGCTTCGCAACGGACATGAGAAGCCCGACTTCGCCGTCGCCGGAGGAATGATCATTGCGCCGCGATCCGTACAGGCGCATTTCGATGCGGACGGGCCGATCGACGATCTGCGAGCGACCATGGCTGGAACGAGTATGGCAGCGGCCGTGTTGTCCGGCATGTGTGCAACATTGCTTGAACGCCAACCGACATGGGGACCCGTTGAAGTGCGCGACGCATTACAACAGGGCGCCCGCGTCGCCTATTCACCGGACGACGGGCGAGGACTCATATCCCTCGACCAATGTCGGTAGTAGCATTATGCGGCGATGAATTACGCCAAGCTCGACGGAGCGCTGCAGGAGCTCCTCGCGGAAAGCGAGATTGAAGAGAGGCCGCTCGACACCGTTCTCGTTTCAATCGTCGTCGATGCCGATGCGACGGAAGGTGATCGCGAGCGTCTCGAAGCATTGCTCGATGACGGCCTGTCGTTCGACGGCACCATTGCCGTGAGTGAAGTGACATCCAACAAATTAGCCGATATCTCAGACAACCCTGCCGTCTTGGCCCTTCAGCTCTCTCGACGTCTATCGCCGAAAGTCTCGCGCCGCCGCGCCGTCTGAGCGGCTTCGCGACCCTACATCCGCTCCGGCACGTCGATGCCGAGGAGATCGAGCGAGAGGACGAGCGTGTCGAGAACGCGGCGCACCAGTTCCAGCGATGAGGCGCGCACCTCTTCGTTCTCCTCGGAGAGGATGTGGTGCTCGTGGTAGTAGCGGGCGAAGCGGGAGGCGAGATCGTACGTGTAGTCGGCGATCTCGTTCGGCGCGCGATTCGCGAAAGCGGCGAGGACTTTGTCGCGAAAGAGGGCGAGCGAGAGGTGCACCTCGCGCGTCACGTCGCTGATCTTTGGTGGCCTGCCGTGAAGCCTCTCGGAGGCCCGGGCAACGAGGTCTCGCTCTTCGTCGCTCAGCGGGGCGGCGGCGGCCTCGCCGCCGCGGTTCTCGGCGAGTACCGGCGGCGAGGCCGAGGCCGCCGCCGCCCCACCGAAAACGAGAAGCCCCCGCTCCTCCGCTTTCCGCAGAATCGATTTCGCGCGTACGGCGGTGTAGAGCAGGTACGGCCCGGTACGTCCTTCGAATGACGAGAAGCGGTCGATGTCGAACACGTAGTCCTTCGTCCGTGTATTCGAAAGGTCAGCGAATTTGAGCGTCGCCACACCGACCATCCGCGCGATCTCTTTCCGCTCCTCCTCCGGCAAGTCTGTCGCGACGTTCGCCTCTTCGATCCGTTCCTCGGCGCGGGTAGTCACGAGCTCGATCAAGTCCTTGAGTTTCATCGTCCCGCCTGCGCGCGTCTTGAACGGTTTGCCGTCGGGGCCGTTCATCGTGCCGAAGCCGTCATGCTCCATCGCGAGCGACTGCGGCGCGACGCCGGTCTTCCACGCGCAGCGAAAGACCTGCAGCATGTGCAGCGACTGCCGCTTGTCGATGACGTAGAGGATCAGATCGGGATGCATCTGCTGCACGCGCATCTCGACCGTGGCGAGGTCGGTGGTGGCGTAGAGGACTGCGCCATCCGCCTTCTGCAGGATCGCCGGCGGGATCTCCTGCTTGTCGTCCGGCTCCGCGACGTCGACGACGAGCGCGCCTTCGCTCTGGTACGCGAAGCCTTCGCGCTTCAGTCGCTCGATCAGCGGCGGGATGAGATCGTTGACGTCGCTCTCGCCGTACCAAAGGTCGAAGTACGTCTCGAGCTTTCGGTAGTCGTTCTTCAGGTCGGCGATGGAGAGGTTGACGATCTTGCGCCAGAGCGCGCGATAGCCGGGATCGCCCGCCTGCAGCTTCGCCGTCGCCTCCCGCGCCGCGTTCAGATACGCCTCGTCCGTTTTCGACTTTGCGCTGGCGGTCGGGTAGATCTCGTCGAGGTCATCGAGCGTGACAGGAGGCTCCGCGACGCCCGGAAAGCGGACCGAGAGCTCGTGGATGATCATCCCCATCTGCAAGCCCCAGTCGCCGAGGTGCACGTCGCCGATGACCTCGTGCCCGAGAGCCCGGCAGATGCGCTTGAGAGACTCGCCGATGATCGCGGAGCGGAGATGGCCGACGTGCAGCGGCTTCGCGACGTTCGCCCCGCCGTAGTCGACGATGATCTTCAGCTTCGGCTCGGCGCCGATGGCGTCGAGCCGCTGGTCGGACTCGGCGATCAGCCACTCGTCGGAAAGCGTCAGGTTGAGATACCCGCCGGCGACTTCGACTTTGCTGAATGCCGGATGCGACGCGACACGCTCGCGGATGTCGTTCGCAATCTGCGGCGGCGCCTTTTTCAGCGTCTTCGCGGCCGCAAACGCGCCGTTGCACTGCACGTCGCAGAGGTCCGGCCGGTTCGACACGATCACCCGTCCGAACCCAAAATCGGCGCCGTAATCCGCGAACGCGGCCCCGGTGATTTCGGACAGCTTTGCGAGCAACGAGCTCATGGCGCGATCATATCGGCATGCACATCGAGAAAATCGGCCAGATCGCGATTCCGGTTTCGGACCTCGACCGCGCGATTGCTTTCTACCGCGACGTCCTCGGGCTCACGTTCCTCTTCCAGGCGGGACCGAACCTCGCGTTCTTCGATTGCGGCGGCGTTCGAATCCTGCTCAACAAGCCGGAGTACGAAGGGGAGTTCGAGAAGTGCACGACCGTCATCTACTTCAGCGTGCGCGACCTCGAGAGCTCCTTCGCCGAGGTGGTCGAGAGGGGCGCCGAGGCCACGCGTAAGCCGCACCTAGTCGCAAGACTCGCCGACCGCGAAGTGTGGATGGGTTTCTTCACCGATCCCGACGACAACCTGTTGGCGCTCATGTCTGAGATTCCCGTGTGGGGGGGCGGCTCTGAGCCAACCCGGGCCGGCTGAGAGCCGGCCCCACACACGGCCGCCATAGTCCGATCGCGGCGAGGAGCGCGGGGTTCGCGAACAGCAGCGGCGCGAAAATCGGGGCGCCGTAGAGGAAGCGCTCCCACAGCGTTCCCGGCTGGCCGAGGTTCGCGCGGAGATGGAAGGCGAATCCGGCCATGCCGGTGAGGACTTCGAGAAGCAATACCCACCACGTGGTGCGACGCAGCGTGACGTCGAGCGGGTAAATGACCGTCATCAGCAGGAACGCGCAGCCGAGGGCGGCGACGGCGACCGGAATCCACTCCATCCGGTTGAAGAACCCGTTCTGGGCATGATCGGCGAGGCTCAGCACGAAGTTGCCGGCGAAGCCGCCGAGCGCCAGGAAGAGGATCCACTGCGCCCACTCGATCGATGACGAATCGGCCATGCGGTCGAGGATGAGCAGCATGCCGAGGCCCGCGTAGGCGAGCGGTGCGACGAAGGGCGCGGTGTAGACGAGGTTGCGGATCGTCTCCTGTTCGAAGAAGTGGCTCTGGAGATGGAAGACCATCCCGGCGATGCCGATGATGGTCGAGGTCCAGCCGACGAAAAAGCCGAGGGCGCGGGCGGTGCGTGGCAACGGACGCCAGATCATCGCAGCCGCGATGAGAAGGACCGGCGCCGCTAGGGAGAAGTAGAACGGGAACCATTCGGGCGCGCGCTCGAAGCGATTGACCGAGTGCGCAATCCAGACGTCGAGGGCCAGGAAGCCAAGGTTCGCGATGATGAACACTTCCACCGCGCGCCACGGCGTGACAGAAGACGGAACGCGCATCTACTTCTCCGCCGCCGCCTTCTTCAGCTCGACCAGCTTCGTCGCGAGCTCATAGTTGCCGTGCCACTGGACGAAGTCTGCGCCGCCCATGAACGCGCCGTGCTTCGCCGTGCGGCCGTCGTAGTGCCACATATTGAAGTAGAGGAATTCGGCGGGTTCGTCGAACGGACGATCGCCGGCGTCTCGCGTGAGTGGCATTCTGCGCACTTGCCGCCGGCGCGGATGTTGGCGGCGGTGGGACCCTGCGTCTCGACGCCCGGACGCCGGCCGTTGACGATCAGCGCGGCAACGATCATCGCCGCGGCGATGAGGACGGCGATGAAGACGGCACGGAATGAATGCATGCGGGCGTCCTGCTGAGCCCGATCATAACGCTTGAGAGGGGATGGCTTTAGCCGGTTCGGATGTCACGCCGCGATCGAGGACGATGACCTGGTCGCACAGCGCGGCGATCTCGTCGCGGTCATGCGAGACGAAGAGCATCGGTGTCTCGATCCGGCGGAGCATCGCAATCGTCCGCGAGACGCGGGTGGCATCGAGTCCGGCGAGCGGCTCGTCGAGCAGGAGCACGGACGGTTTTGTGAACAGCGCGCGTGCGATCGCGACGCGCCGGCGTTCGCCGCCCGAGAGTTTCGCGACGCCGCGATCGAGCAGCGATTCGATGTCGAGCGTCTTCACGACCTCTGGATCCAATCCCACAGCGCCGTACATCAAGTTCGCGCGCACGCTCATGTGCGGGAAGAGCGTCTCGTCCTGCGGGACATATCCGATTCGCCGCTCGCGGGACGGGAGATGGCTGATCTCGCGTCCGTCGATCGTAATCCGGCTCCGGTCGGCGGAGCGGATGCCGGCGATGATCTCAAGGAGCGTCGTCTTTCCGGCGCCCGATGGTCCGAAGAGCCCGATGGCCGACGACTGGATGTCGGCGTCGACGCGCAGGGTGAAGTCGGGAAGCGCGAGCGAGACGTCGATCCGCATTCTCATGCGCGGCGCCTCCGCAAGAGAACCTCGCTCGTCCAGAGGGCGGCGAATGCGATGACCACCGAGATAGCGAGAAGCCGCATCGCCGCGTCGTCTTCGCCGAGCTGGACAAAGTTGTAGATCGACGTCGAGAGCGTCGCGGTGCGGCCGGGGATGTTCCCGGCGACGAGGACGGTAGCGCCGAACTCGCCGAGGGCGCGGGCGAAGGCGAGGACAGCTCCGCCGATAAGGCCGCGCATCGCGAGAGGTACGGTAATCGTGAAGAAGACGCGAGACTCGCGCGCGCCGAGCGTCCGCGCGATCTCCTCGTACCGCCGGCTGACCTGCTCGAAGGCGATGCGCGCGCTGCGGACGAAAAGTGGAAACGCCATCACGCTCATTGCCGCGACGACGCCGCGCCAGGTGAAAACGACGTCGAGCCAGCCGAGCGGCCCGCGGCGCCCGAAGAGTTTGAGGAGGATGAGACCGGTTGCGACCGGCGGCATCACGAGCGGCAGCGCCACGAGCGTCTCCACGAGCGACTTCCCGTGCCAGTCGCGGCGCGCCAGCAGCCACGCCACCAGCGTTCCCGGCGCGATGAGCAACAGCGTCGCGAGCAGCGCCGTACGAACCGTGAAGAGAACGATCACCCGCCGGGAGTGTAATCGGTGAATCGGACGACCATCACTAGAATCGGAATGTGAATCTCCTCCACCTATTCGACCTCTCGCTGATCGGGCGCGCGGAGGACGTGGCGCTGGAGTGGGTGGGGGAGGAGTACACGTTCCGCGACGTCGAGCGTCGGAGCAACCGGACGGCCCATGCGCTGGTGGCGCGGGGGTTCGAGAAGGGCGACCGCCTGTGCGTCTACCTCGCGAATCGGATCGAGTTGATCGATCTCTACCTCGCCTGCGTGAAGCTCGGTGTGATCTTCGTCCCGATCAATGTTCTTTACAGGGAGCGGGAGATTGCGCACATCGTCGGCGATGCGGAGCCGCGGTTATTCGTCGACGAGAGGAATGTGGCCGAGCTGACCAGCGACGCCAACCACCGACCACTTGCGGCCGGCCACTTAGAAGGCGACGACCCCGTTGCGATCATCTATACCTCGGGCACCACCGGCGCCTCCAAGGGCGCCGTCCTCACGCATAACAACTTCGCTTCGAACGCCGTGAACCTAACAGCGCTTTGGCAGATCACGGCCGCGGACCGCTTCCTCCTCGCGCTGCCGCTCTTTCACATCCACGCCCTCGGGAACGGACTCCACACGTGGCTCCTCAGCGGCTGCCGGATGCGGCTTCTCGAACGCTTCGACCACCGCACAGCCATCGGCGAATTCGAGTCGTTCGAGCCGACGCTCTTCTTCGGCGTGCCGACGGTTTACGTCCGGCTCCTTGAAACGCCGGTCAATGTCGCGCGGCGCACCGGGAAGAAGATGCGCCTCTTCGTCTCCGGCTCCGCGCCACTGCCCGCGCGCGTCCTCGAGCAGTTCCGCGATCTCTTCGGCCACACGATCCTCGAGCGGTACGGTATGACCGAGACGTTCATGAACACGAGCAATCCGTACGTCGGCGAGCGCCGCGCCGGAACGGTCGGATTCCCGTTACCCGGCGTCTCAGCGCGCATCGAAGACGGAGAGCTCCTCGTCCGCGGCCCGAACGTCTTCGCCGGCTACTGGCGCCGCGACGACGCAACCGCGAACGCCTTCACCCCCGATCGCTTCTTCCGCACCGGCGACCTCGCGCACCTCTCCAACGACGGCTACATCACGCTCCTTGGCCGCAAGTCGGACCTGATCATCAGCGGCGGTTTCAACATCTATCCGCGCGAGATCGAGGATCTGCTTCTCGAACAGGACGGTGTTCGCGAAGCCGCCGTCGCCGGAATCGCCGACGACGTTCGCGGCGAGGTTCCCATCGCGTTCATCGTCGGCGACTTCGACGCCGCGCGTCTCGAGAGCATCTGCCGCGAGCAGCTCGCCTCGTTCAAGGTGCCGCGCCGGTTCGTAAAGGTCGACTCGATTCCACGCACCGCGCTTGGGAAAGTGCAGAAGCACCTGTTGAAGTTATGATCGCGACACCATGAAGAAATCGCTCCTGCTTGCGCTTTTCTGTGCCGCGGCCGCAGTCCTGCCGGCGATTGCCGCTGAGTCGTACCACGTCGTCCGCCACATCCCGGTCGGTGGTGAAGGCGGCTGGGACTATCTGACGTCCGACCCCGCCACGCACCACCTCTATGTCTCGCACGGCACCGAGGTTGATGTGCTCGACGAGACGAGCGGGGGGCACGTTGGAACGATCACCGGCCTCTCCGGCGTGCACGGCATCGCGCTCGCGCCGGCGCTGAATCGCGGCTTCATCTCGAACGGCCGCAGCGGCATGGTGACCGTGTTCGATCTGAAGACAAACAGCAAGCTCGCGGAGTGGAAGGCGACCGGCGACAACCCGGATGCGATCCTGTACGCCGCGAAGAAGGTCTTCACGTTCAACGGCCGCGGCAAGAACTCGACCGTCTTCGACGCCACGGACGGGAAGGTGCTCGCCACGATCCCGCTCGACGGCAAGCCGGAGTTTCCGCAGACGGACGGCAAGCGCGTCTACGTGAACATTGAAGACAAGGGTGAAATCTCCGCGATCGATCTGAAGACACTCGCCGTCGTCTCGACGTGGAAGATCGACCACTGCGAAGAGCCGAGCGGCCTCGCGATCGACGCGAAGAACCACCGTCTCTTCAGCACCTGCAGCGAGTCGAAGACGTTCGCCGTCGTCGATACCGAGAATGGCAAGACTCTCGCGACCCCGCCGATCGGTGCCGCCGTTGACGGAGGCGCTTATGATCCCGAGAGGCACCTCGCCTTCGCTTCCGCGGGTGAAGGCAACATCACGATCGTCAGCGGCAAAGCGCCATACGACGTCGTCGCCACCGTCCAGACCGCCCGCGGCGCGCGCACCATCGCCCTCGACACCGCAACGCACCACCTCTTCCTCCCAACCGCCAAATTCGGTACGCCGGCCAAAGAGGGCGCGCGTCCGCCGGTCCTGCCGGGGTCGTTCGAGGTGATCGAAGTAGCGCCATAGACACCCGAGACGTCGATGCGAAGGCTTCCGCCCTCGGATCGACGTCTTCCACCCCCTCCGACGACTCTTCTGCTCGCGGAACGAGCCACCCTCGGCACTCTCGGGCGCCCGCTTTGGTCTCGGGGTGACATGTCGCGGGTCTCCGCGCGAGGTCCTTCAGATCTTTGCCGCTTCCGGGTGGGTCTTTCGGTGAGATGTCACGGCTCTCCGTGAGAGACCTCATTGCTGTGGAGAGAAGATGTTGTACATCTTCACGGAGAACCCGCGCGGTGTGCCGGAAAGACCCGCGAGGGTGACGGGAAGATGTTGCACCCCCGCCAAACGCACGTGGCCAATGTGCACGAGAGACCCGAGTGGGTGGCGCCGTCCTAATGGGGGTGTACAGAAAGACCAGAACCCCTCCGCGGAGGGCTACGTCCCGGCGGTGCGAGGATCGTGAGATGGCTGGCCGGAATATCCGTCGCGAAGCCCTGCAACTCCCGGTCGACGAACGAGCGCGTCTAGCTGCCGATCTGCTGGACAGCCTCGAAGAGGCTGAAGAGGCAGTCGACACCGCATGGGGAACGGAGATCGAGACGCGCGTTGCCGCGATTCGAGCGGGAGAGTTCGGAAGTACGGACTGGCAAGCCGTCTCGACGACGTTGATAGGGAAGTGCTCGGTCGTTGAAGCGCGTCACGACATCGAATGCGCCGCCTCTAGCGAACCTCTAAACAACTCCGTCATCCTGAGGCGGCGTAGCACGCCGCAGGATCTCAAGATACGAAACGCCTGCAAATTTGAGATCCTTCGCCGTCGCAGCCTGCCCTGAGGAGCGAAGCGACGAACGGGCGGCTCAGGACGACGGGTTCCTTAGCGAACGCCGCTCTTCAGACGATCAGATCGGGATCCATAGTCAGCGGGATGCTCTGCGCGAACTGGAACAGGTCATCGGGATCGTATTGATTCTTCACCTTCACCAGGAAGTCGACGAAGTCGAGTTTCGTAATCTGACTGCTCCAGTACTTCTTCATGTAGTCGAGACGGGGAGGATAGGTCAGTTGCGAGCCGAGCTGTAGATCGGGGATGCCGAACCATGCGCCGTCGGAGACGTTCTCGACCACGGCCGCGAGGCCGTCGACCCATTTCAATGCCTCTTCTCCGAGCGTGTCGTCGTTCCACTGCGCGCCGTAGTGCAGCCACATCTTCGCCCCTTTGCGGACCGGGACCACCGCGCTGTTCGGATCGATGTTGTCCATCACGTCGCCGCCCACGAGCCAGGGGCTGAAGTAACCGACGCCGCTGGTGGGATCAGCGAAGGGCTTGTCCTGCAGGTATTTGAAGATCGGCCCGAGCTCCTCCTCCGAGAGCTCGCGATACGTGTTCGCCGCCTTCAACTTCCATTGATTCAGGAACGGCATCGGCACGAGGAGCGTGCCGATCGTCGCGGCCTCGATCGTCCCGTTGCCGAGCGGCTCGCCCTCCGGCGGCAGCAGTGCGGTGAACACGTCGTATTCGATTCCGGGCAACTGGCTGAGCCAGAATTGTTCGAGGATGTCGCACAGCGTCTTTTCCGGATCAGGGTCCTTGTGTTTGTGGTCGTCTTCGACCCGATACCAGCCGTGCGCGTTGATTCCCGCGGTCGGTTTGGCAGTAGCGGCGAACACGGCCCCGCTCAACTGGATCGGAGCGTTCGCGAGTCGCTGCCATTCCTTCAGGATCTTGGCGCCGCTCGCGAGAGGATCCTCCTTATCGAGCTCGCAGAAGACCGACCACCAGACCATTGGCACGACGGGGTGGATGCCCACCGTGAGCGTCGTCATCACGCAGAGGCCGGCGCCGCCGGCGCCTTTGCAGGCTTGGAACAGCTCCGCGTGCTCGTTGTCCGCAGTCGCGGTGACGATGCTCCCGTCTGCGAGAACGCACTCGACGCTGAGCAACTGATCGCACGCCCATCCGTAGCGGCGTGTCGCGAAGCCGATGCCGCCGGTGCCGACGAGACCGCCGACGCAGACCGGCGCGCACTGTCCGCCCGCGAACGAAAAGCCGGCGTTCGCCAGCTCGGCGTACAGCACGCCGAGGCGGACGCCGGAGGCGACGCGGACCGACGACTTCTCGAGATCCGTCTCGTTGCGGTGAATCTCGAATTGCTTCTCGCCGTCGATCGTCAGGAACGTGAGATCGATGACGATCTCATTCGCCGTCGACAGTCCCTCGTACGAGTTGTTCCCGGAGCGGATGCTCACACTGAAGTCGTACGTCCGGACGAACTTCAGCCAATCCGACACCTCGGCGGCGGTGTGTGGAAAGACGATCGCCAGCGGCAGGCGGACGAGACGTTGATTGAACGGTTGCCGCAGATTTCCGTACTGCAGCGACCATGGGAAGACGATGTCGTGGCCGTGACTCATCTCGACCAGCAGCGCGTCGGGAACGCCGTGCGCCTCGAAGGCCGAGAGCGCATTGGCGATCTGCGTCCCGAACTCGATCTGGTTGCGCACGCCGGTCCACGCTTCCGCCTGCGCGATCGCCTCGCGCGTGAGCTTGTGGTTCATCACGCGCAGCGCAGCGCGGTCTTCCGCCGTCAGCATCGATGAGACGATGCCGTTCGAGACGGGCGTGAAGCCGGGGGACGGCGGCTGGGAAGCGGTCGTGCGAAACCAAGGCAGACGTTTGAAGTGTTCTGGAACGGTGGGCATGCGGACCTCCAGCATTGAGGGAGTCCACAAAACATGCCGGTGTCGAGCTACGCCGCGATCTCGTTCCGGTGGTCGCTGATGATGACTCCGTCGCGCACTTCCACGACGCGGCTGGCGCGCTTCGCGAGCGCGGGGTCGTGGGTAATGATGATCAGCGTTCGGCCTTGCTTCCAGAGGTCGGTGAAGAGGGACATGATGTCGCCGCCCGAGGTGGTGTCGAGATTTCCGGTCGGCTCGTCGGCGAGGACGATGTCGGGGTTCATGGCGAGGGCGCGGGCGAGGAACTTTCTCAGCGTCGGAGCCTCGTTGCGTAGTCTGCTGCCACCTGAGAAAAATCGGATCCTGGGGTAGGGAAAGCGCGAGCTACGTCACTCCTCTTGAGAGTTCAAGCCGCTTTCCGTCGGACCCGAACTCCACGGAGGGTCGAACCGGAGGTTTGATGGAGCCGATCACTTATCTGCTGGGCATCGCCAGCACAGTTGTCGCGAATCTCCTAGCCGAGCTTATTAGCGGCCAAGCAAAACGAGCCCGCCAGGAAGAAATTGAACGACATGTGGCAGTGGCACTCGCGCGAGAGGCCCGCCATTCATCCGACAACGCGCGAGGAGAGGCAGCCCGGGTCATGGCTGAAGTTTCGTTGCTCATCGCGAGACATCCCCACCTTTCTTTGAAGGGAACCGATGTGGTTTTGGCGAAAGCCGCAAGCCCTGGATTCGTCAGCACGGCAAGGCGGCGCAGCGCCATACTCATCGAGGAGCTGCGCCAGCTAGACGACATTGTAACGGCGCGCCGCGCAGAACTAACGCCGAATTCAGACGCGTCTCTCGATGTCGAGGACAAGGACGTTGTTTCAGATCCGCATGTCAATGCAGATACGCCTCCGGAAGCGCCGGCTGGCCGATGGGCGGTTGAACTAGCAAAGATGGGCGACGAAATTAGACGTAGGCGAGAGGAGCCATCATGAGCGCTCCGACGATACCTGAACGATTCCGCCGCGCAATCGTCTTACACGTCGCGAAACAGCATTTGATGCCAAGCGCGTCGCGCGCGCCTCTAATCCTAGGGATTCATGCACCGTCTGGCGACGGCAAGACATTTCAGTGTGAAAACACATTATGTGCGATTGGCGTGAAGCCTTTTCTGATTTCTGGAAGTGAGCTTGAAAGCGACCGCGCTGGCGAACCGGCGCGACTAATCCGCGAAACATATATCGATGCTACTCGGCATATAGAAATGCATGGTGGCGGTGCGTGTATCGTTATTAACGATTTCGACGCTGGCGTTGGTAATTGGGGTGACCGCGTCCAATACACGGTCAATCGTCAGCTAGTTTTTGGTGAATTGATGCACATCGCCGATTATCCAGAACTGGTTCGTGGCGAAAAGACACGTAGAACTCCAATCATCCTTACAGGCAACGACTTCACTAGGTTGTACGCGCCGTTGATACGGCCGGGTCGTGCAACGTTATTCGAGTGGGCGCCTGAGATGGCCGAAATGATACAGGTAGTTTCAGGGATATTCCCCGAACTCAACCATTCGGGCGTGGTCCAGTTAATGGCGACTTTTAGTCGCGGTTCGCATCGTCAGTCGGTAGCGTTTTACGCAGCGTTGCGCTCCGCAGTGTTGGATGAGGAACTATGGGGACAGTTGCAGTCGAGGGCGCCTCACGAAATTCTTGCCATGGCGAAAGGGCTGAAATTCGATGCTGTTGCTGCTGGGATTTCTCTCTCAAGATACATTGGTGAAGGCAAGCGGCTGGTTAAAGCTGGCGTAATCGGCAATCATCTGCGGCGAAGTTAATTGTGGCTTCTACCTTTACAGTTACGAGTACCTACACATTTGCACGAATGCAGCTTCTGCAACTTCAGATTGAGATAGCTATTCGCCGCGTTGGTAATGTGAGTGAGCGGTTTCAGAGCGCAATCAAAGAGGGTATCGAGCGCCGGTGGGTGGGTGAGATTTCATTCTATGGCTTGGATTCTGATAGCAAGTGTCGAGCCCAGCTTGACTTGTTGATCGACTGGAAGACGCACGATCTGGAGATAGCGAACGGCCGTGCAACAGTGACAATCGATGGACGTTGGCGAGATTCGACCGCTATCGAAGTGGACGCGGCGGTAGATCTCTTTAATCGATATGTGCACGAAATGAGTTTGCATTCTGTGTGTCGTGTGAAGTATTCGTCTGGAGTCGATCACGACCTGGTGAACCGGACCCTGGGGTTAGTTGACGCGGAACCCCTCCGTTGGGCCGAAGGGGGCAACGTGGACAGGTCTTTCAAGGTACCGGAGCTCAAGGAATTACGCGTAGGGTTGAGGCTACTCGATCGCTGACATCGGTTCAGTCGGGTAGCTAAGTGAAAATGCGAGAGAGAGACTGGGTGCGAAGCGGTTTGGCGGGACCGAGTTTCTGTCTAGGCCGCCACACCTTACGCCGCGATCTCGTTCCGGTGGTCGCTGATGATGACTCCGTCGCGCACTTCCACGACGCGGCTGGCTCGCTTCGCGAGGGCCGGGTCGTGGGTAATGATGATCAGCGTTCGGCCTTGCTTCCAGAGGTCGGTGAAGAGGGACATGATGTCGCCGCCCGAGGTGGTGTCGAGGTTTCCGGTCGGCTCGTCGGCAAGGACGATGTCGGGGTTCATGGCGAGGGCGCGGGCGATGGCGACGCGCTGCATCTGGCCGCCGGAGAGCTCGGTCGGCCGGTGCTCGCCCCTCTCGCCGAGTCCCACGCGCTGGAGCAGCTCCTCGGCGCGCGTCCGGCGCTCCGACGGCTTCATGCCGCCGAACAGCATCGGTAGCTCGACGTTCTCGAGCGAGGTGATGTGCGGGAGCAGGTTGAAGTTCTGGAAGACGAAGCCGACGCGGCGATTGCGGATCTCGGCGAGTTGATCGCGTGTCACGCCCGCGACGTTCTCGCCTGCGAGCTGATACTCGCCGGAAGACGGCGTGTCGAGGCAACCAAGAAGATTCATCAGAGTCGATTTGCCGGAGCCAGAGGGGCCGACGATCGCGACCAGCTCCCCTTCGTCGATCTGGAGGTCGATCCCTTTGAGCGCCTCGACCTTCACCTTCCCGGTGTCGTAGACCTTGCGAATCTGATTCATCGAGATGATCGCCATATCGCTTCCTATTCGTAACGTAGCGTAGCCGCGGGGTCGACGGACGCGGCGCGCCGCGCGGGGAAGTAGCCTGCGAGAAGCCCGATCATGCCGAGGATCAGCGAGGTCGCGACACCGATCTGCGGCGAGAGCGTCGGACGTCCGAGGAAGGACATCACCTTGTTCTGTTCGATCGGGATGAAGCTCGTGAGCGAGACGATCAACGTTGCGATGATGATTCCCGCGGCGCCGCCGATGAGCGTGTAGATGATCCCCTCGAGCACGAACGGCACGATGATCCAGCGCCGTTTCGCTCCTAGGGCCATCTTCACGCCGATCTCTCGCGTCCGTTCCTTGACGACCGCGTACATGATGTTCGCCACGCCGACGCCGCCGATGATGAGCGTGAGTCCGCCGACGATGCCGAGGAACAGCTCGATGCCGACCATCATGTTGTGGAGCTGCGCGGCGGACTTGACCATGTCCCAGGTGCCGAGCGCGCGGTCGTCGCCCGGGTCGTACTGATACTTCGCGCCGAGGATCTCGTTCAGTTTCTTCAGCTCCGGCTTCATCTCCTCGGGAGTCCGCGTCTCGATGACGAGATTGTTCAGCCGGTCTCGCCCGAACTGCGCGCGGAAGGTGGAGATGGGGACGATGGCGTGATTCGCGTCGGGACCGCCGTACATCGACATCTGCGTCTTGTGCTTCATGACGCCGATGACGGTGTAGGGAGAGTTGGCGATCATGAGCGTCTTTCCGACCGGGTCGGAGTCGCCGAAGATGTTCTTCGCCATCTCGTCGCCGAGGAAGATGACGCGGCGGCGCTGCTGGTCGTCGACCGGCGTAATGAACCGGCCGCCGGCCTGCGGATAGTGGACGCGCGCATCGCCGTACTCCGGGTTCGTGCCGATGATTCGCCCATTGATGGTCTGCCGTCCGTAGGTGACGTTCGTTCGGTACGACACGACCTCGCCAAAGACCGCCGCGAGTTCCGGCATGCGTTCCCGGAGCATGTCGACGTCATCGATGCGGACGCGCACCGAGCGGCCGGGCGGCATGCCCTTGTACGGTTTCTGCGTCTCGCCAGGCCACATGACGGCGAGGTTCGAGCCGGTGGCGCGGCGGTTCTTCTCGAGCTGTCGCTTCATCCCTTCGCCGAATGCGAGGAGCAACAGGATCGCGACCGTCCCCCACGCGATCGCCGCGATCGTGAGATACGCGCGTTTCTTCTGCAGCCGCGAAGAGGTCGCGAAGAGCGTGAAGATGACGTGGAAGTCGGTATTCATGATCGTAGAGTGCAGAGCGGAGAGCGCGGAGCGCAGAGAGTCTGTGTTGACCCTGCGCTCTGCGCTCTGTGCTCTGCCATCTGCCTTTTCATAGCTTCATCGCCACGACGGGATCGAGACGCGAGGCGTCGCGGGCGGGGAAGTAGCCGGCCACGAGGCCGACGGCGCCGAGGGCGGCGGCCGTGAGCGCTGCGACGAGTGGCGAGACCTCGGGCTTACCGACGTAGTCGTACAGCGATGCCGGGAAGACGGCGCAGATGCTGAGCGAGATCACGAAACCGATTGCGCCGCCCATCATCGTCACCAGCAGCGTCTCGATGAGGAACTGCGAGAGGATCCAGCGCTGCTTCGCGCCGAGGGCCATCTTGACCCCGATCTCGCGCGTTCGTTCCTCGACGACGACGTTCATGATGTTCGACACGCCGATGCCGCCGACGATCAGCGTCAGCACGCCGATGATGCCGAGGAACGAGTTGAACGCCAGCATAAAGATGTCGAAGAACGCGAACTGCTCGGTCGTGTCCCAGCACGATAGCGCTTCCTTGTCCGTCGGATCGAAACGCAGTCGCTTCGCGAGGCCCGCGCGCAGGCGGTCGATGACCGCTTTCGTGTCGCCCGCGACGTTCGCCTGGAAGATCATGTTGTCGATGTACTTGTCGCCGTTCAGTGCACGGAACGTCGTCGACGGGATGAACATCTTCTCGTTGTCGGGCCCCGAGTAGTTCGAGTCCTGGTCTTTCTTGACGAGCACGCCGATGACGGTGAACGGCGAGTGCTGGACGAGAATCGTCTTGCCGATCGGATCGGTGCCCTCGCCGAAGATATTCGTGGCGAGCTTGTTGCCGAGGAATGCGACGCGGCGCGACTGATCAAGATCGGGGGCGTCGATGAAACGGCCGCCCATCTCCGGCACGCAGTTGCGCATCTTGCCGAATTCGGGCGTGATGCCGGACGTATCGACCGACATTGTCTTCGCCGCGTACTCCACCTTCATGTTGTTCGAATACTCGCCGGAGATCGCCTTGAGGCCCGGCGTGTCGCGGACGGCGGCGAGGTCGTCGTCGGTGATGCGGATCTTTCGCCCCTTGCCGAGGCCTTCGAACGTCATCGACGTGAGGCCGGGCCAGGCGATGACGATGCGGTCGCCGAGCGCCGCGGTCGTATAGATCAGGTGCTTGTGCAGCCCGTTCCCGAACGCGAGCATCAGCGAGATCGCCACGGTGCCCCACACGATCCCGAAGACGGTGAGAAAGGTACGCAGCTTCTCCGCGCGAATGTCGCGGAGAAGCTGCCGGAAGACGTCTTTCAGGTTGAGTGTCATGGCCGTCTTACGAGATCTCTTTCGGCGGACGCTCGACCAGGCGGTCGCCTTTCTTCACACCCGCGAGGACTTCGACGTTCAGCCCATCGCTGATGCCGGTCTTGATCTCGACCTTCTTCGGCTGCGCTTTCGGATCGGCCTGCGCGATCTCGACGGACGCTTTCTTCCCTCCGTCCTCGTACGTGACGAGGCGCTCCGGGATCGTCAGGACGTCTTTCTTCTCGCGGATGATGACATCCGCGTTCGCCGAATAGCCGGCGCGTAGCGTGACCTTCTGGTTCGGATCGAGCTCGATCTCAACGTCGAACAGCGTCGCGCCCTCTTTCTGCTGCGCCTGCGGCGCGATGCGGGAAAGCTTGCCGGTGACGACGTCGCTCGGCAGCGCGCCAACTTTGATGCGGGCCGGCATGCCGACGTGCATCTTGCCGACGTCGATCTCGTCGACGGTCCCTTTGAAAATGATGTCGGACATGTCGGCGATCGTCGCCATCTCGGTGCCCGGCTGATACGAGGTGAGGGGGACGATCGGATCGCCCGGGTTGACGCTACGCGTGAGGACTGTGCCGGCCGCTGGCGCGGTGATGATCGACTCGGTGCCGGACTGCGTCAGACGGCCCTTACGGGTCAGGTCGCGGTTCTGCACGGCTTTTTCGAGGGCGACGCGCGCCAGCTCGAACGCCTCGCGCTTCTGGTCGGCGTCCGATTTCGGCAGGACGCCCGATTTCGAGAGCTCGTTGGAACGGTCGAAGTCGGTCTTGGCCCGGTCGTACGACGCCTGGGCCGAATCGACCTGACGGTCGACCTCGGTGACTTCGAGCGGCGTCGGATCGGGCCCGATCTCAAACAGCGCATCGCCGGCGCGAACGGTATCGCCCACTTCAACCAGCGCGCGCCGGACGATGCCTGAGATTTTCGACTTCACCTGAAACTTCTGTCGCGGCTGGATTTGTCCGACGGCGACCGCCTTTTCCACGATCGAGCCGCTGGTGACGTCCACCAGCTTCGGACCCTTGTCACCCTTGCCGTTGCGCGACCATGCGTACACGGCCGCGCTCGCGCCGGCGAGCACCACGAGGATCAGCAGAGTCTTCCAAAGCTTCCGCATACGTGTCTCCCGTTTTGGTGAATACGTGGTGATAGACGTTGGGTTGCGTGCTGAGGTTGGCTATCCTCGACAACTCTCATGTGTTTAATCGCCCTTGCCCATGACGCCCACCCCGACCTTCCGCTCGTCCTCGCGGCGAACCGCGACGAGGACTACGACCGCCCTACGCTCGCGGCGGCCTTCTGGAACGAGGCGTCGAACGTAGTCGGAGGACGCGACGCGAGGCATCGCGGGAGCTGGCTGGCGGTGACGCGCGACGGGCGGGTGGCAGCCGTGACGAACGTCCGCGGCGGCGAGAACACGACCGGCCGTTCGCGCGGGCTGCTCGTCAGCGACTACGTCAAGTCGGCCGTCGATCCGATGAGTTACGCGCGCAATGTCGCCGATCATGCGGGCGACTACGCCGGGTTCCACCTCGTCGCCGGTGTGATTGGCGGGACGTTCGTGCACGCCGGCACGGAAGTGCGAACGATTGCGCCTGGAAGCATCTTCGCCATCAGCAACGGTCCAGTCGATGCCAAATGGGAGAAGGTGGCGCAAGTCGAGAAGATCGTCGCCGAGCTGCTCGCCCTCACCTCCGACCCGCAACTCATCACGCTCTCGCTCCTGAACTTCCTCGCTACGTCGTCGACCAACGCGACCAAGCTCGAAGAACAGGTGTTCGTCACCAGCCCGCGCTACGGCACCCGCTCGTCGACCGTCATCGTCGCGACCGCCGACGAGATCCACTTCACGGAGCGCAGCTACTCACGCGGCGGCGTCGCCGACGGCGGCGGCGTCCGGATCACATTGGCGCGATAGCCGCACAGGTCGCTCGGCGATGCGACCGACAATCGTCGCCTGCGTTCTCGCCGCCCTCGTCGGATGCTCGAAAGCCTCCGACAGCGAGAAGATCGCGAAGGAGGCGCAGTCGTGGACAGCGACGCTGGAGCTGGCGTCGCGGGGGCTGGCGCAGCACGACCTTCCGCCGCGTTACGCGCGCCAGGTCGCCGACGTCGCGGAGAAGGCAGTGTCGAAAGACATCGAGAAGGCGGACGATGACGAGTCGCGCAACGCCTGCAAGAACGCGCTCGAGTCGGCGCGGCGGCTTCGCCAAGCGGCCGGGGTGCGATGAACCTCCTCGAAGTCGCCCTCGGCATCATCACCGGCATCGGCGGCTTCCTTGAGGTCGGCTCCATCGCGACGAGTGCCGACGGCGGCGCGTCGTTCCGCTTTCAACTCATCTGGGCACTCGCGCTGGCGACGATCTGCCTCATCTTTCTGACTGAGATGTCCGGCCGCCTGGCCGCCGTGTCGAAGCACTCGGTCGCCGACGCCGTGCGCGAGGAGTTCGGCTTCAACTTCACGATCGTTCCGCGCGTGATGGAGCTCATCGTCAACTTCATGGTGCTCACCGCGGAGCTCGGCGGCGTCTGCATGGCGCTCAAGCTCGTCACCGGCTGGCCGATCCGTGTGTTCGCGATTCCAGTCATGCTGATCGTCTGGCTCCTCATCTGGGCCGGGACGCTGAAGATCATCGAGAACGGGGCGTCGATGCTCGGCCTCATCTCGATCTGTTTCGTCGTCGCCGCCTGGAAGCACCACCCGCCGCTGCATGACGTGATGCACGGGCTCGTTCCGACGATGCCGCATCACGACGCCGCGCAGTACTGGTTTTTCGCGATCAGCATCGTCGGCGCGACGATCGCACCGTTCATGCTCCACTTCTATTCGTCGGGCGCGATCGAGGACAAATGGAACGAGAAGAGCCTCGGCACGAATCGCTTCACGTCGGTCGTCGGGATGACGTTCGGCGGCGGTGTCTCGGTCGCGGTCTTCGTCGTCGCCGCGATGGTCTTCTTCCCGGTGCACATTCAGGTCAGCCAGTACGAGCAGGTGCCGCTGATCCTCTTCCCGACGCTCGGCCGCTGGGCGCTCCCTCTCTTCGCGGCGACCCTCGGCGTCTGCTGTTTCGGCGCGGCGATCGAGCTCGCACTCGGGACGGCGTACATGCTGGCGCAGACGCTTGGCTGGAACTGGGATGAGAACGACAAGCCGCATCGAGAGGCGCGGTTCGCGGCTTCGTATTCGATCCTTCTGCTGCTCTGCGGACTGACGCTGCTCACCGGCCTCGATCCGTTGAAGCTGACGATGTACTCGATGGCACTGACCGCCGTGATCCTGCCGTTCGTGATCGTGCCGTTCTTGATGCTGATGAATAACGAGGAGTACTTGCACGAGCACACGAACGGGCCGATCGGAAACGCGGTGGTGATCATCACGATTATCCTGTCGTCGATCATCGCCATCGTGACGATTCCGCTGCAGCTCGCGGGAGGGGGAGGATGAAGCTGGTCGGCAACCTCCTCGACCAGCAGATGGTCGACTCCAACGACAAAAAGTTCGGGAAGGTCGACGGCGTCGTGCTCGAGGTACGCGACGACGGGACGGCGCGCGTCGCATTCATCGAAGAGGGATCGCCGGTCCTCGGGCGGCGGATCGGCAAGCGCTCCGAGCGATGGGCCCTCGCGTTGAGCAAACGCCTCGGCGTCCGCCGCGAGCCGCGCTATCGGATTCCGTGGGAGAAGGTGCTCGACGTCGGGGTCGACGTCAAAGTCGATATCGACGGGAAGAATGAGCCGCCGCAGGACTGGGAGCGGTGGTGGGGCCGCGTGCTGTCGAAGTTGCCATTCTCATGAGAGAGCTCCACGTCGAGTTGTTGACCGGACGCAAAGTCGTCGATCGCAACGGCAAGAAGATCGGCCGGATCGAGGAGATCGTTGCCGAGTATCGCGGGAACGAGTTGATCGTCGAGGAGGTCCACGTCGGCACCCGCGGATTCGCCGAGCGCTTCTCCCTGCGCGGCGTCGGCGACGCGTTCACGAGCGTTTTCGGCGCGCGCCTGCGCGACAAGACGCCGGCGAGGCTGCGGTGGGAAGACCTCGACTTCAGTGACCCGGAGCATCCGCGCCTGAAGGTTGCGATCGAGGAGTTGTGAGTTGTCAGTGACCGGTCACTGGTGACTGGAGGGGCGGACGCCCGTCCGCCCGCGCGGCGTCAGCCGCGCTATCGCGCGACCGGGCGGACGAGGGCGTCCGCTCCAGGAGCACCGCGCACTCGGCGGGGATCTTCCACTCCTCGAATCCTTCGCTGCTGCTCGACCAGAGGAGTGACCATTCGGAGCCGAGGGGGAGGGCGAGGAGTGGTTCGGGGACGGGGTCGAGATCGAGGCCGGAACCGAGGTTCACGATGAGGAGGCGATCGTCGCGGAAGCGAATGACGAATGCCGCATCGCCGAGCACCGCGCCGTCGAGGATCGCGGTCGGGTAAGAGCGGCGGAGCGCGATCAGCTCCTTGTACAGCGTCAGCGTTTCACCGTTCGTCTCGCGTTCGCTCCAGTCGATCTTGCATCTCTCGAAGGTTGCGAGGTCCTCCGGCGGCGCGAGCTGATCGACGATTTTCTCGATCGACGGGAACTGCGACAGAAACTCGGCCCGCCCTTTTCGCACGGCCGCCGCTAGCTCCGGCTTGTGGTCGGCGAAGTAGAGAAACGGCTTCGACGATCCGAATTCCTGCCCCTGAAACAGCAGCGGCGTCTGCGGAGTGAGGAGCAGCAGCGCCACGATGGCGCGGTAGCGGCCGGGCGACGTCAACTGAAACGCGCGTTCGCCTCGGGCGGAGTTCGCGACCTGATCGTGGTTCTCGAGGTACTGCACGAGGTGCCACGGCTCGATGTCGATCGACGGCGAGCCGCGACGCTGCTTCTGCCACGCGTACCACTGGCCCTGATAGAGGAACCCGTGCTTTGCCATCGACACGAACTCCTGCGGCGTGCCGCGGTAGTCGGTGTAGTACGCCTCCCGCTGTCCGGTGAGCGCCACGAGCGCGGAGTGCTGCCAGTCGTCGTTCCACATCGCGTCGAGCCCGTACTCCTTCACGAGCGTGCGATTCTGCCCCTCGTTCTCGGCGACGACGAAGATCGTCCGATCGCCGGCCGCGTCGCGCGCCGCGCGGGTGATGTCGGCGAGGATGTGAGGGTCGGTCGGATCGTGGATGTCCTGCGTTGCATCAAGACGCAGGCCGTCGAGATGAAACTCGTCGATCCAATACGCGGCGTTCTGGGAGCAGAACTCCCGAACGCCATCACTCTCGAAGTTGATCGCCTCGCCCCAGTCGTTCTTGTAGCGCTTCGTGAAGTAGTCGGGAGTGAACTTCGTGAGGTAACAGCCGTCGGGCCCGAAGTGGTTGTAGACGACGTCGAGGATGACGCCGAGGCCGTTGGCGTGTGCCGCGTCGACGAACCGGCGGAAATCGTCCGGCGTCCCGTAGACGTGCAGGGGAGCGAACAGATCGACGCCGTCGTAGCCCCAGCCGAAGCGGCCGGGGAACTCGTTCACCGGCATGACTTCGATCATGTTGATGCCGGCATCAGCGATCAGCGGCAGCTTCTCGATCGCGGAGAGGAACGTTCCTTCCGGCGTGAACGTGCCGATGTGGATCTCCGAGATGATCAGCGCTTGTGGGTCGATGTGTGTGGGGCCGGCTCTTAGCCGGCCCTGGGCGGGCTGCGAGCCCGCCCCACATACCTCGCTCGCACCGTGCGGCCCTTCCGGCTGATACCGCGACGCCGGGTCGGGGTACGTATCCTCCTCGTCGTCGAGCCGGAAGCGGTATCGCGTTCCTACGCGCGCCGACGCGACGAGACCGGAGAAGTGGCCGGTCGGTTCACGCTCCAGCGGATGATCGCGGCCGTCGATCACCACCGCGGCCTTCTCTCGCGCCGGCGCCCAGACGCGGAAGTGGACGCCTTCGCCAACCGGCTCCGCGCCGATGGCTCGACGACGTGATGGAAGCGCCGTCATCGGTGCTCGGGAAGTCTCCTGAAGAGCGCGTCAATGCTGTACCGCCCGCCGTCGTGCGCCGCGATGTAGAGAAAGACGAAGCAGTAGAGAACGGCCAGCTCGCCTTTGTTCTCCCAGGGCGAAATAGCGCTCGGCGGCATCTTCGCGTGAACCGTGAAGTACGCGACCGCCATCTCACCGCAGCAGATGAATGCAGCGATCGTGGTCAGGAAGCCGAAGGCGACCATCAGACCGCCTCCGAACTCGATGACGCCGGCGATGACCATCTTCGGCGGCAGTTTGCCGCCGCCGTGGCCCCCGAACCATCCGAAAAGCTTCATGGCGCCGTGGCCTGCGAAGAGCAGGCCGATGACAAATCGCGAGATCGCGTACAGCGGGTCGTGAAAACGGCTGAGGAAATTCACAGCGGTACCTCCGGGCTCATGCGGGAAGCACCGGTTGTGCCCGGTGTGTTGCGGCCTTCGATGATCGCCCGGCCCAGCATCAAACAGACGCTCCTCCGCGGCTGGCGGCGCCGCTGTCCGCGCTGCGGCGAAGGCGAGCTGTTTCGGCGGTGGCTGCAGGTCAACGAGCGTTGCCCGCACTGCAACCTCGTCTACCAGCCGGACGCCGGCGACACCTGGTTCTTCCTCATCATCACCGACCGCATCCCGCTCCTCTTCGGCATCGCGGTCGTCTACTTCGGCTTCTCGCTCGCGTCACCGATGACGGCATGGGCCGCGCCGGTCGGATTCTTCTTCGTCATGGCGATCCCGCTCATCGCCACCGTCCGCCAGCGCCAGGGAATGGCGCTCGCGCTCGACTACCTCGTGCGCGTGTGGACGGGCAGCGAGTCCCACGAGCTCAGCCGCGCTTAGGGCTAGAATCCCCGTCTCTCTCTGCGACACGGGGCGGTAGGGCAATGACACAACTGGTCGATGCGGCGCTCACGGAGCTGCAGCGGTATCTCCAGGACGAGATCCCGCCGAACGCGGCCGCGAACGCGGTGGCGGTGCTGATGGCGCAGCCGCCGGAGCTGATGATGCAGCGCGTCGGCGTTTGGTCGACGGAGCAGAGCCGTGCCCTCGCACTGCCGCCGTCCGACATGCTGCTCAAGGCGCTCCACAAGGTCTACATCACCGGCGAGATGAAGCTGCTCGACCGCGATGCCGTCGCCGACTACCTCGACCGCGTCACCACCATCGCCCTCCGCATCTGCCCCGTCGAAGAACGCGACACGCTCCGGACGAGCCTCAACACCATGCGCATGTCGCGCGATCTCACGCTCGCGCCGCGCGGCGAGACGTCGCCGATCGTGCAGCGGTTGCCGACTTTCTCGGGCAACGTCCCGCTCGTCGACGAAGAGGCGCAGATGGCGAAGCGTTTCTCGCTCATCCTCGACCGGCTCACGCGGCAGATGGCGACGAGCGGCGGGCAAACGGCGGCGCAGACCGAGCCGCAGGCGCTTGCGCAACTGCTGACCATGGCCGCGAATCGCGCGCAGAACGGGCAGCAGTTCAACGACTACCTCAACCAGATACGTCCGCTCACCGGCGGCAAGGACAACAACGTCTTCGTGATTCTCGGCGGCGGGATGCAGTCGTGGGATCTGCCGAACATCGCGCCCGGCGCTTACAAGCCGCCCGCGCAGGTCGCCGCGATGGAGAAGGTCAT
This sequence comes from Thermoanaerobaculia bacterium, assembly GCA_036488085.1. Lineage (GTDB taxonomy): Bacteria > Acidobacteriota > Thermoanaerobaculia > Gp7-AA8 > Gp7-AA8 > DASXHZ01. The sequence continues at coordinate 27,439 of DASXHZ010000053.1, forward strand.
CGACCTCGCGGAAGACAACACCATGGCGCTCAAGCGCCTCCGCGAGCTCGTGATCGCCGCGATGCAGAAGTTCAACGAAGGCTCGCTCGCCGCCGCCGTCTGGATGCTCGATGTCGCCGAATGCACGATCGAGGAGCGGAAGCTCGACATCACGCCAGTCGACCAGATCCGCGCCGAGGCGACGGAAACGATCAATCAGGCGCAGTTGCGCAAGTACGCCGAGAACAAGATCAAGCACGCCGCGCTCAAGATCGCGCTCGAGTTCTTCCCGACGTTGCACCTCTACAAACTCTTCGAGCAGCTCCGCGGCGAAGGGCGCGCCGACCGCCGCCGTGCTCTCCTCGGTTTCCTCGAGGCGTACGGCATTCACGCCCGCGAAGCATCCATCGCGCAGCTCGAAACCGAGCAGGCGCGCCCTGACGTCGACACCTACTACCTCCGCAACCTCATCTATCTGTTGCACCGGATCCAGCGCGACTCGACCGACGGCGTCGACCGTGAGCTCGACGCGCTCGCGCAGGTGTCGGTCATCGGTCAGAGCATCTATGTCGTCAAGGAGGCCGCGACCGCCCTCGGACAGATTCGCAACGAGGCGTCGGTGAAGCTGCTGACGACGCGGCTCGCCGAGTACGAGTCGCTGCTCCTCCGCAACGACACGCAGTACCCGGCTGTCGAGGTGCAGAAGTTGCTCGACCGCATCGCGATCGCCCTCGGGTCGATCGGCACGAGTGCCGCGCTGCTGACGCTGGCGCGCCACGGCATGCGGACGAATCCGCTCCTCGGCGACACGCGCGCGCGTCTCGCGTCGCTCTTCCAGTACGACCTCTCGTTCGACGAGGCGACGATGACCGCGCTCGTGAAGCAACTGCGCGACGAGATCCCCGGCAAGCTCCTCGGCCGCCTCCTTCCGAAAAAGCAGGACGCGACCGTGCGACTCATCGAAGCGCTGTCGGGGACGCGGCAGCCCTCGACCGAAGAGCTGTTCAAGGAGATCGCGCAACGCTTTCCCGATCAGGACGTCGGCAAGGCGGCGGCGACGGTGCTCGAAAAGTGGGGGACCGCAAAGGCCGTCGCCGCCGCGAAGGCGAACGAGCCGGTCGCCACGCTCACCGGCGAGCTGGAGTTCTTCGGTCTGCCGTCGCTCATGCAGTCGCTCGCCGAGATGCGGGCGACGGGCATGCTGACGCTCAGCACGAAACAGAAGCAGGCGGCGTCGAAGCTGGTCGTGCTCGACGGAAAGTTCATCAACGCGCAGACGGGGCAGACGCGCGGCGCCGATGCTCTATACGAGGTGCTCGAACATCCGATCCTCGGGACGTTCGCATTCGTGCCGTATCCGGCCGAGCGCGTGAAGAGCGAGCTCGAGCCGATCGAGATGATGGGCATCCTCCTCGAAGGAATGCGCCGCAGCGACGAGCTGCAGCGGATGAGGGCACTGGTGCCCGACCAGACCACGTTCTCGAAGAGCGGCGCCAAGCCGCTGCCGCTCGCCGAGGAGAAGGACCCGGCCCTCATCCGCGACGTCTGGATGAAGGCGGTCTCCGGAGCGCCGGTAGGCGAGTGGGAGCGCCAGCTTGCAACAGATGCGTATCGCGTGCGCCGCCTCGTGACGCACTGGCTCGAGCAGGGAGCGTTGGTCGCCAACTAATGCAGCGGATCTGCGTCTTCTGCGGCTCGAATCGCGGCGCTCGCGCGGAGTATGCCGACGCCGCACGCGTGCTCGCCGCCGCGCTCGTGCGCGATGACCTGACGCTCGTCTACGGCGGCGGCCGCGTCGGTCTGATGGGCGTCATCGCCGACGAAGTCCTGCGCCTCGGCGGCCGCGCGATCGGCGTCATCCCGCGTCCGTTGTGGGACCGCGAAGTCGGCCACGCGAACCTGACCGAGGTCCGGATCGTCGAGACGATGCACGAGCGCAAAGCGACGATGGCCGACCTCTCCGACGCTTTCATCGCCCTCCCCGGCGGCCTCGGCACCCTCGAAGAGATCTTCGAGATCTGGACCTGGGCGCAGCTCGGCATGCACGCGAAGCCCTGCGGCTTCCTCGACGTCGCCGGCTACTACACGCCCCTCATGCAGTTCCTCGACCGCGCCGTCTCCGAGGCCTTCATCCGCCCCGACATGCGCAACGCCACCATCGTCGAGGGCGATCCCGAGCGCATGCTCGCGCGTTTCCGCGAGTACGTCCCGCCCGCCGTCCAGAAGTGGATCCATCGCGATGAGACGTAGCGCCGCGCTGCTCGCGTTCGTGTTCGTGGCCTGTGGCCACCTCGTCGAAGTGCAGAACCGCGACACGCTCTACTTTGGCACGAACAAGCCGACGGGCGTCGTCAGCGCGGTCGAGTGGCGAACGTTCGTCGACCAGGTCATCACGCCGCGTTTTCCGGGATTCACGGAGTGGGATGCGCAGGGGCATTGGAAGAGCGATCGCGAATTCACGCATGTCGTCGAGATCGTGCATCCCGACCGCGGCGAGAACAATCGCAAGATCGGTGAGATCATCGCGGAGTACAAACGGCGCTTCCAGCAGGAGGCGGTCCTACTGATTCGGGAGCGTGCGCTGGCCACGCTTCAGTAGCCACTCGCGGACGAAGTAGAAGATCAGCCCCGCGGCGATCACGTACAGCCCTCCGACCTTCAGCCCCTTCTGCGGCGACCGCACGATGTAACCCCACAACCCGAGCGCGACGATCGCGGGGAGCGGGTAGAGCCACATGCGGAACGGGCGCGGGCGGTCCGGCTGGCGCAGGCGGAGGATCACCGCGCCGACGATCTGCGCCATGAATGGGACGATCGCGCGGATCGAGAGGATCGCCTGCAACACGAACTTCAGATCGATCCAGCAGAAGACCGACGCCACGCCGCCGAGGAAGAGGAGCGAGACGTACGGGTACGACTGCGTCGAGTGCAGCCGGCCGAAAACCGAGAAAAAGTTCCGGTCGCGCGCCGCGGCGTAGAGGATGCGCGAATAGCCAAGCATCAGCGAGAAGATCGACGCGAACGCCGTCCAGAGGATCAGCACCGAGACCCACTTCGCGGCGCGCGGACTCATGAGCATCGCGATGTAGTCGCCGACCACCGACGTCGAGTTCATCGCCACGTTCATCGGCAGCACCGAGACGAGGCACGCATTCATGACGAGATAGATCACGCCGATGGTCAGGATCGAGATCACGATCACGCGCGGGATCGTCTTCGTCGGGTTCTGCACCTCGTCGCCGAGGTAGCAGATATTGTAGTAGCCGAGATAGTCGTACACCGCGTACAGCAGCGCGGCGCCGAGTCCCGCGTAGCCCGCGGCATGATCGACGCGCGGCGCGTTCCAGAACGTGAACGCCGACAACTTCAGATGCGGCAGCCCCACGCCGATCACGATCGCGAGCGTGCCGAGGACGCCGATCCAGAGGAGGATCGAAAACTTTCCGATGTGGCCGATGCGGCGGAGCAGCAGCAGCGTCGTCACGACGCAGATCGCCATCGCCACCGGCTTCACGTGCGCGGCCGACGCAGGCACGAGGATCTTCAGATAGTTCGCGAAGCCGATGCAGCCGGACGCCATCGACAGCGGCGCCGAAAAGCAGATCTGGAAGAGAAAGAGGAACGAGATCACGCGCCCGTAGCGCCCGTACGCCTCGCGCAGGAAAACGTACGAGCCGCCGGAACCGGGAAGCTCCGCCGCCAGCTCCGCCGTCACCAGACCATCGCTGATCGCGAGCAGCCCGCCGAGGACCCACGCCAGCATCCCCCGCCCGCCACCCATCGCCGTGAGAATGAGCGGGATCGTGATGAACGGCCCGATCCCCACCATGTCGATCATGTTGAGTGCGACCCCGCGCCAGAGGCCGATCTCGCGGTGGAGCGTGGGTTGCTGCATGCGGCGCGATTCTAGTGTAGCGCCGCTGACTCGGCGGCGATGCACAGGACCGTGTACTACTCCTCGGGTCGCAGAATCGCGTTGATCACCGCGACCACCTTCAGCACCCGTTTCGACTTCCCGACCGTCACCTCGGAGAGGCCGTCGGACATGAGTGCTTTGCGGCCGTGCTTTTCCCACCAACGTCCGACGTAGCAGTTGTCGCCGATCTTGCCGATCGCCAGTTCGCCCGTCGCGGCGCGGCCGCGTTGGCGGAGCTGCACCACCAGAAGGTCGCCGTCCTCGATGCCCTGATCGCGGAGATTCTCGCCGCGGGCGCGGAAGACGATCTCGCCTTCGTCCATGAGCGACTTCGGGACGTGAACCTTCTCCGTCTTCGACTCATCGATCGGCTTCCCCTGTTGCAGCTCGCCCTTCGTCTTCACCTCGAGCCAGCTCGCCTTGTCGTGAATGCGGGCGCCGCGGAGTGCAGAACGCTTCACGCGCCGGATGGGGAGGCGTGGAAACTTGACCGACGCCGTGGCCGGCCGTTCCGGCTTCCCGTCGATGATGTCCGCGGCGCGGCCGAGGATTGCCTGAGCCCGCTCGGCATCGGCGCGCGCCTCGCGGATGGCGTCGGCAAGGAGCGCAATGTTCGCGGGCTTCGAGTGATCGATGCCGCCCGAGCTGTGCAGAGACAGCTCGCCGAGGTGAATGTCCTGTAGGTCGAGGACCGCGGCAACCTTTCGCAACACCGCTACTGACACGTTCGCCCCCTTTTCGAGGGCAGCGAGATGCCGCCGGCTGACGCCCGCGAGACGGGCGAGCCTGGCCTGCGTGAGACCCTTTTTGATCCGTGCTTCCCGAACGACGTCGCCAAGCATGAAGTAACCTATAGGTTACTAACTTCGCGAGTCGCAAGCAACCCGCGAGTGGCGACAAGAGGGTCCGGGTCAACGAGATGCGAGCGAAGAGAGCAATGCCTCATGCCCGAGGACTGTCTCACGCGGACGGCGCGAGAATGGCCAATCCTACCCTGCGTGGAAACTCTAAGTTCCTGAGAGGAGACGCCGGGGAGCGGTCGCCAGTGGCGGGTGGCCAGATGAGCGCTGGGTAGAGTCGCGCGAAGGCCGAACCGTGCGTATCCGGCCCCCGGCTACGGGCCACCGGCCACTTTAGATAAATGTGGAACGTGCAGTTGACTGCTCATCACGCTTTCCGCATTGACATTTATCCTGCACGGGTTGTAATGTGCACGATATTGCACATGACGACGAAGCTGGAGCAATTCCTCAAGGGCCGCGGCATCAAACCGGCGCATCTCGCGAGGGAGTCGGGATACAGCCGCCAGCATCTTCTGCGCATCCGGATGGGACGCATGGAACCGACGCGCCGCTGCATCTCCGCGATCGTCGGCGCCTGCCGCCGCCTCTCGCACGAACAAGTCCACGCAGCGGACCTGTTCGATCTGGAAGGCGAAGGCTAAAACGAGTTGCCGGTTACCAGTGGCCGGTGGCCAGATGGCGTGCCGAACGACTTTCGCAAGCTCCGTCTAGCCACCGGCCACTGGTAACTGGCCACTCATTGGCACACTTCGTTCACGCCTCCGCCACGGGAACGTTCACTAACATTCCGCCGCCAACAAACCCAACCGGAGGTTCTTCAGATGCGTCGTGCCTTTTTCGCAGTTCTCGCCGCGATTGCTCTCGCGGCGTGTAGTGGCAGTACCAGCAACCCCGCCCCCGCCGCGCAGCCGATGGCGACGACTGCCCACCCGATGACGATGAAACCGCTCTTCGGCGAGCACGGCTTCGACACCTCGACGCTCGACCGGAACGTCGCAGCGTGCGACAACTTCTACGAGTTCGCCGTCGGGAAGTGGCGGACCTCGCATCCGCTCCCGGCCGCCTACTCGCGCTACGGCCGCTTCGAAGAGGTCGCCGAGCGCAACCGCGAGAAGCTGCACGAGATCCTCGAGGAAGACGCCAAGAACGCCGGGACCGCGCCCAACGGCAGCGCCGCGCAGAAGCTCGGCGACTTCTACAACTCGTGCATGAACGAGACGGCCATCGAGGCGGCCGGCATCACGCCGATCGCTCCCGAGCTCGCGGCCATCGACGCCATCCACGACCGCGCCTCGCTCGAAGAGCAGATCATCCGCCTCCAGCAGCGCGGCGTCGGTGCCACGTTCCGCTTCGGCGCGCAGAACGACTACGAGAACGCACGCATGATGATCGCCACCCTCTCGCAGGGCGGCACCTCGCTCCCGGACCGCGACTACTACCTGCGCGAGTCGGAGCGCTTCAAGAACATCCGTAGCAAGTACGTCGAGCACGTCGGGAAGATGTTCGAGCTCGCCGGCGAGCCGGCCGACCGCGCCGCCGCCGATGCGCAGCACGTGATGACGGTCGAAACGCGGCTGGCGAAGGCCGAGATGGACCGCGTCAGCTCGCGCGACCCGCGCAAGCGCTACCACATCACGCAGGTCACCCAACTCGCGTCGATGGACCCGAACTTCGACTGGCAGCACTACTTCAACGCCATGGGCGCCGAGAACCTGGCGTCGCTCAACGTGGCGCAGCCCGACTACTTCACCGAAGTGAACAAGATGCTGAGCGAGACACCGCTCGACGACTGGAAGGCGTACCTGAAGTGGCGCCTCCTCGACTCGTCCGCAGCGACGCTGTCGTCGCCGTTCGTGAACGAAGACTTCGCGTTCAACAGCGTCATCAGCGGCGTCAAGGAACAACAGGATCGCTGGAAGCGCTGCGTCCGCGCCACCGACGCAAGCCTCGGCCAGCTCCTCGGACAAGAGTACGTCCGCCGCAATTTCACGCCCGAAGCGAAGGCGAAAATGAATCAGCTCATCGACAACCTCGTCGATGCGCTGCGCAACGACATCCCGACGCTGCAGTGGATGAGCCCCGAGACGCAGCAGGCCGCGCTCACGAAGCTGAACGCGTTCCGCCGCCGCATCGGCTATCCCGACAAGTGGATCGACTACTCGAACCTCCGCGTCGAGGGCTCCGCGTCGTACGCCGCGAACGTCGTGGCGGCGCGCGAGTTCGGCCGGCGCCGCAACGTGGCGCGCATCGGCAAGCCCGATGATCCCGCCGAGTGGGGCGGCTTCACTCCGCCGACCGTCAACGCCAGCTACATGCCGTCGCAGAACAACATCACGTTCCCGGCGGGCATCCTCCAGCCGCCGTTCTACGATCCGAACGCCGACGACGCGTACAACTACGGCGGTATCGGCACGGTCATCGGCCACGAGATGACGCACGGCTTCGACGACGAAGGCGCCAAGTTCGACGCTCAGGGCAACCTGCGCAACTGGTGGACGCCGACGGACCTCAAGAATTTCGAGGGCCGCGCCGACTGCATCGTGAACGAGTACAGCGAGTTCAACGTCGCGCCGGGAATCAACATCAACGGCAAGCTCGTCACCGGCGAAGAGATCGCGGACCTCGGCGGCGCCACCCTCGCGCTCGCGGCCTACGAGAAGTCGATGCAGGGCAAGCCGCGCGAGACGATCGACGGCTTCAGCCCCGAGCAGCGTTTCTTCCTCGGTTTCGCCCAGGTGTGGGCCGAGAACATGGCCCCCGAGGAACAGACCCGCCGCGCGCTCACCGACCCGCACGCCCAGGGGCCGTTCCGCGTGAACGGCACCGTGCAGAACATGCCCGCATTCGCGAAAGCGTTCGGCTGCAAGAACGGCGACAAGATGGTCCGCGAAGAAGGGAAGCGGTGCAGCATTTGGTGATCTAGAACGCGAACAGCGCGGCCGCTCCGATCGCGCTGACGACGACGCCGCACGCCGCGATGATCGCGGCGTGCGCGCGTCGCCACCGCAGTGTCAGTGGGCTGAAGACGAAGCGCACCGGCCGGTACGCGATCGCGAGCACGATCGAGAGCACGATCCACCATGCGCCGAATGCTGCCGCAACCAGCCCCGCCAGAATGCGCGGCGAGTCGCCTTGGATGAATTGATGCACCTCGGACGGCTCCTGGAACATCCACGCGATGATCCCCGGAACCGGTCCGACGATGGCGAGCAGTCCGAAGAACGCCATCACGAGGGCGATAGGGGAGTAGACGAGCCAGCGGCGGGAGCCGAGCCGCTCGGCGCCGATCTCCTCGACCGCGGCGCGCGCCAGAATGAATGCGCCAAGAATGAAGACGATGCCGATGCCGACTGGAATCAGCATCAGGCCGAGGAGCGTCGCGGCGAACGCGAGATAGGGGAGGCGCCACTCTTCGGGGCCGTGCTGGACGCGCCGCATGATGCGGCGCCATGCCGGCAGCTCGCAGTCGCTGATCCACGCTTCAGGAGCGCCGAGGCGGGCGAGAACCGGGTCGAGGTCCTCGGTGTCGACGACCTCATACTCGGCCAGCGCGCTCTCGATGTGCTCGCGGATATCGCGCTCGATGTCGGTGCTGTCGATGCTCGTCCCGCGCATGGAGCTGCGCATCGCGGCGAGATACGAGTCGAGGCGTCGCTGCGCGTCTTCGGTGAATGTCATCGTCGTTCCTTTCGGAGATGCTCGATCGCGTCCTGTAACTGCTGCCAGTGTGCGTTCATCCGCCGGAGCTGCGCCCGCCCGCGGTCGGTCAGCTCGTAGTACTTACGGGGCGGGCCGCCGGAAGATTCTTCGATCGACGTTTTCAGGTACTGCTCCGACCGCAAACGGCTGAGGATCGGATAGATCGTCCCTTCGCTCACGACCAGGCTGTCGATCTCGCCGAGGCGTTTGACCAGCTCGTAGCCGTAGAGACGCCGTCCACAGAGCGCGTTCAGGATCGAGAGCTCCAGGAGTCCTTTGCGAAGCTGCGTGGCCCAGTTTTCGTGGAATGGCTCGCTCACGAAGCCAATATGAGGCTTTGCACGGTACTTGTCAATACACAGTAGTGGCCAGGTTCGATAAAGTTCACCTATGTATCCGCTTGAACCAGACGGCAATGAGATGCGCCGCCTCGTCGACGAGGCGATGCGGCGCATTGTTTCCCACATCGAATCGCTACCCGAGCAGCCGGCGCAGAACGTCGAGGGGGCGACGGAGGAGGCGCGGACGCTCGTCGAGCCGCTGCCGGAGCGCGGCGAGGCGTACGAGTCGCTTCTAGCGAAGCTCTTCGACGAGTACATCCCGCGCTCGTTCAATGCGGCGGGGCCGGGCTATCTCGCGTACATCCCGGGCGGCGGTGTGTTCCACGCGGCGGTCGCCGACCTGATCGCCGACAGCGTCAATCGCTATGTGGGCGTCTGCGCGGCGGCGCCGCTGCTGGCGCAGCTCGAGGCGAACGTGGTCCGCTGGTTCTGCCACATCATCGGCCTGCCGCGCGGCTCGGGCGGCGTCCTGACCTCTGGGGGCTCACTCGCGAACTTCACCGCCATCGCCACCGCGCGCGACCATTTCCTCGGAGGGGCGGACGCCCTCGTCCGCCCGCGCGGCGACAGCCGCGCTGACGCACGGCCGGGCGGACGAGGGCGTCCGTCCCTCCAGGAGTGCACGCTCTATTGCTCCGACCAAGTCCATCACGCCTTCCAGAAAGCCGCGCACCTCGCCGGCTTCCCGTACGCGAACATCCGCGAGATCGAGACCGACGATCGGTTCCGCATGCGCATCGACGCGCTCGAAGAGCAGATCGGGCGCGATCGCGCCGACGGCTGGCGTCCGCTGCTCGTCGCGGGGAGCGCCGGGACGACGAACACCGGGGCGGTCGACGATCTCCGCGAGCTCTCGCGTGTCGCGAAGGCCAACGCGATGTGGTTCCACATCGACGGCGCCTACGGCGCGTTCTTCAACCTGACGTCGCGCGGGCGCGAAGCGCTCCGAGGAATCGATCTCGCCGACTCGATCATCCTCGACCCGCACAAGACTCTCTTCCTCCCGTTCGGCACCGGCGCCGTGCTCGTGCGCGACGCGCAGGCGCTCCGCCGGGCGCACTCGCTCCACGCCGACTACCTCCCGGCGATGCAGACGGAGGACGAGCTGGTCGACTTCTGCGAGATCTCGCCGGAGCTATCGCGCGACTTCCGCGGACTCCGCGTCTGGCTGCCGGTGAAGACATTCGGCATCGGCGTCTTCCGCGAGCAGCTCGACGAGAAGCTCGACCTGATCGAGTTCATCACGGATGCGATCCGCTCCATCGACGGGATCGAGATCGTCGCGGAGCCGCAGCTCACCATCTGCGCATTCCGCTTCCGCAACGACGATTCTTTGACTCGCCGCTTGCTCGAACGCATCAACGCCCGCAAACGCGTGATGCTCACCGGGGCGATCGTCCGCGGTCAGTTCGTCATCCGGATTTGCATCGTCTCGCATCGCACGCACCGCGACCGCGTGCAGATGGCGATCGACGACATTCGAGCGGCGGTGGGGGAGCTGGCGGGTGAACCGGCCTAGCGGATCAAATCCAATCCCGTTGCTTCGTCGCGTTCGCGATGAAGCGCGACATCGGTGATCGCGAGATGCAACTCCAGCGTCGGATGCACCATGCCGCGCTTCACGTGCCCGCCGAGCGTCGACCCATCGCGCCGGCCGAGCACCGTGTGTGCGTGCACCTTGAACCCGTCGCGGACGCGGGTGAGGTTGCCGTTGATCGACAACACCTCGACCTGCTCGTCGACCGCGATCTCCTCGTACTGCAGCGACTCCGGGTTCCACCACATCACCGTCGCCTCGCGAAACGCGCCGAGGCCGTGAAAGAAGGCGGAAGTCGTGACGTGCTCGGAGGCGAAGCGCTGCAGCATTGCGATCACTTCGTCGCCACTATCGAGGACGACTACATTTCCGAAACTTCTCACTCACGAGCGATTATGACAGCGGGAGCCTCGCTTACTCGCCTGGCATCCGGCGAAAGCCCGTGGGAGTTGGCCGAAAGCCCGTGGCATCCGGCGAAAGCCCGTGGGATCCGGCGAAAGCCGGTGGATTTGGCCAACTCCGGCGAGCGAGCCGCGGTCTTCGGCCGGCTTTGTGTGTGGGGCCGGCTCTCAGCCGGCCCGATGACCTGCCGGACCTGGGCCGGCTGAGAGCCGGCCCCACACATAAAGCATCGCGTTGACTCGCGAAGGTGCTGCGCCTATTTTTCAGTTGGCCAACTGACCCCTGTTCGCAGCAATTCTCTTCGCGCACTGGCTGGGTACCTGGGCGGCAGCTCCGCAGCACGGGCCGGCTGAGAGCCGGCCCCAGCACACGAAGCCCGGATCACTGCTTCAGGCGCGCGGCTTCTCGATCACGCTGGTAACCTTGCGCAGGTGAACGCGATCTCGCTCTCGCTCTTTGGCGCGAAATGAAATCGATCGGCATAGTTCTCCTTCTCTCGCTCTTTCCGCTTCTCTGCTTCGCACAGGTCTCGAACCGGCAGGCGGCCGTCGAGATCGTGGCGCCGAAGGCGCCCGCGCCGGTGATCGCGAATGGCAAACGCGTTCTCGTCTACGAACTGCATGTCACGAATTTCGGGAAGGGGCCGCTCGCATTGCGTCGCATCGAGATCGCCGGCGTCGCGGACCTCTCCGGTGACACGCTCACGAAGTCGCTCTCCCCGGTCGGCGAGTCATCCGATCCGGCCCGCCCTCGACGTCGGCCGTCGCGTGATTGCGCTTCTGTGGCTCGAGCTTCCGAGCGGAAAGCCGGCGCCTCGGGAACTGAAGCATCGCTTGGCGTTCGGTCATCACGGTCGAAGGGCGTGCCTCGATCGCGCAGCGGTTTGCCATCGATTTCGTGAAGATCGGGCCGAACGGGGACACGACGCATGACGGCCGCGCGAGCAACGATCACTTCTGGGTATTCGGAACGGACGTGCGTGCGGTCGCCGCCGGCGAGGTGACCGAGGTCGTCGACGCGTATCCCGACAACGAGCCGGACAAGCCGCCGCCACCGACGATCGCGAGTCTCGCCGGCAATCACGTCATCATCAGGATCGCCCCAGGCCAGTACGCACTCTTCGCGCATCTCCGGCAGCACAGCATCCTCGTGCACGTGAACGACACGGTGAAGCGCGGCGAGGTGATCGCGAAAGTCGGCGACTCGGGCAACACGACCGGGCCGCACCTGCACTTTCAGTTGATGGATCGCAACTCTGCGCTCGCATCAGAGGGGATCCCGTACGTCTTCGACCACTTCTCATTCCTCGGCTTCGGCGCCGACTTCGAGGAGAGCCATCATCCGACTGAGCCACGCCGGAATGATCTGCCCGTCGACAGCGAAGTGATCGGGGTCAAGTAGGGCGCCGAAGCCCTCAATGCAGGTTGTTTTGGTTCGCGTAGACCACGAGGTCGGAGTTCGTCTGGAGTTGCATCTTCTCCATGATGTGGCGGCGGTGGGTGCTGACGGTTTTCACGCTGAGCGTCAGCATGCGGGCGATTTCGGTGACTGTCTTACCGGACGATAGCTGGCGGAAGACTTGGTACTCGCGGTCGGAGAGGCGCTCATGCGGCTTCTTCTCTTCGCCGAAGATGGTGAGGGTTGCGAGCTGCTCGGCGATGTCGAGGCCGACGTATTTGCGGCCCGCCAGGATGCGGTCGAGCGCGCGGTTTACATCGTCGGCGGAGCTGTCTTTCTTCAGGTAGCCGGAGGCGCCGGCGCGGAGGGCGCGGAGGGCGTACTGCTCTTCCGGCTCGCTGCTGAGCACGAGGATACCCATGGCCGGAAACTCCTTGTGGATGCGCTTGACGACATCGAGGCCGGCATCCGATGCGAGCGAGAGGCCGATGATGACGATGTGGAAGATCGTGCGGCGGAGGAGGTCGAGGGTCGATTCCGCGTCCGATGCATGCTCGACGGTGGAGATGTCCGGCCGCTGCGCCAGGATTTGTTGCAAGCCGATCCGGACGATCGAGTGCTCATCGGCAATCAAGGCGCTCTTCATTGATTTAGGAGGAAAAAATACTGTTTACGGTCACTCGGCGACATCAGCGGATGTCTGACGAGTCCGTAGGACGCGTGAGGAACGACCGTCACCTGAAGGGGGAGTGTCGCGAAAGGGCGGAATGCTACCGCTATCCCCTGTTGCGCAGAATGCCCGACCAGATGACGGTGGCGTCGTCGAGCGGCTCGAGCGAGGCGACGTAGTGGTCGCCCGCGGCGAGATCGACTCCGCCGCTCGCATCGTGGCCGTCGATCTCGGCGCTCACGGAGTGGCCACTGCTAATGACGATGTACGTGCCGGGGACGCCGATGCGGAAATGCATCTTCGTCGAGATGTGTCCGAGGCGGACGCCGGCGACGTGGACGAGTCCCCACGGAACGTAATTCGCCTCTACGAAGCGGCGGGACTGCGGCGGCAGCGAGTCGGAGACGACGACGTGCGTGTGCGATTTGACCAGCGCCGCCGCGATGTCGTCGCGGATGTTGCCGAGGCGCAGCTTCATGTTCGTGATCGCCTCGAGCGCGAAGTACCACGGGCGCTGCCGGAACACCGACTCGCCTTTCAGGTCCATCACCGGCTCATCCGGCGAGGTCAAGCTCAGCACGGTCTCCACGACCTGCACTTCGGCGGCCGCATCGTTTCGCCACGGACGCGCGGTGACGACGGTCGTGACGATCAGCGCGGCGGCGACGGTCGCGGGGATGAGCACGCGTTGAGCGCGCAGCAGCAGCGGGGTGACCAGGATCGCGGCGACCGGATAGAAGGGGAGGTAGCTCTCGGCGGACGTCATCGGCCAGAAGGCGACGAGGATGACGAAGTAGACGCTCGCTGCGAGAAAGATGAAGAGCCGTTTGCGGACGATTCCGTCTTCGCCCTCGCTCTTCGCCAGGCGGAGCCCGATGAATCGGACGATGAAGTAGAGCGGCGCGAAGAAGAGGAGCCGGTAGGCGTGCTCGTACGGGAAGACGTTGTGCGTGAAGACGCCATAGTGGAACGGGCGCCACGCCCCGGCGGCGGCGAAGGCGCCCCCGATCGTGACGGGAACGATCGCGACGCAGACGGTGAAGGTGGCGGCCCATCGCGCGATCTGGCCCAGAGTTCTTTTAGCGCCGCGGTTCCAGGTCAGGAGCGGCGTGACGACGCCCGCCACCGTGATCGCGGCGACGAAGAGGGTGGTTTTCATCGAGACGCCGGCGGCGAGGCCGAGCGCCAAGCCGCCGAAGATGCTCTTCGATAGCGGCGGCAGGCTGCTGATGGTGATTGCGAGCGCGGCGAGCCAGCAGACGATCCAGAGGTCGTCGGTACGGTATTCGAGCGAGCCGAGGAAGAACGGCGGCGTGATGGCGGCGAGGCCGGCGGCCCAGAACGCAGTGCGGACGTCGAAGAGCTTTCGTGCGATCAGCCAGACAAGGGCGATCGAGAGCACGAAGAGCGGCACCATCAGCATGCGCGCCGCGAAGAGGAGCCGCGGGTCGTCGCCGCCGATCGCGAACAGCGGCGAGGTGACGAGGTGGAACAGCGGCATGTGGTTGTCGAAGACGTCGCGATACTGGACGTAGCCGTGCGACCAGGCCCATGCGATGTGCATGTGCTGCGGCTCGTCAGAGTCGAAGCGGTAGCGGAAGATCAGGAAAAAGCGGGCTGCGAGCAGACCCGCTCCGATCAGCCAGAGCGCGATTTTTTTCGGCATGTGTCGGGGATGGACCGCCGCAGAGGTTGCCACGCCCGACACAGTTTCGCAACAAGTTTATTGTGTAGCGGCGGCGACTCGGCGGCGGAAGTCGTCGCGGGAGCCACGCCCCTCACCCGGCGCTTCGCGCCACCCTCTCCCGTAGGGAGAGGGCCAAGACGACAACCACCACCAACCACCACCAACACCCTCTCCCTTGGGAGAGGGCGGCCGAAGGCCGGGTGAGAGGCGTGCACCCACGCCGAACCCAGCTACTTCTTGTAGACCACCTTGACCGCCATGTCGTCCATCGCCTTCGGGTTCTCGCCGAGGGCCTGGAGTTTCTTGAAGTCGTACTCCCAGATCAAGGTGTTTCCCTCGCGGCGGTGGGCGTTGGACGAGACGACCTGGAACGGCGCGGTGATCTTCCAGGCGAAGCGCATCCCTTTGAACGCGTCTTCCATCATCTTCTGGGTCTCGGGGTCCATCGGCGGCCCCTGCGAGCTCGCCTCCGACTTCACCTTGTCGGCGGGGTTTTGCGGTTTGGTGCGGATGGTGATGGTCGACGCGGTCTCGACGACGTCGAGGCCCTGAAACGGCGTGTCGAGGACGTTCTTCTTGGTCGGATCGGGAGGGCCGCCTTTGGCGCCGCCCTTCTGCGGGAGCTTGACGTCGACGAGGTGCGCGAGCTTGTCGAACGCGAACTTCATGTTCGTGACCATCCCGAACTCTTTCTCGGTCACGGATGCATCGAGGAGCTTGATGCCCGGCGGAAGGGACTTCTCCATGTCCTTCTTCGGATCCTCGGGGCCTTCCTTCGACTCGGTCGTCTTCGCGTTCTTCTTGAAGTCGGCCTTTGCCGCCTCGATCTCTTCCTTGGTGGGCGGGCCTTTCTTCCCTTCCATCCCTCGCTGGACCATGGCCATGATGGTGATCATCGGCTCCATGTCGACGCCGAGTTTGAGGTTGGCGGTGCCCGACATGTCTTTCTTGAGGTCGATCGTTTCCTCGATGTCGAAGCAGCCGGTGGCGAAAACCGCGAAGAGTGCGGCGACGAGCAGGCAGCGCGTACGGGCCATGAGGCTTCCTTTCGGTTGTACGGCTGAGGTTACCTCAGTTCAGCGCCGGCCGCGCGGCTCAGGTCATCGACGGCCGCGCGCTTCGTGTCGTCGGCCGGCCGGTAGCGATAGGCATCCGAATCGCGCGCCCTTACGACGAAACCGCGCGTGGCAAGCTCGCGGAGCGTCTGCGTCACGAGCTCGGGTTTGGAGCCGACCTGGTTGGCGATGGCGTCCGCCGACCAGAAGGTCTCAGGCGACCGCCGGAGGAGAAGCAGCACATCGACTGCCGCGGGGGAATGCACACACTCGCCGAGGAGACGGCGGACATCGGGCTTGAGTCCGTCCATGCCGGTAATTATATGGCATCCCATCCAGTGTGTCTGAGTACACTAGCGGACGCATGAATCTGCCTCGCCTCATTGCCTGGCGTTACCTTCGCCGGCCGACTGACAAGCTCGTGTCGGCGGTCGGGCTCGTGTCGGTGTTCGGGCTCGTGATCGGCGTGATGGCGCTGGTGATCTCGATGGCGCTGATGACGGGGTACCGCGGAGACTTGCAGCAGAAGTTGCTCGGCGGGAACGCGGAGGTCTTCGTCTACTCGATCGGCGGACCGATGCACGACACGGCGCGGTTGCTCGGGATCATTCGCGCGACGCCGGGCGTGGGGGAGGCGTCGCCGGTCTTGTTTCAGCAGGCGCTCGTGACGACGGAGCGGAACAGCACCGGCACGCAGGTGATGCTGAAGGGTTTCGATCCGGCGCGCGCGCGAACCACACCGATGCTTGCGAAGATTGTCGGGCCGCACGGCCGCTTCGAGAGCCCCGACGGCGAGAACGGGATCGCGGTCGGGAAGTACCTCGCGACACGGCTCGGTGTTCACGCAGGCGACGCGATCAGTGTGACGGTCCCGAGCGAGGGGGAGTCGTTCCTTCCGCGTAGCGCGACATTCGTCGTCACGAGTGTCTTCGCGACCGGCTTCTACGAGTACGACGCAAGGTGGCTGTTCATCGATCTCGCCGAGGCCGAACGTCTCGCCGATGTGCGCGGCGGAGCGAATCTGATCGAGGTGAAGCTCGCGCCGGGTGCCGCGATCGATCAGGTGACGAACGAGATCGGCCGCCGCACCGATCACCGTTACGCCGTGAGCGACTGGCGCGACATGAACCGGCAGCTCTTCTCGATGCTGAAGATCCAGCAGCTCGTACTCTTCATCGTGATCGGGCTGATCGTCTTCGTTTCGACGTTCAACATCGTCTCGACGCTGATCATGACGGTGCACGAGAAGCGGCGCGAAGTCGGGATCCTGACGTCGATGGGCGCCGGGCAGCGCACGATCAGCCGCGTCTTCCTCTGGTACGGCACGATGGTCGGCTTTGCCGGCACGGCCACCGGCGTGATCCTCGGCGTCGCGATCTGCTGGGTGATCACGCGGTTCCACCTCGTGTCGTTCCCGCCGGAGATCGCCGAGGTCTATTTCGTGTCGTCGATCCCGTTTGTGACGCGGGCCAGCGACCTGGCGACCATCGCCGCGTTCTCGATGATCGTCTCGTTCCTCGCCACGATCATCCCGTCGCTACGCGCCGCGCGGTTGAATCCGATCGCGGCGTTGCGGCACGAGTAGGCACCACTTCCGCCTCCGAAACCGAGTGGCCGCCGCCCTTGTACGACTCGGCGCCGATCGTGTTCAGGATCGCCGCGACGCCGTGTTCGACCGCGCCGGAGTAGTCGCCGGACTGCAGGCGCGGCTGCATGATCGTGCTCGTGATCAGCTTCGACTTCGCGTCGGTGAGACTCCCTTCGAGCCCGTAGCCGACCTCGATCCGCATCTTCCCGTCGTCGGTAGAGACGAAGAGGATGACGGAATTGTCCTTTTTCGCCTGCGCTCTCATCTGCTCGAGCGCCGTGCCGTCAGGCACTTTCTTGTCGATGAAGACGAGAACCTGGTTGGAGGTCTGCTGCTCGAAGGCTTTCAGCTTCTGGTCGAGCTTTTCGGCTCTGTCGGCAGGGAGGGCTCCGGCGTTGTCGGTGATGTACTGCGCCGGCTTGCTCGGAAGTGGAATCGCGAGGAGGGCGGTCAGGAAGAGGGTCGAGAGCATGTTTATAATGCGCAAAAAATGCCTGCCGCCCGGTTGATCCTCGAAGACGGAACCACTTACGCAGGCGAATCGTTCGGCTCGCCTGCCACGACGATCGGGGAGGTCGTCTTCAATACCTCTCTGACCGGCTACCAGGAGATCGCCACCGATCCGTCGTACCGCTTTCAGATCGTGGTGATGACCTACCCCCACATAGGAAACTATGGCGTCGAGGGGACGGTGGAGCAGAGCGACGCGCCACAGGTCGCCGGCTTCGTGGTGCGCGACGTGATCGAGGAGCCGTCGAGCGCCCGCGCACAGATGTCGCTCGGCGAGTACTTCGAGAAGACGAAGATCCCCGGAATCGCCGGCATCGACACCCGCGCGCTGACCCGGAAAATCCGGAACGAAGGGGCGATGCGCGGCATGATCACGACCGACGACCGGCCGGCCGACGAGCTCGTCGGCGAGATCCGGAACGCCCCCTCGATGAGCGGCCTCGATCTCGTGCAGCGCGTCACCGCGCTCCGGCCGTATCCGTTCGACGAGCGGCCGACGGAGACGCGTCATCGCGTCGCGGTCTACGACTTCGGCGTCAAGCGCGACATCCTCCGCCAGCTCGTGCAGCAGAACTGCGACGTGACGGTGTACCCCGCCACGACGCACGCCGAAGAGATCCTGAATCTGAAATACGACGGCGTGCTGCTATCGAACGGCCCCGGCGACCCCGAGCCGGTGACGTACGCGCAGGAAAACATCCGCCATCTCGTCGGCAAGATCCCCATCTTCGGCATCTGCCTCGGCCACCAACTCCTCGGCCTCGCGCTCGGCGGCCGTACGTACAAGTTGAAGTTCGGCCATCGCGGCGGCAATCATCCGGTGAAGGACCTCCGCTCGGGCCGCGTCGAGATCACCGCGCAGAATCACGGCTTCTCCGTCGATCCCGACTCGCTCTCGGAGAACGACGTCGAGTTCACGCACATCAACCTCAACGACCAGACGCTCGAAGGTTTCCGCCACCGCCGCGAGCCGGCCGTCGCCGTTCAGTACCACCCCGAAGCCGCCCCCGGCCCGCACGACTCGTTCTACCTCTTCCAGGACTTTGTGACGATGATGGACGAGTGGAGGGAGCGATGAGATGCGCGCTGCGGAGTTCTACCGGGCGGTGACTGATCTGCTCGATCGCCTCCTGTCGCTCCTCGACCGAGAAGGCATTCGGTACTGAACATCCCGGCCGTCGGCTGTAGACGAGTGGGAGGCTCGGCGATCCGATCGGCTGCGCCGGTCCGGCGGGGGTGCGGAGCCATGTCAAGGAACAACACCGATTCGTGACACTTCCCTACTGATCGAAGTGCGGACGCGACGAGGGCCATACGTGACAACGCTAGAACCCGCTGTCGCGGTGCTCGCCGAATGTGCGCTTCAGCGTCGAGACGATTTCGCCGATGGTGCACTCGCTGCGGATGCAGTCGACGATGAGCGGCATGAGGTTCGCCGTCTCGATTCCGGCGTGCAGTTTCGCCAGCGCGCCGGCGACGTCGCCTTTGCGCGATGAGCGGAACTCCTGCAGCCGCGCCACCTGGTCGCGCTCGACGCTCTCGTCGATGACCAGGGTCGGTAGCGTCGTGTGGTCGGCTTCGATGAACTCGTTGACTCCGACGACTACCGACTGCTTTTCCTCCAGCGCCCGCTGCGCGCGGTAGGCGGACTCGCCGATCTCGTTCTGGACGAAGCCGGTCTCGATCGCCTGCATCGCGCCGCCCATCTGGTCGACGCGCTCGATCAGCTTGCGGGCGGTGCGCTCGATCTCGAGCGTCATCGACTCGATGGCATACGACCCGGCGAGCGGGTCGGCAGTGGCGATGACTCCTGTCTCGTGCGCGAGCACCTGCTGCGTCCGCAGCGCGATCTTCGCCGACTCCTCGGTCGGCAGCGCGAGGGCCTCGTCGCGGGAGTTGGTGTGCAGCGACTGGCACCCGCCGAGGACCGCGGCCATCGCCTGGTAGGCAACGCGGATCACGTTGTTTTCCGGCTGCTGCGCGGTGAGCGTCGAGCCGGCGGTCTGGGCGTGGAATCGCAGCGCCAGGGACCGCGGGTCCTTTGGGTCGTGCCTCTCGCGCATGAGCGTCGCCCACAGCTTCCGGGCGGCGCGGAACTTCGAGACCTCTTCGAGAAAGTCGTTGTGCGCGTTGAAGAAAAAGGACATGCGCGGCGCGAAGGTGTCGACGTCGAGCCCCCGGTCAACGGCCGCCTGTACGTACGCGAGGCCGTTCGCGAGAGTGAACGCGACCTCCTGCACCGCCGTCGAGCCGGCCTCGCGAATGTGATAGCCGGAGACGGAGATCGTGTTCCAGCGCGGCACGTTCGCGGCGCAGAACTCGAAGATGTCGGTCACGATCCGCATCGACGGGGCGGGAGGGAAGATGTACGTGCCGCGCGCCGCGTACTCCTTGAGGATGTCGTTCTGGATCGTGCCGGAGAGCTTCGGCCACTCGATCCCGCGCCGCTCCGCGACGACCAGCAGCATCGCCAGGAGGATCGAGGCCGGCGCGTTGATCGTCATCGAGATCGAGACGCGATCGAGCGGGATCTGGTCGAAGAGCGTCTCCATGTCGGCGATCGAATCGATCGCCACGCCGACTTTGCCGACCTCGCCGCGGGCTCGCACGTCGTCGGAGTCCATCCCAATCTGCGTCGGGAGGTCGAACGCCACCGAGAGCCCGGTCGTGCCGCGCTCGAGGAGGTAGCGATAGCGCTTGTTCGACTCGACGGCGGTCGAGAAGCCGGCGTACTGCCGCATGGTCCAGAGCTTCCCGCGGTACATCGACGGCTGCGGGCCGCGCGTGTAGGGAAACTCGCCCGGCACGCCGAGGTCGCCGTGCGGATCGAACGACCGCTCCTCGAGCGAGGCCTCGTCGAAGAAGAGCGGCAAGTCGATACCGGAAGTCGTTTCCATCGCCACCCAATATAATTCGCACCCCTTCATGGCCGTCTCTGGAAATCTCAAGACCATGTCCGCGGGCGACGTCCTGCAGTGGCTCAGTCTTGCCCAGAAAACGGGGACGCTGGTCGTTCACAACAAGTCGGTCGAGAAGAAGATCTTCTTCAAGAACGGCCGGGTGATCTCCTCCGCCTCCAACGACCCGCGCGAATACCTAGGGCAGTTCCTCATGAGCCATGGCTACCTCAGCGAGGCGGAGCTGACGAAGGCGATGGAGGTGCAGCGCCAGTCGGGCATCCTCCTCGGCAAGATCCTCGTGATGATCGACGTCATCAACGAGGACGACCTGAATCGCCTGATGCGCCTCAAGGCGGAGGAGGAGATCTACGACCTCTTCCTCTGGAAGGAGGGCGACTTCCATTTCCTCGATGAGGAGCTGCCGCAGTTCGAGATGATCCCTCTGAAGGTCGACGTGACCGGAATCATCATGGAGGGGATGCGCCGCGTCGACGAGTGGTCGCGCATCCGCGAGCTGATCCCGAACGAGGCGCTCGTCCCGATAATCGAGAAGCCGGCAGGCGACGAGGTGCTCGACGATTTCGATTTCGACGACGCGCAACGCCAGATCATTCGCGCAATCGACGGCAAGCGGAGCATCGGCGATCTCGTGGTCGAGACTCGCTCGTCGTCGTTCACCGTGTCGTCTACCGTCCACCAGCTCGCGCGCGAGGGGTACATCCAACTGACGGACGTCTCGGCGTCGCGCGCCGCCGCTCCGGCGGCCACTCCCGATCTCGATGAGGACGAGGAGATCGCGTCATTCCTCGGCCGCGCGCAGCAGGCGTTGCGCATCCGCGATTTCGAGAAGGCGCAGCGGCTGCTCAAGGCCGCACAAAACCTCGATCCGAATCATCCGAAAGTGCGGTCGGCGGTCAAAGGCGCCGAGTCGGTGATCGTCAGCGAGCTGCGGAACGCGGGGATCATCGACTCGCGCGTCCCGCGCGTCTCGAAGTCGTTCGACGAGATCACCGGCATGAACTTCACGCCGAACGAAGGCTTCCTGCTTTCGCGCATCAACGGCTCGTGGGACATCGGTTCGCTAGTGAAGATCAGCCCCATCCGCGAGCCCGACGCCCTCCTGATCTTCTACAAGCTCTGGAAGGACGAGATCATCGCCTTGGATTGATCGCGCTCTGCGCGGAGAGCCGGCTTTGATCTGGCTTTGCGCGGCGCCATGCCGGCGGTGATCTGGCTTAGCGCGGAGCCACGCCCCTCACCCGGCGTCGCTGCGCTACGCCACCCTCTCCCGGTGGGAGAGGGACAAGAGGGCAAACAATCTCCCTCTCCCTCCGGGTGAGGGGCGCGCATCCACGACGAGCGTGTTTGCGGCGGTGTTAATCGAGACCAACGGCAGCCCGCACCTTCACCTCGAGCGCGTTCATCTCGCCGGTGTCGGTCTCGTGGTCATAGCCCATCGCGTGGAGGATGCCGTGGAGGATCAGGTAGCGCACTTCGGTGGCCAGCGAGTGCTTCTCGTCGGACGCTTGCTTCCTCGCCTGGTCGACGGAGATCACGATCTCGCCGAGGAGCGGGGCATCGCCGGGGAAGGTGAGGACGTCGGTCGTCTTGTTCTTGCGGCGGAACTTGCGATTCAGCTCGCGCATCGACTCGTCGTCGACGAATGCGATCGAGAGCTCCTCCGGCTCGATGTCGACGGCCCGGAGAACGCGGCGAGCGAATACCGCGATGTCGCGCCGCGTCAGGTGCGGGACGCTGCCGCTGATCTCGATATTCGTCACGCCTCGGATGGCTCGGTGACGTCTTGCTGTCGTTGCTGACGCGTCGCTTCCTCTTTCTCCTTCTGTTCGCGCTCGACCTTGTCGTACGCGACGACGATCTTGGCGACGAGCGGATGGCGGACGACGTCGCGATCGGTGAAGTCGAAGAAGCTGATCCCTTCCACGTCCTGCAGGATGTTGCGCGCCTCGCGGAGGCCCGACTTCTTGCCGGTCGGAAGGTCGACCTGGGTCACGTCGCCGGTGACGACGCATTTCGAGCTGAAACCGAGGCGCGTGAGGAACATCTTCATCTGCTCGGGCGTCGTGTTCTGCGCCTCGTCGAGGATGATGAACGAGTCGTTGAGCGTCCGGCCGCGCATGAAGGCCAGCGGCGCGATCTCGATCACGCTCCGCTCCATCATCTTCTCCACTTTCTCGAAACCGATGATGTCGTACAGCGAGTCGTAGAGCGGGCGGAGGTACGGGTTGACCTTCTCTGCAATGTCGCCGGGGAGGAAGCCGAGCCGCTCGCCGGCTTCGACGGCGGGGCGGCAGAGGATCACGCGTTTGATGGACTTCTCGGCGAGCGCCGCGGCGGCCGCCGCGACGGCGAGGAAGGTTTTGCCGGTGCCGGCGGGGCCGATCGCGAAGACGATGTCGTTGTCCTGGATCGCCTGGAGATATTTCTTCTGCGCCAGGTTGCGCGGCGTGGCGGCGCGCTTGAGCGCCGGCTGCAGCGACTCGTCGGTAAAGAATTCAATCAGGTCGGTGTCGGGTTTGTCGCGAAGCACGCGGACGCCGGTGGAGATGTCCGACTTCTTCAGCGGATAGCCGCTCGCGATCAACTGCTGCATCTGCCCGAGAAGCCTCTCGACGGGTTCCACGTGATCGGCCGAACCCTGGACATTGATCTGGTTCCCGCGCGACGAGATGCGGACGTCGAACGAGTCTTCGATCAGCCGCAGGTTTTCGTCGTGGTTGCCGAACAGCGTGTGCATCCCTTGTTCGTCGAGCGTCAGTTCCATTCACTCTCCCCTTAGTACTTCAACAGCGGCATACATCGAAATCCACACTTCGCCGTATTCCGCACGGCGCAAAAACTGGAGGTGCTTCGTTTCCGATGCCAGGTCGGTCTTGCGGCGGTGCTCGATGGCGATCAGGGCGTCGTTTGTCAGGGGGATTGTGTCGATCACGTTGAGTAGCGTGTCGTAGCGGGGGAAGTCGTAGGGAGGGTCGGCGTAGACCAGAGTTGCCGGTTGCCAGTTGCCGGTTGCCAGAACGTCGGCGAGTTTCGTTTTCACGGGAACGTCCCACTCTTTCGCCAGCTTTTCGATCGCAGTGACGTTCTTTTTGGACGAGTCGATGGCTGTGGCCTCGGCGGCGCCTCTCGAGACAGCCTCGAACGAGAAGATGCCGCTGCCGGCAAACAGATCGAGAAAGCTCGCTCCGACGATCCTTGGGCCGACGATGTTGAAGAACGCCTGTCTGGCGCGCTCGGAGGTGGGGCGAACATCGTGCGGCGGGACGGCGATGCGGCGGCCGCGGAGCGTTCCCGCGGTGATGCGGAGGGCGTTTATTGGGCCGACCTTTTCCCGATGAAGTAGTTGTACAGGAAGTGTTTGTCGATGTAGACGACGGTCGGCTGGCCCGTGCAGCGAAGCTGGATCAGCCCCTCTTTCGTGATCCGCTCGACGCGCCAGATCCGCTGGTCGTCGCCCACCAGCTCGTCGCCGACCGCCGGCTCGTATCCCGCCACGGTGCTCGTCACGGTCCGATCCTCGGCGATGACGCGCAGCAGGTCCTCCAGCGGCCGGATCTCGTCCGCGAGCGTCTTCGGGATCGATCCCGCCGGATCGAACTGCAGCTCGACATGCGTCCCGTCGGCCCGATAAATCCGAAGGAGCGAATGCCGCTCCGGCGCCGGCTTCGATACGTCGTTCGTCCGGATCAGTTGTAGCTTTTCCGGGGCCGCCGCACGCCGGTACGCCGCCAGCGCGTCGATCGGGATCAGCAGCTTCTTGTGCATGTTCCCGCCCACGCCATTCATCGACACGACGATCAGGCCGCCCTCGAACATCGAGAGCCGCTCCTCGATCAGACCGCTCTTCGTCACGTAGTCGAGCATCGGATGGGGGAGGTCGCCGTCGACGAGCTGCGATCCGAGCGCCTGCCGCGCCCCGACCAGCTCCGGCGTCTCGTACTTTTTCATCTGACGCTGCGATTTCGGCGGCAGCGGGATGGCGATGATGGAGTCGGGATTGACGGCGTCGACCCCGGAGAGGTCGTGGGTTTGTTGGGCTGCCGCGGGTACGGCAAGGAGTGCGATGAGCGCGAGCCGCGCGGCCTTCACGCGACCATTGTCAGTTTTCAACTGTCGATTTTCAATTCGGCCAAGTACTTCTTCGCCAGCTCGCGCGCATACGTCTGGGCGTCGCCGGCGCCGATCTCGCCCGTGAACACCGCCTCCCGCGTCCGCTCCAGTGCCCTGGCGACGTGCGGGCCGCCCGGCACCTCGAGGTCGTTCCCACGCAGCGGGAGCTTGAACGTTTGGAACTCCTGGAACCGCGCCACCTCATTGCGACGGTCGGGCTGCATCGCCGCGATGGCGCTGAGCAGCTCGGGCGACGCATGCCGCAGGAGCCGGAGCCGCTGGCGCTCCGACTTCGCCTCCGTCAGCGCGTCCGAGAAGCGCGGCAGCTCGTTCGCGATCTGCACCACATTCCGCGCCCGTTTCTGCGAGAAGCCGGAGCCTTCGAGATCGACGGGCGAGGCATCGCCGCGGAGCAGCGCGCTCGTATAGAGCACGTACTTGTCGAGCTCCGGGTTCACCGTCGCCTGCTTCTGCACGCGGTCGAGCGACTCGAGATCGGCCTTGCGGTGGCCGAACAGGATCCGCAGCGCGCCGGAGCACATCAACTCGTTGAGGACCTTCGGCGCGATCGCCTCGTCCATCGCGAGAAATAGCTCGCGCCAGATGCGTTCGCGCGCGACCGTGCCGAGGGCGCCGGATTCGATGGCGTCGCGCATCTGCTGCGCCGTGTCGCGCTCGATCGTGAAGCCGAGACGGGCCGCGAGGCGAAGCGCACGGAAGATACGCGTCGGGTCGTCGACGAAACTTGCGTCGTGGAGGATGCGGATCACGCGCTCGCGGACGTCGCGCTCGCCGCCGGCCGGATCGACTAGCCGCGCGTCGATGAGATCGAATGCGATCGCATTGACGGTGAAATCGCGTCGCAACAGGTCGTCGCGCAGCTTCCCCTCGGACACGGTCGGTAGCGCGCCCGGCTTGCGGTAGCGCTCCTTGCGCGCCGTCGCGATGTCGATCTCGGGAAGGTCGTCTGCCGACACCTTGTACGTCAGAAACTGCGGGAACGACTTGACGCGTCCGCCCAGGCGTTTGGCGAGGGCGCGGGCGAGCGTGGAGCTGTCCTGTTCCAGCGTGAGGTCGATGTCGAACGCCCCGCGGTCGAGGAGCATGTCGCGCACGGGTCCGCCGACCAGGTAGGGGTGGACCCCTTTCTCGATCGCCACTTCACGCACGATCTCAATCGCGCGCCGTTGCGGAACCGGCAGCTCCGGCAAGCTCTTGGTCATGTTCATGTCAGGGGACGATGCTCTCGTAGATACGCGTCAGCGCGCGTATCCGCCCTCCCGCCCGAAACTTTCCGACCGTTTGCCGCGCTGCGTCGGACCTTGCGCGCGCCACCTCGGGCTTGAAGAGGGCGGCTAGTATCGCATGGGTCATCTCGTTCGGATCGTTTCGCGGGACGAGAAAACCTGTGCGTCCGTTTTCCAGTCTCTGTACGTTGATCGGAGTGTCCGACGCGACGAGGTTGACGCCGACGACCAGCGCCTCGGCGACGAACCCATCGTAGTCGTCGTCTTTAACCGCCGGATCGACCCACGCCCCCAACTCCGCAATCTCCTCCGGCCCCGGCGGGTGCGAGTAAAGCCGCCATTCGACGTCGTCCCTGAACCGATCGATCCGATGCATGGTCTGCTCGATGAACGCCTGGATGGAAGGACGCGCGAAGGAACCGATAGTGGCCGGCGGCCGGTCGCCGGTAGCCGGATGTTCCTCTCTGGCCACCGGCCACTGGCCGCCCGCAACTGAAAAGTAGCGCTCCTCCACAGCCTCCGGCACATTGAACGGAGTGACGACAAATACCGGATTACTCTCCCGTCGGAACGAAAATCTCCGACGCGTAGACCCGATGTTGGCCACGAAAGGGCGATCTACGGGCGGCAAAGTGCGGCCCGTGTAAACGTGGACCACCTCCGCACGGGCCATATCCACCTCGAAATGGGCGGCATCGACCCGCTGGCATTTCCGCTCGTACTGCGATGCATCCCCGGTGACGACCTGTCCGACGATCACGTAGGCATCGTAGTAGACTGAGCAGCCGTCCAATGCAGCAAGCGATCGGCTTATTGAGCGGCGATGCCCGACTCGCCGCGGTCCTGCGGGAGCGGTGTCCGGAGCGCGAGTTCGTCACCGATCGCGCGGCCGCGGAATCGTGCCGCGTCGTGATCGTCGACACCGATGCCGAGCTCGACGCGCCGCCCCGAAAGAGCGTCGCCCGGATCGTTCTCCTCGGGAACGTGACCGCCGCCCGCCGCCAGGGCGACATCCGCGTCGATCGCGACGCCTTCGTGGCCCACCCCGAGGAGACGCTCGCGGTCGCCGACGACCTCGCGAGCGTCGTCATTCATGCCTCTCAGCTCGAGCAGGAAGTCGGCTACCTCACGGAGATCCATGAGCTAATGGCGATGACCGACGAGGAAGCGGTGTCCGAACGGGTCGCACGCACCGCCCTCAACCTGATCGGCCTTCCGACCGCCGCCCTCCTGCTGCACGACCCGCGCTTGGAGCGCTACGTCGTCAGTTTCAGCAACGATCCGTCATACCGCGACTCGGGCGAGTTTCTCTCCGGCGTCCCTCCCGACCTCCTTCAGCACGCCCTCGGCTCCGGCGAGTACTTCGCCTACGACGAGAATGCGAGCCTCGTCATCATTCCGCTGCAGGTCGACCAGGACCTCATCGGCGTCATCCGGGTTCCGGTCCCCGACAACCATGTGGTCGATACCGCCTGCTTCGCTCCGGTCTCCCGCTACCTCCGCGCGGTCGTCCAGGTCCTCGGGAACGTCTACCAGCTCACGCGCAGCCGCGACCTCGCCATGCGTGACGACCTGACCAAAGCCTTCAATCGCCGCTTCTTCGAATCGTACCTCGACGAAGAGATCGAGCGCGCCCGCCGCTACGGCTCGCTCTTCAGCGTCATCTTCCTCGACCTCGACGACCTGAAGACCGTCAACAACTTCTTCGGCCATCTCACCGGCTCGCGAACGTTGCAGGAGGTCGCGAAGCGGATCCTCAACGCGGTGCGCGGCATCGACAAGGTCGTCCGCTTCGGCGGCGACGAGTTCTGCATCATCCTCCCCCAGACCGATTCCGAACAGGCGGCCGCCGTCGCGAATCGCGTACGCCGATCGATCGGCGACTCGTCGTTCAAGCTCGAGCCGGAGATCGAGATCTCGGTCACCGCGAGCTTCGGCATCGCCACCTATCCTACGCACGCGATGGCGAAGGAAGATCTGATCCGGCAGGCCGACCTGGCGATGTATCGCGTGAAGTCGACGACGAAGAACGCGATTGGCGTCGCGACCGTCGAAGACGCGACCCGCCCTGCCACGATATGAGCGAAGACGATCTCTCGATATCGGGAACGCTCGCCGAAACGACCGTTCCCGATCTGTTTCGCTCCCTCGTGCGCAGCAGCGAGACGGGCATCGTGTCGCTCGACGCCGTCGGCCGGAACGACGTCATCTACTTCCAGGAAGGGAAGATCATCGCCGCCATGTCGAGCGATCCCGACATGGGGCTCGCCGAGATCCTCCTCCGCAGCGGCGACCTCGACCTCCAGCAATACAACAGCGCCATGGACCGCGTCGTCGTGGCCCGCCGCATCGGAACCGTCCTCATGGAGCTCGGCTATCTGGCCCCCGACGAACTGGTGCGCGCCGTCGAGCGCCAGGCGAATTCGATCGTGCTCAACGCCATGGCCTACCGCACCGGTGGGTACAACGTGGAGTTCACCTCGAACCTGCCGGACGGCATCATCGCCCTCCCGCTCAGCACCGAGCGCCTCATTCTCGACGGCGTCCGCCGCATCGAGTACTGGTCGCTGATCTTCCGCGGCATCGGCCGCCTCGACCGGACGCTCGAAGCGGTCCCCGGCGCCGAGATGCGGAGCTACTCGCTGGAGCTGAACGACGACGAGAGCCACATCCTCTCGTTCTTCAACGAGCCGCAGACCGTCGAAAGCGTCTGCGCCCGCAGCTACCTCTCGAACTTCATCACCTGCCGGACGCTCTGGGGCATGCTCGCCGTCAATCTCCTGCAGGACAACGCCGAAGCCGGTGCCATCGACGAGAAACGCGCCGCGCAACAGAGCGAGTACGAGTTGGAAGCGGAGATCGAGCGCTACAACACCGTCTTCGAGCGCGTCTTCAGCATCGTTTTCCAAAAGATCGGCGATCACGTCTACGACTTCATGGACCGCGTCGTCCTCCACCTCTCCCCCGAAACGCTGCCCTACCTCTCCGGCATGAGCCTGGTCAACGAAGGCCGCATCGACGTCGACCAACTCCTCAACAACGTCGTCGCCTCCGGCTCCCAAGACCAATCCGCCGTCGTCCGCCACGTCTTGAAAGAGCTCCTTTTCGGCTGGGTTTATGAGGTGAAGACGGAGTTCGGCGCGGACGCTGAGAGCGAGGTTGTTCGCATGGCTGAAGGACTTCGGAGATGAGTGTGGCCAGTCGCCGGTGGCCGGTGGCCGGATCAGGTCTTGGCGTAGTAGCGCGCCAGGCCGTTGAGCATTCGGCCGATCTCGTTCGCGGATTTGCGGAGTCCGTCGGATACTTCGGCAGTGATGTACTCGAGATCCTCCGCTATGAACAGAACCGCTTCGACCTCCTGCGCGGATGCTCGGGCATTGATGATGAACGAGCGGCGATCGCGCATTATCCACCGTCCATTGCCTTCCGCAATATTGAGCCCGATGCCCACGCCGCACGTCGTATCTGTGATGTCATCCCGAACATCTCCGACCGAGGAAACTGGTCGGTGACCCGGTACACCTCGGCCGTCAGGGCACGGCTCTTCTTCCAAACCTCGAGATTCGTGTAATCGCTCATTCCAATCGTCGGTGCCGACGAAAGCGTGCGAAGAGCGTGTGGGAATGCCTATTCTAGTCTAGCCACCGGCCACCGGCCACCGGCCACCGGCCACCGGCAACTCATCTAAAATAACGCGTGCCCAAGATCGCTCTCCTAACACTCCTCGTACTGGCCTCCTGCGCCACTCCCGGCCCTCCCACCCAGCCGAACGACCGCGAATGGAACCAACTCGCGGCGGACTACCAGTGGCTGGACAACCTTCGCAGTGCGCAGGCGAAGCCGCCCGCAGGCGCGTCGAGGAAGCAGCAAATCGAGCTGATGCTGGCGAACTTGCAGAAAATCGAGCCGGTCTACAACTCCACTCAGGACAAGGTGCGCGAGTACTACGAGCGTACCCACGACCCCCGCGCCGCGCAGGTCCTGGCGCGCGAGAAGATCATCCTCGGCGACGAGTACCTGGTCATTTCGAGGTACGAGCGCGCGCTCGATCTCTACCGTTCGGCGGCGCAGATCGACCCCAGCAATATCGACGCGAAGTCGCGCATCACCATGGCCGAACAACGACGCTACGTCTCGATGTCGTCGTTCGCAGCGTTGAAAAACGGCATGAAGGAAGACGATGTCCGCAACCTCATCGGCCTTCCTCGGGAAGATTGGATCAAACAGGTTGTTCAGAACGGACGTGTCTACTCCGTCTGGATCTACCCGAAGGCGGACGGAGGGGCGTCAGCCGTCTACTTTGACAACGGCGTCGTCTATCACACAAACTGGAACGCCGCCGCGCCACAGCCGCAGGCGGCTCAGACGAAGTGAAGGGGAGGCGCGAGATGATGTCTGAAGAGACGCTCACCAACGACGAACAATCCCACTACGAAATCTCACTCACGGCCGGCCAGGCGTTCATCGCCTTCGTCCTGCTTCTGCTCTCCCTCGCTGCATCCTTCGCATTTGGCCTCATGATCGGCCGCGGCCAGGGCGAGGACCGGCTCGTCGTGAAGAAAGAGCCGACGGTCGTAACCGAAGCGTCGGTGATTCCGAAGAAGAACGCCGGAAAGATCGTCGAGCTCGGCGTCGCCGAAGACGATTTCAATAATCCTGCGACAAAGGCCGACACCACCGTCGCCCCCGTGCCTGCCGCGACAGACACCGCCTTGGCCGCAGCACCGGTGATCACCGAAACCACCGCACCGGTGAAAGCGGCCGTTCCGGCTGCGACGCCTGCCACCGTCGCGGTCGCGGCCGTCATCCCCACCTACGCGCAACTCCTCTCGACGGGCGACCAGAAAACCGCCGAAGCCCTCGCCGCCAAACTCATCAACGGCGGCTTCACCAACGCCTACGTCGAGCGCACCGCCAACGAGAAAGGCCCCATCTTCCGCGTCCGGGTGAAGTTCGCCTCCGAGCCCGAAGCGCGCGCGTCCGAGGGGAAGTTGAAGGGGTACTCGAGCGACGTCTGGATCACTACGAAGTAGTCGGTGGCCGGTTGCCGGTGGCCAGATAGGTAATCGCGCGTCCTGCGCTCGCTGGACTCTGTCCGGCCACCGGCTACTGGCCACCGGCAACTCGCCCTGGCATCCGTCTCGCTCGCTTCGCTCCCATGGCGAGAACGGACCAAACCACCACGCCGCAGCTCGAGGAGCTTCGCAAGGCGCAGTCGAAGAAACAGACGCGGGTCGATCCGACGCACATCCTCGACAAGGCGATCTACCAGCTTTGGGAGACGATCAACGACCTCGACCAGATCCAGCCGGAGCGGGTGGAGCACTATCGGGTGTCGATCTTCGGCAGCTCGCGCATTCGAAGAGGCGACCCCATCTACGAAGAGGTCAAGAAGCTCAGCTTCGAGCTCTCGAAGATGGGCGTCGACATCGTCACCGGCGGCGGGCCCGGGCTGATGGAGGCAGCGAACGCCGGCGCACGCGAAGGGCAGGGCGAGTCGAAAGCGTGGTCATTCGGCCTCGCGATTCATCTGCCGACCGAAGAGGGGGCGAACGCCTTCGTCGACAAAGTCTTCCGGCACCGAACCTTCTTCTCCCGCCTCCATCACTTCATCCGCCTCTCCTCGGCGTTCATCGTCGTGCCGGGCGGCATCGGCACGGCGCTCGAGCTCTTCATGGTCTGGCAGCTCCTGCAGGTCAAGCACGTCACCGAGCATCCGCTCATCCTCGTCGGTACAATGTGGAAAGGTCTGATCGACTGGATCGAGGGCACGATGGTGGAGCAGGGGCTTGTCAGCCCCGGCGACCTGAAAATGGTCTCCATCGTTTCTTCCTCCGACGAAGCGATCCCGATCATCCGCGCTTCGTACGAGCGCTTTCGCGAGGAGAAACCGAATGCCCTCTCAGGAACAGATTCTTGACGCGCTGAAGAGCGTCAAATTCCCCGGACTGTCGCGCGACATCGTGTCCTTCGGATTCGTCCATGACTTGCGCGTGGAAGGGAGCAAGGTCTCGTTCACGATCCGCTTTGCCACCGAACGCCCCGACGTCGGCGCCCAGATCGCGCGGGACGCCGAGGCGGTCGTGAGGAAGGTGGATGGCGTGGAGGCGGTGACGGTCAACGTCGACGTCGCTCCGCGCTCCGCTGCCACGCCAGGCGGCGCGACGATGCAGAACGACGCGCCGCTCGCGAACGTCCGGTACAAGATCGCCGTTGCGTCGGGCAAAGGCGGCGTCGGCAAGTCGACGGTCTCGACGAACCTCGCGCTCTCGCTCCGAGCCCTCGGGTACACGGTCGGACTCCTCGATGCCGACATCTACGGCCCCTCGCAGCAGATGATGCTCGGCATCGAAGGGCGTCCGCAGATCGACGAGCGCGACGAGAAGATCATGCCGATGGAGAACCACGGCATCAAGACGATGTCGCTTGGCCTCATCACCGATCCTGACACGCCGGTCATCTGGCGCGGCCCCATGGTCATGAAGGCGCTCGACCAGTTCCTCAGCGACGTGAAATGGGGCGAGCTCGATTTCATGATCATCGACCTCCCGCCTGGCACCGGCGACGCGCAGCTCACCATGACGCAGAAGGTGCCGCTCACCGGCGCTGTGGTCGTGACGACGCCGCAGGACGTGGCGCTCATCGACGCACGCAAAGGCCTCGCGATGTTCCGCAAGGTCAACGTCCCGGTCCTCGGCATCATCGAGAACATGAGCTACTTCATCTGCCGTCACTGCGGCGAGCGCGAAGAGATCTTCGGCCACGGCGGCGGCCACAAGACTGCCGACATGCTCGGTGTCCCATTCCTCGGCGAGATCCCGATCGACCCGAAAGTCGTCGTCGGCGGCGATACCGGCGAGCCGATCGTCATTCTCGACCCCGGCTCAGTCGCCGCCGCCGCGTTCCGCGACCTGGCGAAGCAGATCGTGAGCGCGGTCGTGAGCGGTGAGGGCACGCACGAGCACCATCACGACCACGCGCACGTGCATTAGTTGCCGGTGGCCAGTAGCCGGTGGCCAGGTGCGCCTCTGGCAACCGGCAACCGGCAACCGGCAACCGGCAACCGGCCACTCGTTTGATATCGTCGCATGCATGATCAACAAAGTAGTCTCCTCCGCTGACGAAGCCGTGAAAGACGTCGCGGACGGCGCGTTGCTCGTCGTCGGCGGCTTCGGCCTCTGCGGGATTCCGGAGAACCTCATCAACGCGCTGGTGAAGCGGGGCGTGAAGAATCTCACCTGCGTCTCGAACAACGCGGGGGTCGACGACTGGGGCCTCGGGCTGCTATTGCAGACGAAGCAGATCAAGAAGATGGTCTCGTCGTACGTCGGCGAGAACGCGGAATTCGAGCGGCAGTACCTCGCCGGCGAGCTCGAAGTCGAGTTCTGTCCGCAGGGCACGCTCTCCGAGCGGATGCGCACCGGCGGCGCCGGCATCCCCGCCTTCTTCACGCCGGCCGGTTTCGGCACCATCGTCGCGGAAGGGAAAGAGACGCGCGAATTCGACGGCCGTATGTACGTCATGGAGCGTGGCATCGTCGGCGACTTCTCCCTCGTCGCCGCGCAGAAGGCCGACCGCTTCGGGAATCTCGTCTACCGGAAGACCGCCCGCAACTTCAACCCGATGGCGGCGACCGCGGGGAAGGTTTGCATCGCGGAGGTCGAGGAGCTCGTCGAGCCGGGGGAACTCGATCCGGACTGCATCCACACACCGGGCGTCTTCGTGCACCGCGTTGTCGTCGCGAAACGCGTCAAGCGGATCGAGCAGCGGACGGTGCGGAAGACTTAGCGCGCCAGCACGCGCACTTCGCCATCGCGGCCGAGGAGCCGGTGGTAGGGGAAGCGCGCGATCGTCCGGTAGCCGGGCACGTCTCCGAACGCGAGGATGTAGCGGTCGTCGACGACGCCGAAGCCTGGTTTCCCGAGGTCCTTGCGGCCGCGCTGCACGGCGAGGAGCGCGTTGATCTCGTATCCGCCATCCATCTGATCGAGAGTGACGCCGCGCGATTGCAGCCATCTGTACCCACTCCATCGCGCGCGGTTCCACGAGAGATACTCCGCCGTTCCGCTGACCGCGAAAACCGCCACGATCGCCAGCGCGGCGACGCCGATCTTCGGCACGCGCGCGATCGACAGCGGAATGAGAATCGCGAGCGGCCACATCGCGTCGATCGAATACCGATCGAAGTAGATCCGCTGGAACATGTAGATCAGCGTCCCGCAGATGCAGTAGATCAGGGCGACGCGCGCCTCTAGCGACTGTGATGTCTTTGACGACAGCAAGAGGATCGCGAGGAGTGTCGTCGCGATCATCAAGGCGATCAGCCACCCGTACGCGACGTGAAACGGATACGGCCGTAGAAAGACGAACGTATCGCGCAGCGTCGGCGGCCCGAGGGTGAAGTTGATGAACACATTTCCCCGCGCCGGATACGGAATCGGCCGGCGCAGCCAAAGCATGTGCGCCGCAATCGCCCCGAACCAGAGCGTAACGCCCCCAATCCTGCCGGCGCTCGAGCGCGAGATCGCAGGCACCAAACAGAGCACCAGCGGCAGAAAGAACAGGGTCGCGTACTGAACGTTGAAAAAGCCGTAGTGAAGGGCCCCGAGAATCAGATTGATGCCTGAAGGAGGCTTATGGAATCCCGCCTCCTGCTGCGACACGATCAGCATCCCGCTCGCCATCAGTACGGCGAACAGCGCCACCGCCGCGCCGTACCACGCCGCGAATGCCTTCCACCGAACGGGCCGTAGCCACGACACCGCGATCAGCGGCGCCACTGCATTCAGGATCCCGATCTGCCGCACGAAGAAGCTCGCGATCGCAACTATCGCAGCGGCCGCAATCCAGGCGTCGCGCTCGCGCCGGTACGCTTCGACGAACATCGCGAACGCCGCCACGCTCAGGAAGAGCTCCGGAATGTGGGTCATGTACGTGAACGACGCCCAGAAGATCAGCGGATGGAAGAAGAACGCGAGCGCAGCGAATAGGGCGAGCGTCTCGCGCACCACGAGCCGCCGCAGGATCCGGTAGACGAGCAGCGTCGTTGCGAGCGACAGCGACAGTGTCGACGCCCGCAATACGGTGCAGCTCATCCCGAAGACGACCGTCCAGAGTGCGCCCCAGAGGTACTGCAGTACCGCGACCGCCGAGGTGAATGGAGTGTGTTGAATCGTTCCGGTCTGCACGAGATTCCACGTCGTCAGCGTGAAATCCCAATCGTCGTCGAGCGGGAAGTTGCCGCGCGGGTCGACGAGAACCACCGCGGCCGCAAAGGCGGCGGCGATCGCCGCCGTTGCGATCCAATCGCGGCGCGTCATTGTCGCGGCACCGTCGCGAAGCGATACAGCAGCACGACGGCCACGAACGCCAGTGTCGCCATTCCCTGTGCCGCAAGGCGTTCCCACGACCATCGGACGTGCCAGCCGACGTTCTTCTCCGTCACGAAATAGGCGCCGAAGTAAAAGAGGTACTGCACAGCCATCGTTCCGAGCGCGAAGATCTCGTCGCCGGCGAAACGGATGCCGAGGATCACGGCGGCAGCGATTCCGATCCAGAGCAGCGGCAGGCCGGTCCTATACGTCGCAAACGCCGCCAGCAGCTCGCCGGGTGCGCGGAGGCGCGCCACGACTCGATCGAGCACCGGCCCGCTGGCGATGTCGGTGCCGAGCGAGAACATCGTGCGCGCGATGTACCACGGCGCCGCGATCGCGAAAGCGGGCCAGAGCCGCGGCACATCGCGCCACCGCCTGACCATGATGAGCCCCGCCATGGCGGCGATCAGAAGCGCCGTCCCCTCGTTCTTCGACAATGCGGCGCAGCCGAGGAGCAGCGCCGCTGATGTCATGACTCTGCGTCGCGCTAGCAGCAATCCCGCTGTCCCGTAGGCGATCAGCGGCCCTTCGCCGATCCCGATCCACGGCGCCATCGCGAGCGGCGCCACCGCGGCCGTCGCAAGCGACGCCCGCAGCGGCGATCCCAACTCCTCGCGGAACAGAGAGCGGATGATCAGGATCAATCCGGCGGCGAACCAGGGATAGAGCCAGCCGAGCGTCTCCGGTTTCCATCCGCCGCTCGCGAGCGTCATCGCATCGAACACGAGCGGCAACAGCGGCGGATAGTCGGGATGGTCCCAGCGATACCAGGGATTCTGGAGAAACGACCAGTCGATCCCGCCGTGATGAGCGAAGGTCGCCCCCTTCAGCCCCCAACTGGCGATGAAATCGATCTCCGGCGGCGCGCCGATCGTCGCGAACAGCGCATAGCCCGCGAGCGTCGCGACCGTGAGCAAATCGAACCAGTGCAGTTCCTCGAAGCGAACCTGTCGCGGGCGCAATGCGAGCGTGAGCGCGATCGCGATCAGCAGCGCGGCCACGGAGACACGCGTGAAAGACCACGTGACGCCGAGGGACGACATCGCGAACAGGACCGCAGCGCAGATCGCGACTCCGAGCAGCATGGCCTCGCCGAGGAAACGGAGGAGTGGCGCGTCGCGGTCGGCGAGCCGTGCCGCAGGAATCCCGACCATGAGCGCCAGCGCGAAAGCCATCATGGTGTTCTTCGCAACAGCACGCCGTCAGCGCTCCGCCATACCGTCCGGAAGTGCGGCAATCTCGCGTCGAGCCTGAAACAGACGACGACGTCCGCCTGTACGAGATTCTGGGGGAGCGGCCGGTCGGACTCGTCGATCATCGGCACCGTGCGGCGGCCGTTGAGCAGGTAGGTGGAGCGCGTGAAGCCGTACTGGTACCCCTCGTCCCATTTCCGCGCCGGCAGGAAAACCGCGATCCGCTCACCGTCGCGCGTTCTCGCGCGCACGCCGGTCATGAACCGCAGGAGTCCCGGCAAGCGGCGATATGGCAATTCGGTCAGCGCCATGCGCGCTGCTCCGCGGTCCATCGCGAACATCCGCCAGTAGAACGGCTGAAAGGCGCCGATCGCGATACAGACGAAAGCGGCAGACGCCAGGACGAGACGCGTGTTGCGCGACATCGTCCCTATGATAGTTTCCGCGGCATGCCTCTCACTCGCGAACAGATCGTGAAACGTGCCGCGCAGGAGTTGCGTGACGGCTATTACGTCAACCTCGGCATCGGCATGCCGACACTCGTCGCGAACTGCATCCCGCCCGGCATGGAGGTCATTCTCCAGAGCGAGAACGGGATCCTCGGCCTCGGGCCGTTCCCAGCCGACGACGAAGTCGACGCCGATCTGATCAACGCCGGCAAGCAGACCGTGACCGTGCTGCCCGGTGCCGCGTTCTTCTCCAGCGCCGACTCGTTCTCGATGATCCGCGGCGGCAAGATCGACCTCTCGATCCTCGGCGCGATGCAGGTCTCCGAGAAGGGCGACATCGCGAACTGGATGGTCCCCGGCGCGATGGTGAAAGGGATGGGCGGCGCGATGGACCTCGTCGCCGGCGCGAAACGGCTCATCGTCACCATGGAGCACGTCACGAAGAAGGGCGACAAGAAGATCCTGAAGAAGTGCGCGCTCCCGCTCACCGGTGTCGCCTGCGTGAACCGGATCATTACTGACTACGCCGTCCTCGACGTCACACCGGACGGCCTCGAGCTCATCGAGCTCGCCCCCGGCGTCACCGCGGAGCAGGTGCAGGAGATGACGGAGCCGCGCCTGATTGTGAAGGCGGCTCCGAAGACGATCGCGGCCTGAGAACCGCGTCGATCTGGCGCAGCTCGCCGATCGTTTCGTCAGCGCCTTCTTCATCGCCGCGAGCCTGTTTCCACGCCAGCTCGTCGATCAGGAGCCCTCGCTCGTCGATGAGCGGGCCGAAGTGTCGGGATCTCGCGATGTCGATGTGAAGCGCGGCCGCCGAGGCGCGGGCGCGCGGGGGGGTCCGGACGCTGACCACGATCACGACGACGAGCGCGCACGCCATTCCGATCATCGCCGTGCGTGCGCCGAGGAATGAGGCGATGAGGCCGAGTGCTGCGATGATGAGGAGCGCGATCAGCGCCTGCTTCGCGAGTAGCGGGTTGGTGATCGGGGAGTGGAGATCGATCGCGCCGAGGCGGTGCCACGTTTCAGGCGACGTAACGGCGTGTAGGAGATCGCCGCCGGTGACAAACCGCGCCAGCGAGATCGTGTGCGCCTCCGCGGCGGCCATGAGACCGAAGGTCCAAGCCGAGCACGCGATCATCAGCGCATACGCGGTGCGAGACGAGATCGCCGAGGCGAAGTAGGCGAGGCCGATGGCAATGGGCAGCGCGAGATCGACGAACCGTCGCGGGCCGAACGACATCCCGCCCCAGAAGTAGCGGTCGAACGTCCCGTTCGCGATCCACTCGCCGCCGAACATCAGCAGCGACGCGACCGCGATCATGGAGCGCTCCGCGTCGAACGAACGCGCCGTGGAGACGCAGCCGAAGAGGGCGAGGAAGACGACCGGCGCCCAGATGAAAAGCCCATGGTAGCTCGAGAAGAGGACCTGCATCAGAGCGATGTTGCGGAAAGGCATCCACGTCGTGCCGGCCAGTGAGGCGCCGCGCGTGAGCGGCCCGAGCGGCGTGCCGTAGATCGCCGTCCACGCCACCGCCTGACACGCGATCGCCAGTGCGCCGCCGCCGATCGCCGCGAGCCACCACTGCAACTGCCGCCGCTGCTGCCATGCGACATAGACGACCGCGGGAATGATGACGAAGTGCTGTAGCCGGACGATGATCGCGAGCCCGGTTGCGAGGCCCACGGCGAGACCCGCCACGGCCTCGTGTGGGGGCCGGCTCTTAGCCGGCCCAAACAGGGCGATGAACACGAGCCCGATCGCGAACGCTCCCGCCATGTGCGTCCCGAGGGGGAAGACGAACGCGTACCAGAAGAAAGGGGTCCCAAGGATCGTGGCGATGAGCGGAACGGCCGCTTTCTTCCTGATGAACGACCACGCGATCAACATCGTCGCCGCCGCGAACCCCGCGTTCGTCATCGCGAGCACGACCCCGTAGATCCCAGTAAACCCATCGGACGGCCCGTTGAAGAGACGCGCAGCGAGGTACGACGGCGCCGACAAGAGAGACGTCCCGATCCACCAGTGGTTTGCCAGCGCCCCCGTCGGCGTCACCTCGGCGAAGAACGTGATGCCGTTCCGCACCATCCCCGCCGAGGCCCATTCGTTGAAGAACGCGAGGTCGCCGTCGCAGACGGCCGAGCGGAGGTACGAGTACACCGCGACGGAATCCGGCCGGATGTACCCCGGTGCCAAGAAGAGGAACGCCACAACGGCAAACGCGGCCACGATCGCAAACTGCGCGCTCCGTTCCGGCACGTTGCGATTTTGACACAGCAGAGCCTTGCGCTCGCGACTGACTTGTACCATATTACTAGTACAAGCATATGCCGACCGCGATCTCCATCGATGCCCGCGACCCGACTCCGCTCTACGCGCAGCTCGAGCGCGGCGTCCGCGTCGCCATCGCCACCGGCCGCCTGAAGCCGGGCGACCAGCTCCCGACCGTGCGCCAACTCGCCGTGGAGTTGCGGGTCAACGCGAACACCGTCGCGAAGGTCTACCTGGCACTGGAGCGCGAGGGCGTCGTCGTCACGAAACGCGGCGTCGGAACGTTCATCGCCGAGGCGCAGGTGCCGAGGGCGCATGAAAAACATCGAGAGCGGCAGCTTGCAACCATCACCGATCGATACCTGACCGAAGCGACATCGCTCGGTTTCACGCCGCGCGAGGTAGCCCGATTCCTCGCGCAGCGCATCAAAGAAGGAGAACAGTCATGATTGTCCCCGTCAACACCACCACAGGCGACAACAGCCCCCGTATCAATGTTCGATTCAACGTCGTCGCCGCGATGATCCTCATCGTCACGCTTCTCGGCGCGTTCATCACGCTCGCGAAGACGAACAACCCCTTTTACTTCCTCACGTGGCTCATCGTCGGCGGCCTCCTCTCGTTCTCGCCGAAGGTTGCGCAGCAGTGGGAGAAGGGGGTCATCCTCCGCCTCGGCAAGTTCGTCGGCCTGCGCGGGCCGGGACTCTTCTGGATCGTGCCGCTGCTCGACCGCGTTTCGATGTACATCGACCAGCGTGTGATCACCACCTCGTTCGCCGCCGAGCAGACGCTCACCTCGGACACGGTGCCGGTGAACGTCGACGCCGTCCTCTTCTGGATGGTGTACGACCCCGAGAAGGCCGCGCTCGAGGTGCAGGTCTACCAGGATGCCGTCAGTTGGGCCGCGCAGACCGCGCTCCGCGACATCATCGGCCGCACGTCGCTCACGCAGCTTCTCCGCGGTCGCGAGGAGATCGAGACGCAGCTCCAGGACCTGATCGACAAACGCTGCAATCCGTGGGGCGTCACCGTGCAGTCTGTCGAGATGCGCGACGTGATCATCCCCGATGCGTTGCAAGACGCGATGTCGCGCGAGGCGCAGGCCTCCCGCGAGAAGCAGGCCCGCGTGATCCTCGGCGAAGCGGAAGTCGAGATCGCAAAGCTGTTCAAGGTCGCCTCGGAATCGTACGCCGGCAACCCGACCGCGTTGCACCTGCGCGCCATGAACATGCTCTACGAAGGTCTGAAGGAGAAGGGCGCCCTCATGCTCGTCCCCAGCAGCGCCGTCGAGTCGATGGGCATGGGCGGCCTCCTCGGTGCCGCCGCGTTACAACAGCAGCAACTGACCGCGGTGGTCCCGCCTGTGTAGGGTGCGGTCCTACACATTAAAACCGGATTGCGAGGAGCGTGACGTCGTCGTCGAACGCGACGTCATGCTCCCGCGCGTTGGCGAGCACGCCGTTCACGATCGAGCGTGCGTCGCGCGAGCCGCGCGCGTTGTGGGCCAGTGCGGCGGCGATCCGCTCGCTCCCGAACTCCGACCCCTCGGCAGTCTGTGCTTCCAGCAGCCCATCGCTGAAGAGCAGCAAGGACTCGCCGCGCGACATCTGCCTCTGCGTCGAGCACCAGCGCGAAGCCGGCAGCAGCCCCGCCACCGGTCCGGTCGAGTCGATCGGTTCGATCGTTCCCTCGCGACGGGCGATCAGCGGCGCGGGATGGCCGGCGTTCGCGATCGTCAGCAGCCCGTCGTCGCGGAGGTTCCCGATGACGACCGTCGCAAAGCGGCGGCTGTCGAGCAGCGGACGGAGAAACGTATGCAGCCGCATCATCGTCGTCGAAGGATCGCAGTGCGCGCTGGCGCATGAGGTGATCCGCTGCTCCAGCTCCTCCTGGATCATCGCCATCACGATGGCCGCCGGCAACCCCTTGCCCGACACGTCGCCGAGCGTGAACCACAGCAGATCGTGCTCGCGGTATGTGAAGTAAAAGTCACCCGTGAACGTGCGGGCGGCGCGCGAAAACGCGAACACATCAACAGGAGGGGCGGACGCCCTCGTCCGCCGATGTGCGGTCCGTTCAAACCTCGGAAGAATCATCTGCTCCAGCACGGAACACCTCACGCCGCGAACGGCTGACATCTCTTGCACGGCCGGAAGCCGTGCTCAATCGCGTCGTCGATATCGCGAAAAGGGACGACGTTTTCCTCCCGGATCCGGCGCGCGTCCTTGCAGGTCGGGCAGCAGACGATGTGCGTCGTCTTCGAGCCGATGAGCCGGACGCCCTCGCGCGCCAGCTCCTCGAGCCGCTCCACGTCGACCCCCTCGCGCTCCAGCATCTCGCGCTTCAACTTGCTGCCGAACGCGTACTTGCCGACGCCGCCCGATGCCGGCACGACGCGGTGACAAGGCACCACGAACGGCACGATGTTCCGCGCCACGCAGTTTGCCACCGCCCGTACCGCCTTAGGATTCCCGACCTGCTCGGCGAGCCACGAGTAGGATCGCACTTCGCCCTTCGGGATCCGCGACATCGACTCGAGCACTTTCGCTTCGAGATCATTCGCATCGTCCCTGTCAAAGTCGAGGTCGAGCCGAGGCTTGTCGACTCCTTCGCCGTGCAGCGCGGCCGTTACCTGTTTGCGCAGGTTCTCCGGCAGCTCCGCGCGTTCCAACGCCCGTCCGTACCGCTTCGCGTACCGGACGCGGAACTCGTCCTCGCTGCCGCGCGAGATCATCCGCAGGCCGCGGCGTGAGAACGCGACCCAGACGTCGTCGACACGGTCGAGTGAGTCGTGCGGCGCGATGTCGCGGAACGAGCGGGGCGAGGGGAGGGCCAGCGCCTTGACGGCGCGGGCCAGGCTCTCGACGTCGTGCAGCGAGTCTTCGCAGCTCCCGCAGGTCTTCAGGTGCTCGTCGACACTCGACTGCTCCGGCGCATCGAGCTCGCCGGTGCGGAGCGCATCGACTCGCGTCAGTACCGTTCTACATCGCATGAGTGACTCCCTTCTTTTCAAGTGCCTCGCGCAAGAGTCTCAACGCGCGGAACACTTTCCCGCGGAGCGCCGCCTCGGTCGATCCGATGGTCTTGGCAATCTCCGCGTAAGACATTTCCTCCATGAAGCGCAGCACGATCAGCTCGCGCGCGTCCACCGGGAGCAGCGCGATGGCGCGCTGCAACATCTCGACGTCCTCACGCCGCGCGAGCTCGGAATCGGCCGTACCGACATAAGGCCCGAGCCGGTCGTCGGAGAACTCCTCGAGCGGCCGGTTTAGCGCGCTCTTCTTCGAGCGCCGCTTGTTCAGCGACAGGTTGCGCACCGTCCGGAACAGCCATGGCCGCAACGCCAGCGCCGCGCAGCGCGCCTCGTCGTACTGCCGCGTGAGCGCCTTGTGCGCCCGCATCAGCGCGTCCTGCACGACTTCCTGCGCGTCGAACGGGTTCTGCAGGATGCCGTGTGCATAGTTGAAGAGCGCCGACTCGAAGTGGTCGATCAACCGCTCGAACGCCCCGCTCTGACATCGATGGACCGACAGCGCCAGGTTCTCCGCCGCCGGAACGTCTACGGTGGCAGCTTCGCCGCCTGTCCATGAATTCTTCACGACTCTAAGAACACCCCTTTCGCTCGCCGCGTTCGCTTATCCTCACGGCATGCGACGACTTCTGCCGCTCCTGCTCTTTTTCGTTGCCGTTTCGTCATTTTGCGCGGAAATCAACCCGCCCTACGCACCCGACCGGCGTCCCGGCGAAGGCGACGGGCCGTTCGAACGGCTCATCATCCGCGGGGCGACGCTGATCGACGGCACGGGCGCGCCTCCCATCGGGCCGGTCGACATCGTCATCGAGAAGAACCACATCCGCGAGATCCGCAGCGTCGGCTTCCCGAAGGTCACGATCAAGCCGGAAGGGCGGCCGAAGGACGCGACGAAAGAGATCGACGCGACCGGCATGTACGTCCTCCCCGGCCTCATCGACATGCATGGCCACGCCGGCGGTAAAGAACAGGGCACGACCGCGGAGTACGTCTTCAAGCTCTGGATGGCGCACGGGATCACCACCGTCCGCGAGCCCGGCTGCGGCAACGGCGCCGACTGGTGCATCCACGAGCGCGACCGCAGCGCGCGCAACGAGATCGTTGCGCCTCGCCTCGTCCCGTTCATCTTCACCTCCAGCCATTCATGGGACGGCGGGCCGCTCGACACGCCCGAGCAGGCGCGCAAGTTCGTCCAGTGGGCTTCGAAGAAGGGGATGGCGGGAATCAAGATCCTGACGAGCGGCGATCCGGTCTTCGACCCCGACATCCTCGCCGCCCTGCTCGA
This sequence comes from Thermoanaerobaculia bacterium, assembly GCA_036488085.1. Taxonomy (GTDB): domain Bacteria; phylum Acidobacteriota; class Thermoanaerobaculia; order Gp7-AA8; family Gp7-AA8; genus DASXHZ01. Next base: position 70,909 of record DASXHZ010000053.1, read on the forward strand.
CGAAGCCCGGCTCCAGCACCTCGGCAGCACGACACACCTCGCCCAGATGGGCGTGGCACGCACAAACATCCTCTCCGCCGCCCGCTTAGGGCTCAAGGGGATGGAGCATTGGTACGGCCTCCCGGAGTCGATGTTCACCGACCGGACGATCCAGGACTATCCGAAAAGCTACAACTACAACGACGAGCAGGATCGATTCGGCCAGGCGGGACGCCTCTGGAAGCAGGCGGCGCCGCCCGGCTCGGAGAAGTGGAACGCCACGATCGACGAGCTAGTGAAGCTGCACTTCAACATCGATCCGACGTTCACGATCTACGAGGCGAGCCGCGACCTGATGCGCGCCATGCGCGCCGAGTGGCATGACAAGTACACGCTGCCCTCGCTCTGGAAGTACTACCAGCCAAACCGGCAGGCGCACGGCTCGTACTGGTTCGACTGGACGACCGCCGACGAGATCGAGTGGAAGCAGAACTATCGCCTCTGGATGCAGTTCATTAACGACTACAAGAACCGCGGCGGCCACGTCACGACCGGCAGCGACTCCGGATTCATCTTCAAGCTGTATGGCTTCGACTACATCCGCGAGCTCGAGCTGCTGCAGGAGGCCGGCTTCCACCCGCTGGAAGTCATCCGCTCTGCCACGATGTGGGGCGCCGAAGCCCTCGGCCGCGACGACATCGGCGTGGTCGGTCCCGGCAAGCTCGCCGACCTAGTCATCGTCGACCAGAACCCGATCGCCAACCTCAAGGTCCTCTACGGGACCGGATGGCTCCACGTGAACGACACCACCGGCCAGCCCGAACGCATCGGCGGCGTGAAGTACACGATCAAAGACGGCGTCGTGTACGACGCGAAGAAACTGCTCGCCGACGTGGCCACGATGGTGGAGGAGGCGAAGAAGCAGTCCCCGGTCCCGCGACCCTAGTACTCTGATTGTTTGAAGTTTCAGGTGATCGGCGATCTTCGCGGAATCGAGACGATCGCGTCTGGCGTCGCCGTCCGTGATCGTCGCCGATTGAATCGAGAGTACGGTCGAGCCAGGTGGAAGAAGATGGAAGGCTTCGCGACCGTCAGGCTCGCGGATGCTACGATTTCTGACGCGGAACTTCACTGGTATTAAGCGCATGGCATCGGCAAGAAAGAAACCAAGTTCAAGAAACCAATCGACCTTCGGTAAGCCGAAAGCCGGGCTGAAGGCCGAGCGCCATTACGTCATCTGCATTCGCAACGATGACTACGCAGCGTCTCTCGAGCTAAAGAAGCTGTACGAAGTTCTGGACGACGAATTTGGCGCCAACCATCAGATGATCCGCGTCATCGACGAGTCGGGTGAGGATTACCTCTACCCCGGGTCCTACTTCGTGAGGGTCGATTTGCCAGCCTCGGTCGAGCGTACGCTGCGCAAGATCGCGTAGCGCTTACGACGTCCCATCCTCCAGAGTGATCCACTTTCTCTGATAGGCGAACGAGATCGCGAGCAGGATCACGCCGAGGCCGATGAACGACAGGATGCGGTAGATACGCTCGAGCGCGTTGATGTCGAAGAAGAACACCTTCGCGACGGTGATTCCTATTAACAGCAGCGCGAGCCAGCGGAGGAAGGCGAGGTGGCGTCGGAAGCCGACGATCATCAGCGCGGCGCCGTAGGCCATCCAGATTGCGGAGCGGGTGAAGTTGCGCGCCAGGTTGGTGTGTATGCGATTCGCTTCGAGCGTCAGCGCGATGACCGCCAATGCGTTGCCGGCCGTCACGGCAATCTGCCAGAGCGAGTCGCGGTGCCGGTGCGCAATCGCGCCGAGGACGCCGATCGCGATGGCGTAGGTAAGAGCGCGCCAGTTCATCAGCACGTGCTGCGGCGCGAACTTGTCGATGAAGAGCAGGCGGAAGATGCCCGCGACCAGCGCGATCCCGCCGAGGAGGCGGAACACCTGCGCGCGGGACTGGGAGAGACGTGGCGCGATGAGGAGGAGCGCGGCCGATTCCGCGAGCCACCCGACGGTGATCCACAGCTCGTTCAACCTCAGCGGAATCGCGATCGTGATGAATCCGAGCGCCAAAGCGAGATGCGCCGCCGCCAGATCCTCGCGGTCGACTCCTCGCAGCTTCAGCGCCCCCGCGATGATGAGGAAGAGCGCCGCGAGCGAGACCGCGTACCACGCGAGCCGGCTCGGCGTCGCGTTCATCATCGCGCTGAGCTGCGCGAAATAGACGATCGCGTTCGCGAACGGCAGGACGAGGACGCCTTGCGAGGGTGGGTCGACATCCCACCTCCGCAATAGCGGCACGATCGCGAACAACAGGAAGAACAGCGTCGCGAGCCCGATCGTCCGCGTCATGACCGCGGGCTCGTAGTGGTTCGCCGCCCAACCGATGTACAGCACCAGCGTTCCGAAGAACGCGACCGCCAGCGCGCGCAGCCACGGGTGGAGGACGAGGAGCACGACGGCGGCGAAGTCGAGGAGCGCGACGTAGGTGAAAAGCGCCGTCTCGTGGTCGCCGCCGGTGGAGAGGAGGATCGGCGTCATGAACCCGCCGGTGAGCGCCACGCCGGCGAGGAACTGCGAGCGGTGCCGCAGCGCGAGCGCGACCACGATCGCGGTCACGACGATCATCGCGCCGAACGCCGCCGCGCCGGAGACGAGCGTGTACATCTGCGATGCCGCCCAGATGGTCAGGTAAAGAATCCCCGCGCCGAGGATGTCGAGCGAGTGCGCGAACAGCTCGTGCCCGCGCGCACGCAGCGCTTCGCCCCACGCCAGAAGCGCGATTCCGACCGCCGCCCCGATCGCTACGCGCATCGACGGCCCGATCCAGTTGTTGTCGACCGCGTACTTGAGGAAGAACGCCGCCCCGAACATCACCGCCGCGATCCCGACGCGGTTCAGCCAGTGCGCCCCGATGCGCGTCTCGAGCGCCTGCGCTCCATGCGGTGACGCAAGCGCCGCATTCGGACCGTCATCTCCCTCTCCGTCCGCGAGAGCGTGGTCCAAAGGGCCGGATGAGGGGCGTGCGCCCTCGGAAAGCGTGCCCGGATCCGCACCCTCCGGCGTCCGGACGATCCCCAGTCGCTGCTCGATCGCCGCCAGCCGCGCCCGAATCTCCCGGATCTCTTCGTCAGCCGCCACGACCATCAAGTCTACCGGCACTATCGGTTTTCAGTGGAACGCAGCGACGTCAGGGGCGCATCAATCCACTCGTGCAGGTCTATTGCCCAGTATCACAGGACAAGATACCTAAATGTTCCCGCGCTTTCAGTATCCGCATCCGAAGACCCGGAAGATGGTGGGGAGGTACTCTCGGTGCGATGGCGGAGTTCTTCGAGCCAGGTTCAAAGCGCCCCCTCCTCCTCCACGCCCCTCACGCCGCCCGCCGCAAGTCCATCGCCGTGTGCCACTGCAGCGGCGAGATCGCTTCGCGGGGGGCGAACTCGATGTGAATGACTCGGTGGTGGGCGGCGTCGTGGGCGGCGGACGAGGCGTGGAGCAGGAGGGGGCGCATGAGGATGATTCCGCCTTGTCCCACGAGCAGCTCGGCGGCTGGTGTCTTCGCGGCAACCTCGGCGATCCGGGAGTCGGACATCTTGCCGAGGCGGTGACTGCCGGGGACGACGCGGAGGGGGCCGTTCTCGGCGCCGCAAGGGTCGAGGTGGACGCGGACGGCGATCATCTGCTCGAGGACGCGCGACGGCGGCTCGACGTGCAATGAGCCTGATTTGTTGCTCCAGGGGCCATAGCCGGGGACGTCCATCCTCTCTTTGATGGCGATGGCGCGGTCCTGGTGCCACTGCACGCGCCAGTTCGAGTCAACCGTCTTGTCGAACATAGTGGCTTTGACCGCCACGAGATCGCGGCCGAGGACCGACCAGAGATAGCGGCCAAGGCTTCCCTGCTGGAGGAGCTGCATGACGCTCGGATGCGAGATCAGGTGGCGCACGCCGCCGCGGCCGCCGCTGGTGGGAGGGAGCGATGACGCGAGGTGCTCGCATTGATGCCGGGCCAGAATCAGGTCGGAGAGGGTGTAGCCGTCGGCGTCAAGCTCGTTCACCGGCGGATGGTATCGCGAAAGGTCGTGCAGACCGCCGGTGGTACGATGGATTTCGCTATGTCCTTCGCCTCGCAGCACCCTGCGCTGCCGCAACTCGGAGAGCCGATGACTCTCGATCAGTGGGCTGCGCTGCCGGAGGACGAGCCCGGTGAGCTGGTCGACGGCCGGTTGGAGGAGGAGGAAGTGCCGAATCTCGTCCACGAAACCGTCGTAGCCTGGTTGATTTGGGTATTCAAGAATTGGCTCGGGCAAGGCGGGTGGGTGTTCGGTTCTGAGGCCAAGTACGCCGTGCGTGCGAATCGTGGAAGAAAGCCGGACGTCACCGTATATCTCGGCGGCGACGGCAGTCGCTTACCGCGCGACGGCATCGTCCGCGTGCCGCCCGACATCGCTGTGGAAGTCGTTTCTCCGTCGCCGCGCGATGAGCGGCGCGATCGCATCGAGAAGATGGACGAGTACGCCGCGTTCGGCGTCCGCTTCTATTGGATCCTCGACCCGGGGCTGCAGTCGCTCGAGATTTTCGAGCTCACCGGCGGACGTTATGCGCGCGAGGCTCGGGCTACCGAAGGGCGATTGGAGTCGGTACCGGGATGCGCAGGGCTGACCATCGATCTCGACGACCTTTGGAACGATTTGTCCCGGCTCGGTCCACCGGCCGAGTGACGCCTACGACTCGAGCGAAACCCACGCGCGCGTGAGGCTGACGGACTTCGTATCCGCGGGCCAGGCGTTCGCCGCGAGGTAGTAATACCCGTCGCCGAGGCGACGCGATTTGGCGGTGAGCTCGGTGACGCTGCGGCACATGGCGTGGTTGCCGCGCACGGCCGCGCAGTCGACGGTCACGCCGGTGCGTTCCGCGACGCCGTCGAAGACCTGAATCTCGTCGAACACTTTCTCCACAGTTCGCCTCGGCACCCTCTCTTTCACAAATGAGGCCGACTTGGGGACACCCGGCTTCACGGTCAACTCAATCGGTGCGGCGGCAGGAGTAACGACCACTTCGTGGCCGCGGCCATGTCGAGCAGGAACTCGGTGGCGCGGCCGTGCGAACGGAGGCGCAGTACTGCGCCGTCGGCGATCCCGCCGGTCACGAGGTCGGAGCCGTATTCGACCTCGTCGATCTGCACGATGTCGATCGAGGCGTCGAGGTCGGCGTTGCCGTAGAGGATCTGTTGCTGCCCGAGCGTCAGCGCGACGGGGATGTGGTTGCGCCCGTCGATGAGATGCGCGTGCGAGACGAGGCGGGCGCCGGGACTGTGCTCGGCGGCCGCGAAGCGGACGTCATCGCGGCGGCGGTGGATGGTCCACGCGAGTGCGGCGATGGCGATGATGGCGAGAGCGACGAGCGCTGTGCCGAGCATCAGCTAGTCCGGAAGGACGATGCTGGCCCACGGCATCTTGCGCACCGCGAGGATCTTCGCGTCGAGCTCCTGCTGGGTCGCTCTCGCACCGAGCTCCCGCTGGATGTACGCCACCTCGGGAGAGACGAGCGCGCTGGCGAGCAGCCGCTTCGCAGCCTTCCGGAGGTTGAGCTCCGACACGGCCACTCGGGCGGTCTTCGCGCTGGCGTCGCTGCTGCCCGGGACTTTGGTCTGGATGATCATGCACACCCCTTTTTTTGGATCGTCGACTAAGAGGAGCGAGCCCAGGGCGGAGGACTTAGTTCGTCCGAGCTGGTAGCCGCGGAGGCTTCCGCAGCGTTTTCAATATACAGAACCAAGGGTGCTTACGGGAAACTCCCTGGAGTTATTTAAGAAACCGAAGGCCCGACTCCGGACCCGCCACGCGGACGCCGTGTCGGAGGCGCGGATCGCGTGTCGGAGGTCCTGTAGGGCGTGTCGGAGGTCCTGACGAGCATGGCGGAGGCGCCGACAGCCGCGAGATCGCCAACCTCAACCGTGGTCCCCTCTTTGCATCGCGGCGCTGGCAGCCGGACCGCGCCTTGGGATCGGCGCTGTGTCCTGACTGCACCTCAAAACTAACCGGAGAACGAACGCATGACCACGGGTATCGGCGTCGATCGAGCGACCGAGATTTCACCGAAAGATTTCGAGCGGTTGTTGCTGCGCACGCTCGCAGCGATGAAGAAGGGCGACTTCAAGGTGCGGATGCCGGTGGAGTTCACCGGGACGCAGGGAAAGATCGCCGACACGCTGAACGACATCGTCGAGCTGTCGGAACGGTCGACGAGCGAGGTCGAACGGATCTCGACGGTGGTCGGCAAGGAAGGGAAGCTGTCGGCGAGGGCGCAGGTGCCGGCGGCGAGCGGCCAGTGGGTCGTTTTCGCAGAGTCGGTCAACTCGCTGATCACCGACCTGGTCCAGCCGACGAACGAGATCGCGCGGGTCATCGCGGCGGTTGCTCGCGGCGATCTGTCGCGGACGATGGCGACGGAGTTCGACGGGCGGCCTCTGAAGGGCGAGTTCCTCCGGACGGCGAAGACGGTCAACACGATGGTCGAGCAGCTCGCGTCGTTCGCGTCGGAGGTCACACGCGTGGCGCGCGAGGTCGGCACGGAAGGGAAGCTCGGCGGTCAGGCGGACGTGAAGGGCGTGAGCGGCACGTGGAAGGACCTGACGGACTCGGTCAACTCCATGGCGGCGAACCTGACGTCGCAGGTGCGCAACATCGCCGAGGTCACGACGTCGGTGGCGAACGGCGACCTCTCGAAGAAGATCACGGTGGAAGTGCGCGGCGAGATCCTCGAGCTCAAGAACACGATCAACACGATGGTCGACCAGCTCCGCTCGTTCGGGTCGGAGGTCACGCGCGTGGCGCGCGAGGTCGGCAGTGAAGGGAAGCTCGGCGGGCAGGCGGACGTCCAGGGCGTCAGCGGCACGTGGCGCGATCTGACGGACTCGGTCAACTACATGGCGGCGAACCTGACGAATCAGGTCCGCAACATCGCGCAGGTGACGACGGCGGTTGCGAACGGCGACCTCTCGAAACAGATCACGGTCGACGCGCGCGGCGAGATTCTCGAGCTCAAAGAAACGATCAACACGATGGTCGACCAGCTTCGCTCGTTCGCGAGCGAGGTGACGCGCGTGGCGCGCGAGGTCGGCACGGAAGGGAAGCTGGGCGGGCAGGCGGAAGTGCGCGGCGTCAGCGGGACCTGGCGCGATCTGACGGACTCGGTCAACTACATGGCCGCGAATCTGACGTCGCAGGTGCGCAACATTGCGGAGGTGACGACCGCGGTCGCGAACGGCGATCTGTCGAAGAAGATCACCGCCGAGGCATTGGGCGAGATCCTCGAACTGAAGAACACGATCAACACGATGGTCGACCAGCTCCGGTCGTTCGCGAGCGAAGTCACGCGCGTGGCGCGCGAGGTCGGCACCGAGGGGCAGCTCGGCGGGCAGGCGGAGGTGCCGGGCGTCGCGGGCACGTGGAAGGACCTGACCGACTCGGTCAACGCCATGGCGGGCAACCTCACGGCGCAGGTCCGCAACATCGCGGACGTGACGACGGCGGTCGCGATGGGCGACCTCTCGAAAAAGATCACGGTCGACGTCCGCGGCGAGATCCTGGAGCTGAAGAACACGATCAACACGATGGTCGATCAGCTCAACTCCTTCGCTGCCGAGGTCACGCGCGTGGCGCGCGAAGTCGGAACGGAAGGGCGGCTGGGCGGGCAGGCCGAGGTCAAGGGCGTGTCGGGTACCTGGAAGGACCTGACGGACTCCGTGAACTCGATGGCGTCGAATCTCACGGGCCAAGTGCGCAACATCGCGGAGGTGACGACGGCGGTCGCGAATGGCGACTTGTCGCGCAAGATCACGGTCGACGTCCGGGGCGAGATCGCGGAGCTGAAGTCGACGATCAACACGATGGTCGATCAACTCAGCGCATTCGCGTCCGAGGTCACGCGCGTGGCGCGCGAAGTCGGCACGGAAGGACGGCTCGGCGGTCAGGCGGAGGTGCCGGGCGTCGCGGGAACGTGGAAGGACCTCACGGACTCGGTCAACGCCATGGCGGGCAACCTCACGGCGCAGGTGCGCAACATCGCCGACGTGACGACGGCGGTTGCGAACGGCGATCTGTCGAAGAAGATCACGGTCGAGGTGCGGGGCGAGATTCTGGAGCTGAAGAACACCATCAACACGATGGTCGATCAGCTCAGCGCCTTCGCGTCCGAGGTCACGCGCGTGGCGCGCGAAGTCGGCACGGAAGGGCAACTTGGCGGACAGGCGGAGGTCAAAGGCGTCGCCGGGACGTGGAAGGACCTGACGGACTCGGTCAACTACATGGCGGGCAACCTCACGGCCCAGGTGCGCAACATCGCCGATGTGACGACGGCGGTTGCGATGGGCGACCTCTCGAAGAAGATCACGGTCGACGTCCGCGGCGAGATCCTGGAGCTGAAGAACACGATCAACACGATGGTCGATCAGCTCAGCGCGTTCGCGTCCGAGGTCACGCGCGTGGCGCGCGAAGTCGGCACGGAAGGGCAACTTGGCGGACAGGCGGAGGTCAAAGGCGTCGCCGGTACGTGGAAGGACCTGACCGACTCGGTCAACTACATGGCCGGCAATCTGACCGCCCAAGTGCGCAACATCGCCGAAGTCACGACCGCGGTCGCGAACGGCGACCTGACGAAGAAGATCACGGTCGAGGTGCGCGGCGAGATCCTCGAGTTGAAAGACACGATCAACACGATGGTCGACCAGCTCCGGTCGTTCGCCGCCGAGGTCACGCGCGTGGCGCGCGAAGTCGGCACGGAGGGGAAACTCGGCGGGCAGGCGGACGTCAAGGGCGTCAGCGGCACGTGGAAGGACTTGACGGACTCGGTCAACTCGATGGCCGGCAACCTGACGGCGCAGGTGCGCAACATCGCCGACGTCACGACGGCGGTCGCGCTCGGCGACCTGACGAAGAAGATCACGGTCGACGTCCGCGGCGAGATCCTGGAGCTGAAGAACACGATCAACACGATGGTCGACCAGCTCCGCTCGTTCGCGGGCGAGGTGACGCGCGTGGCGCGCGAGGTCGGCACGGAAGGGAAGCTCGGCGGCCAAGCGGATGTCCGCGGCGTGTCGGGCACGTGGAAGGACCTGACGGACTCCGTCAACTACATGGCCGCGAACCTGACGTCGCAGGTGCGCAACATCGCGGAGGTGACGACGGCGGTCGCGAACGGCGACCTGTCGAAGAAGATCACGGTCGAGGTGCGCGGCGAGATCGCGGAGCTGAAGTCGACGATCAACACGATGGTCGATCAGCTCAACTCGTTCGCCGCGGAGGTCACGCGCGTGGCGCGCGAGGTCGGTACGGAAGGGAAGCTCGGCGGCCAGGCGCAGGTGAAGGGCGTCGCCGGGACGTGGAAGGACCTGACGGACTCGGTCAACTCGATGGCCGGCAACCTCACGGCGCAGGTGCGCAACATCGCGGAGGTGACGACGGCGGTCGCGAACGGCGACCTCTCGAAGAAGATCACGGTGGAGGTGCGCGGCGAGATCGCGGAGCTGAAGTCGACGATCAACACGATGGTCGATCAGCTCAACTCGTTCGCGAGCGAGGTCACGCGCGTCGCTCGCGAGGTCGGCGTCGAAGGACGGCTCGGCGGGCAGGCGCAGGTGAAGGGCGTCGCCGGGACGTGGAAGGACCTGACCGACAACGTCAACATGATGGCGTCGAACCTGACCACCCAGGTCCGCAACATCGCGAACGTCACGACCGCCGTCGCGAACGGCGACCTCTCGAAGAAGATCACCGTGGACGTCAAGGGCGAGGTGCTCGAGCTGAAGGAGACCATCAACACGCTGGTCGACCAGCTGCGCGCGTTCTCGGCCGAGGTCACGCGCGTCGCGAAGGAGGTCGGCACCGAGGGCAAGCTCGGCGGCCAGGCGAACGTCGAAGGCGTCAGCGGCGTGTG
>DASXHZ010000079.1:0-37468 GCA_036488085.1 Thermoanaerobaculia bacterium
CTGGCAACCGGCAACCGGCAACCGGCAACCGGCAACCGGCAACCGGCAACCGGCAACCGGCAACCGGCAACCGGCAACCGGCAACCGGCAACCGGCAACCGGCAACCGGCAACCGGCAACCGGCAACTGGCAACCGGCAACCGGCAACCGGCAACTGTAAAATCGATCCAATGTCCCGCCCCAAGCTTACGCCGATGCTCGAGCAGTATTTCGAGATCAAGCGGCAGGTTCCCGACGCGATCCTCTTCTACCGGCTCGGCGACTTCTACGAGATGTTCTTCGAGGACGCGGAGCGGGCGGCGCCGCTGCTCGACCTGGTCCTGACCGCGCGGCACAAGGGACAGGAGAACGAGGCGCCGATGTGCGGGGTGCCGTATCACTCGGCCGACGGCTACATCGCGAAGCTGATCAAGCAGGGGATGCGGGTCGCGATCTGCGAGCAGGTCGAGGAGCCGTCGGCGGCGAAGGGGCTCGTGCGGCGGGAGATCGTCCGGGTCGTCACGCCGGGAACGGCGACGGAGTCGAACATCGTCGAGCGGGAGTCGTGTTATCTGCTCGCGTTGGTGCCGAATGCCAGTTCCCTCGGCGCCGCGTATCTCGATGTCTCGACGGGCGACTTTTTCGTCACGAACTATCGCTCGATCGATGACGGGCGGCTGGCGGACGACGTGGCCGGCTTCGCGCCGCGGGAGGCGATCTTTCCGCGCGACGGCAACGGGGTGGCGCACATCGGGCAGCTCGGCGTGCCGGCGACGCCGGTCGAGCCGTCGATGTTCGAGGCGCGCGGCGCGTACGACTACCTGACCAAGCACTTCGGGACGCAGTCGCTCCGCGGCTTCGGGCTGGAGGAGGAGGACGGGCGCATCGACGCGGCGGGCGGCGCGCTCCGTTACGCGACTGCCAGCCACAAGCGAACGCTCGAGCACGTGCAGACGCTTCGGGTCGACAACGACGGCGACTTCCTGGCGCTCGACGCTGCGACGCTCGCGAACCTCGAGATCGTCGAGTCGCGCGACGCCGCGCGTCCGAAGGCGACGCTCTGGTCGGTCGTCAACACCACGCGCTCCGCGATGGGCGCGCGGACGCTCCGCCGCTGGCTCCTCCGTCCGCTGAAGAACGCCGAGGCGATCTTCGCGAGACACGATGCCGTCGACGAGCTGACACGCACGCGCGCTCTGCTCGACCAGATGACGCCGCGCCTCGCGTCGATCGCGGACCTCGAACGGCTGGCCTCCCGCATCACGCTCCGTAGCGCGAGCCCGCGCGAGGTGCTGACCCTCGGCGAGTCGCTTCGCAACGTTGGCGCGCTCGCGGAGACGATGCGTGCGCTCCATGGACCGCTGTGGAAGCAACTCCGGGAAGCGCTCAATCCGCTCGAGGACACGATTGCGCTCATCGACCGCACCCTGGGCGACGCGCCGCCGCAGAACATCCGCGATGGGAACGCGATCCGGATGGGGATCGACGCCGAGCTCGACGAGTTGCGCGCGATTGCGCATGACTCGAAGTCGATTCTGCTGCAGATCGAGGCGCGCGAGCGCGAGCGCACCGGCATCAGCTCGCTGAAGATCCGATTCAACTCGGTCTTCGGCTACTACATCGAAGTCTCAAAATCGAACCTCGCCAAGGTTCCGAACGACTACATCCGCAAGCAGACGCTCGTCGGCGCAGAGCGCTACATCACGCCCGATCTGAAGGTGCTCGAAGAGAAAATCGTCGGCGCCGAGGAGAAGGCGATCGCCATCGAGCTCCGGCTGTACGACGAGCTCCTCGGCGCGATCGCGCGCGTCAGCCCGGCGATCCTCGCGACGGCGAAGGCGGTCGGCGAGGTGGATGCGCTCGCGTCCTTCGCCACGATCGCGGTGCGCAACCGATACGTCCGCGCGACGCTGTCGAACGACGCGGAGATCTGCGTCGAGGACGGACGCCACCCGGTCATCGAACAGCTTCAGAGCGAGCGCTTCATCCCGAACGCGACGGAGATCCGCCGCGACCAGAACGGCATCCAGGTGATCACCGGGCCCAACATGGGCGGCAAGTCGACGTACCTGCGCCAGGTCGCTCTGATCGTGCTGCTCAATCAGGCGGGATCGTTCGTCCCGGCGTCGAAGGCGACGCTCGGCATCTTCGATCGCATCTTCACGCGCGTCGGCGCCGCGGATCAGCTCGCGCGCGGCGAGTCGACGTTCATGGTCGAGATGCACGAGACGGCGAACATCCTCAACAACGCCACCGACCGCTCGCTCATCATCCTCGACGAGGTGGGGCGCGGCACCGCGACGTTCGACGGCCTCTCGCTGGCGTGGGCGATCATCGAGTTCCTGCACGACACCGCGGAGCGCGGCGGCATCACGCTCTTCGCGACGCACTATCATGAGGTGACCGACCTGGCGAAGACGCGCGCGCGGGTGGCGAACTACAACGTGGCGGTCAAGGAGTGGAACGACCAGATCATCTTCCTCCGGAAGGTCGTTCCCGGCGCGGCGGACAAGAGTTACGGCATCCAGGTGGCAAAGCTCGCCGGGATTCCGCGCTCGATCACCGACCGCGCGCGGGAGATCCTGAATACGCTGGAGCGGAAGGAGCGCGCGATGGTGGAGGAGACGAAGTCGCCGCACACCCCGACCAGGCAGATGTCGCTCTTCGACTCGCGCGAGCAGGATGTTCTCGATGCCATCCGCGGGGTGGATGTGGAAGGATTGACGCCGATTGCCGCGCTCAACGAGTTGGCCCGGTTGAAGCAGAAGTTGAACGACCAGTGACTAGCGACCTTTTTGCCATCGGCCTGACCGGCCAGTCGATCACGGAGCTCGAGCGGAGGATTCTCGCAAAGGCGGCGCCGTATGCGGTCGTCCTCTTCGGGCGGAACATCGGCGGGGCAGAGCAGTTGCGCGACCTGGTTCGGGAGATCAAGTCGGTGGCGGCAAGGCCGCCGGTGATGATGATCGACCAGGAGGGGGGCCGCGTCGACCGGCTGCGGCACCTCGTCCCCGGGCTGCCTAGCGCAGAGGGGTTTGGGGAGGGGGAGAAACCGTCGGAGATGTCGGAGTGGCTCGGCCGGGTCATCGGGATGGCGCTGCGGTACTTCGACATTGAGTGCGACCTCGCGCCGGTGGTGGACATCCGCGGCCAGGCGTCGCCGAAAGGCCTCGAGCGGCGGACGTTCGGGAGCGACGCGAAAACGGTCATCGAGCTCGCCGGCGCTTTCATGCGCGGCCTGCACGACCGCGGGACGGCGTCGTGCCTGAAGCACTTCCCCGGCATCGGCATCGGTTCGGCCGATCCGCACTACGGTGCGACGGTGATCGACGTTCCGCTGGAGACGCTGCTCGACCGTGACCTGGCGCCGTATGTCGCGCTGGGCCCCGCGGCCGGGGCGATCATGATCAGCCATGGAACGTATCCGCAGGTGGACGACAGCGGGCTTCCCGCAACGCTTTCACGGACCATGACCCACGATCTGCTGCGCAACCGACTTGGTTTCGACGGCATCGCGGTCAGCGACGACATGGAGATGCACGCGGTCTCGGATCTCGGCTCATACGAGTCGATCAGCGAGCGCGCGCTGATGGCGGGGAACGACGTGATCATGTTCTGCAGCCACATCGAGCGCGTGCCCGACCTGCAGCGCTATCTCCAACATCGCGTCGCCGAGGATGGCGCGGTGCGGGCGCAGTTCGAGGAGGCGGTGCGGCGCTGCGAGGCGTACCGCGCGCACTGCGAGCGGCTCCGCGCCGCCGCGCCTCCGGCGGCATCTTCATTCGACGAGGTGATCGACGAGGCGGTCTGTTTCGTCGAGGAGTACCAGCGCACCCGCCCCGAGCGCGAGGTGTTCGTCCCGGACGCCGAGCGCCGCCACAACTCGCGCACGCCGGGCAAGGGACGCACCGGCCGCGAAGAGTGGACCTGATAAACCTTCCCTCGCCTGATCCGTCTTAGACTCGACTACATGCGGCTTCGTACGCAGCTCGTCCTGGCGGCGTTTCTCCTCGCGATCGTTCCGCTCGTGGCGATCGTGGTGTACTCGTACGAAACGTCGCACCAGGCGCTCGAGGATGCGTACCGGCGGCAGGCGGCGCGGGTGACGCGGCAGATGGACGCGCGGCTGACGTCGATCCGCGCGGAGCTCGACAGCGGCCTTGCCGGCCTGTCGTCGCTGCGGATCGAGAAGCTGCCCACTGCCAAGGAAAGGCAGAGCACGGCCCCGATCGGTGAGATCGTCATGGCGATGGGCGAGGCCGCGCCGTTGGTCGACGCGATCTCGATCGAGCCGACGCCTCCGCCTCCGGCACCGCCTGAAACGCCGGCCGCGCCACATGCTGCGGTACCCGCGCCTCCCGCAGCACCGGTCGTTATCGACTTTCCGCCGTTGCCCCGCTTCGAGCTGCCCGCGGACTTCCACGAGAAGATGGCCAAAGTCCAGCAGCTCTCGCGGCAGCTCGCGAGGCCCGACAACGGCATGTCGGAGGACGAGCGTAAAGCCACGAGCGACGACATGAAGAAGCTCGACGCGGAGCTCCGCAGCGAAATGGCGCAGCATTCGGCCGAGTTCACCGCGAAGGTCGACGCGGCGATGCGCCAGCGGCAAACCGCGAGGGCGGATCGCAACGGCAACGTGCCGGTCGAGACGCCGAGGGCGGCCGACGCGGCGCCGGTGGTCGTGGTGAAGAAGATCACCGATGCCCAGCGCGAACAGCTTCGGATACGTTCCCGCCAGACCGCGCTGCTCCTCGGGCGCGACCTCGACGTCGCGCTGCATACGGGCGGGAAAGTGGTCGGCCACGTCACGGCGCAGATCAAGCCGGACGAAGTCATCCGCCGCGTCCTCGGCACGCCGCTCGACGACAGCGAGGTGGCATTCGCGATCGACAAGGAAGGACACCTCTACACGCGCAACGACGCGGAGCGGCAGACGATCGAGTCGCTCGGCCTGCAGAATCGACGGAACGTTCCCGGCTGGTTCGTGACGTCGAAAGATGCCGGCAGCGGCGTGAAGCTGGTCGTGGCGCGCAAGGCGGGCGATGAGTTCGAGGAGCTGCGGAACACTGCCGCGAAGAACTTCGGCTACGGCCTCGGCCTGATCTTCATCGCGCTGATCGGGATTCTGCCGCTCGCGAATCACATGTCGCGCGACGTGCAGCGAGTGACAGCCGGCGCGGAGCGGATCGCGGCCGGCGATCTGCTGACGCGCGTCCCGGTGCATTCGAAGAACGAGTTTGGACAGCTCGCCGTCGCCTTCAACCGGATGGCGCACGACCTCTCGGAGCAGCGCCAGAAGTTGTAC
This sequence comes from Thermoanaerobaculia bacterium, assembly GCA_036488085.1. Lineage (GTDB taxonomy): Bacteria > Acidobacteriota > Thermoanaerobaculia > Gp7-AA8 > Gp7-AA8 > DASXHZ01. Next base: position 5,285 of record DASXHZ010000079.1, read on the forward strand.
GAGGAGGAGCGCGCGCGCCGCGAACAGGAAGTGCAGCAGAAGATTCTCGAAGGGAAGGCGGCGGAGCTGGAGGAAGCGCGGCGGTTCCAGCTCTCCCTCTTGCCGAAGGACGTCCCGCAACTCGATCACTTCCACATCGGCGCGTTCACGCAGACGGCGACCGAGGTGGGGGGCGACTACTACGACTTCCGGGTTGCTGGCGATGTCCTGACCGTCGCGATCGGTGATGCCACCGGGCACGGCGCCAAGGCGGGGACGATGGTGACGGTCATCAAGACGCTCTTCTCGTCCTACACGACCGAGGAGCCGGGCGCATTCCTCGGCGCGGCGACGGAGCGGATCAAGCGGATGGCGCTGGAGCGGATGTCGATGGCGTTGTCGCTCGCGCGCTTCGACGGCAACCGGCTCACGCTCGCGTCGGCGGGGATGCCGCCGGTGCTGGTGCATCGCGCCGCGGAGTCGCGGGTCGAAGAGATCGCGTTCTCGTCGACGCCCCTCGGCACGCTCGGGAGCGAGTACGAGCAGCGGGAGATCGCGTTGGCCGAGGGGGATACCGTCCTCTTCATGACCGACGGCTTCCCGGAGCTGACGAACGGATTCGGACAGCAGCTCGGCTATCCTGCCGCCCTCGACGCCTTCGCGGACGTCGCCGGCGGCGGGGCGCAGGATGTCATCGACGGCCTCGTCGCGCAGGCGAAGGAATGGCACGGCGACCATCCGCCGAACGACGACATCACTTTCGTTGTTGTACGTGTGAGGAGGAGTGCATGAGCAGCAGACCAGGGCCCGACGAGTACGCTGAATACTACGGCCGCTACATCGACCAGGTGCCGGACGGCGACGTTGCGACGCTTCTCGAGTCGCAGGGGAACGCGACGCAGAAGTTGTTATCGGCGATCGGCGAGGAAAAGGCGGGATACCGGTATGAGCCGGACAAGTGGAGCATCAAGCAGGTGATCGGGCACATCACCGATGCCGAGCGGGTGTTCGCGTACCGCCTGCTGGCGTTCGCGCGCGGCGAGAAACAGCCGCTGCCGGGCTTCGACCAGGACGAGTACATGGAGACGGCCAACTTCGATGCCCGCTCACTGGCGGAACTCTCGAAGGAGCTGGCCTCGACGCGAAGAGCCACGCTTTCGCTGATCCGCTCTCTCGATGACGAGGCCTGGACGCGTCGCGGGGTCGCGAGCGACAACCCGATCAGCGCCCGGGCCCTGGCATGGATCACCGCCGGACACGAACGGCATCACTTGAACGTGCTGCGCGAACGCTACGGCGTGACATAGAAGGGGCGGACGCCCTCGTCCGCCCGTCCGCGCGCCAGCGCGGGTTCGCCGCGTGGGCGGACGAAGGCGTCCGCCCCTCCAGAACCTTCCTAAAACGGCACTTCCTCGTCTTCGTCCATCACGTCGGGGCCGGCTGGGGCGCCGCCGCTCTTGCGGGCGCCGGTGTATCCGCCGCCGCCGCCGGACGAGCCTTCGTCGCCGCGGCGATCGAGCATCTTCATGTCGCGGGCGATGATCTCGGTGCGGTACTTCTTCTGGCCCGACTCCTTGTCGTCCCAGCTATCGGTGCGGATGGAGCCTTCGATGTAGACGAGCTTCCCCTTGCGGAGATACTGGCCGCAGATCTCGCCGAGGCGTGCCCAGGCGACGATGTTGTGCCACTCGGTGCGTTCCTGCTTCTCACCGCTCTTGTCGGTGTACCTCTCGTCTGTGGCGAGGGTGAATTTGGTGACGGTCGAGCCGCCGGGGGTCGAGCGCACTTCGGGGTCTTTCCCGAGCCGGCCGACAAGGATGACTTTATTGATCATGTTCTTTCTCCTGTTTCGTGGAGCCGCAGCGACGAGGCGTGGACTCTGGACACGAGTGTGGGTAGGCGATTGTAATCGCACCTGCCATGAAGTGCGTCATCCAGAGGGTTCGTAGCGCGTCGGTCACCGTGAACGAGCAGGTCGTCTCTACGATCGGTAGCGGAATGCTCGTGCTCGCCGCGGTCGAAAAGGGCGATTCGGAGGAGACGATGAATGACGCCGGACGGAAGATTCGCGAGCTCCGGATCTTCTCCGACGACGCCGGAAAGATGAACCGCGACCTTCTCGACACCGGCGGCGAGATCCTTGCGGTCTCCCAATTCACGCTCGCCGGCTCGCTTGCGCGTGGACGGCGTCCGAGCTTCGAGAACGCCGAGGAGCCGGAACGGGCGCGCGATCTGTTCGAGCGATTCGTGCGGGAGCTCGGCGCGAGCGGGATCGTGGTGAAGACGGGGAGGTTCCGCGAAATGATGATCGTGGCGCTGGAGAACGATGGGCCGGTGACGTTTGTGCTGGAGATTGATTAGAGCGCAGAAGGCAGAGCGCAGATGGCAGAGCGCAGAGCGCAGAAGTGAGCCGGATTTTTCTGCGCTCTGCGCTCTGCGCTCTGCGCTCTGCCATCTGCGCTCTGCGCTCTGCCATCTGCGCTCTGCCTCTGGCATACTCCCGCCCCTATGCCTTACGACCCGAGTGCGATTGAACCGAAGTGGCAGCGAGCGTGGGCGGAGGCGCGGGTGGCGGAGGTCGACGTCACGGCGCCCGGCCAGAAGTTCTACATGCTCAACATGTTCCCGTACCCGTCGGGCGACCTCCATGTCGGCCACGGCCGGAACTACATTCTCGGCGACGCGCTCTATCGTTACTTTCGGATGCGGGGGCGCGTGGCGCTCAATCCGATGGGTTGGGACGCCTTCGGACTCCCCGCGGAAAACGCCGCCATCAAGCGCCGCATCCACCCCCGAGAGTGGACCCGCGGCAACATCGGCCGCATGAAGGCGCAGTTCGACCGGTGGGGGATTCTGTACGACTGGTCGAAGGAGCTCGCGAGCTGCGATCCGGAGTACTACCGCTGGAACCAGTGGCTCTTCATCCAGCTCTACAAGCGCGGTCTCGCGTATCGCGGCAAGGCGCCGGTGAACTGGTGCCCGACGGATCAGACGGTGCTGGCGAACGAGCAGGTCGTCGACGGCCGCTGCGAGCGCTGCGGAACGGTCGTCGTGCAGCGCGAGCTCGAGCAGTGGTTCCTGAAGATCACCGACTACGCCGATCGCCTCGACGCGGGCCTCGACAATCTCGAGCACTGGCCCGACAAGGTGAAGACGATGCAGCGGAACTGGATCGGCCGCTCGGTCGGCGCCGACGTCGAGTTCCAGGTCCCGTCGCTCGGGAAGCCGATCCGTATCTTCACGACCCGTCCCGACACCATCTACGGCGCGACGTTCATGGTCCTCGCACCGGAGCATCCCGACGTCGCGGCCCTCGTCGCCGATCATCCGGAACGTGCGGCAATCGAGCAGTGGATCGCGGGCGTCCGCAATCAGTCGAACCTCGAGCGGCAAGAGGCGGGGAAGGAAGGGCGCTTCACCGGCAAGTACGCGGTGAACCCCTTCACGAACGAAGAGATCCCGATCTGGCTCGGCAACTTCGTGCTGATGCAGTACGGCACCGGCGCGATCATGGCGGTGCCGGGGCACGACGAGCGCGATTTCGATTTCGCGAATCAGTACGGGCTGGACGTTCGTCGCGTGGTTGAAGGCGGCGAGTTGCCGTACGTCGACAAGGAAGCCGGCGTGGCGGTCAACTCGCCGCTGATCGACGGGCTCACGAGCGCCAAAGCAATCGCCCGGATGATCGACGAGATCGAGCGGCGCGGCATCGGGAAGAAGATGGTCCGCTACCGTCTCCGCGACTGGCTGATCTCGCGGCAACGCTACTGGGGCACGCCGATCCCGATGCTGTATTGCGGCGCGTGCGGGATCGTGCCGGTGCCGGAGGATCAGCTCCCGGTCGAGCTGCCGGTCGACGTGGCGTTCACGGGGCGCGAAGGGAATCCGCTCGCGAAGGACGACCGCTTCGTGAACGCGACCTGTCCGCAGTGCGGCGGCCAGGCGCGGCGCGAGACCGACACGATGGACACGTTCGTCGACTCGTCGTGGTACTTCCTCCGTTTCGTCACGCCGCGCGACTCGACCAAGATCTTCGACACGAGCCTCGTCAACCGCTGGCTGCCGGTCGATCAGTACATCGGCGGCATCGAGCACGCGATCCTGCACCTGCTCTACGCGCGCTTCGTCACGCGCGTGCTGCACGACATGGGGCTGGTCGCGTTCGAGGAACCGTTCGCGCGGCTCTTCAACCAGGGGATGATCACAAAGGTCGGCTACCGCGATCCCAACGCGAACATGATGTGGATTCCGTTTGCCGACATCGAGATGCGCGACGGCGACGCGATCCGAAAAGAGAACGGATCGAAGCTGATTCCCGAGCTCGCGAAGATGTCGAAGTCGCAGTTCAACGTCGTCCCGCCCGATGAGCTCATCGCCCGCTATGGCGCCGACACGGAGCGCGTCTACACGCTCTTCATCGCGCCGCCGGAAAAAGAGGCCGAATGGTCGGACGAGGGGGTCGTCGGCGCGTACCGATTCCTCGGGCGCGTCTGGCGCCAGGGCGAAGAGCTCGCGGCCGGACGGATGTCGGGCGGCGCGAACGGCGAGCGCGTCATCCGCAAGATGCATCAGACGATCGACGCGGTGACGCGCCGAATGGAGCGCTTCGAGTTCAACACCACGATCTCGTTTCTCATGGAGCTGTCGAACGCCATCGGGGAGCACCTCGCGGGCGGCGGCGACCTCGCCCCGGCGCGCGAGGCGTACACGGCGCTGCTGCAGATGCTGCATCCGTTTGCGCCGCATATCACCGAGGAGCTGTGGGCGATGCTCGGACACTCAGGGATGGTGCTGAAGTCGCGCTGGCCGTCCGCCGATCCGGCCCTGATGCAGGAGGACGTCGTCACGATCGTCGTGCAGGTGAACGGAAAGCTCCGCGGTCAGATCGAGGTCGCGAATCCGCCGGAGGAGAAGCGCGTGTTCGAGGCGGTCGACGCGAACGAGAAGGTGCAGCAATGGCTCGCGGGGAGACAGATCGTGAAGCGGATCTATGTGCCGGGTAAACTGGTGAACGTGGTGGTGAAATGAAAAAGACAGTTGCCGGTTGCCGGTTGCTGGTCGCCGGATGGCTGCTCCTGATGCTGAGCGGATGCGGGTACGCCTTGGTCGGGAAGGGCAATTCGTTGCCGCCGACGATCCACACGATCCAGGTGCCGGCGTTCGTGAACAAGACGACCCGCGTGGAACTCGAACAGCGGGTGACGCAGGCGGTGGCGGACGAGTTCGTGTCGCGCGGGCGGATGCGTCTCGTGACGAACCCGAAGGACGCCGACGCCATCCTCCGCGGCTCGATCGACAGCTTCGGCATCAACCCGGTCGCGTTCAACGTGCAGGGCCGCGCGACGCAGTACCAGATCTCGATTACGGCGAACATCGAGCTGCTCGACCACCGGAACGACGACAAGGTGCTCTGGAAGAACGACCAGTACCGCTTCACGGAGAACTACCAGGTCGACGTCGTGACCAGCGACTCGTTCGACCAGGAGAGCCGCGCCATCACCACCATCGCCGACCGCTTCGCGCAGTCGCTGGTCGCGAACCTGTTGGAAGGGTTTTAGGCGGGCCGGCGGGGGCGCCGGCCCCACACATTATTTCGCGCTGGCGCGCTTCGCGGACTTGGCGAGACGCGACTTGTAGCGGCTGGCGGTGTTTTTCTTGATCACGCCTTTCTTCGCTGCCTTGTCGATCTCCGAGAATCCGGCCGACAGGTCGGCGTTGCCGCCTGCTGCTGCGGTACGGGCCTTCTTCAGCGATGTGCGGAGGCGCGTCTTGACCGCGCGGTTCTGCGCATTGCGCTTGACGGCCTGCCGTTCCTGTTTCTCGGCCGAGCGGGTGTTTGCCATGAAATCTCCTTCGATTTGAATCTTATCTTGTCTCGACGCCCAGCTTTTTCAGTTCCTCGCGTGCCTTCGCGGCCTCGGACGACTTCGGGTGTTCGTGCACCACGTACTGCAGTTGCACGATCCCCTGCGCGTTCTCGCCGAGGCTGATGTAGGCGTACCCTTTCTTCAGCAGGGCGCTCGGAACCTTCTCCGACTTGGGATAGTCGTTGACGACGCTGTCAAACTGCGCAATCGATTCGCGATATTTCTTCTGCGAATAAAGCGACTCGCCGATCCAGTACGACGCGTTGTCCGCCAGGTCGGAGTCGGGGTACTTCTGCATGAACTCCCGGAACCCCGCGATCGCCAGGTCGTAGTTGCCCTTCTGGTAGTCGCGGTAGGCGCTCTGATACGTGAGGGCCGGCGTCTCGCCGTTGTCGGGCGTGACTGTGACCTCGTGGACTGGGGGTGGGGTGGGGACCGGGGTCGCCGCGGTCGGCGGCGCTACACCGGGCGGCGTGACAACCGGAGGGGGCGCCGCGAGCCGGGCGACCGACGCGCGGAGCTCCTCGACGTCGTGCTGCGCCTGCGTGAGCTGCTGGACGAGGTGATCGACACGGTAGTTCGTCTGCTCGACCGAACCCTGGTTGTTGTTCAGCCGGTCCTCGATGGATCCGACCTTCGTCACCAGCGTGGCATTCGACTTCAGCAGCGTGTCGGTCTGCTCCGCGATCTTTGCGTTGACGTTCTGCACGTCCTCTTTGCTCGACGCGGTCCGCTTGAGCTGCGCGACCTGGTCCTGCAGATCGTTGATCTGGCTCTGCAGCCGCTGGACGTCGGACGTCGACGCGCAGGCGGATGCGAAGAGCGCCAGGAGCGCGAGCGGCGCGAGGCGCTTCATTTACTTACCAACCAGCACGAGGTGTGCGCGCCGGTTCTTCGCCCACGCTCCCTCGTCGTGACCCGGATCGAACGGCCGCTCCTCGCCGTAGCTGACGGTGCGGATGCGCGCCGAGTCGACGCCGAGCGTCATGAGGTACTCCTTGGCGATGTTCGCGCGGCGGTCGCCGAGGGCGAGGTTGTACTGCTCCGTGCCGCGCTCGTCGCAGTGGCCTTCGATGAGCAGGTTGTACTGCCCGTTCTTCTTCAGCCAGCTCGCCGACGTCTGCAGCGCGTTCTGCGCCTCGGACGACAGCGCCGACTCGTCGTATCCGAAGAATGCGTCGGCGATGTAGCCGCGCTCCTGCGCCACGCGGTTGAGCTCCTCGATGTCGGCGGGGAGCGCCTCTTCCTGCACCGGCTTCTCGTTCACGAAATCGGTTGGCGGCGCGACCGTGGTGGTCGTCGACGTGACCGGCGGCGGCGGAACCTCGGGCACGGTGGCGGATGCCGCCGTCTCAGGATGCGTCACAGGCTCCTGCGTTTTCTTGGACCGGCAGGCCGGCACGAGTGCCAGCGACACGATTACAAGGCTGAGGGCGAAGGCTTTCACTGTTTTCTTCATCTCGTCTGCAACTCCTTTCGCATCATACGAAAAATCATTCCGCTTTCTTCGACCAGTCGGGGTCTTTGTTCTCGCCCGCGGTCGTGAGCTGTTGGATGTCGCCGCCTTCGGCGCGCATCCGGTAGATCTGCCATCGGCCCGTGCGATTCGACTGGAACGCGAGCCACTTTCCGTCGGGAGACCACGTCGGCTGCTCGTTCGATCCTTCGCCCGCGATGACTTGGCTCTGGCCGGTGATGAGGTTGGCGACGCGGATCTGGAAGCGGCCGGAGACGCGCGAGGTGTAGGCGATCTCCTCGCCGCTCGGCGACCAGGTGGCGTCGTCGTTCCACTCGCCCTCGAACGAGATGCGGCGTACGTTCGTCCCCTCCGCATCCATCACGTAGATCTGCGGCGATCCGCTGCGGCCCGAGGTGAAGGAGATCTGGCGTCCGTTGGGACTCCACTCCGGCGTCGACTCGATGGAGGACGACGTCGTGAGGCGGCGAAGATCCGAGCCATCGTCCTTGATGACGTAGATGTCGGGGTTTCCGTTGACGGAACCGACGAACGCGATGTCGTTGCTCTGCGGCGAGAAGGTCGCGGAGGTGTTGAGGTTGAGGCCCGTACGCAGCCGCATGCGGCCACCGCCGACGCGGTTGATGATGTACATGTCCGAGGTTCCGGCCACGAACGAGGTGTAGACCATCCGCTGGTTGTCGGGTGACCAGCTCGGAAGGATCGACAGCGCGTTGTGCCGCGTGATCTGGCGCTGGTTGCCGCCGTCCCAATCCATCAGCCAGATCTCCCACGAGCCGCTGCGGTCGGACGCATACGCGATCTGCGAGAGGAAGATGGCGGACTTCGGTCCGTTGACCATCTTCATCAGATCGTTCGCGAGCATGTGCGCGATCTTGGTCAGCGTCGTCGCCTGGCCGCGATACCCCTTCGCCAGCAGCTCGGTGCCGGTTGTGTCGATGGTGCGTCCGCGGACCACGTAGTCCTCGCCCTCGGTGATGACCTGCAGGCGGAGGAGGTAGAGCGCGCCTACGCGCTTCGCGAGGTCCGGCGTGGGGGCGACACCAGGCGGCAGCGGCGCGATGGCGAAGACTCCGGACGCCGCGAGGTCGCGGGTTAGCGGCGCAAAGAACGTGTTGTTGATCATCTGCGGATCGAGCCCCTGCGCGAGGTCGGGAAACGGAATGCCGATCCGGACGACCTGCGTCGCCTGCTGCTGGCCGATCGTCTGCGTGATGTCGGTTTGCGCGAGGAGCGGAAGGGCGATGAACGCGATGGCGATGAACGCAGTGATGAGCGAGAGGAAGTTCTTCATTTGAATATCAGGTGCACCCTCAAATACGTGCCGTTGTAGCCGAACGGGAGCGGCGGTAGGGGAGAGGATTCGAGGACGGCGCGAAACGCGGCGCGGTCGGCGGTGCCGTTGCCGCTCGCCTGCTCCACCGCCGCGTCGCTGATGCTGCCGTCGCGGTTGATCGTGAACGAGATCTTCGTGGTCAGGTCGCCGGTGATCTGCGGACGGAACCAGTGACTGCCGATCAGCCGGTTCATGTTGGTGAGGTACATCGTGTACGGGAAGTCGCCGCCTTCGATGCCGGCGACGCCCGAGCTGCCTGCCGCGATGTTCGGCGTCGCCGCATCGGTCGACGTCGCGGCCGGAGCGGGGGCGGCCGGCGGGAGCGGCGCCGGGCCCGCTTTCTTCGTCGACTTGCCGAATGGCGACGGCGGGGCGGTGTTCTTTACGGGGGTTGCGGGGTTTGCGGGTTTCGGCGCTTCGACGACGGGCACCGGCTCGTGGATCACCGGTCTCACGGCCTTCGGCTTCGGCGCGTTCGCCGGCACGATCGGCGCCGCACTCGGCGTGAACTTGATCGTCAGCACGTTCGTCACCTGCGGCGGAGCGGCGTGGAGTGCCGCGTAGACCGCGAGCGCGGTGATACCGCCATGCAGAAGGACCGAGAGGACGATTCCGGCGACGGGCCCGCGCTCGATCGCCGCGCGCTGAGCGAGGACCTCAGCGACGCGATCTTCCACCCTGCTCCCTCGGCTGGGTCACCATTCCGAGCTGTTCGACCCCGGCGCGATTCATGACGTCGAGCACTGCAACGACCCGGCCGTACGGCACCGCGCGATCCGCTTCGAGCGTCGCGCGCTTCACGCGCCGCGCGCGCAACATTGGCCCCAGCGTCATGTCGAACGACCCGGCGCCGACCGACGTGCCGTCGATGTACACCGAACCGTTCGCCGTCACCGTGATCTTCGCCGGCTGCGTCGACGCAAGCTCGAAGCTCTTCCCCTCGGCTGCCGGCAGTTGCACCGTCAGCCCCTGCGTCAGCATCGGCGCCGTGATCATGAAGATGATCAGGAGCACGAGCATCACGTCGACGAGCGGCGTGACATTGATCTCCGCCATGTCGGAGAGGTCGTCGGAGTCGGTGGTGCGAAAGGCCATGTCTTCTTGAAGGTTCTCTTTGCAGTTTATCCCGAGCGTAGCGAGGGATCTCCTGACACACCGGCAGCGCACGTACCCATGTATGAGAGACGATCGTGCTGCGCCTGACGTTTCGGTCGCGTAGGTGTGACCGGTGATCCCTCGCTTCGCTCGGGATAAACTTCAGCCTAAGTGAAGTTCCTCTCGGTCAGGTTGAGGAACTCCAGCGTGAAGTCTTCCATCTCGCCGCGCGCGGAGCGCATCCGCTGCACGAACGCGTTGTAGAAGAGGAGCGCGGGGATCGCGGCGAAGAGGCCGGCCGCGGTGTTGATCAGCGCTTCGCTGATGCCCGGCGCGACGGCGGTGATCGACGTCGAGCCGGTCGATCCGATGCTCGCGAACGAGTCCATGATCCCCCACACCGTCCCGAAGAGACCGATGAACGGCGTCGCCGCCGCGGTCGTGGCGAGGAACGGGACGTAGCGCGCCAGGCGCGCGGCTTCGATGCGCGTGGCGCGGATCAGCGAGCGTTCCACGCTGTCGATCGACGTCACCTTCGCTCCGCTGTGCGCCACCTGCGCCTCAATCTCGGCGTAGCCGGCGCGAAAGAGCCCGACCAGCGCCGACTGAGCCAGCGGCGCCGACCCCGCCTGCACGTCGGCAAGCCGCTTCGATTTCCGGAAGAGGTAGACGAATTTCTTCGATGCGCGACGCGACCGGCTGTACCGCTGCCAAACCGCGATGATCGCCGCCCACGAGAGAACGGAAAAGATCAGGAGAATGCCGAGAACGGTTTTCCCCACCCACCCCGTATGAATGAACGCAGTCCAAAGCTGCACGAGCCGTACTTTACCCTACGGCATGCACGCAGTGACGGAGACGATCGTGACGAATCCGTGGCCCCGGGGCGACTCGAACGCCCGACCAACGGTTTAGGAAACCGCTGCTCTATCCTGCTGAGCTACGGGGCCATACGGGATTTGCTTGGCGCCTTCGCAGCCTAGCAACCTGGCGTTGAATTCGCAAACTGTTATTCGTAGCAGAAGCGAATTCCGGCGAGGGAGGGCGGTCCTTGAAATCTCATTCTTTCGTGTTTGCGGCGATCTTCGTCTTGAGCATGGCAGTACCACTCGTGGCGCAGGAAACGGTGGAAGGTCTGCCGGATGACGCGCCGCGCACGGGCACACTCATCACAGTCGATATCTCGACCAATACGCTCTACCTCTTCGAGGATGGAGAGACGGTCGTCAAGTCCCCGGTCGCGACCGGCACAGGAAAGATGCTGGTCCATGGAGATGACGTCTGGGCGTTCCACACGCCGCGCGGACATCTGAAGGTGCTCCGGAAGATCGTCGATCCTGTCTGGCGCAAGCCTGACTGGGCGTTCATCGAAGCGGGCGATCCGATTCCGCCCGCCGAGTCACCGAAGCGTTACGTGAAAGGGGAGCTCGGCAAGTATGCGCTCGACCTCGGCGAGGGGATACTCATTCACGGTACCGACGACGTCGACTCGATCGGCAAGAGGGCGTCGCACGGCTGCATCCGCGTGCCCGCGGACGCGCTCGACAAGATTTATCACGCCGCTAAGGTCGGGACGGACGTCTACATCTTCGAGAGCCATCCGGTACAGGAGTCGACCACCGAGATCCACAGCGATCTCGACATCGGGCGGAGGAAGAAATAGTTCACGGGCGCAGACAGGTGTGTCTGCGCTCCATTGCGCCGTGGAGCGCAGACATTTTTGTCTGCGCCGTCGTCACTTTCCCTTGATCTTCGCCCGCTCCTGATCCTTCCGGTCGCGCAGCAGCGTGCTCGCGATCAGGTAGACGGCGGCGATCACGGCTAGGAGGTAGCCGATCATCGCGATGGCGGGGTAGCCGAAGAGCTGGGCGCGGGTCGGGACGCGCATCATCATCGACGACGCGATGAGAAGCGCGGCGATGACGACGCCGACCGTGATCCGGTTCGCTACTTTGTGGATGCCGCCGATGAATTCTTCCGCCTGGGTCAGCTTCACGCCGAACGTGAGGCGGCCCGCGGCGGTCTCGTCGAGGATCTCGCGCACGCGGTGCGGGAGGTCGAGAATGAGTTGGTTGAGGTCGATGAGCGCGGGGTAGAAGTTTCGCGGATTGAACTTCTGCTCCAGCTTCTGGGCGATGAGCCGCTCCGCGTACGCGCGGATGACGACCTGCGGCTGGTAGTTGGGGTCGAGGCGCTTGGTGATCCCGTCGAGGTTGAGCAGCGTCTTCGCGAGCATCGCCATCTCCGCGGGCACCCGGAGGTCGTTTCGATTGCCGATCGCGATGATGTTGAACATGAGCTGGCCCGTATTGAGTCGCGTCGCGTCGGCGCTGTGCACGCTCGCGACGATCGTCGAGATCTCGTGGACGAACTTCAGCTTGTCGAACGTCTCCTGCATCTCCGACATCCGAATGGCCGACTCGGCGACCTCCGTCCCGCGATTCGACGACAGCGCCAGGAGAAGCTTGATGATCTCGTCCTGGGTCTCGTGCGTGATGCGGCTGACCATCCCGAAGTCGAGCAGTACGATCTGCGGGACGCCGTCTACGTCGCGGATGAAGATGTTTCCCGGGTGCGGGTCGCTGTGCCAGAAGCCGTCGACGCAGATCTGTTTAAGGTAGGCCTGCGTCAGGACCGTCGCGAGCTCGGTGTAGTCGTGATCGATCATCGCCAGCGGCGCGAGCTTCGATACCTTCGAGCCGCGCACGAACTCCGTCGTCAGGACGCGAGCCGAGCTGTAGTCGTGGATGACGTTGGGGATATAGATCTGCGGGAACTGCGCGAGGTTGCCGCGCATCTCGTCCATATTCTGGGCTTCCTGGACGTAATTCAGCTCGTTGATGAGCGTGACGCGCGCCTGCTCGATCGCGCCGACCAGGTTCATCTTCTGGCCGAGGGAGGTGTGCTCCTCGAGCATCGAGGCGATGTCCATGAAGACGTCGAGGTCGCGGCGCACCTGGTCGCGGACGTCCGGCCGCTGCACCTTCACGACCACCTCGCGCCCGTCGCGGAGGACGGCGCGGTGCACCTGTCCCAGCGATGCGGCAGCGACCGGCGTCGACTCGAACTCGGTGAACGCCTTCGAGATCCGGACGCCGAGCTCCTCCTCGACGATCCGCTCGACGTCGGCGAACGAGAAGGGGTCGATGTCGTCCTGCAGCGACTCGAGGGCGGTGATGTACTCCTGCGGAACGATGTCGGGACGCGTCGAAAGGACCTGCCCGAACTTGACGTAGGTCGGTCCCATTTTCTTGAGCGCGTTCGCGAACGCCTCGGCGCGCTGTTTGACGTCCGGCTCGATCTCGTTCGGGGTGTCGTCGGCGAGGACGATGTCCTCGGGATCGAAGGAGAGCTGAAAGTCCTTCAGACCGTAACGCGTGAAGAGGACGAGGAGGTCGCGATATGCACCGATGTTGCGCGCTTTCAACATGCGTGGCTCACTAGCTGGATCACTAGCTGGCTCTTCTGCAAACGACACGCCCTGCCATGTTAGGATGCTCCGATTCTGCACTCTCACTTCTAGGAGCAAACTTTCATCATGGCAACGACGCGAACCCTCTTCACCTCGGAATCAGTCACCGAGGGGCATCCGGACAAGATTGCGGACCAGATTTCCGACGCGATTCTCGACGCCGTACTGGCGGAGGATCCGATCGGCCGCGTGGCGTGCGAGACGCTCGTCACGACCGGTCTCGCGATGATCTCGGGTGAGATCACGACCAAGACCTACGTCGACTTTCCGTCGATCGTGCGCAACACGATCCGCGAGATCGGCTACACGCGTGCGAAGTACGGATTCGACAGCGACACATGCGCCGTCGTTTCTTCGATCGACCCGCAGTCGCCCGACATCGCGCAGGGCGTCGATACGGGCGGAGCCGGCGACCAGGGCCTCATGTTCGGCTACGCCTCGCGTGAGACCGTCGAGCTGATGCCGATGCCGATCGTCCTGGCGCACAAGCTGACCAAGCGGCTGAGCGAGGTCCGCAAGTCGAACGATGTCGACTTCCTCCGTCCCGACGGCAAGTCGCAGGTGACGGTGGAGTACGACGGCAAGAAGCCGGTGCGCGTGAACACGGTCGTGATCTCGACGCAGCACTCGCCGTCGGTGAGCAACCGCGACCTGCACGACGCGATCATCGAGAAGGTGATCAAGCCGGTCGTGCCGGCCGAGCTCCTCGACGCCAAGACGATCTACCACATCAATCCGACCGGCCGGTTCGTCGTCGGCGGACCGCAGGGCGACACCGGCCTGACCGGGCGCAAGATCATCGTCGACACGTACGGCGGCAAGGGCCGCCACGGCGGCGGCGCGTTCTCGGGGAAAGACCCCACAAAGGTCGACCGCTCGGCGTGCTACATGGCGCGCTACATCGCGAAGAACCTGGTCGCCTCGGGAGTCGCGGACGAAGTCGAGGTGCAGCTCGCATACGCCATCGGCGTCGCCGAGCCGGTTTCTGTCTACATCGACACGTTCGGAACAGGCAGGCTAGAGCAGGAGAAACTGGCCGAGCTGGTGCGCGAGCACTTCAAGATGACCCCGCGCGGCATCATGGACTCGCTGAACCTCCGCCGCCCGATCTTCAAGAAGACCGCGGCGTACGGACACTTCGGCCGCAACGAGCCGGAGTTCACGTGGGAGAAGACCGACAAAGCCGAGGCGCTGCGCGAGGCCGCGGGCGTGGAAGCAGAGGCGGTCACCGCTTAACGGTCATTTCGACTATCGAACCGGCGAATTTTGTAATGTGAAGAGGGTCGCGCCCGCCCGCGAAGTGACGTCAACTGCATATTTGTCAAGCAGTTGCGAGAGACTCCGCTGGGTGGACGGCGTCAGGCGGGTTTCCCGTTCTTCCATTTTCTTCGGGTCGGCCATCGACGGGGGTGCGAAAACGGCGACGTGGTCGATTCCGTCGTTCGTAAGCCGCGCCTTCAACGCCTCGGGAGTCGGTGCATCCAGGTACGCCGAGACCCGCTCGCCGTCGAAGTTGCCGCCGCCCGCCACGCGCCGATCGAACCAGTAGGTCTCGTTCAGCCCCACGACGAGTGTGCGGGAGCTGGCCGGCAGCGCCGCGTTGAGCCAGGAGACCGACGCGTACGACGGACGCGCCTTCGTCAGGAACTGTTCGTCCGTTTGTTTCGCCGCGAGCAACGAGAAGGCGTCGGTGCGATCGACGTAGTAGGCGACCAGGAAGAGCTGTGCGGCAACCGCGACGACGAGCACGAGGCGCAGGGCACGCCAGTCGAGCTTCGCCTCGGTTGCGGCCGCGCCGAAGAACGGGATGAGGAGCCGCGCGGAGGGAGCCGTCATCCACAGCACCGCCCCGACGACGAGTAGCGCGAGGGCGACCGGTCCGCCGATCGCGGTGAGCGCGGCGAGGAGCGAGGCGCCGAGCGATTCGTCGAGGTAGCGGCCGTCGAAGATGTACGAGCCGAGGGTCAGCTCGCGGTAGTTCGCGACATGGGGGACGTGGGCGGTGATGAACGGCGCGATCGGGCTGCCGGTGAGGATGAGGTTGCGGATGAAGAAGATGGAGCCCGCGAGTGCCGCCGCGATGGTCGCGAGACGCACGCCCCTCATCCGGCGCTTCGCGCCACCTTCTCCCGCGGGGAGAAGGACTAGGAGGAGGGCGAATGGGATGAAGGTGTACTTGGTGAGGAGGCCGGCAGCCAGTCCGGATTCGCGCTCGTCGACATCGAGGAACGCGACGCAGATGCCGAGGAGCGGCCAGTCGACGAGGGACCATCCGGCGGTGAGTGCGAGGGCGGGCGTGGTCACGATCGCAGCGGTCAGTAGCGCGTTGCGTGTTCGGCGGTGAATGACGGCGGTCGTTGCGAGGGCTGCAATCAGGTGGAGAAAGTGCGACGCGATACCGCCGGCGAGTGAGCCTAGTAGGGTGAGCGACGGGAGGTCGGCCGACTCGATGCCAAGAGGAAAGTACGAATGTGAGATCAGCGGAAGGTCGATGGCGCGGCCGGCGAGCACCCATGCGTGCGGAATCGCGAGGTGGTACGCGAGCTCGTCGAGGGAGCTCGGGGGAGCCTGGGCGGCGATGAAGCCGAGGATGAGGACGAGGGCGACGGGGACGGACCAGAGCGCAGAGCGGAGAGAGCTGAGTGCAGACAAATCCTCCGCGCCCTGCGCTCTGCCTTCTGCGCCCTGCGCTCTGCCTTCTCCGCTCTGCCAATTTTCGTAAAGCGCGAAGATGCCCGCGAGTGCGAAAACGATCGTGACAACAAGCATCGTGGCGGCATTCACCTTCAACATCCCCACGAGAAAACAGACCGTGCCGAAGAGCGGGTAGCCGATGACGAAGCTAAGGGCGAGGCCGGGACGGCGGCGGCGCGCCAGGTGACCGGCGCCGGCGATCGCGAGCGCTTCGAGCAGCGCGAAGCCGAGCGACGCGCCGGCGCGGCCGAAGAAGTAGCCGATCAGCAGGAAGCGGACGATGAACGTGAGCGTCAGCAGCGCGGCGATGAGGATGGCAACGACTCGCCACGCCGGACGCATGGCTTACGCGCGCGACGCGAGCGCGTCGCGGATGGCGAGGATGTCCTCGATGATCTCGCGCGCCGCGTACGGCTTCAGTTGCGTGGTGCGGTCCGACAACGCCTCCGGCGGGTTGTCGTGGATCTCCATGAAGAAGCCGTCGGCCCCTGCCGCGGCCGCGGCGCGCGCGAGCGGCCGCGCGAACTGCGGCGTGCCGCCGGTCTGCTTCCCTTCGCCCCCCGGCCGCTGCATCGAGTGCGTGATGTCGTAGACGACCGGCGCTCCGAGCTCGCGGATGATCGGGAACGCGCGCATGTCGACAACCAGGTTCTGGTAGCCGAACGTCGTCCCGCGCTCCGTGATGAAGACGCGGTCGTTCCCGACCTCGTGACCCTTATCCAGGATGTTCTTCGACTCCTCAGGCGAGAGGAACTGTCCCTTCTTGACGCCGACCGGCTTCCCGGTCCGGGCGGCGGCGGCGACGAGGTCGGTCTGGCGGCAGAGGAACGCCGGGATCTGGATGATGTCGAGCACCGCGCCGGCGGGAGCGGCCTGCGACGCGTCATGGATGTCGGAAAGGATCGGCAGCCCGGTCTCGTCTTTGACCGCGCGAAGAATCTCGAGCCCCTTATCCAGTCCCGGTCCGCGGAACGACTTGATCGACGTCCGGTTCGCTTTGTCGAAGGAAGCCTTGAAGACGAGCTGCAGCTTCAGGTCGTCGCGGATCTTCTTCAGCGTGTTCGCCATCTTCAGCGCGTGCTCGCGCGACTCGATCACGCAGGGGCCGGCGATGAAGAGCGGCGGATGGTCGCCGCCGAACGTGATCTCGTTCGTGATCTGGATTGGGCGGGTGAGGGTCATTGGCGGCGAAGCATAGCAACTCGGGCACGCGCCCCGCACTCGCGTCGGGCGCATGCATGCGGTCCTCCTCGTTACGATCAGTGCGTTGATCGCGCAGGCGCAGCCGCGGAGTGTCGTGGAGGTGCCGGGCGGAACGTATCAGGACAAGGTGATCATCGCGGGCGCTCACGGTCTGACGGTTCGTCCGCGCGCCGGCGAGCACGTGACGCTGGAAGGCTCTATCGAGATCCGCGACAGTTCGTCGATCGAGGTGCGGGGGATCGAAGTCCGCGCCGCACCGCAGAACTGCGTCACGTCGTGGGGCTCGACCGACGTCACGATTGCGGACATGAATGTGCACGACTGCGGGCGGGCGGGGATCTGGGCGGGGTATGAACGGCCGGGCATCAGCCGCTCGATCGCGATCCGCAACAACACGGTGACGAACTGCGTGCTCGAGAACCGCGAGAGGACCGCCGAGCACGGGTGGTCGCAGGCGATCGGGGTGCAGTACAGCGACGGCGTCACGATCTCGGGCAACCGCGTCTCGAAGAACTACGGCGAGGGAATCAACGTCTGCGTCACCGATCATGCCAACGTCACCGGCAATCAGCTCTCCGACAACTACAGCTTCGAGATCTATCTCGACAACGCGCGATGGGCGGTCGTCGACGGCAACACGACCTCGACGACGAGCGATCGCCGCTTCTTCCGCTACGGCGAGCCGGCGAGCGGCATCGGCGCGGCGAACGAGGAGTACCCGTTCACGACGTCGCTGTCGCATCTGACGATCACGAACAACGTCGTCCGCGGCGCGCGCGACGGCTTCTACTACGGCGACTACGGACGCGGCGGCGGGATGCACGACGCGCACATCACCGGCAACACGTTCGCGGACTGCCGCCGAAGGCCGGTCTACATCGAGAAGGCGCCGCACACGGGCCTGGTCGTGCAACGGAACGACGCGGAGTAGCTCGCGGCCGGCTTCAGTCCGAGCCGATCCTCATGTTCGGGTCGTTGGTGCGGTTGTCTGTCGCCGAACCGTAGACGATGAACTCTTTCTGGTACGCCTTGATGACGATGCGGCCGCCCGGCGGGAGTGCGGCGCCGTTGACGAAGTCCGACGCGGCGACCTGCTCGAAGTAGTTCGCGTCGTAGCTCTTCAGCAAGCTCGCCTGCTGGTGCCCCGCCGCGTCGTAGACGGTGACGCCGAGGTCGCCGGCGGTGATCGTTCGGATGCCGACGTTCAGACGGAAGTTCGCCGGATCGGTTGGGATCAGTACGTTCGCCACGGAATCGTAAGTGGCTCCCGCGGGCACCGCTTCTTCGGTCAGACCGCTCGTTCCCTTGATGCCGGCGTCGTTGAAGACGCGAGCATTCGCGATCGGCGTGAAGCTCGCGGTCGTCAGGATGTCGAGGCTGTAGATCCCGCTGAGGCCTGCCGCGGCGACGATATCGGGGTAGTCGAGCGAGCCGTTCGGCGGAATGGTGTAGCTGAGCGCCGGATCGGTATCCGCACCGGCGTGTGCGATCGGGTGAAAGAGGAGCTTCCCGTCGATCGGGAACGGGCTCGGGTTCGCCAACGTGAGCGCGGTCCTGAAGAACGAGCCGAAGTTCCCGGGCGCGGCTCCGACGATCGGAATCGTCGAAACCCGAACGGCCGGGACGTTCGACGCCTGCGCCAGCAGGGTGAAGTTGGGGGCGGGATTGAGAGCCGCGAGCGATCCGAACGTGAAGTTGTCGGTCGTGAAGAACGCGCGGCGCGCCTGTCTCGTGAATGAACCATACGGCTGCCCGCATCCGCCGTCGCCGCCGGCCCGCCGGACGGCGATGTAGGTCTCGAGGGTCGTAGTCACGGGAGGCTCGAGTGCGACGGTGTTGATTCCGTTCACGGCCCGAAACGGCCCCCGTTCGGCGGTCATGACCGCTTGCAGGGCGTTGTTGGGGATCACATAGAAACGAACGTAGAAGATGTTGTCGCAAGGAGCTGTCGCGTTCGTCCACGCAACGCTGGCGGTGTTGACGGTTCCGACGGCCGTCGCCGGACGGCTCCAGTCGATGATGGTGGAGGCCGACGCCGTCGTGAAGACCGCGTCGCTCCCTTCGAGACTTCCGATCTTCACTTCCTGCGCAGCCAGCCCAAGCGAGGCGGCGCAGACGAACGCGATGAACACGGCGGACACGGAACGGCGAATGGGCGTCATGAGCCGCATCATACGGTCGCCCGCTACGGATCCGCGTCCGGCGCCGCTAGACCAGCTCCGAGATCTCCCGTTCCGCCATCACCATCGTCGTCTTGTTCGACGCCTTGAACGCGCGTGCTGCCGCGATGAAGGAGCGGAACAGCGGGTGAGGGGCCGTCGGACGAGAACGGTACTCCGGATGGAACTGACAGCCGAGGAACCACGGATGGTTCTCGAGCTCGATGATCTCGACGAACTTGCCGTCGGGCGACGCGCCGGTGACCCGGAAGCCCTTCTCCTCGAGCATCGGGACGTACTCCGGGTTCACCTCGTAGCGATGCCGGTGCCGCTCCTCGATGAGATCGACGCCGTACGCCTCGCGAGCGATCGAGCCTTCCTTCAGACCGCAGGGATACTTGCCGAGACGCATCGTGCCGCCGAGGGCGTCGACGCCGATGAGATCGCGGAGCTTGTAGATGACCTTGTACGGCGCTTCGTCATCGAACTCCGTGGAGTTCGCGCCGACCATGCCGGCCACATTGCGCGCGAACTCGATCGTGGCGCACTGCATGCCGAGGCAGATGCCGAAGTAGGGGATCTTCTTCTCGCGCGCGTAGCGGATGGCGCGCAGTTTCCCTTCCACGCCGCGCGACCCGAAGCCGGGACCGACCAGGATGCCGTCGACGCTCGCGAGCTCACCGTGGTAGCCGTCTTCTTCCAGCGACTCGGAGTCGATGTAGACGATCCGCACCTTGACGTTGTTCGCGATGCCGCCGTGCTGCAGCGCCTCGTTGAGCGACTTGTACGAGTCGCCGAACTCGACGTACTTGCCGACGAAGCCGATACGCACCTCGTCCTCCGGATGGCGCATCTTCCGGACAATCTCTTCCCACTTCGAGAGGTTGCCGGTCTCCTCGTGCGGGAGGTGGAGCTTGTCGAGCAGGATCTCGTCAAGCCCTTCCCGTGAAAAGGCGAGCGGTACCTGGTAGATGAACTCGACGTCGAGCGCCGGGATGACGGCGTCGTCCTCGACGTTGCAGAAGAGCGCGATCTTCTTCTTCATGTCCTCGGGGATCGGGCGCTCGCTGCGGCAGAGGAGGATGTCGGGCTGGATGCCGATCTCGCGCAGCTCTTTCACCGAGTGTTGCGTCGGCTTGGTCTTCAACTCCTCGGAGGCCTTGATGTACGGCACGAGCGTCAGGTGGACGTTGATGGCATTGCCGCGGCCGATCTCCTGGCGGAACTGGCGGATCGCTTCGAGGAACGGGAGCGACTCGATGTCGCCGACCGTACCGCCGATTTCCACGATCACGACGTCGACGTTCTCGCTGACGTCGCGGATGGACTTCTTGATCTCGTCGGTGATGTGCGGGATGACCTGCACTGTCTTGCCGAGGTAGTCGCCCCGGCGCTCTTTCTCGATGACCTTGAGGTAGATGCGGCCGGTCGTCCAGTTGTTGCGGCGTGACGCGCGCATGGAGGTGAAGCGCTCGTAGTGGCCGAGGTCGAGGTCGGTCTCGGCGCCGTCATCGGTGACGTAGACCTCGCCGTGCTGGAACGGCGACATCGTGCCGGGGTCGACGTTGACGTACGGATCGAACTTCTGGAGCGTGACTTTGAAGCCACGCGCTTCGAGCAGGGCGCCGATCGATGCCGCGGCGATTCCCTTGCCCAACCCACTCACGACGCCGCCGGTGATGAAAATGTATTTCGTGCTCATCGCGCTCCTCCTCGCTTCACAAATGCAGAATCAGGGCACACCGTGCCTCAGCAGTACTTCTTGCAGGGTTCTTGGTGGGGAGAGTTGTGGAGAGTGTGGCTGGCGAGTCGAGTGTCGTGAGCCAAAGGCTCACTGATTCCCCCGAATGTCACGCTTGTTTCGCAAGTTCGCTCTCAACCCGTGCCACATCCTCGGGACGATCGACGCCGAGGTGTGGCTGCTCTGTTTGGACAACGCGAATTTTAAAACCGTTCTGCAAAGCGCGCAATTGTTCCAGCGACTCGGCGCGCTCCAGCGGGGAGGGCTGGAGCATCGCCAGCGCGCGCAAAACGGCGGAGCGGTAGCCGTAGAGGCCGATGTGCCGTTGCGCTATCGCCCTCGATCCAAAGGGGATGGCGGCGCGGGAGAAGTAGAGGGCGTCGCCGTCGACCGCCGTGACGACCTTGACGACGTCGCGCGAAAGAAATTCTTCGTCGCTCTCGATCGGACAGGCGAGGGTCGCCATGTCGACGCCCGGCATCTCGAGCGTCACGAAAATCTTGTCGACCGAGGTGACATCGATCAGCGGCTCGTCGCCCTGCACGTTGACGACGGATTCGTACGGCTCGTCGAACAGGGGAAGCGATGCCGCGATCCGGTCCGTTCCCGACTGAAAATCGCCCGGCGGCATGACGACGTGTCCGCCGAATGAGCGGACGTGATCCGCGATTCGATCGTCGTCCGTGGCGACGAAGACGGCGGTCGCGCGCTGCGACTGCGCCGCACGCTCGTAGACGCGCTGGATCAGCGAGACGCCGGCAATCATCGCGAGCGGCTTGCCGGGGAAGCGCGTCGATGCGTATCGTGCGGGGATGACGATGACGCCGGCCACGGCGGCGGATTCTATCCCGCGTGACGACTTCGAACTGATCCGGCGTTTGACGATCGTCATCGTGCTCGGTTTTCTCTTCGTCGCGGCATTCGTCCGGCTCAATCTCGTCTACGGACGCAAGTTCTTCGACGTCAGCGGCCCGGCGCGCTGGATCTGGCCGAAGGTCGAAATCAGCGACGAGCTGCCGGTGACCTTCTTCGCGACGCGCGACTTCGACCTCCCCGCCAATCGCTACTACACGAAGATCAAAGTCGCCGGCGATCCGCAATACACGCTCTACTTCAACGGCCGCGAGATCGCGGGACGGCGCGTCGGCGATGAGAGCGCGCTCGACGTCTACGACGTCACGCAGCTCGCGAAAACGGGACGGAACCGCATCGTGATCGCGGTGCGCGCGACGCAGGGAGTGGGCGGGCTGCTCGCCGCGCTCGATATCTCGCCCGAGGCCGAGAACTACGTCGTCACCGATGCGTCGTGGAAAGTGGCGACGTCGTGGCGTCCGGAGCTGATCGCGCGCGACGTCTCCGGCATGCAGCATCCGAGGGTCATCGGCACGCCGCCGATCGGACGGTGGAACTACCTGAAACCGCGGCCTGTGCCGCTGGAGGTCCCTCCGATGGCGACCGTCGTACCGATCGGCTCGTGGTATTTCCGCGGCGCGTTGCCGGAAGTCCAGGTGATCGAAGGGGTCGCGGTTCGCGGCTCGAAGTACACGCGCGCCTGGGCGTACGATTTCGGCAAGATCATGAGCGGCCGGATCCGTCTGACGCGCACGACCATGATCGGCGGCGATGTCATCGACGTGCGCCTGACCGGCACGAAGGAACAGCTGCTACCGGTCGAGGGCGATCTCCACTCATTCTGCTTCGCCCCCGGCGAGCGCACCGTCACCGATCCGGAGGAGCGGTTGTTCCGTTACGTCGCGATCTATGAGCGGCCCGCGACGCCAGAGGCGGTTATCCGTTAACCGTTATCCGTTATCAGATCAAACGCCCGATAACGGATAACGGATAACGGATAACCCGCGACCGCGTCAGTAAATCACGCGTCGCACGAAGTACTCCTGCTGCGTGAGTTGCTTGGCGTCGAGCGCCTGCGCGTCTTCGCGGGTCATCTGGAACCGTCCGGCCGAACCGCCGACCGTGGTCTTCATGAAGAGCTCGACCATCTTGATGTCGGCGCCGGGGACGCCGGCGTTGCGGACGATCAGGAACGACGTCGCCGAGATGGCGTTGAAGACCTTATCCTCGCTGTCGGCCGTGAGGTCGGCGCGTACGACGCCGGGTGACGGCGACGAGATCTTCTGCTCGAAGAGGCCGACGTTCTCGTAGGCGCGCGCAAACTTGTCGAGCACTTCCTGGCTGAGATTCCCGTTGCTGCCCACCGACGGAGCCGGCGCGGCAGCCGCCGCGCCCGGAGCGGGAGCGGCGGTCGGAACCGGCGGCGGCGGAGTCATCCTCTTGATGTGGACGACCGACCCGAGGCCGGCCTCCTGAGGCTGCGCTGCCGGAGAGAGAGCATTGTTGACGGTGTTGAGGATCTTCGCGCCGCCGAGGCCGGCGTTGGTCGTCTGCTCCGACTTGGCGACGTCGATCAGCGTCGGGTCGATCGCCAGCGTCTGTCCGTTCTCGAGCTGAACGATCGCCTTCCCGTTCTGCATCGTCCACTTCGCCTTCGCCTTGTACGTCTGGCCGTTCTTCAGAACGACGATGTAGCTGGCGAACGCGTTGGCCGTGACGAAGGCTGCCAGCGCGGCGACGACGAGTGATTTCTTCAGCAATTTCTTCATCGGGCCGTCAATTATACTGACCAAATGCTCGTAGTCATGGATGCCGGCGCGCGGCCGGAACAAGTCGAAGCCGTCGTACGCCACATCGAGAAGCTCGGCCTCAAGGCGCATCCCATCCCGGGGGCGAACCGCACGGCGATCGGCATCACCGGCCTGCAGCAGCGAGCCGCCGACCCAGAGGTGCTGGAGAACTTCCCCGGCGTCAAGGAAGTCATCCGCGTCTCGCAGCCGTACAAGCTCGTCTCGCGGGAGGCGAAGCCGGACGACACCATCGTCAACGTCGGCGGCGTCGAAGTCGGCGGGAACGGGATCGTCGTGATCGGCGGGCCGTGTGCGGTCGAGTCGCTCGACCAGACGCGGATCATCGCCGAGGGGATCAAACGCGCGGGCGGCCAGCTCCTCCGCGGCGGCGCCTACAAGCCGCGCAGCTCACCCTACTCATTCCAAGGCCTCGGCGAGAAGGGTCTCGAATACCTGGCGCGCGTTCGCGAGGAGTTCGACATTCCGATCATCACCGAGGCGATCGATCACGAGTCGCTGCAGCTCGTCGACAAGTACGCCGACTGCATCCAGATCGGCGCGCGGAACATGCAGAACTTCTCGCTGCTGAAGGTCGCGGGACGTGCGCGCAAGCCTGTGCTGCTGAAGCGCGGCATGTCGGCGACCCTCGAAGAGCTCCTGCTGTCGGCCGAATACATCATGGCCGAGGGGAACTACAACGTAATGCTGTGCGAGCGCGGCGTCCGGACGTTTGCCGACCACACCCGCAACACCGTCGACCTCTCGGTCGTCCCGGCCATCAAACGAATCTCGCACCTCCCGATCCTGGTCGACCCCTCGCATGGCACCGGGAAGCGCAACAAAGTGCTCCCCATGTCGCGTGCTGCCATCGCGATCGGTGCCGACGGCGTCCTGATCGAAGTGCACCACAAGCCCGAAGAGGCGCTCAGCGACGGTCCGCAGGCCATCCTGCCGGAGACGTTCGCCCAATGCGTCCGAGAGTGCGAGGCGATCGCGGCGGTGGTGGGGCGGACGCTCGTGCCGGTGCTGGCCAAAAGTCTATCCTGAGGAGCGAAGCGACGAAGGATCTCCGGTGCGTCTGCGTCGCTAGAATTTCCGCGCCTCGAAGGTGCACCGAAGATGCTTCGCTTCGCTCAGCATAGACTCCAGGCATAGGGTCCAACCTTGAGACGCACCAAAATCATCGCGACCCTCGGCCCCGCCTGCAGCAGCGAAGAGACCATCTACCGGCTGCTGACGTCGGGTGTCGACGTCTTCCGGCTGAACTTCTCGCACGGCTCGCATGCGCAGCATGAGGAGATCATCAGTGTCGTACGCGAGGCGTCGATGGCGATCGGGCGCTACATCCCGATCGTCGGCGACATCCAGGGCCCCAAGCTCCGCATCGGCGAAGTCGAAGGGGTGATTCCGCTGCAGACCGGTACGAGGTTCGTGATCACCACCGAGCCGCTCATCGGCAACGCGGATCGCGTTTCGACGCCGTTCACGCCGCTGCCGCGCGAGGTGCAGGTCGGCCATCGCATCCTGATCAATGACGGGCTCGTGGAGCTGATCGTCACCGGCATCGAGGGCGTCAGCGTCACGACGCGCGTCGTGCACGGAGGGATGATCTCGTCGAAGAAGGGGATGAACTTCCCCGACTCCGAACTGACGATTCCGGCGATCACGGAGAAGGATCGCGAAGACGTCGCGTTCGCGGTGCAGCACCAGCTCGACTACATCGCGGCGTCGTTCATCCGCCGGCGCACCGACATCGAGGACCTTCGCGCGTTGCTCGCGTCGCATGGCGGCAGCGACATCCTCGTGATCGCCAAGCTCGAGAAGCCGCAGGCGATCGACAACCTCGAGGAGATCCTCGAAGTCAGCGACGGCGTCATGGTCGCCCGCGGCGACCTCGGCGTCGAGCTGCCGCCGGAAGCGGTTCCGACGGTGCAGAAACAGATCATCAGCGAAGCATCGCGGTGGGGGCGTTTCGCCATCACCGCGACGCAGATGCTCGAGTCGATGACGACGAATGCCCGGCCGACGCGCGCCGAGGCGTCGGACGTCGCGAATGCGATCTTCGATGGGAGCGACGCCGTGATGCTGTCGGCGGAGACGGCGTCGGGGAAGTACCCGGTCGAGGCCGTGCAGATGATGGCGCGAATCATCTCGTCGGCGGAAGTGAGCCGGAGGGCATACGCGCATGAGATGCCGGCCTTTCGGAAAGAGAGCGACTCCGACGAGTTCACCGACGCCCTCGCCGGCGCGGCGAACTACGCGGCCGAGGCGATCGACGCCAAGTACATCGTCGTCTTCACGCAGACCGGATTCGCCGCGAAGCTGATGTCGAAGTTCCGGCCGCGTGCCCCGATCGTGGCGCTCACGCCGTCGAGCTGGGTCGCGCGGCGGATGAACATCCTCTGGGGCGTGCAGCCGTACGTCCTCAAAGAGGCGGGGGAGTACCACGAGCAGATCGTCGACCGGGTCGACGAGTACCTCCTGTCGAAGGACATCGTCCGGCCTGGCGACCGGCTCGTCATCCTGATGGGCTCGCCGATCTACCAGCGCGCGAAAACGAACCTCCTGCGCGTCCACCGGGTACGGTAGTTCGCGTTACGAGTGACGCGTTACGAGGGCAGTGGGAAGCAGACGAGAGCCCTCCGCTGAAGCAGTTCCATAAGCAACTAACCCGACACGAAGGGGGATTGAGGTTCGAGGTTCGAGGGAAGAATGAAGAGATAAGGAAGAACCTGTTCGGGGCTAGCTCTTCGGCTCTTCCCTCGAATCTCGAACCTCTTCCCCCATCGTCGGCCTCCGCTTGAACTCGCCCGCAGACTTATGTGCAAAGCCCAAAGCCCCGTAACCCGTAACCCCGTAACCCCGTAACCCCGTAACCCGTAACCCGTAACGATCAACACGTTTTCGTCACACCTGTCGGTCCGTGTTTCGCAGGCGTCCTGTGAGCGGAGTACCATGACCCTGACCATGCGCAGGATCCACGCGCTCGCAGTCGCCTCCATCCTCGCCGCTACCGTGGTGCAGGCGGAGCCGATCCCCGCGATGCTGCAGGTTCTCGGCAGTGTTTCGAGCGCCTCGCATCCGATCTCGAACGCGCTCGTGATCGCGCTCAACCTCAAAGACCTCGCCGCCATCCAGACCTTCACGACCGCCGACGGCTCGTTCGCGATGCCGCCGCTGCCCGCCGGCATCTACAAGCTCATCGCGGTCAAGCAGGGCTTCGCGCCGGCGATCGCGACCGTGCTTCCGACCAAGCCGAGCCACACCATCAAGCTCTCGCTCGACCGCGAGGGGAACCAGAGCAAGAAGTCGACAAGCGACGAGATGTGGCAGATACGTGCGTCGCTGCCGCCCGATATCCTCCGCGAGCTCGATCAGACCCTCGATCCGGCGCCTCAGGAGGCGCTCAACCTCCCGCGCGTACGAGGCGAGATGTCGTCGATCACCGGCGTCTCGGACCAGACCCAGAACGCGGCGGCCATCGCGCAGACGAGCTTCGGCGTCCTCTCGCGGCTCGGCGACACCTGGCAGATCGGCGTGCGCGGCAACGTGCACCGCATCGACGATCCGACCGACAGCCAGCGTTTCGGCGAGGCGGCGGCGCAGTCGAGCGTGATGTCGATGGAGCTGCGCTCCTCGCCGACCGATTCGTACCGCGTGGCGTCGACCCGGAGCTACTGGCGCTACCGCGATACGGTCGACCAGGCCGACATGACCTCGCACGACGTGCAGTGGGAGCATGGGACGACCAAGGTCGGCGTCCACTACTTCGCACAGGAAAACCTGTTCGACACCACGCGCGCCTCGGACATCCTCGAGGTCACCGGGGGAACGACGCTGATGCAGTCGCGCCACGGCGACGTCGGCGTCACGATGCGCGTGGCGCAGGAGAACGTCCACACCGCGTCGATCGCCCCGATCCGTACGGCCGACCTGACGGCGAACGGCACGCTGGTCGTCGCGCCGGCCGTGCTGCTGCGTTACGGCATGTCGAGCCGGACCGGCATCGATGGCACCGAGCTGGCGCCGCGCACCGGCGCCGAACTGAAGCTCAGCAAGGACACGGCGCTGGTCGTCAGTGGACTCTACAAAGTCATCGACCCGAAGCGGAGCGGCGTCATGCCGCCGAGCGTGGTCGACTGGTCGGACGATGGCCACGTGCTGCCCCGCTACGCCTATTCGCTCGGGATCGTCTCGGGCGACGAGAACGCGACCCATCTGTCTGCCATCGCGACCGTGAGCGCAATCGAAACCCCGTTCCGGATGCTCCTCGTCACCGACGGCCAGCCGCAGCAGTTCTGGGACGGCATCTACGTCGACTCGGGCGACGTCCGGCGCGACCTCCGCGTCTCCTGCCGCAAGGACATCAGCAACAAGCTCGCGATCGACATCTCGACCAGCGCCGGCACCGCCACCCCCCGCTTCGGAACCGCGACGAAGTCGTACGTCAGCGGCGACCTCCAGACGATCTTCTTCCCGACCGGAACGTCACTCCTGATCTCATTCGTCAGCCTGCAACAGCCGCAGGACAACCGCGGCGACTACCGCAGCGAGCGCGTGAACCTCCGCATGGCGCAGTCGCTCCACCTCCCCCTCGACCTCAAGCTCCTCCTCGGCCTCGAGCTAGTCCACTCCGAGAACTCCCCCTACCTCCTCGACGTCATCGACCCCACCGTCGCCGGCGCCACGCGCCGCTACCTCGGCGGCCTCGCGGTCAACTTCTAGGACGCGATGGCGGAGCTGAAGTCGATCATCCATTCCGATCCGGAGATCCACAGCGGCGATCCGGTATTCATCGGAACGCGCGTCCCCGTTCGCACGCTCCTGGACTACATCGAGGGGGGAGATAGCCTCGACGTCTTCCTCGAAAACTTTCCAAGCGTGAGGCGCGAACAGGCAATCGCATTTCTCGAAGAGGCCGGGCGCGTAGCGTTGGCCCAGTGAAGTAGTACGAGCTGCTCCCGACGGAGCGCCAGTTCCGCGTACGTCTCACCGCGGCCGCCGCTGAACTCGACCTCGTACACGTCACGTTCGAGAACCTCCACGACAGTGCTCACTTCGCCGCGCGCGAGATAGTCTCTCCGGAATGTCTTCGATCAGTGCGACCGTGTCGAGCAGTCCGATGCTTTTCTCACCCATGTTCCCGGTTGCGCCGCGGATGGCGCAACATACGAAGAAGCGCTCACCAACGCGGTCGCTTGATGTTCGCGTAAGCCTGTGCACGTTGTCGGGGCGTGGGATCGGAACGGATCCTATCGCCGCGTGGTTACGGAGCCTGAATTGCACGGTCTTCGAGCGCGGATGAGACGCGTCCTTATCGCCGCCGCCTGGCTGGTCGGAGCCACGGTTCCGTCGCTCCTCGCGCAGCAGACGACCGCGTCCACGCAGCACGACATGAGCGGGATGCAAATGGAGGGCGACGCCACGGCCGATCTGCTCATGCGCCAGGCGTCGGGCACGAGCATGAATCCCGCGGACGCTCCGATGCAGATGGCGATGACGAAACGCGGCGACTGGACGCTCATGCTGCACGGCCTCGCCTTCGTCAATCAGGTCGTGCAGACCGGCCCACGCGGCGATGACAGGCTGTTCTCGACGAACTGGATCATGGGCATGGCCGACCGGCCGCTCGGCGGCGGTCACCTGATGCTTCGATCGATGCTCAGCCTCGAGCCGGTGACGGTCGGGAAGAAGTACCCCGAGCTGTTCCAGACCGGCGAAACGATCGGCGGTCATCCCATCATCGACGCGCAACACCCGCACGATTTCTTCATGGAGGTTGCCGCCGAGTACGCGCACCCGATCGCCGGCAACACGATCGGATTCATCTACGCCGCGCCATTCGGCGATCCGTCCCTCGGTCCGGTCGCGTATCCGCATCGCGCATCGGCGTCGGAAATCCCGCAGGCGACCCTCGGCCATCACGTGCAGGACTCCACCCACATCGCCGGCAGCGTCATCACGCTCGGCGCGCAGAACGGTGCGCTCGGCTACGCATTCAGCGGTTTCCACGGCCGGGAGCCGGATGAGCAGCGTTGGGATATCGACACGGGAAAGATCGACTCGTGGGCAGCGCGCGTGACATTCGACCCCACTCCGAATTGGACGGCGCAAATTTCCACGGGGCACCTCGAACATCCCGAAGCTGCCGAGCCGGCCAACATCCAACGCACGACGGCATCAGTCGCCTACAGCGGCGCAACCAGCTTCGGGCGATTGGATACGAGCGTCATCTTCGGCCACAACCGGAAGACGGAAGGTCGCCCGGCGAGCTCCTGGCTCGCCGAGGGCGTGCTGCAATTCGGTACGCGAAACTACGTGACCGGCCGCGCAGAGAGCGTCGATAAAGACGAGCTCTTCGCGGATCAGAACGTCCCCGCAGTCATCGCTAACGGCATCTTCCGTATCACGGCGCTGACGCTCGGATATTCACGCGACGTACTGAAGAGCGGCCCGATCACCGGCGCGGTAGGCGCGAACGTCACCGGCTACTCCATTCCTGGCGCCATCAAGCAGTACTACGGCACTCCGCACTCGTTCTACCTTTTCGTTCGTCTGCGCGGTCACGGAGAAGGCATGCAGAACATGCACGCGATGCACATGTGAGGTGAGACGTCGTATTCATCCCATACCGAGCACGCCGAGCGGGAAGACGATCAACATCCTGCGCTTTGCGTGTCCGGCAACACCCGCGCCGTCGGGACCGCTTCGCGTGGTGGGCATTTCGGCGGGATCTGTGTGTTGCAACCACTCGCGATGGCCGACTTTTTGGACTTTCGCCTGCTCTTCGAATCAGCGCCGGGCGCGTACTTGGTGGTCGATCCGGATTTTCGGTTTGCCGTCACCGAGGCGTACCTCGCGGCGACCATGACCGTGCGCGAGGAGATCGTCGGACGGCAGCTCTTCGATGTTTTCCCCGACAACCCCGACGATCCCGAAGCCACGGGGACGCGCAACTTGCGGGCTTCCCTCGACACCGTACTTCGCACACGGGCACCGCACACGATGCCCGTGCAAAAGTACGACATCCGCCGTCCGGAGTCCGAGGGGGGAGAGTTCGAGGAGCGGTACTGGAAGCCGGTCAACACGCCGATCCTGAACGGCGATCGAGTGGCCTACGTCATCCACGGCGTCGAAGACGTGACGGAGCTCGTCGGGATGGAGCACCTGAAAGGTGAGAACGAGCAGGCAACGGGCGAGCTGCGTTCGATGCGCGAGGCAGACCGCGCGAAGGACGAGTTCATCGCGATCATCTCTCACGAGCTGCGCACCCCGATGACCTCGATCCTCGGATGGACGCGCATGCTGGCACTCGGCGGCCTTGACGAGAGGACGCAGGCCGAGGCGCTCGACGCGCTCGAACGGAGCACGCTGGCGCAGGCAAAGCTCATCGAGGATCTGCTCGACGAGTCGCGCATCGCCTCCGGAAAACTTCGGCTCGTACCGCGGGCGATGGATCTGCGCGCGGTCGTATTGAGTGCGGTATCGATGGCCCGGCCGGCCGTAGACGCGAAACACATCGACCTCTCCGTAGACGGCGAGGGCGACGCATACGACGTGTTCGGCGATCCGGCGCGCCTCCAGCAGGCGGTCGGCAACCTTCTGGGGAACGCGATCAAATTCACGCCCGAAGGCGGACACATAGCGCTGCGAATTTCCCGCAACGGCGCCACGGGAATCGTCGAAGTGACGGACACCGGGCGCGGCATCGCACCCGCCCTCATGCCGCACATCTTCGAACGCTTTCGCCAGGGCGACGACTCCGGCGAGCGCCAGAGCGGGTTAGGGCTCGGCCTTTCCATCACGCGTCACCTCGTCGAGATGCACGGCGGATCTGTCGTTGCGGCGAGTGCTGGCGAAGGGCGCGGCGCGACGTTCACGATCCGCCTGCCGCTACACGAGACGGCGGACGGCAACGACATGATCGGACGCGACGCCGCAGCGAGGCTGAATGCCTTGCCGCAGCTCGACGGCGTGCGGGTGCTGATCGTCGAGGACGAAATCGACAACCGCAACGTGCTCGCTGCGGCCCTCCGGCATTGCGGCGCAGATGTCCAGGACGTTGGCACCGCCGGCGCTGCGTTCGATGTCATTCGCGGTTGGCAGCCGGACGTACTTGTCTGCGACATCGCGTTGCCTGACCTCGATGGCTGCGCGTTGCTCGAACAACTGCGTTCCCGCGACGCTGACGACGCGGCGCAAGCCATGCCGGCGCTGGCGCTCACGGTCATCGGCCGCCCCACCGAGCAGGCGCGGATCATCGCGGCAGGGTTCGACGTCTTCCGCCAGAAGCCGATCGACCCGGTGGATCTTGCGCACGAGGTTGGCCGTCTCGCCCGGCGACCGGTTTCCGTCCCTGCTTCGGAGTAGGGGTTCTGCGTGGATGGGGTCAGGTCGAAACTTGAAACTCGAGTTGGGCAACTGCCCGTGGCATCCCGCGGATGCCGGTGTGAGTCGCCGGATGCCCGTGGCATCCCGCGGATGCCGGTGTGAGTCGCCGGATGCCGGCGGCATCCGGC
>DASXHZ010000043.1:0-72288 GCA_036488085.1 Thermoanaerobaculia bacterium
TCTGGCCACCGGCGACTGGCCACCGGCCACTTGGGTCAGCATTCTTCTTGCAGGGTCGCAAGAATCGACATCGGTACACGGAATCACGGGGACAACATGACCGCGCGGGCGTTGCAGGCAATCATCTTCTCCAGCCTTTTGGCTACTTCTCTAAGCGCCCGTCCGTACAGCCGCTCTGCCGCGGAGGACGACGCGCCGGCGGCGACGGTGCTCTGCTACCACATCGTCGAGTCGCCGCAGGACCCGCGGATGGAGATCAGCCGCGACGCCTTCCGGCAGCAGATGCGATACCTCTCGATGACGGGCTACAACGTCATCCCGCTCCGCGAGCTCTACGACTACGTCACCGGCAAGCGCGCGTCGATCCCGCGGAACTCGGTCGTGATCACGATCGACGACGGCTGGCGTTCGACGTACACCGAAGTCTTCCCGGAGATGCAGAAGTTCGGCTTCCCGTTCACGGTCTTCATCTACCCGCACATCATCGGGCAGACCTCGCACGCCCTCTCCTGGCGGCAGGTCAAGCAGATGGCGGACGCCGGCGTCGACATCGAGAGCCACTCGTTCTCGCATCCGTTCCTGACCAAGCGCCGCCACTCAGCGCTCGATGACCGCGACTATTACCAGTGGCTCGACCACGAGCTCGAAGGCTCGAAGAAGGAGATCGAGCGCGAGACGGGCCATACGGTGTCGTTCCTCGCCTATCCGTACGGAGACTACGACCACTTCCTCGTCGCCGCCTGCGCCCGCGCCGGCTACGCCGCGGCGCTGACCTGCGACTACGGACGTGTGCGCAAAGCGAGCGATCCGCTGCGCATGAAGCGCTTCGTAATAGATAAACGTATGGACTTCGCCGCCTTCCGCCGCTACCTCGGCGCCGGCTCGATGCGGGTGCAGGACGTCACGCCGATGCCGAACCAGGTGTTCGAGCCGGAGCAGCCGATCGTGATCTCGGCCAAGCTCCCGAACCATGAGACGCTCGATCCGAAGTCGATCGGGATGGCGCTCATCACGCCCGGCAAGCCGAGTCCGTTCTCGTATGACGCACAGAGCGGCTCGATCACGATGGTGGTCAGCGACGCCATCCAGACGCTGAAGGGCAAATCGCTTCGCGCGCTCGTCTGGGCCACCGACAAGGCCGGCAAGCGCCTCGAGGCGTCGTGGGTCTTTAAGATCCCCGAGCCGCAGCTCCCGGTGAATCCGCCTCCCGCCGCCCAGCCTTCGAGCCTCACCCCAGCCGGCGTGATCGCCGGCGGACCGTCGGGCGCGAAGTCGTCACCGCGGTAGTTTGATAGCCGGCTTCTCTTCGCGCTCGCGGTAGAGGATGGCGATCTTGCCGACGCGGCCGGCGATCTGGGCGTCGGTCGCGGAGGCGAGGCTCTCGGCGATGGTGCGGCGCTCGGCGGAGTCGTCGGTCTCGATCCGCACTTTGATCAGCTCGTGCGAGAACAGCGACTTCTTCGTCTCCTCGACGACCGAGTCTTTGAGCCGTCCGCGGCCGACACGCACGACCGGTGCTAGCGGGTGCGCGAGGCCCTTGAGGAATTGGCGCTGCTTGGACGTCAATGGCATGTCGCTCAGTGCGCCTGCTTCGCGCGCGCCAGGAACTTATCCGGCTCCTCGAAGCCGGTGAGCCGGAGGTCGCGCAGCTCGTTGCCGTGCTGGTCGAGGAAGACGATGGTCGGGACGCCGACGATGCCGTACTGCTTCGTCAACGCCTTCGTCTTCGGGTCGTCCGGCAGCGTCAGGTCGGCCTTTACACGGCGGAAGCGCTGCAACTCGGCGGCAACGCTCTTGTCGCTGAACGTCTTGGCGTCGAGCTCTTTACACGGGATGCACCAGTCGGCGTAGAAGTCGACGACAGCGGGCTGCGCCGCCGACGTGCCGGTCATCGACGCCTGATCGTAGCGCTGCCAGGTGAGCTCCGCGCCGCTGCTGCGGGTCGGAATCGCGAAGGCCACGCCGACGACGAGAAGCATGGCCGCGCACGCCATCCGGAGCGTACGTGCCTGCCCGGAGCGCGCGGACATGAAGACGAGGAATGCGGCGCCGATGATCAGGCTCGCCGCGACGCCGTAGTGGAACCACGTCTCGCCGATGAGCGGACGGAGGAAGTAGACAGCCATGGCGACGAGCACGAAGCCCATCGACTTCTTGACGTGCACCATCCACTCGCCGGGACGCGGCAGGGCGTTGAGCATGACGAGATACGGGAAGCCGAGACCGAGGGCGAGCGCCGCGAACATGACGAAGCCGATGATCGGCTTGCCGATGCTGGCGACGAGGGTGATGAGCGAGACGACCACCGGGCCGACGCACGGCGCCGCCACGATCCCGACGAGGAGGCCCATCGTCATCGCGCCCGCGAGGCCCGCCCGCCCCATCGCGCGGTTGGCGATGAACTGCGGGACGCCGATGTCGAACGCGCCGAACATCGACGACGCGAGGACCAGCATCAGGGCGGCGAAGCCGATCTGCACCGCCGGCTGCTGGAGCCAGGAGCCGAACATCTTCCCGCCGAGCGACGCTACGACGCCGAGCGAGGAGTACATGATCACGATGCCGAGGACGTAGAGCGCGGCGAGCGCGAAGCGGCGCGAACGGCGGCCGTCGCTCTGCATAGCGAAGAAGCCCATCGTGATCGGGATCATCGGGAAGACGCACGGCGTCAGGTTCAGAGCGAGGCCGCCGACGAAGATGATCAGGAGCGTGAGCGGGAGGCCGCTCGCCGCGAACGTGGATGCGAGTTTGTCGCCCGCCGGCGCCGGGTTCGCCGGCGCATTCGCGAGTGTGGTGAAGGTGCTGCCGCCAACCGGCGGCCTGGCCGCCGCCGCCCCGCTGAGAGCCGTCGCGGAAAACTCCGCGTCGACGGTCTTGGGCGGGAGGCACACCTTGTCGTTGCACGACTGGTAGCGCAGCGTCGCCTTGATCGTGTCGCCCTTCACCTTCGCGGTGAATGGAATCCGGATCGTTCCCTCGTACACGGCGATCTGCTGATTGCCGCTGAACGAGAAGGCCTTCAGCTCATGCGCCGGATACTTCGCGTCGATCAGTTCCGCGGTGGCGGGGTCGAACGAGAGGACGGTCGAAATCGCGAACGAGTCGAGGGGTTTGGCGGAGTTGATGTGCCACGGCGCCGGTATGGCCACCGTCGCGACGCCCTCGACCTGATCTGCGGCTCGCTTGGTGACGGCGCCGCTCAGCTTGATGTCGGGCGGGACGACCTGGTCGTCCAATTGGGCGAAGAGAGCCGTCGCGAAGAGCGAGAGAAGAAGAAAGAAGCGAACGCGCATCAGCTACTTTTTCGACGCGAGCTGCTGCTGCACGACCTGCAGCATCTGGTCGGCGTTGTCCTTCAGCGGCGAGCTCGGGAAGCGCTGCTTGAACTGCCGGAGCTCGTTCGACGCCGCCATCAGGTTGCCCTGCTGCCAATACATCTGCGCCTGCAGCAGGCGGCCGCGCTCGTATGACTCGCCTTTGTTCTGGATCTTCGAGAAGGCGTTGAGCGTCGCCGAAGCGTCGCCGAGACGGTTCTGGAATGCCTGGTTCACGGCGAGCTCGTAGTAGGAGCGGTCGCGGATGTCGGCCGGCGCCTTCGGA
Organism: Thermoanaerobaculia bacterium; assembly: GCA_036488085.1. Classification (GTDB taxonomy): domain Bacteria; phylum Acidobacteriota; class Thermoanaerobaculia; order Gp7-AA8; family Gp7-AA8; genus DASXHZ01. The sequence continues at coordinate 3,601 of DASXHZ010000043.1, forward strand.
TCGGTCGTCAGTTTCCGGAAGCGGGTCTCCGCCTGCGTGAATGCGAAGTGCTGCATGTACTCGACGGCCAGGTCGAGACGCTTCTTGTAGTCGTTTCCGAACGTCTCTTCGCTCTCGGCGCGCTTCTGGAAGTCGCGGTACTTGGCCTGGGTGTTCTGCATCTCGGTCACAAACTCTTTCGCAGGCGCGTAGCCGCGAAGGACCCCCGCGACCGTGTCATCGGGCGCGAGGATCAGGAAGGTCGGGAGCGAGGTTACGTTGAAGCGCTGGGCGAACTTGGTTCCGTCGCCGCCGTCTTCAGTGTTGAGGCGGAGGAGGACCATCTTGTCGGTGGCCTTTTGGAAGATCTCCGACGGGAAGACCTCCTGCTCCATGCGATGGCACCAGCCGCACCAGTCGGCGAAGAGGTCGACGAACACGAGCTGGTTCCCCGACTTCGCCTTTTTCATGGCGTCGGCGTACGACTTGTTCCACGGGGCGGCGAACGACTGCGGCACCAGTAAAACGATGACGACGACGGCAAGAGCGAATCGCTTCAAGGAGTTCCTCCGCGGTCACCAACGGCTGCTCTTCCAGAGCTTATTCCGATTTGGAAGCGACGGCGGGTGACAATTCCGTCGACGTCTGCCGCCCCTCGGAAAAGGCTTTCGCCGCCTCCACGAACGCGCCGAAGATCCGCTTCGCCGACTCCTCGCCGCTCATGTCTTCCGGATGCCACTGCACGCCGACGTAGAACGGATGTTTCGGATCCTCGAGCCCTTCGATGATGCCGTCGGGCGCGTGGGCGGTGACGCGAAGTCCGCGTCCGACGTCGCGGATTGCTTGATGGTGCGACGAGTTCACGTTCAGCTCGCGCGCGCCGAGGATCCGGCCGAGCCGCGTTTCGGCCTCGACCAGAACGTCGTGCCGTGCGCGATCCTCCGGATCGCTCACGTGCTCGATCTCGGTCTCGTGTTGCGACGGGATATCCTGGATCAGCGTCCCCCCCGCCGCCACATTCATCACCTGTACGCCGAGGCAGATGCCGAGCGTCGGGATGCCGCGGTCGCGCGCCAGTTTCGCGAGCGAGAGGTCGTTGTCCTGCCGCCGCACGTCCATCGGTTCGACTGACGGGAGCGCCTGCTCGCCGAACACCGCCGGATCGCAGTCATACCCTCCCGCCAACACCAGCCCATCGACCGCCTCGAGCACCTCGGCCGCATTCTCCGGCTGCGGCGGGATCACCACCGGCACCGCCCCCGCCCGGCGCAACGCGTCGACGTACGTCGTATACGCAAACGCCCGGTCCCGCTCGCCGGGAACGAGAAGGACGTCGGAACCGATGCCGATGAGGGGTTTGGTCATGTCTACGGAGTGTACGCTATGCTCTTGTCACGCCAATGGAACCGAAGGAAATCGTTCATTCGGACCCCGAAGTCGTGAGCGGAACGCCCGTTTTTGTTGGAACGCGTGTACCGGATCAGGCGCTCCTCGACTACATCGAGGGCGGCGAGACAATCGCTGAGTTCCTCGACGATTTTCCGTCCGTCTCGCGCGAACAGATCGCGTTTTTGGAAGAGGCGTAAGCCGCGGGTACGCCGGCCGGCGTACAACGTTCGCGGGGTTGCGTACGACGTTCGCCGGGCCGCGTACGACATTCGCGGGGTTGCGTACGAGATTCGCGGGGTTGCGTACAACGTTCGCTCGCTCGCGTACAACGTTCGCTCGCTGGCGTACAGCGTTCGCCGCGCGGCGTACGGGGTACGTCGCATCGCGTACGACGGTGGTTAAGTCGCGTACGGCGAGCGACTTGCGGCGTACAGCGCGCGCCACCCGAGGGGCGCGGGCTGGGAAGCCCGCGCCACACGACGGGGGGGATTACTGGGCGGGGATGTAGGTGGCGTCTTGGGTGGTTTGGTCGACGACGGAGCCGTAGGCGGCGACTTTGCCGGTGCCGTCGATTACGCGGACGGCGATGCGTGCGTTGTAGGTGGCGCCGAGGCCGAGGCTGCTGAGGATCGGGAGCTGGGTGGACTGGTAGGCGCCGAGCGGGATCTGGACTTTCGGCGTGATGCGGGAGTCGGGCAGGATCACGGAAATCTCGACTGTAACCGGGTTGCCGCTGATCTCGGCGATTCCGACGTTGGTCCGGTACCGGACGGAATCCTCGGTCTGAAGGATCTGGAGCGGACGGCTGCCGTTGCCGACGGCGTCGGCGAGGGTCACGGCCGGAACGAACTGGCCGAGGGTGCCGTGCGAGGTCTGGTCGTAGGTGCGGGCGGTGACGACGAGCGGAACGTTCGTGGCGGTCGTGACGTGCAGCGCGCCGCCGAGGTTTGCGGCGCCGAAGATGGAGTGGACGACGTCGTCGAGCGGCTTCACCTCGCCCGGGTTCACGGTGACTGACTGCGTCAGCGGATCGCCACCGCCGAGGGGGTAGAGCGTGAGGGTCGTCGTCTGCGGCGAGTTGCTGCTGTTGAAGACGCGCACGTCGCTCCGCCAGCTCGCGAGGCCGGTATCGAGCGATGCGACACCCGGCACGACGAAGCGCGTGGTGCCGGTGCCGCCGAGGGGCACGCCGGAGACGAGCAGCGGGTCGGTGGTGTTGCTGTCGATGACGGAGGCGTACGAGGTGACCTGCCCCTCGCCGCCGACGACCTTCACCTCGACGCGGGCGTTGTCGATGGTGATGCCGTTCTGCGCGAGGAAGGAGTTGAGCTGCTTCTGTTCGCCGCCGGCGAGCGTCACAGGAATGTCGAGGAGCTTGGTGCCGGCGCCGCTGAAGACGCTGATGACGGCCGAGGCGGACTTGCCCGCCCCCTCGACGATCCCGAGGTTCGTGTGGAACGTGGCCGACTGCGCGAGCTGCTGGAGGCTGAGGGCGGGCGAGCTCTTGCCGATGAAGCCAGTGAACGGTGTGCCAGGGATGTACTGGCCGAACGTGCCGGCGCTCGTGGCGTTGTAGGTACGGCTGGAGACGAACGACTGCAGCGACGACGGCGCCGGGATGCCGCCGTTCGCAAGCTGCTGGATGTTGAGAACGCCGTTCAACGAATCGCCGAGCGAGCCGACGCCGAACCAGTTGCGCACGATGTCGTCGAGCGCGGTGGTGCCGCCCGGCGCGACGCTGATCGACGTCGTCTTGACCGCGGTCGTGTCGCCGGTGCCGGGGTTGAACGTCAGGAGGTAGTTCTGTGCGGACAACGACGTGTTCGCGACGCGGATATCGCTCCGCCAGCTCGATGTCCCCGTTCCGGCGAGGTGTCCGACCGAGGGGATGACGAGCGCGCTTGACGACGGCGCGATGAGAGAGCCCGGCGTCACCGGAGTCACTAGGCTGATCGACAGCGGAATCGCGGTGCTGCTGGTCGACTGAAGCTGCGTCCTGCCGGAGACGACCGCGTTGCCGTAGACGACGATCAGCGTGCCGGTCCAGGTGCCGTTCGTCAGCGCGCTCGGGTCCATCTGGATCGTGACGAGCACGCCCGAGGGCGGGACGAGGCCGGAGCTCGGGAGCACCGAAAGCCACGTCTTGTCGACGGTTGCGATGTAGGTAGTCGTACCGCCCGCCAGGCCGGGGATGAGCACCTGGAACGTGACCGGCGTCGTGCTGCCATCCGGCACGTTGACGTTGATGTTCCGATCGGTCGGATTCGGGAGCGGGATGACGACGACGTTGACCGTCTTCGAGAAGCCACCCGGCTGCGCGCACGCCGAGAGGGCGCGGACGCGGTAGAAGAACGGCGTCGGCGTCAGCGCGTTCTTGGTGAAATGCTGCGACGTACCGCTCACGCTGGAGGTGGTGACGTTCGCAAAGCTGCTGTCGCCCGACTCCTGCAACTCGTACCCAACCGCGTCGGCGACCTTGGTCCACTCGACGGTATACGTCTGGCCGGTGGTCGACTCGCCGACGACGCTCGGGGTCGGAGCGTTGAGGATGTTGCAGACGGTGAACGGCTGCGCGTTCGAGCTCGACGGCAGACAGCCGAACGGGCCGTTCGCCGAGACGCTCCATGAGTAGTTGCCGCTCGTCAGGTTGATGGTCGCCGACGTGGTGCCGGTCGTGACGCCGATCGGCGGATTGCCGCCGCCCGTGATCGAGACGGCATAGCTCGTCGCGCCGCTCACGGCGTTCCAACTGAACGTAACGGGCGACGTGACGGTGGCGTTGGGCGCCGGGGAGACGAGCTGCGGGGCGTTCGCCGGACAGGTGACGTGCGGCAACACGGCGACCGAGGTGCTGCTGCTGTTGTTCGAGGTGACGGGATCGCTGACGCTGCTGCTGACGTGCGCGGTGTTGATGACCGTGCCGTGCGTCTGCGAGGGGATGGTGTATGTCGCGTCGACCGTCACCGAGGCGCCGGGCGCCATCGAGGGAATGGTGCAGGGGAAGCCGGAGCATGGCGCCGACGTGGAGTCGAAGGAGAGACCCGACGGCGTCGGATCGGTGATGACGGCGCTCGTGGCGGTGCTCGGCCCGAGGTTCGTGACGCTGATGTGGAACGTGATGAAGCTGGCGGCGCTGGCCTGCGCCGGGCCGCTCTTCGCGATCCGGAGGTCGGCGCTCGCCGTGGCACCGACCACGTTGGTGGTGACGGTCGACGAGTTGTTCGCGGTGTTGCCGTCGAACGTGGAGCTGCTGACGCTCGCGTTATTCGTGATCGTCGTGCCGCTGTAGTTCGCGGGGACGTTGTAGGTCGACGTGATCGATACCGCCTGGCCGGAGCTCAGCGTGCCGAGGGCGCACGGGAACGCGGCGGTGCAGGCGCCGGTGTTGGAGACAAACGTCAGGCCGGCCGGCGTCGGGTCGGTGACGAAGACGTTGCTCGCCGAGAGCGGGCCGTTGTTCGTCACGACGGTGGTGTAGGAGATGTTCTGGTTGGTGGACGTCGACGCCGGGCCACTCTTGACGATCGAGACGTCGGCCTGGGGCGCCAGGGCCGTCGTGGCGCTGGCGGTGTTGTTGCCGCTGTTCGGATCGCTCGCGCCCGAGGTGACGGTGGCGGTGTTCGTGACGAACGTGCCGGCGAAGTTGGCCGGGATGGAGAACGTGGCGTTGATCGTCGCGATCTGGCCGGCCGTCATCGTGCCGAGGCTGCAGGGGAAGGCCGTCACGCAGTCGCCGGTGTTCGAGACGAACGTGAGGCCGGCCGGGGTCGGGTCGTTGACCGTGACGGCGCCGGCCGATGCCGGGCCGCTGTCGACGACGGTGATGGTGTAGGTGACGTTCTGGCCGGGGCTGGACGAATTGGGGCCGGTCTTCGAGATCGAAACGTCAGCCGGCTGCGCGACGCTGGTGTTGGCGACCGAGGTGTTGTCCGCCGCGTTCGGGTCGTTCTCGGTGGCGGAGATCGTCGCCGTGTTGCTGATGGCGACGCCGGTGTAGGCCGGCGGAATCGTGTACGTCGACGTGATCGATCCCGACTGGCCGGAGGTCAATGTGCCGATGCTGCAGGGGAACGGCGTCGTGCACGCGCCGCTGTTGGAGAGGAACGCGAGGCCGACCGGCGTCGGGTCGCTGATCACGACGTTGGTTGCGGGAGAGGGGCCGGCGTTCGAGAAGTTGATGGTGTAGGTGATGTTCGAGCCGGCGTTCGCGGTCGGCGGCCCGCTCTTGGTGATGGAGAGGTCGGCCTGTGACCCGACGTTGGTCGTCTTCGACGCGGTGTCGTTCGCGCTGTTCGGATCGGTGGTGGCCGACGAGACGGTCGCCGTATTCGTGACGTTCCCCGCGAACGAGGGCGAGGTGCTGTAGGTCGAGGTGATCGTCGCTGTCTGACCGTTCGTTAGCGCGCCGACGCTGCACGGGTACGGATTCGAACACGCGCCGCTGTTCGAGACGAACGTCAAGTTGGCGGGGGTCGGGTCGCTGACCGTAACGCCGGTCGCGGTCGAAGGCCCGTTGTTCGTGACGGTGACGGTGTATACGACGTTCTGGCCCGCGGTGACGCCGCTCGGGCCGGTCTTGGCGATCGCGAGATCGGCTTGCGCGACGACGGTGGTGCTTGCCGATGCGGTGTTGTTCGCGCCGTTCGCGTCGCTCGCGCTGGAGACGGTCGCGCTGTCCGAGATGCTGCCGCCGTTCGCCGGCGCGGTCATGGAGACGGTGAGCAGCGGGTAATGCGCGCCGCTCGCGATGGCGTCGGTCGAGGTGCAGGTGATTGTCCCGCCCGTCGGAGCGCCGCACGACCAGCCGGTGCCGGAGCCGCTCGCGCCCGTGACGCCGGCCGGGAGCGTGTCGACGACGGTGGTCGTGCCGGCGGTCGTGTCGGGACCGCCGTTGGTGATGTCGACGGTGTAGCTGAGCGCAGCACCCGCATTCACGGTCGACGGACCACCTACCGCCGGAGCGAGGTCGGTCGAGCTGGGGGTGACGACGGCGATGAGATCGAGCTCCGTCGGCGTGTAGTTGGCGGTGAACGATCCATGCGTGCCGGCGAAGGTCGGAAGGTTCTTCGTGGCGAAGTCGCCGGTGCGCGAGGCGAACGTCAACACCGGGAAGATGTCGCCGTTTGCCGGCATGAAGCTGTTGATGAGCGACTCGTTGAGCGTTCCATCGAGCGTCGCGGCCGATCCGACCGCCAACTGGTCGTAGCTCGACGTGCCGCCGATCTTCATCGTCAGCCCGCCGCCGGCTCCCTGTGTGTAGTTGCCGGTGACGTTGATCGTTCCGGTCGTCGAGTTGGTCGCGGGGGCGACGGTGGCGTCGTTCTGGAGGTCGCCGGTGAGGGTGCCGGTTCCGTCGAGCACGCCGCCGCTGAGCTGTAGCGGCGTGGTGACGCTGATGCCGCCGGGGCCGAGGGTCGTCTCCCCCGCCGTTTGCGTGTAACTGTTCGTGAAGTTCATCGTGCCGCTGAGCGCGAGCACAGTTCCGGTGTTGGTGAAGACCGGCTGAATGTCAGTCGTACCGCTTCCCGCCGACTTCTTGAATATGGCGCCGCTGTTGTTGTCGATGAAACTCGATCCGAGGAGCAATGCCGACGTGGTGTGGCGCCGCGGCGCGCTGCCGACGATGACGGCGCCCTGCTCGATCATCTGGTCGGTTTGAATGTCGAACGTCCCGTTGTTGGAGATGTCGCCGTTCGTCATCGCCAGGTCGTAGGGACTCGGGCAGGTGTAGTTGACCGTGCCGTCGTTCGTGAGCTGCGCGCCGCTGATGAAGGCGTTGTTGCTGGCGCAGTCGATGGTGAGCGTCGCCCCGGATGCGACGTCGAAGACGTCCGAGCCGCTCATGGTGCCCGCCGACCAGGTGCCGGTGCCGTTCATCGTGAACTGGTTCTGCAGATTGAGCGTGCCGCTGTTCAGGATGAAGTTGGTCGTCGACGCGCTGGTGCCGTTCTGGACGGAGCCCCCGGTGATCGATGTGAGGCCGGTGACCGCATACGAGCCGTTGATCGCCGTATTGCCGGCGGGGAAGGAGAACGTGCCGTCGCCGCCGACGAAGCCGTTCAGGGTCGTCGACGATGCGGAGAACGCCAGCGTGGCGGGCGCGTTGCTGAAGAACGCGCCGCTGTGCGTGCCGTCGCCTGCAAATTCGAGCGTGCCGCTCGCCGCGAGGACGGTCGCGGTGTTCATCGACGTCGGGAAGATCGTCGACGTCCCGGTCCCGCCCGACTTCAGCAGGTAGCCGTTCGGAGCGACGACCACCGATCCGCCGGCGCCGCCATCCTCGATCGATCCGTCGGCCGTGAAATCGAACGTGCCGTAGACGCTGAAGGTCGCGTCGTTCGTGAGGTAGAGCGAGTTCGAGGTCGCGGTGTAGTTGATGTAGCCGTAGTCGTTGAACGCCCGGCCGTCGAGGATCAGGTCAGCGTTTGCGGCGTCGAACGTGCCGCTGCCGCCGCCGTTGATCTGCGTCCCGCCGCTGCCGGTGATCGTGCCGCCGCTCCACTGCATCGTGTTGGTGTTCAGGAAGCCGGCGCCGGTCAGCGTGCCGGCGGTCATCGTGAAGCCGCCCGGCGAGGTGACGCCGCCGATCGAGAGCGTGCCGCCGCTCACCTGTAGTGTGCCGGCGCCGGAGACGGTGCCGTTTGCGGTCATCGTGTAGCTGCCGGACGGGAAGTCGAGAATCGCGCCGCCGGCCATCGTGAACGGCGCGTCGCCGGTGCCACCTCCGGAGAGGTGCAGCGTGCCGGAGGAGACGGTGAGTGTCGAGCCGCTTTTGTTGTTGAAGATCGAGCTGATGCTGGAGTCGCTGCCGTTCTGCGTGACGGTGCCGTTGTTGTTGATCGTGTTGCTGCCGTCGACCGTCGCGCCGGCAAGGGTGACGTGGCCGGTGCTCTGGATCGTGAAGAGGTTGTTGACGTGCCACGTTCCGTTGACGTTCAGCGTGCCGCCGTTCGTAGCGGTCGAGGAGCCGTTCTGCGTCAGAGTGCCCCCCGGCTGCACGTCGACGTAGCCGCCGTTGACGCTGAGCGACGCTCCGTTCGCGACCGTCAAATTACCGCCGCTCGCGATCGTGAACGTTCCGCCCGGCTCGACGATGATGGTCGTTGCGCTGCCGATCGACCCGCTGCCTGCGAGCGTGAGACTGCCGCCACTCTGAATGTCGATCGTGCATCCCGAGCAGGAGAGAGTCAGTCCGACGATCGGATTCGGGATGGCGCTGTTGACGATGAGGACCGTCGGCGTCCCGTTCGTGTCGCTCGCGGAATCGCCGGTCGCGCAGCCCGGAAAACCGGCTGACGGAGCCCAGACGGCGCCAGACGTATCCGTCCAGTTTCCCAACGGAGGCGGCGCGCTCCCGGTGACAGAGTACGTGGTCCCCGGGGTACAGGTGGAAATGGCGGCGGAGGCGCCGACCAGAAGAATCACAAGCGAGACGGCGAACGAGACGAACGCCGTCTTATGACGCAGCACCAGACCGGGCATGGATTCCCCTCATTTGACGAAGATGTGGACCGATTGCTTCTGACCCAATGTATCGGTGGCGGTGATGGTATGACTTCCTGGGGCGAGAGGCCACTCCAGATATCTGTCGCGCTCGGCAGAACCGAGGCTGCGGTCGTCGATGCGCCACGCTATGCGCGTCTCGCTGACGGCCCGTAAACGGAGGGCCTGGTAGGGTTTGCGGAGCGTTGGATCGATCAGGTAGGTGGCGCCGTCGGGGGGGTTAGTGACTCTCAAGTTGCCGGTGGACGGCGGCCGGTGGCCGGAAGGCGCTGGCGCGTCGGTGTTCGCCTTTGCCCATGCTCGGTATTCGCCGGGCCAGTCGACTCCGTTCGCGTGGTGCCAGGAGCAGAAGGTGACCTTCGCTTCGGTCGCGATCCATTCTTCTTCGACATTCGGGCACGACGTCGACGGTCGGAGGCCGGATAGTGCGCAGACGGGCGCCCGCTCGACGTTCGGCGGAGGATCGACGATGGTCTCGCGCGGGGTGGCTGCGGCCATCATGACGTCGTGGAAGATCGGACCCGCGCCGGTCACGCCGCTGGAGTGGCGCAACTCGGTCCGGTCGAAGTTGCCGACCCAGACGCCGACGGTGACGTCGCGCGTGTAGCCGACCGTCCAGTTGTCGCGGTACGCCTGAGACGTACCGGTTTTCACGGCGACCGGGAAGGGGAAGTCGAGGCTGCCTCCGCGGCCGAAGATGAACTCGCGGGCGGCGGAGTCGGAGAGGACGTCGGTGATCCAGAAGCAGGTGCGGGCGGTCAGTAGTCGTCGCGCCGGCGAGGCCGCCGGCGCCCCACCGAGCACCGACCGGGGAGCGATGTAGGTGCCTCCCCTCGCGAAGACGGAGTACGCGGCGATCAGTTGCTCCAGCCGCACCTCGGCATCCCCAAGCGTGACGCCGAGGCCGTAGTAGTCGGCGGACTTGTCGAGGTCCGAAAAGCCGGCGTTGCGGAGGAGACGCAGCAGCGACGGAGTCCCGACCTTCGCGAGCAGCGCCACGGCCGGAACGTTCTCGGATCCGGCGAGCGCGGCACGCGCGCGCAGAGGCCCGCGATACGCGCCGTCGTAGTTCCGCGGCGTGTAGACGACGCCATCCTCCGCGGTCGGGAAGCTCGCCGGCACGTCCGGCAGCACGGTCGCCGGCGAGAAGCCTCGCTCGAACGCGACGGCATACGTGAACGGCTTCAGCGTCGATCCCGGCTGGCGCAGCGCGACAACGCCGTCGATCGCGCCGCCGAAGTTCGACCCGAAGTAGTCGCCCGAGCCTTCCCACGCAAGCCAGTCGCCGGTCGCGTTGTCGAGCACCGCGACGGCGACGCTGTGCGCCCCATGCCGCAGGAGGTCGTCGCGATGCGCGGCGATGATCCCTTGCACCGTGCGCTGCAGCTTGGCGTCCAGCGTCGTGCGGACGATGCTGCCCGTCGGCCTGATGTGCTCGATGAAGTGCTGCGCGACGATGCTCCGCTCGCCTTTGTCGAATCGGAGCCGCTCCGCTCTCGCCTCGGATGGCGCGTGCATCCGTGCGAGCACGTACCGCTGCCGCTTCATCGCATGCGAGATCGATCCGGGCCGCTGCGGCAGCGCTGCGAGAAACGCAGCCTGCGCCATCGTCAGCTCCTGCGGCGCGACGCCAAAGTACGCGCGGCTCGCCCGCCCGATGCCGCGGATCTGGTTGCCGTACGGCACGAGGTTCACGTACATCGAGAGAATCGCGCGCTTGGTGTAGCGGCGTTCGAGCCGGACCGCGACGATCGCCTCGTGCAGCTTCGCGATGACGCCGCGGTTGTCGCTGCCGAGCAACTGTTTCGCGACCTGCTGCGTGATCGTCGAGCCGCCTTCGACCAGCGCGCCGCGCCTGACGTCATGCACCGCCGCACGCGCGATCGCAATCGGATCGATCCCAAGATGCGAGTCGAACCGCCGGTCCTCGGCTCCGATCGTCGCCCGCGCCACGTTCGGCGGCACGTCCGCGATCCACGATCCTCTCTCCCCTCGCGCGCCGAGCGGCTCGTACAGCACGACACCGTTGCGGTCGACGATCGTCGGGGAGGTCACGCGCGGAATTGGCGGGATCGGGCCGAACACGACCCACCCGCCGGAAATGATCATCGCAGTCGCGACAAGAACGAGAGCTCGAAGTTCGAGGTTCGAGGTTCGAATGAAGAGGGAAGAAAGGGGAAGCGAGTGATAAGAACGGTCTCTTACCTCTTCCCTCGAACCTCGAACCTCGAACCTCAGCTTTCTCAGGGCTTCACCTCCACCACATCCGTCGCGGTCCGGCCGAACACCTCGGGCTCGTACATCTCCTCGGCGTGCAGCGGTGCGGTGATGAACGTGCCGGCGGTGGTCGCGCGGAGCATGTAGCTGAACTCGTGGGTGCCTTCGCCGAGGCGCGTGGCGAAGAGGTTCACGCGATCGTCGTGGCGCTCGACGTGGTCCCATCCGCCGCGCTGCCACCAGGCGTACCAGTCGTTCGTGCCGCGGTCCTGTTTGTTCTGGGCCTCGGTCAGGTCGGTCGCGGTGGTCGCGAACCATGACTCCACCGGCTCCGTGCCTGCGGGAATCGGGTCGGTGATCGCGACGTACCGCCGCTCTTTCGTGTTCCGGACGTGAAGCGTGACCTTGATCAAATCGCCGGCCTTGAACGAGGTCAACGCGGTCTTGCCGTTCTGCGTCGTGTACTGCCGCTCGACCGCGAAGCCCTGATCGAGCTTGTCGTGCATGACGATGTTTCGCGCGTAACGAAGCCGTATAGCGTAGAAGAGCGTCCCGACGCCGTCGCGTTTGAACGTCAAGGGCAACTGCGAATCGGCCGGCGCGACGCGGAGCAGATCGGTCATCGGGACGTCGCTGCTCTTCGCCGCGGTCGAGCGTCCCTTGAACGGCTCGCGCGCGACCTCCTTGGTACCGATGTTCACGACGGCCGTGAAGTCAGGCACCTCCGTCTCGTACTTGCGGTAGTAGTCGACGAGCGCCTCCATCGCCCACGCGTTCTCCTGCGTGTTCCCCCACCGCCCGCCCTTGCGAACCTGCATCAGCCAGCGGACCATCCGTTTCACGATCTCTTCATCCGTCCCGGCGCGCACCATCATGTCCATCGCGATGGCGGTCGACCGCACGTTCGAGCTCCACAACCAATACAGATAGTCGTCCTGCAGTTCTTCGACGTGCGCCGTTCCACCCTCGGGGAGGATGGCGTTGTCGATGCGGCGCCGTACGTTGTCGAGCCGCTTGCCGGTCTCGCCTTTCGCGATCATCGCGTCGGCGAGGTGCGCCAGGCCGAACAGCGGCATCCTGTCGGCGTACGACGCAAGTCGCGTGATGTGGCTGTCTTCGTTGCGGCCCCCTTCGACGAGGACGTCGACCGCGAACGCCTGCCACGCCGTGTACGCCGGCCACCAACCCTCGTTCTCGGGACGCGGCGTCTTCAGCGAGGTGTCGAGGTAGTTGTACGCGTTCTCCAGAACCTTCCCGTCGACGGTGTACTTCAGTTTCTGCGCGCGCTGGAGGACGTGCGAGACGTAGCTCGTCAGGTACGGCGACTCGCCCCAGCAATCCCCCGCCCAGAATGCGAAACCGCCGTCGGGGCATTGGTACTTGTACAGCTCGTACACCGTGGTCTGCGAACGCTTCTTCGCGTCCGCGGCATCGACGCCGGGCAACTTGAAGGCGTCGCCGAGGTCGCCGATGAGCATGAGACCGAGGAGCGTCGAGGAGCGCTGTTCCGCGCAGCCGTACGGGTACTCGACGAGGTAACGTGCCCCTTCGCCGAGGCCGACCATCGTCGTGGACGAGAGATCGACGTGGAGTCCGCCGAAGTCGGGAACGACGCCGGACGGGATCTCCAGCGTCTCCTTCGCATCCGGCTTTGCCTCGCCGTACGCGGCGACGGTTTCCGGCGAGACCAGGATGCGAACGGGGATGACATCCTCGAATGCATCCGACTCGCCGTTCATGGAGACGTTCACCTGCACGCGCGCGCTGCCCACCGACAACGCGGTCGCGTTGAACCGCACCTCGGACGACCCTTGCGCCGCAACCTGCGTCTGAGCAGACAAGAATGTCTGCTCTCCATGGAGCGCAGACATTCCTGTCTGCGCGTCGAAGCGGAGAAGAGTCGGGTCGAGCGACTTGATCGTCACCGTCGCGTTCCCCGCTTGTTTGAGCTGGCTGTGCACGACCGCGCCGAAGAACGCCTTGTCGCCGACCGCTAGGAATCGCGGGAACGTCTGCGTCAGCAGCAGCGGCTTGTTGACGCGAATCTCGCTCTGCCCTGCGCCGAAACGCGAGACCTTGTCGCCCGCGACCGCCATGATCCGGTACGTCGTCAGCGATTCGGGCAGCGTGATCTCGGTGTGCGCGTGGCCCTTCTTGTCGGTCGTGAGCGAGCCGAGCCAGAACGCCAGCACGCGGAAGTCGCGGCGTACCACGCCCGGTCCTGCATCTTTGCCTCCGCCGCCTCCGTCACCTGCGCCCTTGGGCGTGATGACGCGGCGGCTGATGATCTTCTGGCGCGAGTCGTCGTTGATGACCTGCAGCGCCTTCTGGAGGTAGACGTCATCGATCACGTTGGGCGGCTGGTAGTTGGTCAGAGACAGGACGCCGTAGTCGACCGCCCAGAGCGTGACTTCGCTTCGTGCGGGGGCGCCGCTAGCGTCGCGCACGTTGACGTCGATCTTCGCTTTGGTCGCGGGACGGTACTCGTCGCGGTTCGCCTTGACCTCGACCTTGAGCCGCTTGGACGAGTCGATGACCTTCAGCTCCGTGTACCCGAGGCGGAATGCCGGCTTGCCCGGATCGCTCGCATCCTCCGTGACCGCGTCCTTGCTGCGGCCTTTGACGAGCAGGACCGAGACGAAGACATTCGGGATGTCCTTTTCGGTGATCGGGACGGTGAGCGTCTGCTGCGTCGACGTCAGCTCGAACTGCTTCCAGGTGCGAATGCCTTCGCGCTCGGTCGTCAGCAGCGCCGTCGCGTGCTCCCACGGGGACTTCACCATGATCCGCGCCGTCTCGCCCGGCTTGTACGTTTTCTTCTCCGGAACGAGATCGATGCGGTTGTGGTCGTAGCGTTCCCACGCCGTATAGCCGCCGCCGACCGCGTAGAAGTCGCTGCGCGTCGTGGTGACGTGTCCCGCGGCGTCCTTTGCGGTCGCGATAAGGTGATACTCGCCGCCCTTCGCGAGCGGGATGTGCAGCGGCGCCGGCTGCGCCGTGGTCGTCACCGTGAATGATCCGGCCGGCACTTCCTTCCGTTCCGTATCCCACGTGTAGAAGCCGTTGCCCTCCGCACGGCGGACGCTGTTCCACTGGATCTCGGTGAGGTCGAGCGTGACGGTGACGTTCGGGACGAGCGTGCCGTCGAGCGCCGCGGCGATGACGTCGGTGTCGACTCCGGCCGCGGCGTCGGCGAAGTAGGGCGGCTTCTTGAGTCCGATGTACCACGGCGCCGGATCGACGCGGAACGACGTGCGGCCGGCGATCTTCTGGCGCGAGACGTCGGTGACTTCGCCTTCCAGCGTGTAGCTGAACGGCGAGCCGGCGGCGACCGGCGTGTCGAGCTGCAGCTTCAGCTCCCCGCCCGCGTCCAGCTTCGTGTCCTTCGACGAGACGGTCTCCTTCGCCATGGGCTCGTACTGCAGGAAGTCGTAGCGGTCGCCGTAGCGGTCTTCAATCGCGGCCGGAACGTCGTAGAGGCGTTCCCTCGAGTAGGTCCAATGCACCGGGAGCTTCGACATCGGAGCGCCGAACAGATAGCGGCCGGAGATGTTGCCGTTCAGTTTCGTACCGGCGATGGAGGTTGGCGCGCCGAGGGTCACATCGACGCGGAATTCGGGACGGCGGTAGGCGGCGACGAGGAAGTTCCCCTGCGCGCCGAGCCGCTGCTTGGCGACGGTCGCGTGGACGTAGTACTCGCCGAGCGAGCCGTCGTCGGGAATCGTCCAGGTCCACTCGCCGCTGCTCCACTCGCCGAGGGTCACCGTGCGATCGTCGACGTCCTCATTGCGCGAGTCGGTGGTTCGAATGTCGACTTTCGTGCCGGCGGGGAGCAGCTCGATGCCGTTCGGCGTATCGGTGCGGAGAAGCACCTTGGCGTGCACTTTCTCGCCCGGCTTGTAGACGCCGCGATCGGTGAAGATCGTGCCGCGGAGCAGCGGCTCCGCTTCCGCGAGGTTGAAACTGGTGTCGAAGTCGTAGGGCTGGATTCCCTCGTTCCAGTTGCTGGTGCAGTACGCCGTGTCGCCTTCCTTCTCCGCGATGACGACGAACTTCAGCGCGCTGACGCGCTGCCACCAGTTCTCTTCTTCCTCGTTGTTGTCTCCGTCCTCCGCCTTCTTCTCCTTCTTTTCGAGGCGGAGATCGGTGCGCGCCGCGAGGGCGAGACCGCTCGCGTCGGTGGTGCCGCTCCAGAAGACGGAGTTGTCCATCTTTCGGATCGAGACGTTCGCGCCGGCTACCGGCGCGCCGTCGTCGAGACGCGTGACGAAGATCAGGGTGTTCTGCGGGGAGTCCTTGACGCTGATGCCGAGGTTCGTCACCTGGACCAGCGTGGCGTGCGTGTTCGCGCCTTCCTCCGCCTTCGACTCCGCGATCGGCTCGCCGTTCTGCAACGCGACCCATGCGAGGCCCTTCCCATTCTTCAGCACCGGCGCAACATCGACGCCGTATGACGTCGTCTTGTCGGGGGCCGGACGGAGCGTCCGCTTATGCGGCGGGAGGGGCGGCGGCGTCTGGTAGTTCGCTTTCTCCAATGCCTGAAGCGTCGGCACGAGCTCGTCGACGCTGACCGGCTGCATCCACTGCGTCACATTGACGAAGTTGCGCGCGTAGAACGGCAGCGTCGTTCCGCCGGTCGACTCCCACACGCCGTTGCCGTCGCCGAAGCTCGTGAAGGCTTCACGGTGCCAGTTGTCGATCACCGCGGCCCAGGTGTAGCCGAGGGTCTGTGCGCCGTCGGTGGTGGGGAGGGACGGCGCGATCCGCACCTCGTACTTGCGCGCCGGCTGGAGGAAGTAGCCGAACTCGTCGAGGTGGTGGGACTCCCAGTCGACGTTGTAGTCGCGATCGGTCGTCTTCGGCTCGATCACGGATGGATGCGCGGGATCGGTGATGTCGGTGACCTTGATCGCCTTCGCGAGCTCCTCCGACCTCACGCCGGTGTTGAACTCGATGAAGACCGCGCCGTCGGGGTTGCACGCGTCGATGCAGCTGATCTTCTGCACGAAGAGCGGCGGCGGAAGCTGGATCGTGAACTCCTGCGAGCGGCCGGTCCGGACGGTCTGCGGCCCGCGCGCGAGCTCGCTGTCGAGGTAGACCTTCATGTTCGTCCCGAACGCGAGGTTCGGCTTCGTCTGCAGGACGACGAGCTCCTTCGACGGCTCGCCGATGATCTTGTGGTCCCACTCGTTCGTGACGAATGCGAGGACGGTGGCGCCGTCGCTCGCTGCCGCCGTCTGGGCGGCCGCTTTCTTCGCGTCGAAGGCCTGGATGTCGGCGGGCGAGAGGCGCTCGGGGTTCGGAACCTCGGGGACGGCGATCTCGTGCGCCGCGGTCTTCAGTTGCAGATGACTGACGATCGTGTCGGCGTCGACAGGCTGGTTGAAACGGAGGCCGATGACGACCGAGCCGTCGCCGCTTCGGTAGAACTTCGTCTCCTTCAGTTGGATGGTCGGCGTGATGAAGGAGAAGGCGTATGGCTTACCGAGGGTCTTGCCGGAGACCGCCTTCGCGTCGGCGTCGATCGTGACGTCGTACTGCGTCGCGAACGGCAACCGCGTCTTCGGGTCGGGCGTGAAGATCAGCGTGGTCGTACCGGACCACCGAAAGGTTCCTTTCATCGCCGGCGCGATGTGGAACCACGGCACGGCGAGGTCCTTGGGGATCTTCCCGAGCACGATCATCGGCTCCGAGAAGACGACCCGTATCTCGTTCGCCTCCGCGAGCGTCGCGATCTCCCCCACCGGACCCGCCTTGAGGATCGTGAGCTGGTCCGCCGCCCGCGCGGCAAAGGACGCAAGAAAAAGCAGGGCAACCGCGAGCGAACGCTTCATGCCGATCATTCTGCGGTCCGACTACGGTCGATCGCGTGACCGGACCAAGGCAGGTCAGCGGCACGATCGTGGCGGAAATGTGGCGTGTAGAGCTTCATAACCGTCCATTTTCGTCCGAAATGGCTGAGGACGCCGTGACGGGGATCGCATCCGGTTCTAGAATTGAAGATCGTGAGTCAATTGGCCGGAGATTATTTGTGAGGAGCAGCGTGATCAGCATTTCTCCCGTGGTCATGGGAGGAACGCCCGTCTTTGCCGGAACCCGTGTCCCGGTCGAGAACCTGCTCGACTACCTCGAAGGCGGCGAGTCGATCGACGACTTTCTGGAAGGCTTCCCTTCGGTGACACGCGAACAGGTGATCACGTTCTTGCACGAAACAAAGGCGCTCGTTCTCGCTGAAGTCGGATGAGGATTCTCCTCGACGAGTGCATTGACTGGCGGCTTCTTCGTGATCTAACCGCTTCTTCGTGATCTAACCGCTCATGACGGCAAGAGCGTGAAGCAAATGGGATGGTCGGAGACCGTCAACGGTGCCCTGCTCGCTCTGGCGGAAGACGCCTTCGATGTCCTGATCACAACGGACAAGAATCTGTCGTTCCAACAAAGCCTGCCGCGCTTCGAATCGCCGTTGTCCTGCTGCGAGCACGATCGGCGCGTCTGCGGCATCTGCGCGAACGAGTACCCGCTATTCTGCATCGCCTGCCCGATGCGAAACCGAGCAAGCTGTTGACGATCTCCTGGCGTGATTTGTAGTCCGCGGTGATCTACACCTTCTTCGGCGGCAGGTCGCGGGCTTGCGGGTCGTCCTGGAAGCCGTGGTGGTTGTGGCTTCCGTCGCAGAAAGGCTTGTTCGCGGAGTGGCCGCAGCGGCAGAGGGAGACCACCGTGCGTCCGGCGAGGCCGTATGCCTTCTGCTCCGGGTCCTGAATCACGATGTCGTCACCTTCGAGGCGTAGCGGGCCGTTCTTCTGAACCGTAATCTTCATTCGTTCTCCTTAATCTAGATCAGCTCGGGCGGAGTGGGTCTTCCGAAGAGAAATCCCTGCACCTCTTCGCAGCCTTCGCGCCGGAGAAAGTCGAATTGTGCCTCGGTTTCCACGCCTTCAGCCGTCACGCGGAGGTCCAAGCCGTGTGCCATGGCGATGACGGCGGAGACGATGGCGCGGTTGCTGGCGCTCCCCTCGATCTCGTGCACGAAGGCCTGGTCGATCTTGACGCTGTCGATTGGGAAGCTGCGTAGGTAGTTGAGCGAGGAGTGGCCGGTGCCGAAGTCGTCGAGGGCGATGCGGACGCCCATGTCGCGCAGGCTCCGCATCGTCGCCACCGCGCGGTCGATGTTCTGCATCGCGGTCCCCTCGGTGATCTCGACCTCGAGGAATCGGGCGTCAAGGCCCGACTCTTCCAGCGCCAGCGAGATCATCTTCCGCAGGTCGGCGTGCTGGAACTGGCGCGGCGAGAGATTCACCGACATCCGCAGATTCGGGAAGCGCTCGCGCTGCCACTCACGCGCCTGACGACACGCCTCGCGCAGCGCCCACTCCCCGATCTCGACGATGAGGCGCGTCTCCTCCGCGACCGGGATGAACTTGGCCGGGCCGATCACCTGATCGCCGCGGTTCCAGCGCAGCAGCGCCTCCATCCCGACGATCGCGCCGTCCTCGATCCGGATCTGCGGCTGGTACTGCAGGCGAAACTCGCCGCGATCGATGGCGCGGCGGAGCGCGTTCTCCAGCGAGAGGCGCTCGTTCGCGCGGCGGTTCATCTCTGGCGTGCAGAGCTGGTAGAGATTCCGCCCGAGCTCCTTGGCGCGGTACATCGCGTTGTCGGAATTCTTGAGGAGCGACTCGGCGCTGTCGCCGTCGTTCGGATAGAGCGCGATGCCGATACTAGTCGTCACGTACAGCTCATGGCCCTCGACGCGCGCCGGCTGCGCCACGGCGTCGAGGATCTTCTGCGCGATGATCGGCGCGTCGTCGGCCGAGGTGATGTTCGCGACGAGCACCGTGAACTCGTCGCCGCCCATGCGCGCGATCGTGTCCTCCTCGCGCAGCACCGACTTCAGACGCGTGGCGACCACCTTCAGCAACTCATCGCCGAGGGAGTGGCCGAGCGTGTCGTTCACGAGCTTGAACGAGTCGAGGTCGAGGAACATCACCGCGACGGGCGTCTGCGTGCGGCGCGCGTGCGCCAGCGCCACCGTGAGTCGATCGCGGAAAAGCGCGCGGTTCGGGAGGCCCGTCAGCGTGTCGTGGTACGCCTGGTACTCGATCTGCGCTTCGGCGTGATGGCGCTCCGTGACGTCGCGGCTGACCGAGACGATTTCGGTGATCGCGCGCGTCACGGGATCGAGGACCGCGCGGCTGGTCGTCTCCAGCCACACCTCGGCGCCGCCCAGCCGCCGCGCCCGATAGCTGAAGGTCATCGGACCGGTCCATCCCAACGACTCGGTGGCCACGCGGACGATCTCGTGATCCTCGGGATTGATGAACTGGAGGAGGTTCTTGCCGATCACCTCGGCCGGCGCGTAGCCGAGGATCGTCTCGATGGCGGGAGAGGCGTAGAGGATGGCGCCGAAAGGATCGCTGCGGGCGATGAGATCGGTCGCGTTGTCCGCCATGACGCGGTACCTCGCCTCGCTGTCGCGCAGCGCCTGGTCCGCCTCGCGCCGGACCGTGACGTCGTTGTAGACGCCGATCGATCCGACGACCTCCCCCTCGGCATCGAAGATCGGCGCACCGCCGACCTCGGCCCACATCAGCGTGCCGTCGCGGCGGCGCAGATGAACCTCGTATTGATCGGAGATACCGCGTTTACGGAGATCGAGCTTGCTGCGGACGAGCTCGAGATCGGCCGCGTTCGCGAGCAGGAAGTCGGCCCCGCTGCCGGTCAGTTCATCGCGCGAGTAGCCGGTCATCTCGCAGAAACGAGCGTTCACGAACTGCAGCGACCCGTCGACATCCTTCTGCGCGACCCCTTCGCGCATCCTTTCGATGAGCGTGCGGTAGCGTGCCTCGCTCTCGCGGAGCGCGTTCTCGGCGAGCTTGCGGTCGGTGATGTCGACGACCGTCCCCTCGAGGACCTCCTCCCCGTTCGGAGCCTGCCGGATGCTCACGCTCTCGAGTAGCCACACCGGCTTGCCGTCGCGGCGGCGGAGCCGCACTTCGAGGCCGGGCATCGAACGTTGCAC
The DNA here is from genome assembly GCA_036488085.1 of Thermoanaerobaculia bacterium. Taxonomy (GTDB): domain Bacteria; phylum Acidobacteriota; class Thermoanaerobaculia; order Gp7-AA8; family Gp7-AA8; genus DASXHZ01. Next base: position 23,711 of record DASXHZ010000043.1, read on the forward strand.
GCGCACCTGCTCGATGAAACGGTCACGCTCGGCCGGCTCGACGTAGAGGTCGCGCGCGTTCTGGCGCAGAAACTCCTCGCGCGACGGGTACCCGAGCATGTGCGCCATCGCCTCGTTGCAGTCGAGCATCCGGCCGTCGAGCGTGTTGCGGTACGACCCGGCAAGATTGCGCTCGAACAGCAGGCGGTACTGCTCCTCGCTCGATCGCAGCACACGCTCGTTGCGCGTCCGGTTGATCGCATTGCCGAAGATCTCGCCGATGATCCGGAGCAGCGCGACCGTCTCGTCGCTCCAGTCGATCTCGCGCGTCACGCTGTGAACTCCGACGAAACCGATCATCGTGCGTCCGATGATGATCGGCATCGCGACCAGCGACTTGACGCCGAACCGGCTGTGGAACTCCCGCTCCGCGACGGCGTCATCGGGCAGGTCGTCGAGCGACCGCAGACAGATGATCGAGCCGCTGCTGAGCACGCGGTTCGTGTACGGAAACGAGCTCACTGGAATGGCATTGGCGGCCGCGGCGCGGCGCGGCACGCCCGGCGCGGTCCATTCGTGCGTGATGGTGCCGCGCGTCCCCGCTTCGTCGAGTTGCGCCAGGTGCGCGCGATCGGCGCCGACGAACGCGCCGACGGCCGCGAGGGCGGAGCTGATCTCGCGATCGAGATCGTCCGGCGTCAAGTGGATGAACTGCGTCGAGATCGTGGAGACGAGCTTCTCGAACTCCACACGATGACGCAGCGACTGCTGTACCTCGCGGCGCTCGGCGGCGTCGATCGCCGTCACGACGAGGTCGGCGATGGAGCCGGCGAAGTTCTCCTCATCGGCCGTCCAATAGCGCGGAGCGCCGACGTGCTCGCAGCAGACGACGCCGCTAAGCTGCCCGAGACGGCGTATCGGCGCGTCGGCCATGGAGGTGATGCCGAGTGGGACGAGATAGTTGTCGGTGAAGCAGGAGGTACGCGGGTCGAGCCGCGCATCGTGCGCGGAGAGCGTCCGTTCGAGGTCGAGCGCCCGGAAGTACGCTGGATAGCGGTCCGCGGTCAGCTCGAGGCCCGACGAGTGATCGTGCGCGGAGCGGATGAAGAGGTCGACGCAACGGAGGATGGTGCGCGATTCGTCGAAGAACCAGACGCTCGCGCGCTCGACTTCCAGCGTCTCCGCGACCGCCTCGGTGATGCCGCGCAGCGCGAGGTCGAGGTTGCCGGCGTGGAGCGCGTGGTCGCGCGCGAGATCGACCAGGACGCGGTTCTGCCTCCGCAGACGATCCTCGGTCTCCCGCGCCCAAACTTCGAGCGGCGCGCCTTCACCTTCCCTCGGAGAAGTTTCCTCGGACAAGCAACCCTCGCGCGACTAGAGAGCGATGTTAACGCAAAGGCCTTACGTCAACACTTTTCCAGCGGGGTATACCTTTACATTCACCTCGCGCGCGTAGTGGCGGATCGGCGCCGATTCGGGGCGCTTGACCTTCGAGGCCCAGACCAACGTCTCGTCGAGATCGAGAACGTTCACGCGCTGAATCGGGTATGGCTGATGGTGTACGCGCGCGCGGTAGAGAGTGTGGTCGTCGTCGAGCGCATAGAGGATGTACCGCTCGATGAGGAAATGATCGAGCGTGCCGGGAGCGGCCTGAGTGATCGGTCCTTCTGTTGGCTGATAACGCGTGCGGCAGTGCGCGGGAAGCTGTCCGCGCGGATCCTCGCGCCGCGAGTCAAAGTCGATTAGCGGCATCGGGTCTTTCGACGCGGAGAAGTCGATCAACGCGTTGTAGTACTGCAGCTTGTAGGCGGCGCGCGCCGCGGCGACCGCGATCGCGCTCGACGCGTCGAGGCTGAAGAACCAGACGCCGGGATCACGGCCATCGCGGTGCACGTACGTCCGGACGTTCACCTCGTGAAACGAAGAGATCCATGGCAACGGCGGCGTCATCACCGGCCGTACGCCGGTGATCGTGAACGGAATCAGGCCGACATACGCCTTCCCTTCGAACGTATCGAGGTCGAGTCCCGATGGAAGAAGCGCCTGCAATTCCGACGGCGGTACTTCCCAATGCAGAAAGAGCAGATGGTGCCAATTCTGGAGCAGCAACATCGGGCCATCGGGCTCCAACGTTGCAGCGACTCTTTCGGCAGTGGAAGGCGTATTCACGAGTTCGGATGAAGCAATGACGAAGCCATATGATGTACACATCATGAAACGCGCGGTGGTTCTTTTCGGCGTCGCACTTCTCTTAGCGTCATGCGGATCCGGCAAGCCGGCGGCACCGGCGAAAGTGCACATGAACATCGTGCAGCTCACCGGTATCGCGCCGTCCCAGCCGCCCGGGCCGTTCGACGTGCAACTCGGCGTCGAGGTGCAGAACCTCACGAACGAGCCGGTCACGGTGAAGCGGGTCGAGATCTCGGAGATCGGCGCCGGGGCCTACGTGCTACGCGCCGGCGCGAACCGGCCGTACCTATTCAACACCGCCATCGCTCCCGGCACGGCCGACACCGTCACGTTCTGGGTGCATGCGTACGCCGTCGGCGTACGCGGCAGTTCGAGCGAGAGCGAGCCGGTGTCGCTACGCGCGACTGTCTTCTTCGACGCACCGAGCGGCACCTTCCACGAGATCCAGCAGCAGGTCATCGACGAGCACTGAGTCTCATTTCAGCCGCTGCGCGAGGAGCCACGTCGGGAGCTCCGGCTCGGCGTACGCGCGGTCCCAGGCATCATGACCGACGCCCGGGTACTGCGTGAAGCGTACGTTTCCGTGATGCGCGCGCAGCGCGACGAACATACGACGCGACTGTTCGGCGGGGATGACGGGATCGTCGGCGCCGTGGAAGATCCACGTTGGCGTCGAACCGATCGCTGACGCAAAGGCATCGTACGGATCGGGAGCACGGAGGAGTTTCGCGATGTCCGGCGGCGGCTCGATCGGAAACGGATCGTCGGACTGCCGCACGACCTCGCCGCATACCGGAACGACCGCCGCCCAGCGCGAACGATGTCGCGCCAGGAACCAGACGCCGGCACCTCCCATCGAGATACCGGTCAGGTAGACACGTCTGCGGTCGCCGCGGAACTCCTTGATCGAGGCGTCGAGCGCCGCGAGCGCCTGTGTCTCGTTCTCGCCGTACCACTCGTGATCGAGAGGACACTGCGGAACGACGACGACGGCACGGTAACGGGCCGGATCGCGCGTGAGGAACGCGGGGAGGCCGACCGTGAGCTGGCGAAGGTTGTCGTTGCCGCGCTCACCGCTGCCGTGGAGAAAGAGAATGACCGGCCAGCGCCGGAGCTTCGTGTAGCGCGGCGGCAGCCACACGCGATAGCGGTAGACGCGGCCCTCGACGGTGACGCTCCGCTCGAGGAAGTTCGCCTGGGGCGAACAGGTACCGACGACGAAGGTGAGCGCAAACGCGGCGAAGAATTGTCGCGCGATCACTCGAACAGATCGTATTCCGCGACCGCCACCTGGTCCTCGGGCGCGGGGGTGTGGCGCCACGTCTCGAAGACGTGCAGGTCGAGGAGCACCAGGAAGACTTCCCGCATCATCCGGCCGCGGCTGACGAGACCATCGGCGAGGCCGCGCTTCGTCTCCTTCAGCACGTGGTTGAGGTTGTGGATGACGGTGTGCCGCTGGCGGTAGCCTTCGCGCGAGCAGAAGCAGTTGAGCGCCGCTTCGATCTTGTACGCAGCCTGATACTGCTGCGGGACCGCCTCGAAGACTTCGCGCGTCATGACGCGGATACCGGAGAGCACCGGACCGCACTGCATCTGCAGGTGAAAGAAGTTGAGAAGGGCTCCACGGTTGCGGACGCCGATGTTCATGTCGCATTCGCCGCGGAGCACGGGAGCCACCAGCGCCTCGATGTGCGCATCCGCGACGTTGTACATGTCGCCGTCGACGAAGAAGAGGACGTCGTGCGACGCATTGTCGACGCCGACGCGCATGGCGTAGCCCTTCCCCTGGTTCTCGCGCAGGGCGATCGTCTTGACGTCGAGCGAGCGCGCGATCTCCACCGTACGGTCGGTCGACCCATCGCTGACGACGATGATCTCGTCGATCAGCGGCGAAGCCTGGAGCCCGCGCACGACGTCGGCGAGCGTCCCTTCTTCGTTATATGCGGCGATGATCGCGGAAGTTCCCACGTGTCCCTTGTTCGAGCTTGCCTGCAACCGGCACACCATACCAGAAGGCCGCATTCCCCGGCTCCTCTCTTGCACATTACGCGCGAGCCGATGAAACGTTCCCTGACCCTGGCGGTATTGCTCACGATCGCATGTATTGCCCTCGCGGTCGCCAGCCTTCTCACGACCGGCTGCGCCTCGGTTCTCGACATCCAGAATCCGACATATTCGGTCCGCGACATCCGTCCCCACGTGTCGATCGCAATCCCTCTCCGAGCGTCCTCGATAGACTTCAATTTCATGCTCGGAGTGGACAATCCGAACCGGGTCGCGCTCCCGGTCGAACACCTCGACTTCGATCTCTTCGCGAACGACACGCACCTCGTCTCAGCCGTCAGCCGGGAGCGCGTCACCATCCCGGCGCACGGTTACGGCGAGGTCCCGCTGCGCGCCCGCGTCGGCTACACCGAGCTCCACGACGTCTGGAACACGGTCGTCGACCTGGTCACCGGCAACCGCGCCCACTACCGCCTCGCGGGGAACGCGTACTACGACACGCCGATCGGCGAGCGCCGCTTCCCCGTTTCGGTCGTCACGACGCGATAGCATGTCGCGCGCTTGAAGCGCCGCTGGTTCGTTCCCGCAGCCGCCGGAGTGCTCTACTTCTCCGAAGGGCTGCCGTACGGGATCGTCAAAGAGTTCGTGCCGATGTACCTCCGGTTCCGGCACGTCGACCTGACGAACATCGGACTGCTCAACATCGTCGGCTTCGCGTGGACGCTCAAGTTCCTCTGGTCGCCGCTGGTCGACACCTTTGGCGCGTACCGGCGATGGATCTGCGCGGCACTCGTTGGGATCGCCATCGCGCTCTTCGGGATGGCTTCGGCGATTCCCGGTCCGCTCTTCTATGGATGCGTCGCGCTTCTTGCTCTCGCGTCGGCGACGCAGGACATCGCCGTCGACGCCTTCACGATCCGCGCGACGCCGCACGACCTCCTCGGCCCCGTCAACTCGATCCGCGTGACCGCATACCGGATCGCACTGACATCGCCCGGCATTCTCGCCGTCCTCGCCCAGCGCGCCGGATGGGGAGCCGCGTATTCGACCGCGGCGGGCATCGCGCTTCTCATTCTCTTGACCTCATTCGGCCTGCCCGACGACCGCGGGAGCCGCCTCCTGGAGGAAACAAATCCCTCTCCCGGCGGGAGAGAGGGGCCCGAAGGGCCGGGTGAGGGGCGTGCCACCGCGACATCGTTCATCGCGGCATTCAAACGGTGGCTGACACGCCCGAGCGCGGGGCTGCTGCTCACGATCGCGTTCACGTACCGTCTCGGCGAGTTCGCGGTCGTCTCGATGACCAAGCCGTACTGGGTCGACCGCGGCTACTCCCCCGCCGAGATCGGGACGATCACCAGCATCATCGGTGTGATCGTCAGCATCGCCGGTGCGATCGCGGGAGGGGCAATCGTGGCGCGCATCGGCATCTGGCGCAGCCTCCTCTGGCTCGGCTTAGCGCAATGCCTATCGAATCTCGGCTACGCGCTCGTCGCCACGTTCCACGCCGGACGCTGGTCGATCTACGCCGCCGCAATCACGGAGAACCTCGGCTACGGCCTCGGCACCGCCGCGTTCCTCGCGTTCCTCATGTCGATCTGCGATCGCGAGCGCGCCGCCACCGAATACGCGCTGCTCTCCGCCGCCTACGGGCTTACCGCAACGATCATCTCGAGCGCAAGCGGTTACATCGCCAAGCACGCGGGATACACCGCGTACTTCTGGCTCACGGTTCTCCTCGGCATCCCGGCTCTCTTGTTGCTCCCGACCATTCGCGGCTATGAGACACAGGATCTTCACGCCTGAACCGTTCGCACCCGGCGACCGGATCGCGATTCGCGGCGACGAGCTGCATCACTCGCTGCGCGTCGTCCGCGTTCGCGAGGGGGAAGAGGTCGAGCTGTTCGACGGGAAAGAGGCCGCCGCGCGCGGCGTGGTCACGAAGGCCGACCACGACGAGCTCGTGGTCAACGTACTCACGATCATCGACGCGCGCGAGGCGCATGTCTCGATCACCCTCGCGATGTCGATCATTGCGCTCGACCGATTCGAGCTCGTGCTGCAGAAGGCGACGGAGCTCGGCGTCCGGTCGATTCTTCCGATCGTCACCGAACGTGTCGAGATCCGGCCAGAGCGTTACCGCGGCAAGCAGGAGCGATGGGAGCGCATCGTCTTCGAGGCGGTGAAACAGTGCGGCCGCGCGCGGCTGCCGCTGCTCGAACCGCCCGTGCCTTTCAGCGAAGCCATCGAACGTCCCGGCGCGAAGATCATGTTCGATGCCGACGTTGAGCCATCGCCGCCCCTCGCACCATCGCCCGAGCTGGCAATCCTGTTCATTGGCCCCGAGGGCGGATGGAGCGAGACGGAGCTGGAAATTGCTCGCGCCGCGGGAGTGCGATTCCGAAAGCTCGGCTCGCGCCGCCTGCGCGCGGAAACGGCCGCGATCGTTGCAATCGCAAGGGTTCTCGCCGAGTCGGGCGAGCTGGATTAAGTGATAGATTCGGGCACCACTACGGAGGCACCAGGACACGTGGCAGAGACACTCAGCATCACAGACAACCGGACAGGAAAATCGTACGAGCTCCCGATCACCGACGGCACGGTGAAGGCGCTCGACCTCCGGAAGATCAAAGTCAGCGACGACGACTTCGGGTTGATGACTTACGACCCGGCTTTCATGAACACCGCGTCATGCCGCAGCTCGATCACCTTCATCGACGGCGACAAAGGCATCCTCGAATATCGCGGCTATCCGATCGAACAGCTCGCGGAAAAGTCGACCTACCTCGAGACCGCATTCCTCCTGCTCTACGGACATCTGCCGTCGAAGGACGAGTTGTCAACGTGGGAGCGCGATATCACTCACCACACCATCCTCAACGAGAAGATGAAGGAGGTCCTCAACGCCTTCCGCTACGACGCGCATCCGATGGGAAAGCTCATCGCCAGCGTCGCGACGCTTGGAACGTTCTACCCCGAGGCCAAGAACATCTTTGACGTGGAATGCCGCGAGAGACAGATCCGGCGACTGATTGCGAAGATGATCACGATGGCGGCGTTCGGTTACCGCCACAAGATCGGGATGCCGTACGCCTATCCCGACAACGACCTCTCCTACCCCGGCAACTTCCTCAACATGATGTACAAGACGACGGAGGTGAAGTACACGCCGAGCCCTGTGCTCGAGCGCGCCCTCGACGTGTTGTTCATCCTCCACGCCGATCACGAGCAGAACTGCTCGACGAACGCCATGCGTGCCGTCGGCAGCTCCCACGTCGATCCGTACTCCGCCGTCGCCGCCGCCTCGGCCGCGCTCTACGGGCCGCTGCACGGCGGCGCGAACGAGGCCGTGCTCGAGATGCTCAACGAGATCGGCTCGATCAACAACGTCCCGGCCTTCATCCAGAAGGTGAAGAGCGGTGAGGGCGGACGCTTGATGGGCTTCGGCCACCGCGTCTATAAGAACTACGACCCGCGCGCCCGCATCATCAAGAAGGTGGCGTACGACGTCTTCGAGGTGACGGGAAAGAGTCCGCTGCTCGACATCGCGCTGGAGCTGGAGCGCATCGCGCTCGAAGACGATTACTTCGTCAAACGGAAGCTCTACCCCAACGTCGACTTCTACTCCGGCCTGATCTACGAGGCGATGCGCTTCCCGTCGCCGATGTTCACGGTGATCTTCGCCATCGGCCGCGTGTCCGGGTGGCTCGCCCAGTGGGTCGAGATGCTCAACGACTCGGACCAGAAGATCGCGCGTCCGCGTCAGATCTTCACCGGCCCCGAGCGCCGCGACTACGTCCCGATCGAGGGGCGGTAGGTGGTGCGATATCGTCGATCACCGTCTCGAAATCCGATTCGGTCTCGAGATCCTCGGCACCGGGAAACGGCGCCGCCCACTCGAAGAGACGTTCGAGGCCATGCTGCAGGATGACCTGGAAGGTCGGATCATCGCATTCGACGAGTTGGCTGCGCACGAGGCCGCACGAGTCGCCGCCGAGCAGCGGCGCCGAGGACGCACGTTGGAGATCCGCGACGTGCAGATCGCCGGTGTGGCGCTCGCGCGAAAAGCGGCGATCGCAACGCGAAACGTGCGTCACTTCGAGGGACTCGGGATCGAACTGATCGATCCGTGGTCCTAGCTGTACTCCACTAGATGCGACGCGAGGTAGTACCACACGATCGCCGTCGCAACCGCCGCGATCCATCGGCGCGGCCGTGTCGACGGCACGACGATAGCGCTGCTCACGATGTAGAAATCGCCGAGAACGCGCATGTACGCGACGTCTTCCGACCAGACCGCCGCCGGGAGGATGGCCGCCAACCCAGCATAGCCCACCCACGCGATCGCCCAGAGAGGAGCCGTGTTCCGCAAGCTGATCAACGTCAGAACAGCGATGATCAGCAGAAAAACGAGCTCAAAGAAGTGCATTCTGTGCGCGTGCCGCAGAGACGACGACTCGGCCAGCGCATGCCAGTATTGTGTGAATGGCACAGTGAACCGCGGCGCGGCCGCCCGCAACGCAATCGTTCCCCAATTTAGTTTCAGAATCGCCTGCCAGATCACAAAAACGGCCACCGGCAGTGCGAACACGACGATCGCCCTTCGCGACCACAACCACTGTATGCCCCATGCGATCGCGAGCATGACGAATGTCTCTCGCGTCAGGATCGCGGCGGACAGCAGCACACTCGCCGTCCCGTAGCGTTTTCGAACGATCGCGAGCAGCGCGCTCACCGCAAAGGCACACGCGAGAGGCTCGCACAAGTCGCGCGACACGGAGTAGACGAAACCTGGGTAGAACGCGAGGAGCAGCCCCCACAGCGGATGCTGCGCGAGGCCGGTCGCGAGCAGCGCGCCGAGTCCGGCGAGCGCCGTCACGGCGCCCACGTTCACGATCACGAGCATCCATGGCACGGCGGCCGGGCGGCCGAACGACAATGACCACACGAGCAACGGATAGCCAATGCGCTGCTGCCGGTAGGCGGGAACGTCAAGCGAGATGCCGAACGCCGTCCGGCTTCGCGTGAACGGATCGAGCGCCAGTCGATAAAAGGCTGTGCCGTCATACCCGCCGACGTTCTGCACGGTCACCCCGGGCGGCACGCTGCGCGGATCAACGCTTTCGGACGAGAGCACGATGAAGCGCGACACGTCGTGTTGTCGCGCTGACCACAGCCTGAAAACGAAAATGCCGTACGCGACCGCGGCGATGGTGGCGGCGACGGCGGCCCACTTCGCTGGTGTGAGTCTGTGACCGGAGCGCATCGTCGGACCGAGCCGGGATTGTATTCGCATACTCTGCCGCCACAGACGCGCCGAATCGCGAAGACGGCGAGAATGCATCTTCGCCGCGCGCGTACCTCCAGGTCCTTCGCTGCGGTGCGCAGCTTCGCGGCTCCACCACGCCGGCGATGAACGTCTGACTAGGCCGGCAACTCGAAGAGGCCTGACCACCACTCGCCTTTTATCTTCGCGAAGGTGAGGTTTAGCGAGGCGCGTTTGGCGGAGGCGATGACTTCGTCGGCGCGGGTGGTGAGGATGCCGCTCACGATGAGGCGCGCGTGGGGGGCCATGCGCGGGACGATGCTCGGCAGCAGCGGCAGGATGACGTCGGGGAGGATGTTCATCGTGATGACGTCGAACGTGCCGCGGACGATCGCGTCGGCGCCTCCGATGAAGAGCGGCATTTGCTCGGGGGCGATGCCGTTGCGGGCGCGGTTCTCGCGGAGGGCGGCGAAGGTGTCGACGTCGTTGTCGAAGGCGATGACCTTCGAGGCGCCGAGGCGGAGCATCGCTAGGGAGAGGATGCCGGAGCCCGCGCCGACGTCCAGGCCGCGCTTTGCTTCGCAGTCCAACCTCTCGAGCAGTTCAATGCACATCGACGTCGTCTCGTGCGAGCCGGTGCCGAATGCCTGCTCCTGCGGGATGACCAGCGACAGGCGTTCGCTGTCGGGAGGGATCAGCGACGCGTCGGGCGCGACGATGAATCGTTCGCCGATCTCCATCGGCTCGAGCGACTGCTGATAGAGGTCGAGCCAGTCGACGCGATCGCGCTCCGTCGTCCGTAGCTCCACGGGCAGGTCGCGCATCGCGTCCAGAGCATCCTGACGCGACGAAGCGTCATCGAAATATGCGTAGACGCCGTTGTCGTCCGAGGTGCTGCCGGTCGATGAGGTGAGAAACAGCCGCGACTGGACCTGTTCTTCGAGCACCGCATCGCTAGTCTCGAAGAGGATCTCGAGGATGTAGTCCTTCAACTCGCGAAGAAGTCCTTCACCTTGTCGAACACGCCGCGCTCCGGGACCGTCTCGCCGTCGGCCGTCGCGAGCTGCTCGTAGAGCTTCCGCTGTTCGTCCGTCATGGACGACGGGATCCGCACGTTGACGTGCACGTAGTGATCGCCGCGGCCAGTGCCGTCGAGGAACTGCACGCCCTTGCCGCGGAGGCGGAACACCTGGTTCGGCTGCGTGCCGGTTCCGACGCGCAGTGTCTCTTTGCCGTCCAGCGTGTCGACCTTCACCTCACCGCCGAGCGCCGCACGCGTGACGCTGATGATCTCTTCGGAATGGATGTCGTAGTCGCGCCGCGTGAACTTGTCGTGCGGCTTGACCGAGATGAAGACGTAGAGATCGCCCGCGGGGCCGGCGTTGTACCCCGCTTCGCCTTCGCCGGCGACGCGGAGCCGGGAGCCGTCGTCGACGCCGGCAGGCACCTTCACGGAAATCGTTCTCTCTTCCTGCACGCGGCCCGCGCCGCCGCACGTCGCGCAAGGATCTTTGATGACCTTCCCTGCGCCGCCGCACTGCGGACAGGTCCGCGCCACGGCGAAAAAGCCCTGCGAGTAGCGGATCTGACCGCGTCCGAGGCAGCCGCTACAGGTCACCGGTTGCGTCCCGGGCTTCGCGCCCGAGCCGCTGCACGTCGCACAGGTCGCAACGCGCGGAACATTGAGCGTGATGTCCTTGCCGCGTACCGCGTCCTCGAACTCGAGCGTCAGGTCGTAGCGGAGGTCGTTGCCGCGCGCCGGCCGCGTCGGACGCCGCCGTGAGGAGCCAAAGAAATCGCCGAAGCCGAAGAGATCGCCGAGGATGTCTCCGAAGTCGGCGAACTGATTCGGATCGAAGCCGCCCATACCGCTGGTGCCGGCGTGGCCGTAGCGGTCGTAGCGCGCGCGCTTCTCGTCGTCGGAGAGGATGCCGTACGCTTCCGCCGCCTCCTTGAACCTCTCCTCGGCTTCAGGATCGTTCGGGTTCTTGTCCGGGTGGTACTTCACTGCAAGCTTGCGGTAGGCCTTCTTGATGTCGTCGATCGACGCACCTTTCACCACACCGAGCACTTCGTAGTAGTCGCGTTTTTCAGTCGTCGCCATCGGTTATTCGCTGGTCCCCGACTGGAATCTCATCGGGTTGTAGAGCATGACGCTCGTCAAGATACGTGCGGCGACCTGCAGGTCGTAAATCGAGTCCGACAGCCGCTGCTTGTTGTCGGCGTTCACCGATTCCTTCGCCTTGACGAGGCTCTCTTTCACTTTGTGCTGGTCCTCGGCTGAGAGGAGTTTTCCGAACTCGTGGAAGACTTTTTCGTTCGTGTAGATCATCCCCTCGAGCTTGTTCTGCATCAGGCGGAGCTCGCGGCGGCTGGCATCACTGCGCTGGTACTCCTGCGCCTCGTCGACCAGCGAGTCGATCTCGGCCTGACTCAGACCGCCGGCGGGGTTGATCTGCATCCCCTGCGACTGTCCGGTGGCCTGATCGAGGGCGGTGACGCTGACGATGCCGTTCGAATCGATCGCGAACGTGACCTCGATCTGCGGAACGCCGCGCGGCGCCGACGGGATACCGATCAGGTCGAACTGACCGAGGGACTTGTTGTCGCGCGCGAACTCGCGCTCGCCCTGGAGGACGTGAATGTTCACGCGGCCCTGATTGTCGGCGACGGTCGTGAACACGAGCGAGTTCTTGGTGGGGATCGTCGAGTTGCGCTCGATGACCTTCGTGGCCATGCCGCCGTGCGTCTCGACGCCGAGGGAGAGCGGCGTGACGTCGAGGAGGATCATGTCCTTGATGTCGCCTCGGAGGATGCCTCCTTGGATGCCGGCGCCGATGGCGACGACCTCGTCGGGATTGATGTTGCGGTTCGGCTCTTTCCCGAACGCCTTCTGCACCGCCTCGATGACCTTCGGCGTTCGCGTCTGGCCGCCGACGAGCACGACCTCGTCGATGTCTTTCGGCGCGACGTTCGCAGCCTTCATCGCGTCGTTCACCGGTCCGATGGTCTTCTCGATCAGGTCCTCGACGAGGCGCTCGAACTCTTTCCGGGTCAGGACGGTATTCAGATGCTTCGGCCCGGAGCCGTCCGCGGAGATGAACGGAAGCGTGATGCGGCTCTCCTGCTCCATCGAGAGCTCGCACTTCGCCTTTTCGGCCGCTTCCTTGAGGCGCTGGAGGGCCATGCGGTCCTCGCGGAGATCGAGGTTCGTCTCGCGCTGGAAGTTGTCGATCAGCCAGTCCATGATCCGCTTGTCGAAGTCTTCGCCGCCGAGGTACGTATCGCCGGAGGTGGAGAGGACCTCGAATAAGCCGTCCTCGAGCTTCAGGATCGAGATATCGAACGTGCCGCCGCCGAGGTCGTACACGGCGATGAGCTGGTTCTTCTTGTTGTCGAGACCGTACGCGAGCGCCGCCGCGGTCGGCTCGTTGATGATGCGGAGCACATCGAGGCCGGCGATCTTGCCGGCGTCGCGCGTCGCCTGCCGCTGCGAGTCGTTGAAGTACGCGGGAACGGTGATGATCGCTTCAGTCACCGGCTCGCCGAGGTAGTCCTCCGCGAACGACTTGATCTCCATCAGAACGAACGCGGAGACCTCTTGCGGGGAGTACTCGCGATCGCGGATCTTCACTTTCAGGTCACCGTTCGATGCGGCGGCGACGTTGTACGGGAGCATCTGCTTCGCGCGGGTCACCTCGTCCGAGTCGTACTTGCGGCCGATGAGACGTTTGATGGCGAAGATGGTGTTGAACGGATTCGTGATCGCCTGACGCTTCGCGATCTGCCCGACCAGCCGCTCCCCATCCTCGGTGAAGCCGACGACCGAAGGCGTGGTGCGGCTCCCTTCCCTGTTCGCGATCACCTGCGGTGTCGCGACGTCGACGACCGAAACACAGGAGTTGGTCGTCCCGAGGTCAATTCCGATGATCTTGGGCATTGGTAGACGTCAGACCTCTTCCGGGCCACCCACGGCCACCTTCACCATCGCCGGCCTCAGGAGCCGGTCATGGAGAAAGTAGCCCTTCTGGAGTACCTGTACGACGGTGTGCGACGGAACGGATGGATTCTCCTCCCGCACCACCGCCTCGTGAATGTTCGGGTCGAACCGCACATTCGCCTCATCGATCGCCCGCACGCCGTGCTTGGTCAATACATCGAAGAGCTGCTTGTAGATGAGTGCGACGCCGCGATGGAATTCATCCCCATCCTCGGCGTGATCGACCGCGCGGTCGAAGTTGTCGATCACCGGCAGGAGGTCGCGGAGCGTGCCGGCGAGCGCGTATTTGAAGAAGTCCTGCTTTTCGCGGTCGGCGCGTTTGCGGTAGTTGTCGAAGTCCGCAAGGGTGCGCATGTAGCGGTCGCGCCACTCCGCGGCTGCCGGATCGGACGCGTGCGCGCCCGAGGCGGCGGGCTCGGCGGCCGCTTCTTCCGCTGCCTTCTGCATCTCGTGCTCGATGTCTTCGACCGACGCGCCGTCGTCTTCCAGTTCGTAACGATCGTCGTCGCCGTTTCCAGTGGGCTGTGCCATTACTGCTGCTCCTCTTCTTCGATCTTCCGCGACAGCGCGCGGCCGATGTAGTCGACCAGCGGCGCCATGCGCGCGTACTCCATCCGCATCGGCCCGATGATCCCCACCACGCCGAGCGGCGCGTTATGCGAGCCGTAGCTCTTCGCGACGATGCTGAAATTGTGCACGTGCGTGAAGTCGCTGTCCGATCCGATCAGGATCTGCAGCCCGTCTTCGGTCAGACACGAGTTCAACAAGTCGATCAGTTTCTCTTTTTCCTGTAGCGCCAGGAAGGTTTTGCGGAGGGCCATCGTCTCGGAGAATTCCGGCTTCGTCAGGATCGACGCCGCCCCTTCGACGTAGAGATCGTTGTCGATCGTCCGGACGTCGTTGACCGCCTCGATACCGAGGGCGATGGTCTTCTGGAGCATCTGGTCCTGCATCGCCCGCTCTTCCTCCGTCATCCGGACGAGGCGGCGACGGATGTGGTCGAGCGTGAGGCCGAAGAACTCGCCGGTGATGTAGCGCCCGATCTTCTCGAGCTCGTCGCGCGTGAAGTTGAGACGCGTCTCGATGATCTTGTTCACGACCACGCCGTTGGTCCCGACGATGACGCAGAGGATCTTGTTCTCGGCGACGAGGACGAAGTCCATCGACCGGATCGCAAACTGCAACAGGGTCGGCATGAAGACGACGCCGACCTGGTCGGCGAGGCGCGAAAGGAGACGCGACGCTTCGTGGAGGACGTGATCGATCTCGGTACCGTGTCCGACCTGCTCGTCGATCGTCTCGCGCTCGCGCTGGGTGAGCATCCGCGACTTCATCAGGTAGTTGATGAAGAAGCGGTAGCCGCGGTCGGTCGGAACGCGGCCTGCCGAGGTGTGAGGCTGCGCCAGATAGCCGAGGTCCTCGAGATCCGCCATGACGTTGCGGAGGCTGGCGGGAGAGAGCTGAAAGTGGCCGCCCTTCGCCAGGGAGCGGGAGCTGATCGCCTCCCCCGTGGCAACGTGTTGCATCACGATCTCGCGGAGGACTTCCCGCGCGCGTCCGTCAAGCTCTTCTCCTTGCTGGCTCATCAGTTTCGACCTGGCACTCTCACCAAACGAGTGCCAAGGCCAATGTTAACCTAGCGAGCCATGCCGATGATTTCGCGCCGGTTAGCGATTCTGCTCTTCGCCATGGCGATCCCGGCTCACGCCGGCACCGTCGACCGCGTCGCGGCGGTCATCGACAAGCAGGTGATCACGGTCAGCGAAGTGAATCAGATGGTGGAGCTTCGCTTCTTCCCGCGCAATCAGGGAGAGTCGGAGGACGACTTCCGGCATCGCATCCTCGACGCGCTCATCGCACAGGCACTGAAGTTCCGGGACGTCGAACGCTTCGGGGCCGAGGACATTCCGAAAGACTCGATCGAGGCGCGCGTGACGGAGATTGCGAAACGCTTCCCCACCCCGGCCGATCTCGATGCCGCGCTCAACCGCGTCGAGCTGACGCCGGACGAGCTGCGCGCGCTCGTGAAACGCCAACTGCAGGTCGAGGCGTACGTTCAGGAACGCTTCGCGCCGCTGGTGTTCGTCTCGAACGACGAGATCGCGACGTATTACCGCGGCACCTGGAGCCAGCAGCGCCGCCAGCGCGGCCTCGCCATTCCGCCTCTCGCCGAAGTGCGTGAAGAGATCCGCACGCTCCTGCGCGCGTCGCGCCTGCAGGAAGAGATCGAGAAGTGGACGACGCAGCTCCGGGACCGGGCGAACGTCGACGTATACGCGTGGCGCTGACGCTACTGCGTCATCATCATCACGATCAGCCGTACGCTTCCGTCTTCGTTGACGACTTCGTTCTCGATCTCCACCCGCTGCACGATGCCGCCCGACATCGACAGCCGGGAGAAGAAGGTGGAGGCCGCCGTCGACGTCGGACAGTCGACGGTGATGACCGCGATGCCGGCCGTCGGCACTTTGATCGATGCGATCGTCGCGCCGCCACTGAGGCCACTGATGATCACGCGCTTCGCCTCGGCTGGAAGGGGCGCGTTGACGATCGCCTTGTTCGGATCGTTGAGCGCCACTTTCGTGACGCGGGAGCGATCGCCGAGGAGGTTCAACCGGTGCGCTCTGAGGTCGGTATCGACGATCGCGACGCGGCCTTCCGTGACGGTGACGTCGCCCTGCACGATTCCGCGCGTTCCGCAGTTCACGCGCACGTGGTACGCACCCGGTGCGAGGTCGTCGAAGGTGGCGGGATCGGCAATCGCCTGCTCTTTGTCGTTGATCGCGGCGACGCATTTCGCATCCGCCGCGGCCCGGACTTCGACGCCGCCTTTCGGCGCCGGCCGCGCGTGAAGGGCGAGCGGCGAGACGGAGACGGTCGACAGCTCGCCGCTGGCAACGTTGACGTCGATCGTCGCGGAGCCGCCGTTCGGCACCTCGATGGTGACCTTGTGCGCGCCGACCTTGACGTCACGCAGCAGGGAGCCGTTCTCGCTCCAATTCGTCTGCGACAGCCGCACGCCGTCGAGATAGACGTTGGCCCCCGGAGCGAAACGCACCCAGATGTCCCCCGTATCAGGGCCACCGATAGCTAACGCCAGAAGGATTGCGGGGAGAAGCAAGCGCGGCAGAATACCATCCCTAATGGGGAAGAGGGACCAGCCATCAGCTCCGCCATACGGTGGCGCGAGCCGGAAACGTGAAGCACATCACGCGCGCTAAACTGTTCACAAAGTGGCCCGCTTTGGTGATCTGTCCATCCGCAGCAAACTGCTGACTGGATTCATGCTGACCAGTCTCGTGGCGCTGCTCATCACCCTCGGCGTGCTCGCTCTCTACGACCGCAAGACGTACAGCGAGAAGATGATGCGGGACGCCACCGTGCTCGCCGGCGTGATCGGCGAGAACGCGTCGTCATCGATCGTCTTCAACGATCCCGAGACCGCGCGGTCGACGCTCGCGGCCCTCCGCGCTCAGCCGCACATCACGCACGCGCTCCTCTTCGACCGCGAGGGGAAGGTGTTCGCCGAGTACGGACACGGTCCGGCCGATAAAGAGAAGCCGCGCGACGGCGTGACGTTCGCGGGGAACGAGATCGAGGTGACGGAGCCGATCCTCTTCAACAATGCGCGCGTCGGAACCGTCCATCTCCATTCCGACATTGGCGAGCTGCGCGAGCGCCGCACGCGGTACCTCGTCATCGCCGGCATGGTCCTGGTCGGCGCCTCGCTCGTGGCGCTGATCTTCTCGCTCTTCCTGCAGCGCGCGATCTCGCGTCCGCTGCTCGCGCTCCGCAACGTGACGAAGCGCGTCTCGCGCGAGAAGAACTACGCGCTGCGCGCCGACAAGTCGTCGAATGACGAAGTCGGCCAGGTGATCGACGGCTTCAACGAGATGCTCGGCGAGATCCGGCGGCGCGACGCCGAGATCCAGGACAGGCACCGGCAGGAGATGGCGCTGGCGCGCTCGATCCAGACGTCTGTCCTCCCCCGGACGTTCGACTTCCCCGGCTTCGACGTCTCCGCCGTCATGTACCCGGCCGAGGAGGTTGGCGGCGATTTCTATGAGTTCCGCCGCTCGAACGGGAGCGCGTGGATCGGCGTCGGCGACGTGACCGGCCACGGCGTCACCTCGGGGCTCATCATGATGATGGCGCAGTCGATGTTCACGATGCTCTGCGAGCAGTCGAACGGCCAGACGACGCCGTCGGAGTTCATCACGCTGCTGAACCGCGCGATGTTCTACAACCTGCGCTCGCGGCTGGGGCAGGACCGCTTCATGACGCTCGTCGTGGCGAAGCTCGCGCAGAGCGGCGTGATGACGTACGCCGGCTCGCACACCGACCTCCTCATCTACCGCGCCGCGAACGGCCGCGTCGACCGGCTCGCCACCGACGGCCTCTGGATCGGCATCGAGAATGACATCGCGCCGGTCACGACCGATCAAACGCTGACGCTCGACCGCGGCGACGTGGCGCTGTTCCACACCGACGGGGTGACCGAGTCGCGCAACAGCAGCGGCGAGTTCTTCGACATCGATCGCCTGATGCAACAGCTCCACGACCTCCACGGCGCCACCGCCTCGGAGATCGTCACGACAATCGCCAACGCGGCCTGGAGCTGGGCCGGAACGCCGAAAGACGACGTCAGTCTGCTGGCAGTGAAGAGGACATGATCGTCCGCAATTCATGGGCTTGAAGGAAGAGGTCTTGATGGAAGCGATGCAGATCACTCCCGTCTCATCGGATTACGTCGAGATGCGGTTCGGGCCGCGCTGGACGTACATCAGTTGCGTGCGCAAGTTCGTGGCGAGTTTCTTCATGATCGGGCTCGCCGACAAGGAGCGCGCCGAACAGATCTCGATGGCCGCCTCGGAGCTCCTCGAGAACGCGGTGAAGTACGCGTCGGACGAGGAGAGTTACCTCAAGATCTCAATCGCGAAGCAGTCGAGCGTCGTCGACGTCTGCGTCAAGAATCGCGCCGAACCGCACCACATCAACACGCTGCGCCGCGAGCTCGCCATGATCCAGGCCGGGAATCCCGAGTCGGTCTATCTGAAGAAGATGGAGGCCGCCGCGATGACGGAAGGGCAATCGCGCCTGGGGCTCATACGCATCCTCTACGAGGCGAACGCGAAGTTGCGCCTCGACGTTCACGACAACGAAGTGGCGATCCACGCCATCTTCCCGCTGGAGGGCGCATGAGCGAGAACGCGTTCACCCCGCTTTCAGCCGAGGGACTGTCGATCTCGCCGCAGATGTCCGGCGAAGTGCTCCGCGTGAAGATGACCGGCGCCGTCGAGATGCGCGATCCCGGCGAGCTACTGAATCCGTACTGGACCGGAATCGACGAAGCGGTGCGCGAGAAGAAGCTCAGGCGCGTCGAGGTGGATCTGCGCGACGTCAATTTCATGAACAGCAGCGGCATCCTCACGCTCGTTCGCTGGATCACGAAGGCGAAAACGCACGCGGCGGACCAGGCGTACACGCTCGTGCTGCAGTACGACCGCAACGTGACGTGGCAACGCACGAGCATCCCAACGCTGGCGAAATTGGCGCCGAAGATCGTCGTGGCGGCTGAGGTGAATGGATAACGACCTGACGTTCGTCGCGAATCCGTGGCCGGGATGGGACATCCCCTGCCACGCGTGTGGCTCGGGGTGCCGGGTCGTGGACCGCTTCTGCAGCCAGTGTGGCGTCACCGATCCGACCGGCCGTTTCGCGAATGCGTCCGACCCCTCGCTGCTCGACCTCGAGCTCACGGCGCCGACGCTCGTCGCCGGCGATGCGGACGAGATGCGCAGCGACGCGACCATGCTCGGCCCTCCGCCGCAGACCGCCGAAGGCTCGGCACCGAGCACCGCGCATCCGTCCGGCGGTGCGGGCCGCTCGCGTCGCCACCTCGAGGCGGTCGCGACGCTCGAGCGCATCCTCGTCCCCGGCGGCGTCTTCGGGCGGCGCTACCGCGTGCAGCGCTTCCTCGGCGCCGGTGCAATGGGCTACGTCTGCTCCGCCGTTGACAGCAGCATCGACGAAGTCGTCGCGCTCAAGATCCTCTCCGCGCCGATGCAGGAGGACCCGGAGTCGTTCGAGCGCTTCAAGACGGAGCTGAAGCTGGCGCGCAAGATCCGCCATCGCAACGTCGTCCAGAGCTTCGACCTCGGGTTCGCCGACGGCTTCCCCTACATTTCGATGGAGTACGTCGACGCCGACAACGTCCACAAGCACCTGTCGCGGCGCCCGTTCTTCCCCGAGCCGGTCGCGCTGTCGATCCTGCGCCAGGTTCTGCGCGGCCTACGAGCCGCGCACGAGCTCGGGATCATCCATCGCGACATCAAGCCGGAGAACATCCTCCTCAACAAAGACGGCATCGCCTTCATCACCGACTTCGGCATCGCGACGTCGGCGCGCGCGATGAAGGTGAAGCGCGAGATCGCCGGAACGCCCGACTACATGTCGCCCGAGCAGCTCCGCGGCCACGACATCACGCACGCGTCCGACCTCTACTCCTGCGGCGTCTTGCTCTACCGCATGCTCGCCGGCCGCCTCCCCTTCCAGGCGAAGACAATTACGAACACGATCGCGGCGCACCTCCACGACACGCCCGACCCGATGCCGGCCGACATCGAGATCTCCGACGCCACGCGGACCCTCGTCGATGACCTGCTGAAGAAAGACGTCGCCGACCGCCCGATGGACGCGACCACGGTCCTCGACCGCGTCGAAGCCGCGCTCTCGGCCGGCAAGAAAGTCCGCAGCAGTTCCTCGCGCATCACGATCCTCATCGCCGAGGAGGACCCGCAGACGATGGCGCTCCTGCGGAGCGTCCTCGAGACCGACGGCTACCGAGTCCTCACGACGTCGACCGCCGAGGAGGCGGTGAACCTCGCCTTCGAACAGAGCCCGTCGCTGATCCTCCTCGACGCCCAGATCAAAGGCGGAGTGGACATCGTCATCGACGACGCCGACACCGCCCCCGGCGACGACCGCTTCGTCGACGGCATCGGCTTCCTCCGCATCCTCCGCGAAGACGAACGCCTCTCCCGCGTCCCCGTCGTCGTCATGACCGAGACCACCGAGGTCACCCCCCTACTCGACGCCGGCGCCGCCGAGTTTCTCCGCAAGCCACTCGCCCCCGCGGACGTCACGGAGACAGTGAGGCGCCTGCAGATCGGGGCGGCGTAAGGGCGGTCGCAGGCGCGGCAATCGGGTCATGTGGGGTGCGGCTCTCAGCCGCACCATGGGCCGGCTGAGAGCCGGCCCCTACACGGGCTCGCCGCGAAATAGTGCGAAGTTGGTCACGCCACGGCGTTTCGGTACCACGCGCACGTACCGCGCAGCGGGCAGACTCCGCAGCGCGGCTCCGAGGTCTTGCAGACTTCCTGGCCGTGGCGGCGGAGGAGCGAGTGGAGGGAACGCGCGGTCTTGGCGTCAGTCACTTCCGAGGCTGCGCGCGCTGCCGCCTTCCTGTAGGTGGTGGAGTAGCTCTTCGCTTCGTCGACGAAGCCGAGGCGGCAGAGGACGCGAAGGGCGTTCGAATCGGGTGCGATCCTCGGGTGGCCGCCTGCGAAGAGGAGAATGCGGTCGGCGTATGGCTCGCCGACCGAGGGGAACTCACGGAGCAGCTTCTTCGCGGCTTCCGGGTCGCTGCGCACTGCCTCTCGCAGGCGAGCAAGGCCGATCCGCTGGGCCACTCGGGCGGATTCGAGCACCTTCCCCGCCCGGTGCTCCGGCTTCATCCCACCGCCTGCAATGACCTCGGCGATCCCGGCTTCGCTGTGCTTCAGGATGGCCTCAGGCGACGTGCCGACGGCTCGCTTCAGCGCGCGAAAGGTGGCGATGCGTCGAGCGTCATCAACGAGATACGCGGCGTTCTCGAGCAGAACCATCTCGAACGGATCAGTGATCTCAGGCTTGAGATCACCGTAAACGTCCCGAAGCGACGCCGCTACGCTCCGCAGCATGCAAGCATCTTAGGACTTGTAGCAATGCCTCGCTGCTTTGACGCACGTCCACGCGGGATGTGCAGCAACGTCTCGCCGCGCCCACTCACGTCCCCGAGTGCTTGCCGCAACGTTCCGCCGCGGCGAGGCACGTCCGCGCGAACGGCGTAACAGTGTTGCGCGGCGGCGGAGCAATGTTTCGCGGGAGCGTTGCATGTGCAGCGGTGCTGCGAAGCACCGCCACGAGGCAGCGTTGCACGTGCAGCGACGGAGCGACACACTGCTACGAGCCAGCGCTACACGTGCAGCGCTGGAGCGAGACACTGCTACGAGGCGGCGTTACACGTGCGGCGGTGGAGCGAAGCATTGCTACGAAGCGGCGTTGGACGTGCCGCGGTGGAGCGAAACATTGCTGCAAGGCGTCGTTGGACGTGTGGCGGTGAAGCGAGACATTGCTGCGAGGCGTCGTGGGACGTGTGGCGGTGAAGCGAGACATTGCTGTAAGGCGGCGTTGGACGTGCCGCGGTGGAGCGAGAGATTGCTTCAAGGCGGCGTTGGACGTGCGGCGGTGGAGCGAAACATTGCTTCAAGGCGGCGTTGGACGTGCCGCGGTGGAGCGAAGCACTACTTCGAGGTAGCGTTACACATGCGGCGGTGGAGCGAAACATTGCTACGAGGTAGCGTTACACATGCAGCGGTGGAGCGAAACATTGCTGCGAGGCAGCGTTAGACGTGTCGCGGTGGAGCGGGTCGCTGCTACGAGTGAGCGGAAATGGTTGCGGCTGAAAGCGTGTGAAGAAATCTCCCCTCGTCATCCTGAGTCGCCGAAGCCGCGAAGCGGCGCAGGACGGCGAAGGAACTCAAGATGCGAGGCAGGAGCCACTTGCAGCGCATTCTGAGATCCTTCGCTGCGCTACGCGGCTTCGCCGCTCCGCCAAGCTCAGGATGACGGAAACGCGATTTCTTCACAGCCTCTGAGAGCCGCCCCCTACACTCGCGGCTTATAGGTGTTGACGACTTTCGCGATGCCATCCTGGTAGGCGACGGACGACACGAGAGCGAGCGGCGTGCGGGAGGTGAAGATGCGCATGCCGTCGGCGATGGCGACCGGATTGACGAAGAGATTCAGCTCGTCGATGAGGCGATTCTCGATCAGGGAGCTGACGAAACCGGCGCCGCCGTAGACGAGGAGATCCTTGCCGCCCTGGCTCTTGAGCTGGTTCACGGCAGCGACTACGTCGCCGTTCTCGACCCGAACGTTCTTTCCTTCCATGCTGGAGACGGTCCGGCTGAAGACGACCTTCGGCGTGTTCACCATCTTCTGGGCGAAGTCGTACTGGGGGTCATCGGACTTGATGCTTTCCCAGTAGTTGACGAACCCCGGCGTCATCTTCCGCCCCATCAGGATCGTGTCGCTCGTGTCGACGAGCTCATTGATAAAGGCGAGGAGCTTCTCGTCGTTCTCTCGCGTCATCCAGTCGAGCTGCCCCTCCGGGCCGGCCACGAAGCCGTCGACAGTGATCTGCATCTGTAGTTTCAGTTTTCGCATGTTCCGCTCCTCCAAGAATTAGGAATCCGGCTCCCAGAGCCGCTCCCGAAAATAGTCGCGCCAACCTTTCGGCAGCGCCGCCAGCCCGCTCGCGCGCCGCAGCAGCTCCTGCTTCGACTCGTCGACGGTATAGAGGCTGACGATCTCTGCGACAGTCACCGCCGGCCCCACGGCAGGAACGAGCGCAATCGGATCACCCGCCGCCAACTCTCCTTCGCGCGAGACGGAGAGATAGAAGCCGGTCCGGCCGCTCCGCAGGAAGCGCTTGATCATGTCCAGTCGGCCAAAACGGATCGCGAGCTTGAAGCACGGTGTGCGCGGCTGCGTGACGACGAATTCCGCGGAGCCGATGGTCAGCCGGTCGCCGATACCGACGGAGCTCTCGTCGAGCCCCTCGGACGTGATGTTCTCCCCGAACGATCCCCACGGCAGATCGACGCCCGGAAGCTCGCCGCGCCAGAAGTCGTAGTGTTCGGCGGGATAGACGTATACCGCCTTCTCGGCACCCCCGTGCACCGTCAGATCCGACTGGCGGTCGCCTTCCAGGTTCAGGCGGCGCGCCCAAACGCGGGCGGCAACCGGATCTTTGTAGATCGACGTCCGAACGGTTTGTCCCTGCCAAGTCACTTCGCGCGGCAATCCGACGTTGACCGAGACGACTTTCACGCGCGAATGGTAACGGCGCTCACTGCCCGTCGTACATCTCTTCGTTGATCGCGGCCTGCGGGAGGGCGATGTTGGCGCGGAGGGCGAGCTTCGCGGGCGGATCGGTTGGTGCGACGAGGCCGAGGGCGGTGGCGGGGAGGGGCGTGACTTCGATCTTGCGGGGGGTGGGGCGGTCGGTTTCGATCTCGGCGATGCCGCCGATTTGGAGCGGAGCGAGGGTGCGGGCGGCGGGGCGGATGGTCGGCTCGAGCGCTTCGCGGTCGGCGGGGAGGAGCGGGGCGAAGGCGATGACCGGCATCGGGGCACTGGCAGTGGAGACCACGCGCAGCTTCGACGCGTTCTGGGCGAGAAGCGGGTTGGCCTCGGAGACGAATGCGGCGTCGCTCTTGCCGAAGAGAACGTTCGCGACGGCGGCATCGTCGTCGGTCGCGAGGACGACCTTTGCCCCGGTGCCACTGCTGTCGCGTAGGCCTTCGGCGATGGAGAGTGTGCGGCCGTGCAGTTCTTTGAGGCCGTTGGACGACGGGACGATCACGACGCGCTTGTAGGACGTCCGTCCCTCGCGCGCGAACTGGAAGCGCGGCGTGAGATCGCTCGCGAGCTCGGCGACGAATTCGGGATTCGCGATGACGACGCCGACCGCGGCACGGTTCGAGGCGAAGAACGAGCGCGCATCGTCGGCGCGGCGGAACAGTTCGATGTGGAGCGGCACGCTCGACGACGCGGCGAGCTGGCCGACGTAGGCGGACATCGTCTCGGCGAGCCGCTTCTCATTCTCGGCGGGGATGTCGGGCAGGAAGACGAGCACGGTGCGTCGCGGGGTGCTCGACGACGGCTGTGGCGCTTCGGCGACCGGCTGCAGCGCTTCGAGGTACTTTCGGGCTGCGCTCTCCGCCGCATTCGGGAGTCCCGCTGTTAGCGCGCGGTTGAAGGCGGTCCGCGCGTCGTCGCTATCGCCGTTGGCGAGCTCGCTCTCGCCTCGAATGAATTGCGCAATCGCGGCATAGCGGTCGTCGAGAGCCACCGCGCGATCGGTCAGCGCACGGGCCCCTCGCAGATCGGTGCTCGCGACGGCGAGAAGCGCGGTGGCGAGGTCGCGCTTCGCGCGGGGGCAGAGGTCGTCGGTCGTGCCGACGCTTAGCGCAACTTGGTCGCCCCTCACCCGGCGCTCCGCGCCACCCTCTCCCGGAGGGAGAGGGCATTTCGGAGCGAAGCGCGACAAGATCTCTAGCGCGTTCGAGTACTCGCGCTGCGCGAGGGCGATCTCGCCGGAGGCGAGGGCGACTTCGTCCCAGGCGGGGTCGGCGGCCAGGGCGGCGGCGAGGTGCGGCTGAGCGTCGCGAGGGCGGCCGCCCTGCCAGAGCAACAGTCCGGCGTCGCCGCGGGCGAAGGGGTCGGAGGACATTTGCGCCAGCGCGGCGGCATCGCGTTTCGCGAGGGCGGCGAGGAGCGGCGTATCGACGTACTTGCGCGCGGCTTCCAGCTCGCCGCCGCGCAGCAGGTTCGCGCCGAGGGCGGTGCGGAGCTCGGAATGGTTCGGATCCTTCGCCAGCAACTGTTCGAGGTCGCCGCGCTCGGCGACCAGATCACCGCGGTCGCGCGCGATGAGCGCTCGCTCCAGGATCGCGGCGCGGTTGTCGGGCGGCGCGTTCGCGATTGCACGCGCGGCGTCATCGAGGTGCTGTCGATGCCGTTCGAGGCGCGCGAGAACGATCATCGAGTCGACGTCGCCGGTGTTCTCGCGCAGCGCGGTTGCCGCGGCATCCGCGTTCCCGAGCTTCAGCTCAGCGCGGCCGAGGAGGCGCAGGGCGAGCGTCTTCGACGGTGCGTCGAAACGCGGCAAGCCTTCGCGAAGCATCTTCACCGTCTGCGCGGCGTCGCCGCGTTTCCAGGCGATCTCGCCGAGGTGGAGGTATGCGAGCGGGAGCGACGCGTCGACCGCGAGCGCCGCGCGGTACTCCTGCTCCGCGCGATCCGGCTTGTTCCAGTTGAAGTAGATAAACCCGAGGTTGTAGTGCGCGTCGGCGCTCATCGGGTCGAGCTTCAGCGACTTCGCGAACGCATCCGACGCCTGTTGCCATGCCTGCTGCTTCATCCAGATGGCGCCGAGGTTCGCGTACGCGCGGGCGTGAATCGGATCGACCGCCTCGCTGCGCGCGAACGCCTTGTCGATCGGCTCCAGCGCCTTGGTGTAGGCGCCGAGCGCCTCGGAGTAGCGCCCGCTCTCGAACAGCGCGGCGCCGAGGTTGTAATAGGCGCGGGTGTAGTCGCGGTCGATCGCGATCGCCTTGCGGTACTCGTCGATCGCCTCGTTCTTCTTGCCGGTCGCGTAGAGCGCGTTGCCGAGGCTGAAGTGGTGCCGCGCCTCGTTCGGGGCGAGGCGCGTCGCCTCCTGCAGTGCCGCGACGGCCTCGGCGTCCCGGTTCAGCGAACGGAGGATCGTGCCACGGAGCGCGTGCAGCGCCGCATCGCGCGCGTTCTTCTCGAGGGCGCGATCGATGAACGTCAGCGCCTCGGATGACTTCCCCAGCTGCTGCGCCGCGGCGGCGGCGTTGGAGAGGAGCGTGCGGTCGGACGGCGCCTGATTCACACCTTGGACAAAGAGCTTGTACGCCTCGCCGACCTTCTGCTGCTGGAAGAGAATCGCGCCGGCATTGGCGTATGCCGTGGAGAGCTGCGGAGCGGCTTCAATCGCCTTCCGGTACTTCGCCAGCGCGTCGTCGAGCCGGCCGGCCTCACGCGCGCGGTCCCCCTCCTCCATGAGGCTCCGCGCCACCTCGGGAATGTCTTGCTGAGCCCACGCGGAGAGCGGGAGCGCGAGCAGGAAGATTGCGATGAGAGATCGAAGACCGAGCATTCAAGAGACGTTACTCGTTACTCGTGACTCGTTACTCGTTGTTCGTTACTCGCGCCGGAGACATCGACCCGAGTAACGAACAACGAGTAACGAGTAACGACTCAGAAGTTTACTTCGACCTGCCCGAAGAACTCGCGGCCGGTCATCCGGTTCTCCGTTCCGACGATAGTCTCCTCGGGACGTTTGTTGAGCAGGTTGTTGCCGAAGAGCGTGAAGCGGATCGGTCGGCTGTGGACGAACGGCACGTCGTAACTGACGCGCGCGTTCAGCAGCGTGTAGGACGGCTGCGGCGGCGCGGCGAAGCTCGTGAAGTTGGAGCGGATGAAGAACCAGTTCGACGGCGCCTCGTAGCTGCTCTTCCACGATGCCTCCAGCGAGGCGCTCACGTTGTTGAACGGACCGGCATACGCGCCGAAGTTGACCTTGTCCTTCGGCGCATAGACGAACTCGAACGAATGGCCCGACGAGTCGGTGCCGGCACCGAGCTGGCTCTCGGTTTCGTGCCCGTAGTTCACGAAGCCGGTGACTCGCCCCGTGACGTTGGCGCGCAACTCGACCTCGCCGCCCATGATCCGCGCGTTCGCCGGCTGGTTCTCCCAACCGAAGGTCGGCATCGGCGCGAGGAGATTCTGGACGATCACGATGAAGTTCTTCACCCGCGAGCGATAGAGATCCGCCTTGACCGACACTGTCGGAGAGAGCTGATACTCGCCGCCGAGATCGAACGTGCTGATCTCTTCGGGCTTCAGATTCGGGTTCGGATTGAACGTCGACAACGGGATCAGGAGACCGGGGATGTCGGGATTCGAGGCATTGATGAACCAACTGTCCTGATAGAGCTCGGAGAAGGTCGGGAAACGAAACGCTGTCGAATAGCCGCCGCGCACGACCAGGCGGCTGCTCGGCGTGTAGACGAACGAGAGTCGCGGCGAAGTCTTCGATGAGAAGAGGCTGGTCTTGTTGTCATAGCGGATGCCGGCGACGATGCGTAGGAGGTTCGGCAGCGCGTCCCACTGGTCCTGCGCGTAGACGGCGAGCTTGTTGTAGCCGGAGGCGACGGTCGCATCCGGCGAGAGCTCCTGAACGTGCTCGGCGCGATCGAGGCGCCGCGCTTCGACGCCGACAAGGATGTCGTGCATGGGGATCATGTGGAGCCCGGCGCGGAAGTCACCGATGGCCTGATAGCCGTGGTCGGCGCGATGCGAGAACTCCGGCAGTTCCTGCGCGGCGTGACAGCCGGCGCAGTGCATGCCGTTTCGGTGCGCGTAGGAGAGGTCGGCGCTCCAGGTGATCGGCGCGTTCGCGGGCGCGTGGTTGTAGCGCAGCGACGCGATCGTCAGTGCTTGAATGAGGTCGTGCGCCGACGCGAAGCCGGTGCCGGGCGGCAGGCCGAGCTCGGCGGGAAACTCTTCGCGGAATCCGTTCAGATGATCGTCGTGGCGATAGAGCGATCCCTGCCAGTCGCCGCGCGAGGCCTTGAGAAAGACATCGGTCCCGCGCACCTTCGACTTGTCGTCAGTCCAGAACTCCTCGGGCATCTGGCTCTGGTACGCGCGCACCGACGCGAGGTACGAGCCGTTCGCCGTCTTCTTGCCGTACATCGCGTTCACGAGGCCGGTCGAGCGCGCGCCGGCAAAGAGCTGCGCCTGTCCGCCGGCGAGGTCTTCTCCCGAGAGCGTGACGATGTTGATCACGCCCCAATACGCGTTCTCGCCGTACAGCGACGATCCGGGACCGCGCACGACTTCGATCCGCTTGATGTTCTCGATCGGGAAGAGGTCGAAGGCGGGGCTGAGCGGAAAGCCGCCGGTGTCGCCGGAGTTGACGGGCGCGCCGTCGATGAGCATGAGGACACGGTTCGCGAACGGGTTCTCGCCGAAGCCGCGGATGTCGATCGTCTGCGTCATCGGATTCCAGCGGACGTTGACGCCGGCGACAAGACGGAGGATGTCCGGCACCGTCCGCGCGCCCGATTCCGAGATCTGTTTCGCAGTAACGACCGTGACCGCGCTCGGTGCCTTCGAGATCGGGATCTCGGTCTTCGTCGCCGCTTCGACTTTCAGTTGCTCTTCGCCGAAGAGCGTGACCTGGCCGATTTTCTTCTGCGCCTCTTGTGCGAGCACAGGTATCGCGACGATCAGCGCGAAAACGAGAGACTTGCGCATGTTTGCCTCGTCATCCGGTACCCGTTATCCGTTATCGGGGTCAGCCGTTGCGGCGGATGACGGATCACGGGTAACGGATAACGGCCTCTCTAATGTGGGAGACCGAACAAATAGTAAACGAGACACGCGGCGGCGAGAACGATCGAGCCGGGGTGGATTTCGCGGGCGCGGCCGGCGAGGAGTTTCATGATCGGGTAGACGACCAGGCCGGCCGTCAGGCCGTTGGCGATGTTGAACGTGAAGACCATCATCGCGATCGTCACAAACGCCGGAACGAGCTCAGTGAAGTCGTCGAAGTCGATCCGGCGGATACCGTCGAGCATCAGCGCCCCGACGGCGATCAGCGCCGGACCGTACGCGAAACGGAGTTGCTGCAGCGGTTCGACGAGCGGGATGAAAAAGAGCGAGATCGCGAACAGCACGCCGGTCGAGATCGCAGCGACCCCGGTCCGCGCGCCGTCGCGGATTCCGACCGCCGACTCGATGTAGGCGCCGCTGGTCGACGTCCCGACCAGACCGCTCAAGATGCACGCGATCGCGTCGACAGTCATAGGCTTCTCGATGTCGGGGAAGTTGCCGTCGCGGTCGAGCATCCCGCCTGCGGCGCCGACGCCGACGAGCGTGCCGAGGGTGTCGAGGAAGCTCATGAGCACGAGCGTGAGGAGGATCGGAAGGAACGACAGCTTCAACACGCCCGTGATGTCGAGATGGAGCGCGATCGGCGCGAGCGAGTACTCGCCGCGGAACGGCATCGCGAAAATGCCGTGCGGCGCTTTCGCGACGCCGAGGAGCACGCCGGCCGCCGCGGTTGCGACCATCCCGATCAGGATTGCGCCGCGGACGCGCCGCTGGAGCAGCGCCATGATCGCGATGAACCCGGCGATCGCCAGCAGGACCTCCGTGCTCCGGAGATCGCCGATCTTCACCGGCACGCCGGTACCGCTCGAGACGATGCCGGTCTCCGTGAGGCCGATGAACGCGAGGAAGAGGCCGATGCCGGCGGCGAAGCTATGCTTCAGGCTGACCGAGATCGATCGCGCCAGCCATCCGCGCAGTCCCAAGAGCGTGATCACCAGGAACAGCACGCCGCTGACGAACACAGTGCCGAGGCGCTGCTGCCAAGTGACGCCGAGGGCGGCGAGGCCGAAAGCGATGAAGGCGTTCTCCCCCATATATGGCGCCACCGCGATCGGGCGGTTGGCGTAAACGCCCATCAGGATCGAGCCGACCGCCGCGACGACGATGGTTGCGACCGTGCTGGCGCCGACCGGCAGGCCGGCGGCCTTCAGGATCGCGGGGTTGACGATGATGATGTACGCCATCGCGAGAAAGGTGCTGGCGCCCGCGAGCACTTCGGCAAACATCGATAGCATTATGCCGACATGAAGAACGATCAGTGGAACCAAGTTGACGACTACATCGAAGAGACGATCATCGGAAGCGACGACGCGTTGCAGGCGGCGCTCGATACCAGCAGTGCCGAGGGGTTACCGGCGATCGCCGTGTCCGCGGCGCAGGGTAAGTTCCTCAACCTCCTCGCCCGTCTCATCCACGCACGCTCGGTCCTCGAGATCGGCACCCTCGGCGCGTACAGCACGATCTGGCTCGCCCGCGCGCTGCCGAAGGACGGCCGCCTGATCTCGCTCGAGGTGAACGCGCATCACGCCGACGTCGCGCGGAAGAACATCGCGCGCGCCGGCTTGTCGTCGGTCGCCGAGGTGCGCCTCGGCGCGGCGCTCGACACACTGCCGACGTTGCGCGGGGACGGACCGTTCGACATCTTTTTCATCGACGCCGACAAGGCGAACATCCCGGAGTACTTCCGCTGGTCGATCGACCTCGGGCACAGCGGAAGCGTGATCATCGTCGACAACGTCGTCCGCGACGGCGCGCTCGCGGACGCGAACACGAAGGACGAGGCAGTCATCGGCGTGCGCCGGCTGCATGACTTCATCCGCAACGAGCCGCGCGTCACCGCGACGACGATCCAGACGGTCGGGATGAAAGGCTACGACGGTTTCACGATGGCGGTGGTTGTGTAGCGCCGATCAGCGCCAGGAACTCGTCCTCGGTGAGCACGGGAACCTTCAGCGACTTCGCTTTGTCGAGCTTCGAGCCGGCGGCTTCGCCGGCGACGACATAGGCGGTCTTCGATGAGACGCTGGCGGAGGGCTTGCCGCCTTCGCGCTCGATCAGTTTGTGGATCTCGTCGCGGGAGAAGCGGGTCAGCGTGCCGGTGACGACGACAGTCTTACCGGCGAGCCGGTTGCCGGTGGCTGTGGCGACGTGCACCGGCGCGACACCGGCGCGCTGCATCTGCTCGATGCGTTCGCGGTTGGCGGGCACGTCGAAGTAGAAGCGGATCGAGTCAGCGAGCTTCGGCCCGATCTCCGCCGTGTCGATCAGCTCCTCGCGTGTGGCGTTCATCAACGTGTCGAGCGAGCGGAATCGCTCCGCGAGCACTTTTGCGGCACGCTCGCCGACGAAGCGGATCCCGAGCGCGAAGATCAGGCGCGAAAGCTCGTTCGTCTTCGAGCGCTCGATGTTCTCGACGAGCTTCTTCGCCGACTTCTCCCCCATCCGTTCGAGGTCGGCGAGATCCTCCCAGCGCAAGGTGTAGAGGCCGGCGATGTCGCGCGCCAGGCCCTTCGCGAGGATCTGTTTCACCCGCTCCTCGCCGAGGCCTTCGATGTCCATCGCCTTCCGGCTGCCGAAGTGCGTGATCGACTGCTCGACGATCGCCGGGCAGCCTTGGTTGATGCAGCGGATCGCGACTTCGCCCTCGAATCGATGCAGCGGTTCGCCGCACACCGGACAGTTTTCCGGAGGCAGGAACGGCTTCGACTTCGGCGCGTGTGCGACGACCTCGACAACCTTCGGGATGATGTCGCCGCCCTTCTCAACCATGATCGTGTCGCCGACGCGTAGCTCTTTCCGTGCGAGCTCGTCGAAGTTGTGCAGCGACGCGTTCACGACGGTGGTGCCGCCGAGCTGCACCGGGTCGAAGTGCGCGACCGGCGTGACGGCGCCGGTGCGGCCGACGGAGAGATTGATCTCGCGCACGGTCGTCTTCGCCTGCTCGGGAGCGTACTTGTACGCCACGATCCACCGCGGCACCTTGGCGGTGGCGCCGAGCTCCAGTTGCTGCTCGCGGCGATTGACCTTCACGACGACGCCGTCGATCTCGAAGTTGAGCTGATGCCGCTCTTCCTCGATCTTCCGGATGAAGCCGAGGACTTCGTCGATGTCGGCGAAGAGGCCGCGCCGCGGATTCACGGGAAGTCCGAGTTTCGTCAGGAGATCGTAAGCCGCCCACTGCGAGTCGATCCGCATGTCGTCGAGCGCCACGAGGTGGTAGACGAACGCCGAAAGCCTCCGCTTCGCGGTCAGCGCCGGCTCTTTCTGCCGCAGAGTGCCGGCGGCGGTGTTGCGAGGATTCGCGAACCGTTCTTCCTCGTCGAGGCCTTCGTTGATCTTGAGGAAGTCGCTCTTCGCTATGTAGATCTCGCCACGGACCTCGACGCGTTTCCGTTTCGTCTCGATCTTGAGCGGCAGCGCGCGCACGGTGCGGACGTTCGGCGTCACGTCGTCGCCGCGCACGCCGTCGCCGCGCGTCGCACCGCGCGTCAGAATTCCGTTCTCGTACAGGAGGTCGATCGACACGCCGTCGATCTTCAGCTCCGCTTCGTACTCGACCGCCTCGAGGCCGAGGCCGCGTTTCACGCGGTCGTCCCACTCGCGCAACTCCTCCACCGTGTAGGCGTTCTCGATCGAGAGCATCGGCGGATCGTGAACGACGGTCGGAAACGACTCGATCGGCGCGCCGCCAACGCGCTGGCTCGGCGACGCGGGGTCGAACAACTCCGGATGCGCCGCCTCGAGCTCCTGCAGGCGCCGCATCTTCTGGTCGAACTCGAAGTCGCTGATCTCCGGCGCGCCGTCGTAGTAGAGCCGATTGTGGCGGTCGAGCTCTTTCCGGAGCTTCGCGATGTCCTGCCTGGCCGTCATGCGCGAGAAAGATACCGCGAGCGATTCACCTCCCGTTCGAGGAAGCCCATCAGGATCAGACGGGCGTCGAGGAGGGCGACAAAGTCGCGGCGGCCTTTCACGAGATTGAGGTTCAGCGCGACGAAGCGCATGCCCCGCGGCGTGTCGTAATAGACGATGAGACGGTCGCCGCCGATCATCTGCTCCGTTCCGCGGATCGTCCTCCACGCAATGACGCGCTGCCGGAACTGGTGGAGCGGACGGAGCGTGATCGTCTCATCGCCAAGCTCCGCGATCGGCCGCCAGGTGCCGAGCCACACTTTCAGCCCGCCGATCCAGAGCGTCCCGACGTAGACCCAGACGAAGCGCTCCCCCATCCAGCCGTAGCGCAACTGCGGATTTACGGCGAGTGAAACGAGGACAGCCGCGGTGACCGCCGCCGCGACGATTACGATCGACGCACCGGCTCGCCTCACCCACGGCCGAAAATGAAATAACCTCATTGAATGCCGCACAAGAAGCGTGTAATCTGTAAGTTAGGGTCAGACACCTCAGTTCGGTATACCGCATGCAATAGGTTAGGCAGAACGCAATGCCTGTCGGCAAACTTGACGGAAGCGGCCGAAAGATTCTCGTCATCGACGACGATCTCGCCATTCGCGTGCTGCTGCAGGCCGTTTTGCGGAGAATGAAATTTGACGTCCATCTGGCCGAGGATGGCGCGGCCGGGCTCGAGAAGGTCAATCGCGACGGTCAATTCGACCTGATTCTCCTCGATCTGATGATGCCGAAGCTGAACGGCTACGAGTTCATCGACCGGATCGCTACGCAGTATCACGACGGCCAGCGTCCGCACATCATCGTCTTCACGGCGGCGGGCAAGCGCGGCGTCGACAAGATCCCCGAGGATGCGGTCTGCGCGTCGATCCTCAAGCCGTTCGATCTCGACCGCTTCATCGAGATCATCGCCGACTGCCTCACGGGCGCTCACGCGGAGCACCCAGTTTCCACTCGATCTGGTGAATGATCCCGAGGAGGATCGTCGCCTCGCGGGCGTCGATGTCGGCGCGCGCCGCGATGGTGCGGAGATCGTCGTAGATCCGGTCGGGGTTGTCGTCACCTCGGAGAAAACCGACTTCGACGAGCAGCGCCTGTACGCGTTCGTGCAGCCGCTCGATGATGGCGGCGGGGGCGAGGTCGCGCTCGCGGCGAACTTGGCGTGATGCACGCCCCTCACCCGGCCTCCGGCCACCCTCTCCCGGAGGGAGAGGGATCTGGGAAAGCGCGAAACAGAATGCGCCGACCGCCTGCGCCAGATTCATGGTCGGGAACTCCGGATTCGTCGGGATGACGGCGGTCCGCTGGCAGGCCATGACCTCCTCGCGCGTCAGGCCGCTGTCTTCGCGTCCGAAGACGAGGGAGAGCGTCTGGTCGTCCCGCAGGGAAGCGAAGAGGTCGGCGACGTCGAACGGCGTCATGTCTGCGGGCGTCGTCCGGCCGCGCAGCGACGTCGTCGCGATCGTCACGTGCGCGTCGCGAATGGCGTCGAAGAGCGACGGAGTGAAGGTCGCCCGCTCGACCACGTCGCCGGCGCCGCTTGCCCACCAACTCGAGAGAGGCTGCAACTCCGGATGTTCGCCCGCGATCGTGAGCGACTCGAAGCCGAAGTTCTTCATCACGCGCGCGGCGGCGCCGACGTTGCCCGCCTCTTTCGGCTCGACCAGGACGACGCGGAGATTCGGCATTACAAACAATCCTGAGGAGCGAAGCGACGAAGGATTGGGTGCGTCTCGCGTGCATTGCGCGTTAACTTGTCGCGGAGTGCGGAGGGGTGGCGCTGACTCGGTTCCCGATACCTTCGATGCGAGTGGGCACCCGATCCTTCGTCGCTTCGCTCCTCAGGATTCATTGTTGTGATGGCGCGCACTTCCTCATTTTTCACTTCTCGCTACTTTCACGTCTGCGCTCGGCCGCGATTCGGCGTACCGCCTCCAGCATGGCGTCGATGTGGCGCTTCTCGGTCGCGGGATTGATGACGGTGATGCGGAGGACGCGCCGGCCTTTCAGCATCGTCGACGTGATCCACGCCTCCCCGCTCCGGATCAGCTCTTCCCGGACGCGGTGATTCAGCTCGTCGGACCCGCGGAGACGGAAGCAGAAGATGTTGAAGAGCGGCTCGTGCATCGCCTCGAGGCCGTCGGACTCGCGCACCCGCTCATACGCGTAGCGCGTCACGTCGGTCACCTTCTCCAGCGCCGCGGCGAAGCCTTCGCGGCCGATCATCTTCAGCGTCAGCCACAGCTTGATGGCGTCCGCACGTTTGGAGCACTGGATCGTCATCGCGCCGATGTTTTCCTGCTCGCGTTCGGCGTGGAAGAGATATGGCGCGTCGGCTTGGAAGGCGCGGCGCAACCAGACGCCGTCGCGGACGAATACCGCGCCGTGGGAGAGCGGCATCCAGAGCATCTTGTGCGGGTCCCACGCGAACGAGTCGGCCCGGTCGATCCCTTTAACTAGAGGCGCGAGGCGCTCGCTCAGCAGCACCGAAGCGCCGTGCGCGGCGTCGACGTGCAGCCAGACGTCACGCGCGATGTCGCGGATGGCGACGAGGTCGTCGAACGCACCGGTCGCGGTCGAACCGGCGGTGGCGACGACGGCGAGGACGTTCTCGCCGTGATGCCGTAGCACCGCATGCAGCTCGTCGACGTCCATTCGATGCTCGTCGTCGGTCTCGATCTTCTCGACGTCCTCGATCCCCATGATCGCGGCCGCACGCGCGACGGAGTAGTGCGCGTCGGCGGACGTGACGATCACCGGCCGCTCGCCGCCGCGCGCGAGCCACCACGCACGCGCCGCGAGGAGCGCCGTCAGGTTCGCCGCGGAGCCGCCCGAGACCGCGGTCCCCTCCGATTCGGGGGGATAGCCGGCGAGATCGGCGAGCCACCGGATCACCTCGCGCTCGATGACGGTGCCGATGGGGCTCATCTCCCATACGGCGGTCGAGTTGTTGAGCGCCGAGATGACGAAGTCGGCGATCACGGATGGTGCAAACGGAGGGCAGACCTGGTGGCCGATGTAGGACGGATGATGAAGCTGGATCGATTTCTCGGCGACGAGTCGCACGAGATCGGCCCGCGAAGCCGCCGGCGCCCTACCGAGACGGACCAGATCGCGTAGCTCCTCGAACGGCGTCCAGTCGACGACGGGCCGCTGCTCGATGTTCTGCACGTGATCGAAAACGAGATCGACCACTTCATGCGCGAAACGCCGCGCGTCGTCGTCGAAACTTTCGATCGGCATCGGCGCGCGATTGTAGGACACTGCGCCGGTGGAAACGCCCGGCGCGCTCCGCGCCCTCGTTCTCCTCGCGGCGGGGGAGCTGCTCGCGATGGGACTCTGGTTCGGCGTGTCCGCCGTCGGCCCGCAGATCGCCGCCGAGTGGCATCTCGACGCCGACACGACTGCCTGGCTGACGCTCTCGGTGCAGCTCGGGTTCGTCGCCGGGACGCTGCTGAGCGCCCTCCTGAACCTCGCCGACGTCATCAGCGCGCGCCGTCTGTTCGCCCTCACCGCGTTCCTCGCCGCGATCGTGAACGCGCTCCTCGCCGCATTCGTCCACACCGCCGGCGCCGCGATCGTCCTCCGCTTCCTCACCGGAGCGTTTCTCGCCGGCGTCTACCCGCCCGGCATGAAGCTCGTCGCGACCTGGTTTCGCAGGTCCCGCGGCCTCGGGCTCGGCGTCATCGTCGGCGCGCTCACGCTCGGCAAAGCGTCGCCGTATCTCGTCAATGCGTTCGGGTCGTCTAACTGGCGCACAAACGTCGGCTTCGCCTCGGTCGTCGCGACCCTCGGCGCGCTGATCGTGGCGCTGTTCGTCCGCGAAGGTCCGTACGCGCTGCCGAATCAGCCATTCGACTTCTCGCAGATGACGCAGGTCGTCCGCAACCGCGGCGTGCGGCTCGCCAACTTCGGCTACTTCGGCCACATGTGGGAGCTGTACGCGATGTGGACGTGGGTGCCGGCGATGATGCGCGCCAGCGTTGCGAAGAGCGGCGATGCGCCGCTGCTCGCCGAGATCGGCTCATTCCTCGTCATTGGCAGCGGCGCGATCGGA
Organism: Thermoanaerobaculia bacterium; assembly: GCA_036488085.1. Classification (GTDB taxonomy): domain Bacteria; phylum Acidobacteriota; class Thermoanaerobaculia; order Gp7-AA8; family Gp7-AA8; genus DASXHZ01. Next base: position 60,425 of record DASXHZ010000043.1, read on the forward strand.
TCCGTCACCGCCGGACGGCTCGCCGACCGCATCGGACGCACGGTCGTTGCTTCCGCCGCGATGGCGATCAGCGGCACGTGCTGCGTCGTCATCGGCGCACTTTTCGGCGGCTCGGCGATACCGCTCCTGGTCGTCGCCGCGATCTGGGGCGCCACGGTCGTCGCTGACTCAGCGCAATTCTCGGCCTGCGTCACGGAGCTCGGCGACCCGCGCTACATCGGCACCGCGCTGACGATGCAGACGTGCATCGGCTTCCTCTTGACGACGGTTTCGATCCGCCTCATGCCGCTCCTCGTCGACCGATTCACCTGGCACTACGCCTTTGCCGCCCTCGCCATCGGCCCCATCCTCGGCATCATCGCCATGCTCCGTCTGCGCGGTCTCCCCGAGGCCGCGCGCATCGCGCAGGGACGCCGGTAATCGCTACACTTCCTTCATGAAAACTGGGATCGCGGTCGCCCTTCTCTGCACGGCGTCGGCCGTCTTCGCGCAGATGCCGGAGCACCACCACGACGCGGAGCCGGCCGGATTCGGGAAGGTGTCGTTCCCGATTTCGTGCGCGGCCGGGACGCAGGAGGCGTTTACGAAAGCGGTCGCGCAGCTCCACTCATTTGCATACGAAGATGCGGAGACGGCGTTCAACGCGATCGCGGCGCGCGATCCGAAGTGTGGAATCGCGTGGTGGGGCGTGGCCATGACGAACTACCACCCGGTGTGGCCCTCGCCCTACTCCCCTGCGGAGCTCAAACGCGGAATCACGGCCGCGAAGAACGCGGAGGCCGCCGGCGCGACTACGCCGCGCGAGCGCGCCTACATCGACGCGATCGCGACGTTCTACCGCGACGCGGACAAGCTCGACCTCAACACGCGGGCTCGTGCATACGAAGCGAAGACGGTGGCGCTTACGGCGCAGTATCCGGACGACGACGAGGCGGCGATCTTCTACGGGCTCTCCCTGGTCGCGCACGGCATGTCGATGCCGACCGACAAGACTTACACGTATCAGAAGAAGGCGGCGGCCATCTTCAACGGGCTTCTCGCCAAGCATCCCGACCACCCCGGCATCGCGCACTACCTCATCCACAGCTTCGACTACCCGGCTCTCGCTCCCCTCGCGCTCAACGCCGCGTATGCCTACTCCAAGATCGCCCCGGCCGCGCCGCATGCGCTGCACATGCCGTCGCACATCTTCGTCCGCCTCGGCATGTGGGACGAGACGATCGCGTCGAACCTCCGCTCCGCGGCGGCCGCAAATGCCCACGCTGCGCAGCTCCATCCGGGCACGACGCCGTTCGATGCGCTCCACGCGTACGACTACCTGACGTACGCATACCTCCAGCGCGGCGAAGACGAGAAGGTGCACAAGCTCGTCGACGAGCTGTCCGCGTTGAAAGCGCTCGAGGTCGAAAACTTCGCCGGCTACTACGCGCTGGCCGCGATCCCGGCACGTTACGCCGTCGAGCGCCACCGCTGGAGTGAAGCCGCCGCGCTGACTGTCCCCGCCGGCTTTCCGTGGGAACGCTACGCCTACGCCGAGGCGATGACGTACTTTGCCCGCGCCCTCGGCGCTGCCCGCTCCGGCCACCCCGAACAAGCGAAAAGCGACGTCGAGCGCCTCGCCGCGCTACGCCAGAAGCTCCTCGACCAGCACAACACCTACTGGGCCGACCAGGTCGACGTCCAGCGCCGCGCGTCGCAGGCGTGGATCGCATGGACCGAAGGCCACCACGACGACGCGCTGAACGCCATGCGCTCTGCCGCCGATCTCGAAGACTCAATGGACAAGAGCCCGGTAACCCCCGGCGCCATCGTCCCCGCACGCGAGATGCTCGGCGAAATGCTCCTCGACGGAAACCGCCCCGCCGACGCGCTGGAAGCGTTCGAGCGATCGCTGACCGAATCCCCCAACCGCCTCAATGCCCTCACTGGCGCCGCCCGCGCCGCGCAGTTGTCCGGCAACCGCACGAAAGCCGCCTCGTACTACGGGCGGGTGGCGGAACTACTGGGGCCGGCGCATTAGGGACCCGCCCGGCGTGAGGCGCCCTCGCCTTCCGCTATCGCATATCGGATCGCGAGCGTAAAGGGGAGCGGACGTCTCGTCCGCTCATGCGCGGCGTCAGCCGCGCTATCGCGCGGCCGAGCGGACGAGACGCGGAACGATCACTCATCCAGCGGCACGATCGGGTTGTACGCCAGCATCACGCCGGCCCACGCGACGAAGTAGCGGTCGCGGGCGACGCGGTAGCGGCGGGGGAAGCGGTCGCCGTTCGGGCGATCGTCCTCGAAGATGTAGACGTAGCCGCCGTCCTCGAAGATGACGATGCGCCATCCTTCGTCGCGATCGTCGAAGGGGTCGTCGATCGATCCGAGGGGGACGTCGGAGGCGCTGAAGTGGACGAGATCGCGGTCGGCGTGCTCCCAGCCCGGAAACCACGCCAGCTCCCCCTTGGCCGCGCTGACGAAGTGGACGATCTTCCCCATGTCCTCCATCTCGCGGAGCTCCACCGCGAAGTCGGGGATGACGGGGACGGTGGCGAGGTCGATGTCGTTCCAGTTGGTCACGGGGTATTAAGCGTAACGCACTGTTTCGAACTCGTCGCGTCGTGTTCACAGGAGCCGCCGTTCGCCACGACATAATCGCCGCATGGCGAAGCGCTGCCTGCTGGTACTGGTCACCGTTGTCGCATCGACGTCGGTGCAAGGCGGTGCGTGGCGAGGATTCAGCTCACCCCGTCGTTATCCCGTGACCGCCAGCCGCGTCGTCATCATCCGGGATTTGAATCGAGACGGGCGACCCGATCTCGTGCTCTCCGGGACTCAGGTCGATCAATTTGCGTCGTTTTCGATTCTCGTGAATGAAGGCGACGGCACGTTTGGAAAGGAACAACTCGTTCCAAGCGCGCTTGGCGAGAGGATCGAGGACGCCGCTGACCTCGATGGCGACGGTAGGCCCGACCTGCTCGCGTCAAACTACTTCCAGAACGGGATCTCGATCTACCGAAGCAGCGGGCCGCTCGTCTTCGGCGCTCAGGAATTTCATGGAACGGCGACCCATGGCGGTCCGTCGCAGGTCATCGACTACGACGGTGACGGCGTGCCCGACGTCGTCAGCCTTTCATTCGGCTCGGCGAATCCGGTTCGGGTGCACCTGTTCCGCGGGCGAGGCGATGGCTCGCTCGATCCAAAAGTAACGCTGGATACAGATTTGGCAGTCGGCGCGTCGGCATCGACCCGCGTGTTCAACGGAACGCTCGAAATCGTGGTCTCCGAGCGTTCCGGCAACCTCGGTCTGATCCGATTGAATAAAACGGGTATCCAGGTGGAGCGGCTCTACGCCGGCCCAGGCTTCGATCTGAGTTGCGTATTCGCTGATGTAAACGGCGACGGCGTACCCGACATCATCGACACGTCCGACGAGGTTGGTTCCGCGGAGCCGGTCTTCGTGACCCTCGGAAGTCCCGATGGAACGTTCCTCGAACGGAAGCGCATCTCGCAAGAGCGACACATGGCGTTCCCGGTGAAAGTCCGCGCTGGCGACATCGATGGCGACGGCGCCGTCGACCTGGTGATCACCGACTTTCAATCCACCACGCTCTCTCTGTTTCTCGCAGATGGACACGGAAACTTCAGTCAGCCACCGATCGCGCTCGATGCCGGCGCTCCGGTCAACGATTTCGAGCTCGCCGATCTGGACGGAGACGGCACTCTCGACATCGTCACCGCGAACGACGACCACACCGCATCCATTCTAAAGAACCTCGGCCGGCCGGCGCGTCACCGCGCCGTGCGTCCGTAATCCAACAACCACACTGTTGACGAGATGTTCGTGGCGCTAGCGCCGTCCCGAGCCTATCGTCTAGGCATGCGTCTTCTCGCGTGCCTGCTCCCGCTGCTCATGACGGCTTCGGGTTCGAATCGCCAAGGAGCGTCCCGACCGGCCGACACGTTCCACGCATCGGTAGAGCCGATCCTCAGGGAGCGCTGCACGCCGTGTCACTTCGCGGGCGGGAAGATGTACGGAAAGCTTCCGTTCGATCGTCCCGCAACGATCGTCTCGCTGGGAGAACGTCTCTTCACGCGCATGAAGAGCGAGGATCAGCGCGCGGTCATTCGGAAGTTTCTGGCCGAGCAGAAAAAGCCTTCGCGTTCCGGCCGGTAGGCCGTTCCTGGCGGACGATTCGCAAGATCGACCGTCGATGAGCAGTCTCTTTCTCGCCGTCCTCGCGTTCACCGCACACCAAGGAAGCGCCGTTCAGGTGCAAGTCCCGAACGAGCCGCACCTGAAATCCGTGGAGGTGGTCTGGCTGAAGAAGACGGTCCCGGCCTTTCGCACCGGCGACTCGTGGACCACGATCCTCGGCGTCGATCTCGATTCGAAGCCGGGCGCGCACTCGGCCGAGGCGCTGCTGAAGACGGACGACGGCCGGATCCAGAAACGCGAGATCGCGATCGACGTCGAGGCGAAGAAGTACCCGACGCAACCGTTGAAAGTCGCCGGGAAGTTCGTCGAGTTGAGCAAGCCGGATCTCGATCGATCGAAGCGCGAGGCCGCGGAGATCGACGCCATCTACGAGCGCATCACGAGCGACATCGTTCCGGACGAACCGTTCACCGATCCCATCCCGGGCGAGACGGGAACGAACTTCGGCTCACGCCGCATTTTCAATGGCGAGCCTCGCGCCCCGCACTCCGGCGCCGACCTTCACGCCGCCGCCGGTACGCCCGTCCGCGCGACGAATCGAGGCCGCGTCGTGATCGCGAAGAACCTCTTCTTCACCGGAAACACTGTTCTCCTCGATCACGGCCTCGGCATCTACTCGCTCTACGCCCACCTATCCCGCATCGACGTGCACCCCGGCGAGACCGTCAAGAACGGCCAACTCCTCGGCCTATCCGGCGCCACCGGCCGCGTCACCGCGCCGCATCTGCACTGGGGCATGCGCGTGCAAGGAGCGCGGGTGGACCCGTTCTCGCTGGTGGGCGTGCGGTAGACCCAGTCCTCCCGGCGAGCGGCTTACCCGTCTTACCGAGCGGCCGCTTCGAGACAGCGGGCGGGTGATCCGGGCGCTGCGCGATTCGCCCTTCGGCGGCAAAGCAGCAAAGAGAAACGGCGATAGATCGCAAACCTTGATGCGTCCAACGAAGCGTCGACTTGGACGCTCACTCGCGGCCACAACCAGACAACCAATAGTTAATACTCAACGCAGTCGTCGCATCGTTGGTGGCTGCAATCATCACATTCGTGGTGAGACCGTAAAAGGGATAGAGGCTATCTCTACGTGGCTATGCCAACTCGAAACACGCGTGAACGCACTTGCGGGCGAGCGCCGTCTCTCGTGGGAACACAGAATAGCGTGATGAATAAGGGTTGGTTCAGGCGAGCATTGCAGCATCGTGGAACCGTAACATCGCAAACCGTAACAACTAAACTGACCCAGTACGTGTTAGCAGTCGTCAATCCTGCCATCCCGGCTACTCTGGTATCGACGGTAGCGACGCCGAGAAGTTGCGCGCGCCATGAACGAACGCGACGATTAGAACGTCATCGCCCCGGACACGGTAGATCAACCGATAGCGATCGATGAAGATCTCGCGGATCGTCTCGTCGCCGTACTCCGGAACGACTCGACCACGGCGCGGAAACTGGAATAGGGATGCGGCTGCGCTCTCCGACCTCTCGACGAGAGTGGCCGCATAGCTCGGCGAATCCCGTGCGATGTACTCGACGTGCTCGGCGACCGCGGCGATCGCAGAGTCGGCCCACCTTACCGAATACGCCACTTGTCGAGCCGCTTCATTGCCTCGTCATGTGTCACAACTCTGCCCGCCTCACCCTCCGCCAATCCTTGATCAACTTTCTGACGAACGTAGATGTGGTACTGGATGTCTTCCAACGAAGCGTCGTCCGGAAGGCCCTCAAGGATGTGTTGGACCTGTTCCTTCGCGGTTTCCATCGCCCTATTTTATCCGGTAGCCCGCTACCCCTTATCCAATAGGGGTGGACAGCGTCTCATCTGGCAGGACCTCTGCCGACGTTGGGAGACACTATCCCAAACTTACGCAGCCGGCGGTCTTGCGTGCCTCGGCTGATACACACCGAGCTTGCCGCCGCCGGGTAACGTGATCTGGACGAGCATTCCCCACGGCTGCTGGTGCAATTCGCTGCACGCGACGCCCTTCGACTGCATCTCCGCCACGAACGCGTTGACGTCGTCGCACATCAGGTAGAGCTCGTGGACGTCGTTTTTCTCGCCCGGATGCACCGCGACCTCGGCGGGTGGCAACCCGAAGATCAGCCAGCCTTCGTGGACGTCGACATACGGGAACTTCAGGACGTCGCGGAAGAAGGCGCGATCGGCCTCCGCATCACGCGAGCAGATGACCGAATGAGTGCCGGTGATAGCCATCTTCAGTCCGTCGATTCGATGCGGTAGTTCGGCGCTTCCTTCGTGATCACGACGTCGTGCGCGTGCGATTCCCGCAGGCCGGCGGCGGTGATGCGCACGAACTGCGCGCGGGTCCGGAGGTCTTCGATCGACTTCGAGCCGGTGAGGCCCATGCCGGAGCGGAGGCCGCCGACGAGCTGCGGGATCATGGCGCTGAGCGATCCCTTGTACGGCACCTTTCCTTCGATACCCTCGGGGACGAGCTTGCCGACTTCGTCGGTATCTTCCTGGAAGTAGCGGTCCTTCGACCCCTGCTGCATCGCGCCGATCGAGCCCATGCCGCGGTACGCCTTGAACGTGCGGCCCTGGTAGAGGATCGTCTCGCCCGGCGCTTCGTCGGTGCCGGCGAACAGCGAGCCGATCATCACGCAGTGCGCGCCCGCGGCGATCGCCTTCGTGATGTCGCCCGAGAACTTGATCCCGCCGTCGCTGATGATCGGCACGTCGTACTTCTCCGCGGCGCGCGCACACTCCATGATCGCGCTGATCTGCGGCACGCCGGCGCCCGCAATGACGCGCGTCGTGCAGATGGAGCCCGGGCCGATGCCGACCTTCACCGCGTCGACGCCGAGCTCGATGAGATCGCGCGCGCCTTCATAGGTGGCGACGTTCCCCGCGATGAGCGGCGTGTCCGGAAAGAGCTTCTTGAATTGCCGGATCGTGTCGAGCACGGCGGTCGAGTGCGCGTGCGACGAATCGATGGCGATGACGTCGACCTTGGCGTCGATGAGCGCACGGGCGCGATCGAGACCGTCGCGGCCGATGCCGATGGCGGCGCCGCAGCGCAGACGGCCGAGGGGATCTTTGGCGGCTTGCGGATAGCGCCGCGCCTTCTGAATGTCTTTGACGGTGATGAGGCCCTTGAGATCGCCGTTCGCATCGACGACCAGCAGCTTCTCGATCCGGTGCTGGTGGAGGACCTCGCGCGCCTGCTCGAGCGTCGTGCCGACCGGAACGGTGATGAGGTCTTCCTTCGTCATCCGCTCGGCGATCGGGAGGTCGAATCGCGTCTCGAAGCGGAGGTCGCGATTCGTCAGGATGCCGACCAGCTTGCCGTTCGCGTCGGTGACGGGAACGCCGCTGATCTTGTACTTCTCCATGACCGACATCGCTTCCGAGATCGTCTGCCACGGCCGCATCGTCACCGGGTCGACGATCATGCCGGCCTCGGAGCGCTTCACCTTGTCCACTTCCTCGGCCTGCCGGTCCATCGGCATGTTCTTGTGGATGATGCCGAGGCCGCCGTGCTGGGCCATGGCGATGGCGAGCCGCGCCTCGGTGACGGTGTCCATCGCCGAGGAGAGGATCGGGATGTTGAGGTGGATGTCGCGCGTGAGACGCGCGGTGATCTCGACAAAGTTCGGATGCAGTTCCGACTTCGCCGGCTTCAGCAGAACGTCGTCGAATGTGAGCGCGATGGGAGGCGCCTCGGCGAAACGCGCCGATGGGAGCGCATCGTTCTGCGAGACTTCGTGCAGTTCGACGCGGCCGATGACGGGGACCTCATCGCGGAGAAGACGTTCGTCACTCATTTCGGGAGTATAAAACACCCCCCTCATGCACCGTTATTGCAAGCTGACTCGCGTCCGGAAGCTCGCAGGCTTTCGGGCAACGGCCCATGCGTTTTACGATCGAGCAGAGACACCTCACCGATGTAGCGGGGAAACCGGTCACCGATGACGCCGCGCTGTCGTTCCATTCGTGCGACGCGAAGGATGCCGACGACGCGGTGACTGTCTTCGTCGGCGATCATTCCGCCGAGTTGATCGGCAAAGTCCTCCGCTTCCCCGGATTCCAAGCGATCGCGACGATGCGGAGCGCCGAGGGCGTCTTCACGCTCCAAGTCGCGCCGGCCAGCCAGCAGATGAGCGCTACTTGACCGCCGCCAGCGCCTGCTCCAGTTTTGTGACTTGCGGGTCGCCGGGGCGCATTTGCTGGAGCTTCGCGAGCTGGGCGCGGGCGTCGGTGTAGTCCTTCATCTCGCCGTCGACGATGGCGAGGTTGTAGACGGCCTGCCACTGATCGGGCTGTTCCGTGGCAACTTTGCGGAACGCGTCGCGCGCCTGCTCCATCTGTCCCGACTGCTTGTAGCAGATGCCGAGGTCCGTGCGGATCGACGGCTCCTCGCGTACGGCGAGCGCGCGCTTGAAGTAGTCGATGGCTTGCGGGAACTTCGAGACGTCCATGTACATGTTGCCGAGTTGGACGAGCGCGTCGAAGTCGTTCGGGTTCTGCTCGACCTGCTTCTTGAGCGTCTCGAGCTGCTGGCGGACCTGCTCCATCGGGCTGCCTGCGGCGCCGCCGGCGGCCGCGGCCGGCATTGCAGCGCTCTCGGGAGTCGGCTGAGGGATCGTCGAAGCGGACTGGATCTGATCGGGGCCAGCCAGCTTCGAACGCGCGAGCTTCGGTCCGACGAGGAAGCTGCCGATGACGAGACCGAGGAGGAGACCGCAGACGGTGTAGACGACGTTGTCGCGAGACATGGCAGGGCAGCCTACCCGTTCGCGATGATCTCCTTCAACATCGTGTCCTGCAGGTTGTAAATCGCGTAGACGCCGACGTGATAGCGGTTGAAGACGAACGAGAACGCGTAGATCTTGCCGCTGTGAGCGTGGACGTAGCCCGACAGGCCGACCACGCCGACGATATAGCCAGTCTTGGCGTAGACCTGCCGCGCGTACGGCGCGGCGCGCAAACGGTGGCCGAACTTCGAGTCGGGATCGCCGGAGTACGGGAGCGACGAGACGAAGTCCTCGCGCCACGGGCTGCTCCACATGTAACGCAGCAGGTGAATGAATGCATTCGCCGAGGCGCGGTTGTCGCGCGACATGCCCGAGCCATCGGCTTGGTGGTACTCGTTGGCCGGAACGCCGATCTTGCCGGTCAGCCACTCGGTCACGGCCGACGTCCCCGCGCTCCACGATCCCTCGTGCTTCGTCTCGGCGCCGATCATCTTCACGACCTGCTCGGCGTACGTGTTCTGGCTCTTCTTGTTGATGACGTAGACGAGGATGTTGAGCGGCGTCGAGTGCTGAGCGACGGCCGTCCAGCCCGGACGCTCGTCGTGCGGCGTGATGACGATCTGGCCGTCGATCTTGAGGCCATCGCGCGCGAACGTCTCGTTCGTCACGGTCGCGAAATACTGGATCGGGTTCTCGACCGTCACGAAAACTTCGGTGGCACCGGAACGCGACGGCACCCCGCCCCGCACGATGACCGTGTTCGTCCGGAGGATGCGTGTGATGAACGGCAGCCCGCGCCCGGTGACGCAGTTGTTCTGCACCTGAAGGAAGTTCGTCGGCGGCTCGAGCTGCACCACACACTGCTTGCCTGGCTTACTCGGGAGCACGCGGACTTGCGCGCATCCCTCCTGCATCGAGAACGCCGACACCGGCGCCTCGTACCAGTTGACGAGCTGGTTGGTCGGCCAGGTCGGATGGATGTACTCGGTGTCCATGTAGCCGTATTCGAAGATCAGGTTCCCCTTGATCGTCTTGATGCCGGCGCGCTTGATGTCGCTCACCCACTCGTCGATGACGGCGGTGGCGTGGCCGTCGTGAAAGCGTCCGCCGATGGTCGGGTCGCCGTGGCCGACGATCTTGAGGTCGCCGTCGAGCGTGCCGTCGTTCCCGATGGCGCCGTGGCGGTAGACGGTGGTCGTGACCTCGAACGTAGGCTTGAGGAGATCGATCGAAGCCGCGGTCGTGAAGAGCTTCATGTTCGACGCGGGGGCGAGCGGCAGGTGCGGATCGCGCTCGGCGATGACGTTGCCGCTGTCGACTTCGACGACCTGGAGGCTCGCGTCGGACGACCGCGCGACGGAGCCGGTCATGAGCGAGTTGAGCCGCTCCTGCAGGTTCCCGCCGACGGCGACGTCGGCCGGCGCGGCGGGGGCAGCCTTTCGCGCCCGCGCGCGGCGGCGTTTCGCCGTTGCTCCGTCGGCGATTTGCAAATTGGTGATGAGGAAGAGAAGCGCGATGACCAGCGCGCGCAAACGACTCGGCGACATTCGATCGGAGGATAACTGCAAATTCGGTGACACGACCGCTACAACCGGTCGAACGGCTCCGGAAACGCGAGCCGCAGACGGTCGTGAAGAACGCTCGGGCAGACCTCGCGCAACTGCTCCACGATGCCCGCCGGGGAGTAGCGCTTGGAAAAGTGCGTCAGGAGAATCAGTCGGTTCTCGAAGCGATCGGCGACCCGGACTATGTCGTTGAAGTGGATGTGCCGGTACCGTGCCGCGCGCTCCTCATGCCCCGGCGCGATGAACGAACATTCGATCATCAACACCTCGGCTTTGAAGAGCGCCGGCGCTGCGTCAAAGATCTTCGCGTCGGTGTCGCCGGTGTAGAAGAGCATCGAAACGTCGGCTTCGTCGTGAATGCTCTTCCCGCTTTGCCGCAACGCGGCGAGCTGGAAGCCGTCGAGGCCCGCGAACTCGGGCAGAAGGTGATGGCGCCGCTCGATGATCTCGTACCCGCGCGCCGGCATGCGATGCGTCGACTGATGCGCGCGCAGCAGGTGCGTCCGCCCCAGGCGGTAGGTATCGTTTGGCGCGAGGCCGATCAGCTCGATGTCGTAATTCGTCCCCTCCAGTCGCTCATGGATCTTCATCAGCTCACGAAAATCCTCCAGCGCCTCGGACGGCACGAAGACGTTGCCGCCCGTCATCCGCTGCAGGCGACGCTGGCCCGCATAGAACGGAATCCCCGCCGCGTGATCGAGGTGCGCATGCGTGACGAGGATGTTCGGCGTCCCAATCAGGAAATCGGGGCAGCGCCCAACGTCGAGCGCAATCCCGAGCTCCCGAACGCGAAAGTACGACTCGTGCCCGGCGCGCGAACGCCCCTCGATCGTGAAGTGCTCGGTGCGGAGAGTGATGTCGTTCACCGATGAGTCTTTTATCATCGCGGCGCGTGAAGCGTTCTTACGTCCTTACCGGTCTGGTCATCCTCGTCGCGCTGGTGTTCGGCAGCGTGGCGACGCATGGGTTCATCAACTACGACGATCCGGACTATTTGTCGGGGGCGCGCGAAGGGATTCGTAACGCGTTCACGTCGCTCAAGCCGTTCTACTGGCAGCCGCTGACGTGGCTCTCGCTGATGCTCGATGTCCGGCTCTTCGGAGTGCGGCCGGGCGCGATGCTCGTCGAGAACGTGCTGCTGCATGCGATCAGCGCGCTGTTGCTGTTCCTGACGTTTTTCGCGGCTACGAAGAACGTCAACCGGTCGGCCGCGGTCGCCGCGATCTGGGCGGTGCATCCGTTGCGCGTCGAGTCGGTCGCGTGGGCCGCGGAGCGGAAGGACGTGCTATCCACCCTCTTCTTCATCGCCGCGATGCTCGCGTACGTGTGTAGCGCCGCCGACTCGGCGGAGTCGTGGTCTCGCCGCCGAGTCGGCGGCGCTACACTGGTCG
>DASXHZ010000104.1:0-12489 GCA_036488085.1 Thermoanaerobaculia bacterium
AAGGGTCCGGCGCGCGTCGTCAAGGAGGGGATCGTCCTCGCGGCCGCTGCCACGGGATTGCCGATCGTGCCGATCGCCTTCGCCGCAAAAAAAAAAAGCTGTTGCGATCGTGGGACCGGATGGTCATTCCGCTGCCGTTCACACGCGCGCTCTTCCTCTATGGCGAGCCGATCCTCGTGCCGCGTGACGGCGACGTGGAAGAATGGCGCCTTCGCATCGAGGAGCGCATGAACAATCTCGCGGATAGCGCGGAGCGCGAGTTCGACGCGCTTTGGAACGGAACGAAATGATCACGTCGATGACAGGCTTCGGCCGCGCTGCCGGCGCTCTGAGCGAGCGCTTCTTCGTCGCGGTGACGGCCAAGAGCGTCAATCACCGCTTCCTCGAGGTGGGCGTCCGTCTGCCCGAGTTTTTCTGGGAGCTGGAGCCGGCTGTGCGCGCCATCGCGTCCGAGACGTTCTCGCGCGGGAAGCTTGACGTCTCGATCCGCGTCACGAGAACGCAACAGCCGGAGTACAACGTCCGCATCAACACGCAGATCGCGAACACGATCGTGCCGCAGCTTCGCTCCCTCTCCGAGGAGCTCGGCCTCGGGTCGACGTTCGCGGGGAGCGATCTGATGCGCGTTCCCGATCTGCTGCAGGTCGAGCCGATCGAGTCGGAGATCCGCGAAGAAGAGCGGGAGGCGCTGGCGGCCATCGTCCGCGACGCCTTCAGCCAGATGACCGCCATGCGCAAGAAGGAAGGGGAGTCGCTGCAGAACGACATCACCTCGCGGATGCGGTCGATCCGCGAGCTGCAGGCGAAGCTCGCGGAGCATCGTGACGAGATCCGCGCCGAGCTGCTCGCCTCGTTCCAGCAACGGGTCGGCGAGATCGCCGCGCAGGCGGGCGTGCAGGTATCCGAAGAACGAATCGCGCAGGAAGTCGTCATGCAGGCCGAGCGCGGCGACATCGCGGAAGAGCTGACGCGGCTCACGCATCACGTCGAGCAGACCGAGGGCGCCATCAAGGGGAAAGAGCCGGCCGGCAAGAAGCTCGATTTCCTCTCGCAGGAGATGCTGCGGGAGATCAACACCATGGGATCGAAGTCGCGCTCCGCGACGATCCGAACGCTCGTCGTAGAATTGAAAACCGAGGTCGAGCGTATCCGCGAGCAGGTCCAGAATGTCGAGTAACTTCCACTCCGACGGCACCTTGTTCATCGTGTCGGGGCCGTCGGGCGCCGGCAAGACGACGCTGATCAATGCCGTCCGGCGCCAGCTCGAGCCGATCGGGATTCGCCTCTACTTCTCCGTCTCTCACACCACTCGCAAGCCGCGCGAGGGGGAAGTGAACGGTGTGAGCTACCACTTCGTGAGCCCGTCGACCTTCGACGCCATGGTTTCCCGAGGGGAATTTCTCGAATGGGCTCACGTTCACGACCACCAGTACGGGACCTCGGTAGCCGAGGTCGTGGCGCGTCTCGACAGCGGTCAGGACGTCATCCTCGACATCGACTATCAGGGTGCGAAGCAGATCGCCGAGCGCCCTCATCTCAAAGAGCGTTCTTTGAATGTCTTCATCTTTCCGCCGTCGCTCGATGCGCTCGAGCAGCGGCTGCGCGATCGCGGCCTCAACACCGAGGACGAGATCGAGACGCGGCTGCGAAAGGCGATCGCCGAGATCGACGCCGGGAAAGAGTTCTACGAGTACATCATCATCAACGATGACCTCCCCGAGGCGACCGCATGCCTCGCGGCGGCGATCACCGCGAAGAAACTGCAGACGAAAACGGCGCTCGACGCGATCAACACGATGGCCGAGCGCTTCAAGGAGGAGCATCGCAATGGAAGGATTGCCCGAGGGCGTGGATAGCCGGTTCCGGTATGTCCTGCTCGTTTCAAAGAGAGCGGAACAGCTCATTCAGGGATCGCACCCGAAACTGAAGTCGCGCCACACCAAGCCGACACGGGTGGCGATGGATGAGGTGGCCGCCAATTCGCTCAAGTGGCTCCTCGAGCCGCCAGCCGAAGAGCCGGTTGCGGGTCTGACCGAGTAGCCGGTCGCCAGTGGCCCGTAGCCAGAAAAAAACCACCGGCCACCGGCAACTGACATGAAGATCGTCCTGGGCGTCTCGGGCGGGATCGCGGCGTACAAGGCGCCCGATCTCGTCCGCCGCCTGCAGGATGCCGGCGCCGCGGTTCGCGTGATCCTCACGCCGAACGCGGCGCGTTTCGTTTCGCCGCTGTCGCTCGCCGCGGTATCGAACAATCAAGTCATCGCCGATCAGTGGGGCGACAGCTCGCACGGCGGCGTCGACCACATCGAGCTCGCGCGCTGGGCGGACGTTCTTCTCGTCGCGCCGGCGACAGCCAACGTCATCGCCAAGCTGGCGGTCGGAATCGCGGACGACGCGCTGACGACCTATGCGCTCGCGCACCGCGGCGACGTCGTCATCGCGCCTGCGATGAACTCGTTCATGCTCGCGCATCCGACGGTGACGCAGAACCTCGCCACGCTGCGGCGCCGCGGCGTCGACGTGATCGAGCCCGACTGGGGGCTGCTGGCCTGCGGCGACGAAGGGGCGGGACGGATGCCCGATGTCCCGGTCCTCGTCGAGCGCGTCCGTGCGCATTTCGTGACGAAAGACCTAGAGGGGAAGTCGGTGCTCGTCACCGCCGGCCCGACGCGCGAGGCAATCGATCCGGTGCGCTACATCTCGAACCGGTCGTCGGGGAAGATGGGCTACGCCATCGCCGAAGCGGCGCGGAGACGCGGTGCGAACGTCACGCTCGTTTCCGGTCCGGTGTCGATTCCGGTTCCGAGCGGCGTCGCGCTTTCGCGCGTCACGAGCGCGGCTGAAATGCATTTCACCGTTCTCGGCGCGCTGCCGCAGCAGATCATCATCAAGGCGGCGGCGGTCGCCGACTTCGCGCCGCAACACGTCGCCGGCCGCAAGATCAAGAAAGAGCGCGGCCGCGATGAGCTGACCCTCGCGCTCCGCAAGACGCCCGACATTCTCGAAGAGCTGGCAATGGCCAAGCCGCGCCCGTTCATCGTCGCCTTCGCCGCGGAGACGAACGACGTCGTCGAGAACGCGAAGAAGAAGCTGAAGTCGAAGAGCGCCGATCTCATCGTCGCCAACGACGTCTCCGACCCGAGCATCGGCTTCGACTCCGATCAGAACGAGGTGCTCGTCATCGCCCGCGACGGCGCAACGCTCAAGATCGCCCGAGCCGCGAAGATCGTCGTCGCAAACCGAATCCTCGACGAGGTGGTGAAGCGGCTGTGACGAGCGTTCACGACGAGCTGGCGTTCTTGCGGGATATGGGGTTTACGCACCTGGATCTGGAGGAGGTTACGGGGTTACGAGGTTACGAAGTCTCCGCCGAAACCTCGCAACCTCGAAACCCCGAAACCGACGACTGGACCCGCCTCCGCATCATCGCCCTCGCCTGCACCCAATGCCGTCTGGCGAAAACGCGCACGCAGGTCGTCTACGGCGTCGGGAATCCGCGCGCTGACCTGATGTTCATCGGCGAGGCGCCGGGGCGGGATGAGGACCTGAAAGGGGAGCCGTTCGTCGGACGGGCGGGGCAGCTCCTGACCGACATCATCAAGGCGATGAAGCTGACGCGCGACGACGTCTACATCGCGAACGTCATCAAGTGCCGGCCGCCCGAGAACCGCAATCCGGAGCCCGACGAGCTCGATGCCTGCCGCCCTTTCATCAAGCGCCAGATCGAGCTGATACAGCCGAAGGTCATCGTCACGCTCGGCAAGTTCGCGCTCCAGAGCCTCACCGGCCGCTCGTACGCAATCTCCGCGGCGCGCGGCCAGTGGAACGAGTACGACGGCATCAAGGTGATGCCGACCTATCACCCCGCTTATCTCCTCCGTACCCCTTCCGCGAAGAAGGAGGTTTGGCAGGACATGAAGATGGTGATGGCCGAACTGGGGATCAGCTTCTAAGCCGCGTCACGGCGAACACCGCCAGCGCGAGCAGCGTAGCTGCGCTGATTCCGCCGCCGATCACGAACGAGAGCGGCCGATAGACGAGCCGCACGTGGTGCTCGCCTTTCGGTACATGGACGCCGAGGAATGTGGCGTCGGCGACCCGTACGGGGGCGGGCTTTCCGTCGATCGTGGCGTGCCAGCCGTTCCACGCCGATTCGGAGATCACGATCCAGCCGTCGTTGGCCATCGACGCGTGCATGTCGAGCTTCGAGCCGAGCTCGCGAATCGCGATCACGCCCGGGCCGTTCGCGACTGTGGCGCGCTCGCCGCCTTCGACCCAGCCATTCGCGGCGAAATCGCTGCACATCTCGACGCCATGGAACGCCTCGGCGAGCGTGGCGCCGGCGTGCATCGTCGCAGGGACGAATGCCCGCGGCAGCACGCGCGTGTTCTCGACGACGTCGTAGGAGTCGAACGCGCCGAGGAGACGCCAGGCGGGCGGCAGCGTCCAGCCGTGCTTCGCCAGCGCGAAGCGGACATTCATGAGCGAGAGGAACGGTGGATCGAGCGATTCCACGCGGTTCGACCACGTCGGTTGCGGGATCGACCAGATCGGTTGGGTGATTGCGTAGCGATCGAGCGTCATCGCCGCGTAGCCGCGTGCGTCCTCGAGCCCATAGTGTGTCGCGATGTTCGGCGGAAGGAGCGACCGCTGCGCGACGATGCGGAATGGCTGGCCGGAGTGGAGTAGCTCGACACCGCGGAAGGGGGGATAGAACGCGGCGTGCGGAACCGACGCACGGAACGGCGCCGTCTCGCCGGCGCGCTGAACGATGAAGAGCGCGAGAATCGCGATCGCCGTACTCAGCGGGGCGGCGGCGGCCCTGGCGCCGCGCGGCGGCCAGGCGGCCGCCGCCCCACAGAGCACCAAAGGCAGTAGCGCGCGAACGTCGAGTTGCGGCCATGCCGCGATCACGATGATTGCGGCGGCTCCGACGAAGACGGTCGTACTCGGCTTCTCCATCCCGTAAGCGGCGAGCACGGCGACGGCCAGTGCACAACACCAGACCAAGTGCTCGTTTGCCGCGATTGAATAGAACGGCAGCATCCGCAGCGCGTCGGTGAAGAGTGCGGCGCGGACACCGGCCAGCAGTCCGAATGCGAAGAGAGCGATGAAGAACCAGTGGCGCCGCCGGATCGCGCCGGCGGCCGCCAGCGCCAGGGCGACGCTGCCGGCGTACGCAGCGCCGGGCACCTCTTCCACGTCGGAGCGATAGCGGGCGAGGGAAGTCGGAAGCAGCGCGTCGCGTGCGGAGCGCAGCGACCGCACCGGCTTCCACGAGACGGACGCGAACGTCTGACGCTCGCGGAACTCCGCCGTTTCCCGTACTGCCGCGACGAACGGGAGGAGCGAGATCGCGGCGATGCAGAGCGCAAGCATTCCGGCGAGAAGTCCGAGCGGAATCGCGCCGGTCCAGCGCAAGCCGTGCTCGAAGAGAAAATATGCGGCTGCGACCGTCACGATGTGCAGCGTCGTCTCCGGATGTCCGGCCAGGATCGTCACCGCGAGCAGGAGCGCGAGCCCGAGAGCATTGCGGATCGACGGCACCTTTGCGAGCGAACGCGCCGCGAGCAACACGAGCGGCATCGTCGAGAGGGCCAGCGCGTACGCCGTCAACGCGAATCCGCCGACGTGCGGCGCGAGCATCCAAACCGCCGCCGCGAACAGCGCGGGGATCTCCGAGGAGACCATCGGTTGCACGAAGAGGAACATCGACACCGCGGCGATGAAGAACGTCATCGCCGCGATGAACGTGAGCGCCGCCGGCAACGGCAACGCGAGCGCGACCAGGTGCAGCGGGTGATACGGCGCCGACTGAACCGCCGCCGCGAGCACCGTGCCGCACAGCGCGAAACGGTCCCACAGCGGCCACTGGTGATGGCGAATCGCATCGCGCACAGACGCGTGCCACGGAATGAACTCCGTGTAGATATCGGAGTTGACCGGATTCACGACGTGCGTCACGCCGGCGTGCTCGGCGCCCGACGCGAGCGGCTGGCTGGTGTACGCGAGGTCGATCGCGCCGTAAACGCCGCCGGTCAGAAGTGCCTGACCCGTCAGGAGAAGCGGGAGGAAGACCAGCAGCGCGATCGCCGGAACGCTGGCGCGCGAATACCGGCGCAGAGCGATTCCCGCCGCCCCCGCCACGAGTGCATACGCTAGCGCCGCCGCCATGTTGTTGTTAAGTTGGACCGGCGTCCATTATGCCGTTACTTCCGATCCTTCTCGCCGTCGCCGCGCGCGACCTCTTCCTCCCGGTGGCAGGACGGATCCACGATCCGCTGCACGACGTCCGCACCACCGTCACGCTCCGCAACAGCGGTGCGGCTGACGCGCACGCGACGATTCGATTCGTTCCGACCGCGGGAACGGCGCGGCAGCCGCCGCTCGAGATCGTGATCCCGCCCAATGCCACGCGCGCGGTCGATCCATTCGGCGAAACGCCGGCCATCGGCGCGATCCGGATCACGTCCGACCAGCCGATCGTCGCGACCGGCCGGATCGCCAACGGTCGGATCGCCAACGGCCGGATCGTCAACGGCCGGATCGTCAACGGTCGGATCGTCAGCGACGGGTCGTCAGCGACGTTCGACGCGATGTCTTCGGCGGACGGAATCACCGGGGGTGACGCGGCGAAGCTCGGGGGCTTCACCTTCGACCATGCAATCGGCGCGACGAATCGGCTCTACGTCGTCGAGACCGCCGGCGATGCGCTGCAATACACCACCATCATCCTCGGCGCGGACGGTAACGTCCTCGGGCAGAAGCTGCACCTCATCCATCCGTTCGAACAGCACTCGCACGATCTCGATGCTGACTTCCCGGGCGTCGCCGTGCAGCACGCCTCGATTCTTCTGCGTGGGATGAACGGCGGAGGATGCATCGTCGCCGAGGCTGCGATCACGGCGCGCTCGAACGGCGCCATCACCGCGCGCGCGATGAAGGTCACCGAACGCCACGAGCGCGGCCTCTCGAACATGGAGAAGCTGGCCTACGCCGCCATCGCGCTCTTCATCGCCGGCGCGGCGTTACGGAGCCGGCGGTAGTGCCGCTCGGTATTGCGGCGTTCGCCGAGATCGCGCTCCCCGTCGCGGTACACGGTACGTTTACGTACGCGATTCCGGATGGGCTGCGCGACGCGGTCCGGCTCGGCTCACGCGTCGAGGTGCCGTTCGGCGCGAAGTTGACGACCGGATTCGTCGTGGGCCTGCTGGACGACACGACGGTCGAGAAAGTGAAGCCGATCCGCTCGGTGCTCGACGACGAGGAGCCGGCGTTGACGCGCGAGATCATCGACCTCTGTCGCTGGGGCTCGGAGTACTACATCGCGCCGCTCGGTGAGATGCTGAAGGTCGCGCTGCCGGCGAACATGTCGGCACGCGGGAAGCGCGAGATCCGGCTCAGCGATCCGGAAGGTCCGGCCACCGGCGCCGACCGGCCGCTCATCGAGGCGTTGCGCCTTCGCGCGTTGCCTTTCGACGCGGCGCTGGAGATCACGACACGTTCGGCGATTGCACGTTTGCGCGACGCCGGCACGATTGCCGTCGTCGACCGGCTGCTGGACGCGAAGGGCGTCCGCTACGATCGATTCGTCATGTTGGATGACGCGCCTTGGGAGGGGCGGACGCCCGCGTCCGCCCGGCCGCGCGACAGCGCGGCTGACGCCGCGCAGGCGGACGAGGGCGTCCGCCTCTCCCAAAGGCAGTCGCGCGCCGTCGAGCTGCTGCAGGCGAGGGGCGGCGAGATGTCGGTCTCGGCGCTCGAACATGCGGGCATCTCCACGGCGGTCCTGAGCGCCCTCACGAAGAAGAACGTCGTGCGGATTGAGCGCCGTCCGCGCCGCCACACGCTCGACGCCTTCCTTGCCGGCCTCGATGCCGCGTCGGTCGCCGAGCTCCGCTACTCGACCGAGCAGCACGAGGCCATCGACGCCATCAAACGCTCCCTCGGCACGTTCGCACCGTTCCTCATCGAAGGGGTCACGGGCAGCGGCAAAACCGAGGTCTACATCGAGGTGATGCGCGAGGTCGTCCGGCGCGGTGAGCAGGCTCTGCTCCTCGTTCCGGAGATTTCGCTGACGCCGGTGTTCGCGGCGCGTCTGAAAGAGCGGTTCGGCGACCGGATCGCGATCCTGCACAGCAACCTCTCCGCGAGCGAGCGGTACGACCAGTGGTGGCGGGCACGCCGCGGAGAGGTCGACGTCGCCATCGGGCCGCGTTCGGCGCTCTTCACGCCGTTTCCGTCGCTCGGCGTGATCGTGGTCGACGAAGAGGGCGACAGCGCGTACAAGCAGGAGGAGACGCCCCGCTACAACGCGCGCGACCTCGCGGTGGTTCGTGCGCAACTGCGCAACATCCCGGTCGTGCTCGGGTCGGCAACGCCGTCGCTCGAGTCGCGCGAGAACGCCGCGCGCGGCAAGTACACGCTGCTGCGCATGACAAAACGCGTCGAGTCGCGGCCGCTCCCGGAGGTCGAGGTGCTCGACCTGCGACACGAGCATGCGGAGAAAGGCGACAAGGGATTCGTCATTTTCAGCGGATCACTCCGCGAGATACTCCGCCGGACGTTCGACGCCGGCGAGCAAGCGATCATCCTCATGAACCGCCGCGGCTATGCGCCGTACCTCCTATGCCGCGAGTGCGGCCACGAGTTCCGCTGCCGCGACTGCAGCGTGACCCTCACGGTGCACCGCCGCGCCGGACTCCTCATCTGTCACTACTGCGGTCTCCGCATCCCGATTCCGGCGAAGT
The DNA here is from genome assembly GCA_036488085.1 of Thermoanaerobaculia bacterium. Classification (GTDB taxonomy): domain Bacteria; phylum Acidobacteriota; class Thermoanaerobaculia; order Gp7-AA8; family Gp7-AA8; genus DASXHZ01. The sequence continues at coordinate 8,751 of DASXHZ010000104.1, forward strand.
GTCCGCTCTGCAGCGGCGAGGTGCTGCAGCCGATCGGCTTCGGCACGGAGAAAGTCGAAGAACGCTTCCGGCGTGACTTTCCCGACATCGCGGTCGAGGTGCTCGACCGCGACTCGACGCGGAAGAAGGGCTCGCTCGTGGCGATCCTCGATCGGTTTCGCCGCGGGGAAACACGGGCGCTGATCGGGACGCAGATGCTCAGCAAGGGGCACCACTTCCCCAACGTCACGCTCACGGCCGTCCTCAACGCCGACTCGATCCTCGGGTACCCCGACTTCCGCTCGGCGGAGAAGACGTTTTACCTCCTGACGCAGGTCGCGGGGCGGGCGGGACGCGGCGAGCTTCGCGGCCGCGTGCTGATCCAGACCGCATTCCCGACGCACTACGCGATTCAGCACGCCACGCGGCACGACTACGAGGCCTTCTTCGAGTCCGAGATCCAGTTCCGCAAGACATTTCACTACCCGCCCATGACCTCGATGATCGCGATCCTTTTCCGAGGGGAGGTGCTCGCGGACGTGGAACGCGCGGCGATGAAAGCCGGCCGCCTCCTCGACGAAGCGCTCGCGCCCCTCGCCGGCACGCGGATCCAGGGCCCCGCCGCCGCGCCGCTCGCCCGGATCAAAGGCGTCTGGCGTTTCCAGATCCTCCTCCGATCGCCGCAACGCGTCGCGCTCCGCCGCGCCGTCGAAGCGGTGATGCTCGGAAAGTCGTGGGGGAAGGTCGACGTCGCCATCGACGTCGATCCGATCAATATTCTCTAGAGCGCCCGGCGCAGACAAGAATGTCTGCGCTCCCTGGGATCGCGCTAGTGGAGCGCAGACATCGTGTCTGCGCCGTCTTCCTACGCCATCGGTTCCGTGCGCATCGGTGTCTCGAGACGGACCAGACCCTCGAGAAGGGCGGCGTCGATGTTCGGGTCGATGAAACGCGCGGCGTCGACGAGGCGTCGCGTGGCGTCGACCACCGACAGGAACGCGCCGTACAGCGGCTCGCCCTTCGACCGCTCGCCGGTGTGAAACGGGAACCGGCGGCCGATGGCGTCGTCGTCGGCACTCCGGAGGGAGGCGACGGCGTGCTGAATCGACCAGCCGATGTGGCGGGAGAGCTCGTTGGGCGGGTGGAGCTGGCCGCGGGTATGTTTCGCGACGTCGGCGAGAAGTTCGATCGCCTTGCAGAGCGAGCGGACGATCTCCTCAGCGGCGAGGCGCCGGGGATCGTCGGGCGTGACGCTTTCGATCGCAGCGCAGGCGCGTTCGATACGCGTACGGAGGTCGCCATCGAGCTTCTCGGCCATCCAGTGGACGCGCGGAATGTGCCGCATCCGCTCGTTCGAATGCCACTGCTCGGTTGGCCCTTCAGTTGCCAGCGTGTCTGTCATTTGTTACGGTCCGCGCCCATGAACGGCGATGCCACTCAGTTCGAAGAGCCGATCCTCCAGCTCCGGCGGGAGATCGAAGAGCTTTCGGCTTTGGAAGCGGAGCCCGGACGCCAGGCTGCGATTGACGAGCTCCGCGAGAAGCTTACCAAAGTCTCGCTGGAAATCTATTCGAACCTGACGCCGTGGCAGAAGACGCTCGTCGCCCGCCATCCGCAGCGCCCCTACACCCTCGACTTCATTGCCGCCCTCTACGAAGACTTCACCGAGATCCATGGCGACCGCAAGTTCGCCGACGACGCCGCGATCGTCGCCGGCTTCGCGCGGTTCCACGGCATCCCGTGCGCCGTGATAGGCCACCAGAAGGGGCGGAACACGAAGGAGAAGGTGATCCGCAACTTCGGCCAGCCGAAGCCAGAGGGCTTCCGGAAGGCGCTCCGGGTGATGAAGCTCGCCGAGAAGTTCAAGCTCCCGATCTTCACGTTCATCGACACGCAGGGGGCGTACCCCGGCGTCGGCGCCGAGGAGCGGGGGCAGGCGGAGGCGATCGCGGTCAACCTGCGCGACATGGCGTCGCTGCAGGTCCCGGTGATCGTCAGCGTCATCGGCGAAGGCGGTAGCGGCGGCGCGCTCGCCCTCGGGGTCGGCGACCGCGTGCTGATGCTGGAACACGCCGTCTACTCCGTCATCTCGCCCGAAGGCTGTGCCGCCATCCTCTGGAAGAACGCCTCGGCCGCGCCCGACGCCGCCACCGCGATGAAGATCACCGCTGGCGACCTCAAGAGGCTCGGCATCATCGACGAGATCGTCCCCGAACCTCCCGGCGGCGCCCACGCTGACCCCCAGACCGCCGCCGACCTCCTCGCCCCGTACCTCGACCGCGCTCTCAAGGAGCTGCAAAAGCTCAAACCGCCCCAGCTCCTGGAAGAGCGCTACAAGAAGTTCCGGCGCATGGGCGTTTTCGAGAAGGGGTAGGAAGTGACTGGTCCCTGGTGACTGGTCTCTCAGTGGGGCGCCGGCGGCCTCGCCGGCGCGAAGCGGAGCGCTGACGAGGGGTCTCAAGGCTTGCTGGCTGTCTACATCTGAGGCTTCGTCGCGCCGGCCGACTGATAAATCAAGGAGTTCCGTTGAGTAGAGGTTGTTTTAGAAGTAACTCGAAGTAACTCGACTACCAGCCCCCTTCGGGCGTGACATCGAATTGGACGACATGATGCTGCTTCGCCGTGTTGTTACGGAATTTGACGTTGGAACTACCGGAAACCTGAATGGCGGAGCCTCTGCTACCAAAGGCGTTTCGAAAGTACCGCTCCACCTCTCCGCGGAACAAAATGTAGTTGCCCGGGCCGGAGTAACCGATCACATGACCGACTTCCAGAGGATCTCTTTCGACGTCACCGCCGACCACCTGTTTGACGTCAACGTGAAGACCTCGATGTGTCCGGCCCCCGTACTCGAGATCGAAAAAAACGTCAGAGATCATATGGTCGTCGCCAGTACCTAGATCTTGCGATTCCTGAACGACGTGTGTGAAAGTGATTTTCACGCCTTGCATGATTGCATTCTACGCGAGGTGACGGAGTCTCTAGGCCCCCCTCAGGGCGCTGACCGTGCGCGAGCTCGCCAAACGTACGCGCAGAGAAACGCCGCGCCGACGATTCCCGACAGGTAGCTTGCCGAGTGAGCCCACCAGTCGGCCATGAATACGATCCGGCTCGGCTCCGGGATGGTCGCAACGACCCATGGATCGATGGCTACGATCTTCGTTTTCGTGAGAACGTAACCTGCGAGCCCGGCGACCAAGGCACATCCTGCCATGGCGGCAAATAGCACGGTGAGCGGTCGCGCGACCTGGCGCACGGTCCATTTGGGGCGCGGGCCGATCCGGGCGACAACAGCGAGCGTGAATCCGAGAGGGAGGGCGACCCACCAGGTCGCGACGATTCCCCAACCGATGGCGAGCAGAGTCGGCGAGTGCGTCGGGAAAATCGGCGGGTGACCGATCGTGAAGTACTCGAGACAGACGCGCACCGTCACCTGATCGTGCAGGATGCCGTATGCGGCCCCTCCGACGACCGCGACGACGATGATTCCAAGGAATTGCATATCAGTTAGACGAGCTTACTCGACGAGAAGAACCATGTTCCGATGGCATTGCGCGATGCTCAGTGGGGCGCCGGCGGCCTCGCCGGCGGCTTCGGGCATCCGGCGAATGCCCGTGTGAGTCGGCAATTGTCCGCGGCATCCGGCAAATGCCCGTGGCATCCGGCAAATGCCCGTGGCATCCGGTAGATGCCCGTGGCATCCGGCAAATGCCCGTGGCATCCGGCAGATGCCCGTGGCATCCGGCAGATGCCCGTGGCA
>DASXHZ010000101.1:0-10323 GCA_036488085.1 Thermoanaerobaculia bacterium
CGAAACCTCGTAACCTCGAAACCCCGTAACCTCGAAACCCCGTAACCTCGTAACCTCGAAACCCCGTAACCTCGAAACCCCGTAACCTCGAAACCCCGTAACCTCGAAACCCCGAAACCCCGAAACCCCGAAACCCCGAAACCCCGAAACCCCGAAACCCCGAAACCCCGTAACCTCGAAACCCCGTAACCTCCAAACCCCGTAACCCTTTTTGTAACAAGTTCCTGCAACCCTCACGGGAAACGGACGAATAAGCACTCATCAGCCTGGGGGATTGAATGATGAGTGCGAAGCGCAAAAAGAAAGTCGTCATCTTCTCGATCGTGTTCGCGATCGCGGTCATCGCCGCGTTCGTGGCGATGAAAGCGGCCGGCGGGAAGAAAGATGCGCCGCAGTCGCCGGTGAAAACCGGGAAGGCGGAAGTCGCCGACGTCCAGGTCAAGGTGACCGAAGTCGGCAACGTCCAGCCCGAGGTCAAGGTCGACGTCAAGTCCGCGGTGAGCGGCAAAGTGACGCAGATCTTCCACCGCGACGGCGACACGGTGCACCGGGGCGACGTCCTCGCGCGCGTCGAGCCCGACCTGGACCAGGCACAGTCGCTCGCCGACACGAAGAACGCGTTGAGCTCCGCTCAGATCGCATACGACCAGGCGAAGAAGAACTACGACCAGGACCACTCCCTCTTCAACGTCGGCCTCCTCGCGAGCAAGCAGAATCGCGACAGCGAGACGGCGTACCTCGCGGCGAAACAGGACCTCGAAAAAGCGCAGGAGAAATACAGCCTCGTCGAAAAGAGCGGCATCCCCATCGGGCAGTCTCCCGAGAAGTTCGAGGGCTCGAACGTCGTCGCCCCGATGGACGGCGTGGTGCTGACCAAGGGCGTCGAGATCGGCGAGTCGATCACCAGCGGCGTCTCGTCGTTCAACGCCGGCACGATCCTCTTCACCGTCGCCGACGTCTCCAAGATGATCGTCAAGGCGGGCGTCAACGAAGTCGACATCGGCAAGATCCGCGTCGGAATGCCGGTGAAGGTCACGCTCGACGCCTATCCGAAGATCGCATTCCAGGGACGCATCGATCGCATCGCTCCGGCGGTCCGCATCGACGACAAGGTCCGTGTGTTCGACGTCGAAGTCCGGCTCGATGCGCAGGGACGCGAGCTCCGCAGCGGCATGACGGCGAACATCGAAGTGAAGGGCGAGCGCAAAGAGAAGGTGCTCGCGGTTCCGGTGGAGTCGGTCTTCCAGCGCGACGACGGCGAGATCGTCTTCGTGAAAAAGAAGGTCGACCCGAAGGTGCTCGAGGCGGCGGCGAAGAACAAGAAGAAGGACGACAAGGAAGCGTGGAAGACCTTCTTCGAGAAGCGCCCCGTCGTCACCGGCCTCGCCGACAACGCCCACGTCGAGATCCTCAAAGGCGTGAAGGCGGGCGACGAGCTGGCCCTCGAAGACCCGACGCTCCCGCAGGACAAGAAGAAAGACGACAACGACGACTAGGTCGCAAGGGAACGTCCGGAGAGAACGATGAGCGCCATCCTCAAATACGAAGAGCCGGCTCCCGCGCGCGATCTGATCACGCTCGAGGGCATCACGAAGACGTACGACTCGGGCGAGAACGCGGTGCAGGCGCTACGCGGCGTCGACTGCAGCATCGCGGCGGGCGAGTTTGTCTCGATCATCGGACCGTCCGGCTCGGGCAAGTCGACGCTGATGCACATCCTCGGCTGCCTCGACTCGCCGAGCGAGGGCCAGTACTGGCTCGACGGCGAGGACGTCGCGACGCTCTCCCCCCGCGCCCTGGCGCGCATCCGTAACCAGAAGCTCGGCTTCGTGTTTCAGACTTTCAACCTGCTGCCGCGCGCCACGATCTGGAAGAACGTGGAGCTGCCGCTCCTCTACGCCGGTATCTCGACCTCCGAGCGGCGCGAGCGCGCGCTCGAAGCGCTCAAGCGCGTCGGTCTCGACAAACGCGCCAAGCACCGTCCGAATGAGCTCTCCGGCGGACAGCGCCAGCGCGTCGCCATCGCGCGCGCGCTGGTGAGCAACCCGTCACTCGTCCTCGCCGACGAGCCGACCGGCAACCTCGACCAGAAAACCGGCTCCGAGATCATCAACATCTTCGAAGAGTTCTCCGACGCCGGCCAGACCATCGTGCTCGTCACCCACGATCCCGCCATTGCCGAACGGACGCACCGGCGCATCAAGATCGTCGACGGCGTGATCGTCGACGGCGACACGATCGACTAACGGCCATGGTCCTCTTCGAGTCCATCATCGACGGCATCCGCGACATCAAGGACCACTTCGGCCGCACGATGCTGCAGCTCCTCGGCGTCATCCTCGGCGCCGGATCGATCGTCGCGACGTTCTCGCTCTCGGTCACCGGCAAGGGGCAGGCGATGGAGTACTACCGCATCAGCGGCGGCATCCAGAAGATCTACGTGGACGACAAGCCGACCGGGAAGGTGACGCAGAACGCCAAGGCGCTCGCCTCGAAGGGACTGACGTTTCACGACGTCGTCGCCCTCCGCCGCGATGCGAAAGAGATCGATCTCGTCTCGCCCGTCGCCAACGAGTCGGCGCTCATCCGCTATCGCTCCGCCGAGCACGAGCGAAGCATCATGGGCGTCTCGCCCGCGTATTCGCCGATGAACGACTTCCACACCGCGAGCGGGCGCTTCATCAGCGACAACGACGTCTCCTCCGCGGCCCGCGTCGTCGTCCTCGGCTCCGACCGTGCCGCCGAATTCTTCGGCTCCGAGAATCCGCTCGGAAAGACCATCACCATGAACGGCACCGGCTACGAGGTCGTCGGCGTGATGGAGGAGAAGTACTTCAGCTTCGACAAGAAACATAACAACCTCCGCTGGATGAACCGCCAGATCTACATCCCGATCACGACGTTGGTCACGCGCAAGGGCGAGTCGCTGGAGCAGGGGAAGATCAGCTTCATGCACGTCCGGATGCGCGACATCAAGCGCGCCGACCAGGCGGTCGAGGAGACGAAGCACATCCTCCAGCGCGAGCATGGGGTGGAAGACTTCGAGGTCTTCTCGCGCGTGGCGAACCTCCGCCGGAACGAACAGAACAACAAGATGTACGACATGACCTTCATGATCTGCGGGCTCATCTCGCTGATCGTCGGCGGCATCGTCGTGATGAACATCCAGCTCGCGTCGTTCAACGAGCGCGTCCGCGAAGTCGGCACCCGCAAAGCGATCGGCGCGACGCCGGCGCAGATCTTCGCGCAGTTCCTCACCGAGTCGATCCTCGTCTCCGTCTTCGGCGGATTCCTCGGCCTCTTCGTCGGCCAGGCGTTCTGCGCCGGCATGGGACTCCTTCTCCGCGCCACGCCGCAGATGTCGCCCGACACGGCAGTGAAGGCGCTCATCTTCGCGGCCGGAACGGGACTCGTCTTCGGCATGTACCCCGCCATTCGCGCATCGCGGCTGAACGCGATCGAAGCCCTGCGAACCGAATAGACCACGGAATAGAGAATAGCGATGCAAATCGGCGAATCGGTCCGGACCAGCTACGAAGAAGTGAAGGCGCACCCCCTGCGCTCGCTCTTCACGCTCATCGGCGTCATCCTCGGGACGCTCGCGATCGTCGTCGTGCTGTCGGTGCTCGACGGCGTCGAAGCCGCGGTCTGGAAGGGCGTCGAGGACCTCGGCATGGACGGCGTCATCGTCATGACGCCGCGCACGCCGTCCGACAAAGTCGAGCGCGCGAAGCAGTACCTCTCGCGCGGCCTCCGCGTCGAGGACCTCCACTGGTTCGAGAGCGCGGAAAACATCACGACCCTCTCGCCGGTCGGCGAGACACGCGCCGTCGTCACCGCCGGCCACGTCACGCGCCGCATCAACGTCTACGGCGTCACGAGCGAGTTCGCGTCGATCAAGAACCGCAAGACCTCGTCGGGCCGCTGGATCTCGCAGCGCGACAACGCCGGCATCGCGCCGGTCTGCGTCCTCGGCTACAAGCTGAAGGAGCAGATCTTCGGCGGCGACGAGGCCATCGGCCAGCAGATCAACCTTGGCGGCCGGCGGCTCACCGTCATCGGCGTCGGCACGAAGTTCAGCATGGAGTTCGTCAACGACGACGACATGCGGAAGGAGACCGGCGGCGTCTACATCCCATTCACGATCTACGGCGACATGTTCGGCCGGACGAATGCCATCTCGTACGTGCTCGCGAAAGCGACCCAGCCTGAGAAGTCGATCGACGCCGAGGACGAGGCGGCAAGGACCATCGTGCGGGCGCACAACGGAATCAACGACGTGCACATCGAGAACGTCGGGAAAGAGATGGAGAAGGAGCGCGGCGACGTAACTACGATCCTGCGCAACTGGCGCATCATCTTCTTCTCCGTGGCCGGCATCTCGCTCCTCATCGGCGGCGTCGGGATCTTCTCCGTCCTCAAGATCTCCATCTCCGAGCGCCTCTTCGAGATCGGGTTGCGCAAGTCGATGGGCGCCACCGGCGCCGAGATCTTCATCCAGTTCCTGATCGAGTCGATCACCCTGTCGGTCGTCGGCGCCGCTGTCGGCGTCGGGGGCGGGATCATCGTGGTCAGACTGATCGCGAAAGTCTTCCCCGCCGGCCTCCCGCTCTCGATGTTCGGCATCACTCTGGCGAGCGGCTTCGCCATCTCGATCGGCCTCCTCGCCGGTCTCTACCCGTCCATCTCCGCGTCGCGCCTCCAGCCGGTCGAAGCCCTCCGCGCTTAAACTGCGCGGGTGACCGATCATCGCTTCGAGGTCGTGGTGACGCCGGAGATGCGGCGGCACTCGCACATCCTCGACACGCTCTACTTCGTCGACACCGCGTTCGGGTTCGCGATGCTCGGCCTCATTCTGGCGATCGGGCTGTCGCGAAGATTGCGCGAGTGGGCGCAGCGCATCGGGAAGAAGCGCTTCATCACGGCGTTCGTCTACTACGTCCTCTTCGCGATCGCCACGACCATCATCGAATTTCCGCTCGACTACTACGGCGGCTTCTACGTACCGCACGAATTCGACCTCACGCACCAGAGCTTCGCGTCGTGGATGGGCGATTTCGGGAAGGGATGGGGCGTCAACGTCGTCATCGGCGGCTTCCTAGTGGCGCTCGCTTTCGTCGCGATCCGCAAGATCAAACGCTGGTGGATTGCGCTCTGGATCGGGACGATCGTCGTCTCGTTCATCGGCATCGTCCTCACGCCGATCCTCTTCGATCCGCTCTTCAACAAGTTCGAGCCGCTGAAGGATGCGTCGCTGCGCCAGGCACTGCTCGATCAGGCGTCGCGGGCCGGCATCGAGGGGAGCCGCGTCTACGAAGTCGACAAGTCGAAGCAGACCACCGAGATGAACGCCTACGTCACCGGCCTCGGTCCGACGAATCGGATCGTGATGTGGGACACGCTGCTGAAGAAGCTGACGCGCGACGAGATCCTCGCCGTCATGGGCCACGAGATGGGCCACTACGTCATGAAGCACATCTGGAAGGGCTTCGCGTGGACGATCGCGATCTCGCTGCTCGTCTCCTTCATCGCGCAGGGGGCGTACGAGCGCGGACTGGCGCGGTGGGGGAGGCGATGGGGCGTCGAGTCGAACGACGATCCCGCCGCGCTGCCGTGGCTGCTCATCATCATTTCCGCCGTGATCTTCCTGCTATCGCCGGTGATCAGCGGCATCTCGCGCAACATGGAGCATCAGGCCGACGTCTTCGGCCTCGAGCTGACGCACCTCAACGATCCGATGGCGTCCGCGTTCGTGAAGTTCGCGTTGGACTCGAAAGTCGATCCGACGCCGAACGCGTTCATCGAATTCTGGCGCTACAGCCATCCGTCGCTCACGAAACGGATTCAATTCGTGCGCAACTACAAACCGTGGGAAACCAAGGAGGCGCCGCGACGTAGTTCTTCGCAATGACCCTGCTCCTGGCGATCCTTCTTCACGCAAATCTCCAATACACGATTCGAGGCCACACACAGACCGGACGCGAAGTCGCGTTCAGTCCCGACTCGCAGATCGTCGCCACCAGCAGTCCGGACGGGACGGTGAAGTTGTGGCGGACCGCGGACGGCAAAGCGATTCGTACGCTCTCGCATCCAGGCGGCGTGACGTCCGTCATCTTCAGTCCCGACGGCCGGATGCTCGCCGACGGTGGGTACGACCACACCGTCCGCATCTGGCGCGTCGCCGACGGCGCGCTTCTGCGCGTTCTGCGCGGTCACCTCGCCACCGTCTGGCAGGTCGCATGGAGCCCGGACGGAACGCAGATCGCGAGTGGCGGCGAGGACACCACCATTCGCCTTTGGCGTGCGGCTGACGGCGCGCCGCTACGCACGCTCACCGGTCACACCATGAACATCTGGCGGCTCCGCTACAGCCCGGACGGCAAACTGCTCGCGAGCGCCAGCTTCGACAAGACGATCAAGGTTTGGCGCCCCGACAGCGGGCAGCTCGTGCGAACGATCACCGGGTCGAAGGAGGCCGTGGTCGGCCTCGACTTCAGCCCCGACGGACAGTTTCTCGCCAGCGGCGGCGACGACACGATCGTCCGCATCTGGCGCGTCCGCGACGGCGCGCAGGTGCGCACCATGAGCGGCTCCGATCACGTTTACAACGTCGCCTACACGCCGGACGGCCAGTTCCTCGTCAGCGGCGGCCGCGAGTACGGCAACATCCGCACGCTCTGGAAGCAGATCGCCGGCACGCACGAAAGCGGCTCGCACGGCACCACCGCCCGCATCTGGCGCGTCCGCGACGGCGCCCTCGTGCAAGAGCTCCACGCCCACGCCGACGACGTCTGGGCTCTCGCCATCAGCCGCGATGGCAAATGGCTCGCCACCAGCAGCGAGGACAAGACGGTCAAAGTGTGGCGGCTCACGGAAAGGTGAGTCGGCTTTGTGTGCGGGGCCGGCTCTCAGCCGGCCCAGTTTCACGCAGGATCAGGGCCGGCGGAGAGCCGGCCCCACACACAAAACACAACCCCGTCCATTCGCTCGGTGGGGAGCCCGCGCGCGATGTACTCGCGTTTCCAGTCAGGCTCTCATCGTTCCGAATCAAGTGATCGAAGCCTGACCATAAGTCGGTTTTGTGTGTGGGGCCGGCTTTTAGCCGGCCCAGGTTTCACGCAGGACCTGGGCCGGCTGAGAGCCGGCCCCACACACACACAACACAGCCCCGTACATTCGCTCGGTGGGAGCCTCGTGGAGCCCGCGCCCGCGATGTACTCGCGTTTCCAGTCAGGCTCTCATCGTTCCGAATCAATTGATCGAGGCCTGACCATAAGTCGGTGTTGTGTGTGGGGCCGGCTCTCAGCCGGCCCAGGTTCACGCAGGATCAGGCCGGCTGAGAGCCGGCCCCACACACAAAACACTGCATTCCTAGGTGGGGGCCCACGAACGCCAGAACCACTTGTAGTCGCGCCAGTCGGTAACCAGGGCTGCGCGTACCGGATTGTTCGCGATGTAGTCGCGCTTCTCGTACAGGCTCTCATCGCGCCGAATCAAGTGATCGAAGGCCTCGCGTTGCCACAGCCGACCACGGCGCTCCGTCAGGCGGTTCACGTGATAGGCGGATGCGCTCTTGATGCGGCCGATGATTCGGTGGAGCGAGCAACTCTCGAATGGCGCAACGATGAAATGCAGGTGATCGGGCATCACCACACAGCAGTCAACCCAACCAAGAGTCTTGTGATCGTGGATGCACGACGCGAGCACCGCATCCCGCGCCTCCGGCGTCAGGAAGAACCGGTGACGCGTGCAAAACGTGACGTAGTAGGTTCGACCACCTTTGATGAGGTGTGGCAGGTGGCGATGACGGTAGAGATGCGTGTCTGCGTAGATCACCGCATCGATTGTCCCTCGGCGTGATCGCGCGAGCCGTTTCTCTACTATGTGCGGAGCCGGCTCTCAGCCGGCCCAGGTTTTGCGCAGAACCAGGGCCGGCTGAGAGCCGGCCCCACACACAAGGGAGGCCGATCACACCCTTCGCGCGGTGTCGCGCAGCCGCTCGACGAGCAGCTCGCACATGGCGACGGAGAACTTGGCGAGGAGGTGGGGCTCGAAGGCGAGGGCTTCCGCGAGGGTGCGCGAGTTCCAGGCGCGGACGATCGTGGCTTCGCCGGCCGTCACCGAGACCGTACGCGGAGAGTCGTCGATGAAGGAGACTTCGCCGAGGACGTCGCCGGGGCCGACAGTGGCAACGGTCGCCGGCTGACCGTCGCGTGTGCCGACGATGTCGAGGTGGCCGCCTTCGACGGCGAAGAGCGTCGAGTCGGTGTCACCAGCGCGGATCAGATAGTGCCCTTCCGGAACATGCCGCAGCTCGCCGAGGCGTTCGACGCGATCGCGTTCGTCATCGGTGAAATAGCGGAACAGCGGGTGATCCGACTGGAGAGGGAAAACGTTCATGTCCAGCGCACCATCCACTCGCAGTGCGGGGCGCCTTTCGCGTAGCACTGCGTCTGCTCCACGTTCACGTTTTTCGCGCCCGTCAGCTCCGCCATCCGCTCCATCCATCCGGTGATGCGGCTGCATCCCGCGACCTCGGACGGAAAATTGAGGATGCGGATTCGGGCGCTCGTCGATGTCTGGTCCTCGACGCGCATGTCGCCGCGGTTGTAGAGCGAGCTCCACATCTGCGATGCCTTCGACAGCAGTGCGGGCGGAGTCAGCACCATCGCGAAGAAGCGGTAGATGCCTTTGACCGCGTCGCCCGCCGCCTCGCGTCCGGCGCGGCGTGCGAAGAGATCGACCGGCTCGCCGAGCGCGTTGGCGGCAGCTTCCGTGAAGACGTTGAGCATATGGACGGGCACGGTCTCCGTGGCGAGGATCGGCGAGCGGAACCGCGACGCGTACTCCGGCGGAAGAGCGGCGAATACCTTCTCTTTCTGCTCGGGCGAAAGCTGTGCATCGATGAACTTCTGCAGGCTCCGCACGGGTGAACCTTTGACCGTGACGCTGTCGTCAACTGGCATCCCAACCCTCCGGCGTTCTGCACAAAAATTTCAGGGAAAACTCGACGAGTATAATCCGACGATGGATCAGACGAGCGCCGCCACGGCCATCAAAGTGGCCGAGGAAAGCAACGAACCGAAGATCGGACCGAAGGACAAGCTCGAAGAGCTCTGCGTAAACACCATTCGGTTTCTCGCCGTCGACGCGGTCGAAAAGGCGAAGTCCGGACACCCCGGCACGCCGATGGGATTGGCCGACATCGGGTTCGTCCTCTGGACCGAATTTCTGCACCACGATCCGACCGACACGCACTGGAAGAACCGCGACCGTTTCGTCCTCTCGTGCGGCCACGCGTCGATGCTGCTCTACTCGCTGCTCCACCTCACCGGCTACCCCGACATGACGCTGGACGAGCTGAAACACTTCCGCCAGTGGGGATCGCGCACCGCGGGGCATCCCGAGTACGGCCACGCCAGCGGCATCGAGGTCACCACGGGTCCGCTTGGCCAGGGACTCGCGCACAGCGTCGGAATGGCGCTCGCCGCGAAGATGATGGCCGCGCGGTTCAATACCGACGGCGCATTCAGCCCCGTCAATCACCACATCTTCGGCATCTGCTCCGACGGCGATCTCGAAGAAGGGATCAGCCAGGAAGCCGCCTCGCTCGCCGGCCACCTCGGCCTCGGCAATCTCATTTACTTCTACGACGACAACAACATCTCGATCGAGGGAGAGACGCGCCTCTCGTATTCCGATGACGCCAAGCGCCGCTTCGAGGCGCTCGGCTGGCACGTGCAGAAGATCGACGGTCACGACCGCGACGCCATCCGCAAGGCGCTCAAGAAAGCGATCCGCGAGACCGAGCGTCCGTCGATGATCATCGCCAAGACCGTCATCGGCTGGGGCTCGCCGAAGTTCCACGGCACCGCCCGTGCGCACGGCGAGCCGCTCGGCGCCGAGGAGGCTGCGGCGACCAAGCAAGCGCTCGGTTGGCCGGCGGAGCCGACGTTCTACGTTCCCGACGAGGTGCGCGAGGAGTACACGCGCAAGACCAAGAAGCTCGCTCGTTCGCGCAAGCAGTGGGACAAGGCGATGAAGGAGTGGCGGGCGCGCAACTCGGAGCTCGCGGAGCAGTGGGACATCTACTGGTCGCACCGCCTTCCGGACGGCTACGAGACCGCGCTCCTCGATGCGGCGAAGAGCGACAAGCCGATCGCGACGCGCGCGCTGTCGGGGCAGGTGATCCAGAATCTGGCCGCCATCGCGCCGTTCGTCGTTGGCGGGTCGGCCGACCTCGCACCGTCGACGAACACGCTGATCAAAGACGCCGGCTCGATCGAGCGCCCGAGGGACGATCGGAACGAGCCGCCGAAGGAA
>DASXHZ010000005.1:0-102368 GCA_036488085.1 Thermoanaerobaculia bacterium
GGCGAGTTCGATCGCGCCAACGAGCTGACTGCGGCGGCGAGCAAGTTCGATCTCCCGCTTGGCAGCCGCCTTGGCCTTCTCATCCAGGAGGCGTGGTTCGACCTCGCGACGGGCGAGTGCGACCGCGCGAGCGAAGCGCTCGACGCCGCGCTCGATCTCGTCGAGGCGCGCGACGCTCCGTCGCTCATTCACGGCCTGGCCCGAGGCGTCCACGCCGGACTTTTCGGCCTTCCGAACGCCACGCCGCGAATCGAACGGTTCGTGCGGATCGCTGCCCCGCACGCGCGGAGCGCGAGCCCGCTGCGCGCGACGATGCTGACGATGGAAGCGTGGACGCAGCAGTGGCGCGGCAACTCGGCCGCCGCCGATGCGTCGGCCGCCGAGGCGATGGCGGTCTCCGCGACCCTCGGTGGCATGCGCTCCGTGACGACGGAGGCGGGGATGCTGCGCGCCACCGTGGCCGCGTTGCGCCGCGACGATGCGACCGCGGACGCCATGCTCGATCTCGTCTTCGAAGAGCTGCGCAACGGTCCGCTCTTCTCGCAAGCGTGGATGTCGGGCTACCTTTTGGCGATGACCCGCATCCGCCTGATGCAGGGGAGGGCCGAGGAGGCACGCGACGCGGAGCGCCGGATCCGCACGACCGAAAACCTGCGCGAGTGGCCGATCGCTCCCGTCGCCCGCGCGTTCTGCCGCGGGCTGATCCAGGCGCTCGACGGCCATGACGTCGCCGCCGAGGCGAGTTTCCGCGAGGCGATCGAACGGCAGAAGAGCGTTCATATCGACTACTTCGCCGGCGATGCGCGCGTCGCACTCGCGATGCTGATGCTGCACGAGGGCCGCATCGACGAGGCGGTTCGGATGTTCGCGCCGGTCCTGGGGCGCCACGAGCGCTACAACACGCCGGGTGCGATCTTCTGGGAGGGGTCTGCCATCCGTCCGCTGCTGCGCGTCGCGCGCGAGCGGCACTCGCACGCAGGGTTCGCCTCGCGCGTTCTGCGGCTGTGGGGCGAGACGTTCGACGAAGAGCCCCCGATCATGACGGCGACCGGCGAGCCGCTGACCTCGCGCGAGGTCGAGGTCCTGCGGCTGATCGCCGACGGCGCCAGCAACGCGACCATCGCGGAGCGACTGGTGATCAGCGTCCACACCGTGAAGCGCCACGTCGCGAACGTCCTCCAAAAGCTCGGCGCCGCGTCGCGTGCGGAAGCCGGAGCGCTGGCAAGGAAGCTGGGCATCGTGTAGCCGTTACTCGTTACTCGTTACTCGTTACTCGGATAACGGATAACGGATGACGGATGACGGATAACGCGCCCCGAGTAACGAATAACGAGTCACGAGTCACGAGTCACGAGTCACGCCCCCCAAACACACCACTCACGGAACTTATGTAACCGTTTTCAATGTAACCGGTTACAGGGTAACCGTTCGTTGACGCCGAGTGGCTCCAAAGAGCCATTTGCCGCGCTGTCACCGCGACGCTGAAAAATGGCTCTCGCGCGCGATTTTCTTTACGCGGCCTTGACCCATTTTGCACATACACATGAACGTACTGATCATCGGCGGCACTGGAACGGTAGGGCGGCAAGTCATCCCTCTCCTGCTCGCGCGGAACGTCCGCGTGAGCGCCATGACTCGGACGAGCGCACGAGCGGCGAAGCTGCCGCGCGGCGCGCGTGCCGAGATCGGCGACCTGAATCGCTCGTACACGCTGCATGGCGCATTCGACGGGATCGACGCCGTCGTCCTGATCACGGCGCACTCGATCACGGAGACGGGGCAGGGACTCGCCGCGGTCAACGCGGCCCTCGCCGCGCACGTCCGCAGGATCGTCTATCTCTCCGCCGCCGCTTGCGCCGGCGCGATGCGCATCCCGCACGTCGCCAGCAAGGCGCCGATCGAGCACGCACTCATCACCGCCCGCGCCGACTACACGATCCTCCGCGCGCACAACTTCTTCCAGAACGACCTCCTGGTTGACGAGGAGATCGCGAGCGGCAGCTACCCGTTGCCCATCGGCGGCAACGGAATCAGCAGGATCGACGTTTTCGACGTCGCCGACGCCATCGTGAACGCCGCGTTGAAGTCTGGCCATGAACGCCGCCTCTACACGCTCGGCACGAGCGACACGTTCACGGGCGAGGCGACCGCGGCAAAGTACGAGCGCTACCTGCGGAGGCCGGTCCGCTACGCGGGCGACAATCTCGACACGTGGGAGCACGGCACCGGCGCGCCAATGCCGAAGTGGCAGCGCGACGACCTCCGCATCATGTATCGCCACTACCAGGACCACGGCATGAAGATGGAGAAGGCGGAACTGACCGAGCAGGAGCGCATCCTCGGCCACGACCCGCGCCGCTTCGACGACTTCGCCGCCGCCGCGGCTCGCGCCTGGCGCAACGACGGCGTCGCCGAGCAACTCTGCGGGGCTTAACCCCTCACCCGAAGGTTGGGTGAGGGGCCGAACGCATAGACAATCGCGCCTGTTACGAACGTCGTCAAGCTCCCGACGACCGTGTACCACGGCCACGCGATCGGCGTCCCCAGCCACACGTACGCGACGGCAGCAATGCCGCACGACATCCCGATCAAGGCGCTAACCGGTCCTCCGCGCTTCGCGGCGCTCAGGAGAAACGCGCCGAGGATCGGGCCGTTGACGAGGGATGCGACGGATAGCGCCGCATCGAGCGCCGAGCGTTGCTGGCGCTGCATCAGAAGCGCGACGCCGATCATCGCGAAGCCGGCGACCACGGTGACGATACGCGAGACGCGGAGGTAGTGCCGGTCGTCGCGTCCGCGCACCACCGGCGCGTACAGATCGGCGACCACCGCCGACGCGATCGCGTTCAAGGAAGGCTTCATCGCGGCGGCGAGAATCCCCGCCACGACCAAGCCCGAAAGCCCGCTCGGCAGATGCTGCGTGATGAAGTCGGGGAAGACCTGATCTGAGCGCATGTAGCCACTGCGATCGGGTCGGTAGAAGGCGAACAAGAGCACGCCAATCGACAGGAACGCGGTGAACTGGATCAGGATCACGACGCCCGACGAGAGCAGTGCCAGCGCCCCTTTGCGCGGCGTGTCGGTACACATGTACCGCTGCACGATCGACTGATCCGTCCCGTGCGTGCTCATCGTGAGGAAGCAGCCGCCGATGAGCCCCGACCAGAAGACGTATGACTTGGTGAAGGTGAGCGAGAAGTCGAGCAGGCGGAACTTGTGCGCCGCGGAGCCGATGTCGATTGCCGCCGGGATGCCTCCGGGAATCGCATGTGCGAGCACGATCGCCGCGCCGACCGCGCCGGTGATGTAGATCGCGAGCTCCGCGACCTCCACCCACACCACCGCCTCGATCCCGCCGATGACGGTGAAGACGATCATGATCGCGCCGATCGCGAGGATCCCTTCCGTGATCGCTCTCTCGGTTCCGATGCCCGCGTGAAACACGCGGACGACGGAGCTGACTACGATCGCGGTGAGCAGCAGCCGGATCGCGTCGGCGATCGTCCGCATGCAGACGAAGAGCGACGCGGCGAGCGCCTTCACGCGCGCGCCGAAGCGGTCCTGCAGCAGCTCGTAAACCGTGACGAGGCTGCCGCGAAAGTACGAAGGCATGAAGAGAAATGAGATGACCACGCGCCCGAGGAGATATCCGAAGACGAGTTGCAGGAACGTGTAGTTGCCGTTCTTCGCGTAGACGATGCCCGGCACGGAGATGAACGTGATCGTCGACGTCTCCGTCGCCACGATCGACGCCGACACCGCCCACCACGGCACGTTGCGCCCGCCGAAGAAGTAGCGGTTCGTGCTGTTCTGCCGCTTCCCGAACCACGCCCCCGCCACGATGACGGCCGCGAGGTAGACGACGATGATGACGAGATCGACCGGCTGCAAGCGGGAGGATTATGCGGTGTGATTCGTCATCCGTCACCGGTTCGTTATTCGTGATTCGTTACTCGTTACTCGTTACTCGTCGTTCGATGACGGATGACGGATGACGTCGAGTAACGAGTAACGAGTAACGAGTAACGAGTAACGAGTAACGAGTAACGAATCACGAGTCACGCCTTCCTGCTCGTCATCGCCACTCCCATGAAGATCATCGCGGCCGCGACGATTGCGATGGCGCGGATTTGTTCGCCGAGGAAGATCGTGGCCAGGATGGCGGTGAGGACGGGTTGGACGTAGACGTACGCGGCTACCGTCGACGCCTCGGCGTATCGCAGCGTCCAGGCGTTGATCCAATACGCGGCGACGGTCGGACCGGCGATCACGAGGAGGAGCGCGAGCCAGGCGCCGCGCGGGATCGATGTCCACGATTCACGCGCCAGCGGCACGGCGGCGACCGGCAGCATCATTACGGTGGCGTACAGGAACATCCGTGCGGTCGTGAGGAGCGGTGAGAGGCGGGCCATCGCCGGCTTCGAGATGACGAGGTAGAGCGCGTAGGCGAGGCAGTTGCCGGTGATCAGTGCCGCGCCGATCAGCGCTTGCATCGATCCGAACGCTCCTTCGCCTCCGACGACCAACAGCGCGCCGGCGCCCGCGAGGACGATCCCGCCGACCTTCATCGGCGTGGCGCGCTCGCGTCCCGCGATCATCGCGACGCCGAGGGTCATCACCGGAATCGTCGTGATGAGGATCGCGGCGACATGCGCGGTCGTGAAGGAGAGCCCCGTCAGGAACAGCGTCTGGTTCAACACCACGCCGAGGAGGGAGAAGACGACGACAAGCTTGCGGTCTTCGCGCGAGAACAACGGCCCGGAGCGCGGGACCAGCAAATTGAGGACGATCGCGGCGCCGAGAACGCGCAGGTACGCGAAGACGAGCGGATTGAACGCACGCATCCCGAGCTTCGAGATGATGTAGTTCGCCGAGAACAGCGCGGCGACGCTGAGCATCCCCCCGTGAACCGTGGATGAGCGCGCAGAGGGCTGCGCGCTTCGGTTTAGCCTTCGATCCAAACGTCGTGGTACCGCACGGCGGGCGGCACGAGGAAGGTGCGCAGGCCGCGCACTTCCGGTTTGTGCGCGACGAAGAGGCGCTCGTGGAAGAGCGGCGCGATCGGGGCCTCGCGCACGACCAGCTCGTCGAGCTGCCGGTAAATCTCGGTCCGCTCCTTGATGTCGTTCGAGCGCCGCCCTTCCATGATGCGCGCGTCGAGCTCCGGATTGTGGAAGTAGATTCCGCGCACGCCCTGCGAGTCGCTGTGGAAGAAGACGTAGAAGAAATTGTCGGAGTCCGGGAAGTCGGCGTACCAGTTGCCGCAGAAGAAAGTGCCGTGGCCGGGCTGATTGAGCTGCTCGCGTGCGGCCGTGACGCTATGACGCGTCACATTCACACGGATTCCGATCGCCGCGAGATCCTCGACGATCATCGGCACGATGCCGCTGTTATTGAACTCGTCGCGCTCCGACGTGCGGTAGTCGACGCTGAACCCGTTCGCGTAGCCGGCGCGCCGCATCAGATCGCGCGCCCGGTCGACGTCATAATCCGGGCCGCGTAACGCCGGGTCGTAGCCGATCAAACCGGGCGGCAGCAGGCCGGCGGCGATGAGTCCGAGGCCGGCGTAGATCCGCTCGTTGACGCGCTGGCGGTTGATCGCGTGGTTGATCGCCTGCCGCACCTCGACGCGGTTGAACGGCGCGATCGAGCAGTCGTACGCAAAGTACGACGTGTGGAGCTGCACCGTCTGCAGAATGTACGGCGCGATCTGCGGATCCCGCTGCAGCTCGTTGATCGTCTTCAGCGGAATGCCGTGCGCGATGTCGAGCTCTCCGCGCAGGAACGCGTCGGCCACGTCCTGCGCCTTCGTCATGTCGAGCCGGAACACGAGCTCGTCGAGGTGCGGCTCCCCCTGGATGAAGTAGTCGTTGTGCTTGCGGAGGACGACGCGCTGCCCCTCCACCGCTTCCTCGACGCGGAACGGGCCGGCGCCGGTCGGGTGCAGACGCACCCGTTCGGGATCGCGCGCTTCCTCGACCGGAAGCATGCTCATCTCGTTCATCGTGAGCAGCGAGAGGAAGAACGCGAGCGGCTCCTCCAGGTAGATGTCGACGGTGTACGGGTCGTGAACCACGACGCCGCGCAGCGTCTTCGTCGATCCGTTCAGGACCTCGGCCGCCCCCTGCACGCTGCGCAGGATCCACGAGCTCGTCGACTTCGTCTCCGGCGCCAGGATGCGGACGAAGTTGTCGTGCACGTCCTTCGCCTCGAATATCCGGCCGTTGTGGAAGCGGACGCCGTGCCGCAGGTGCAGGCGATAGATGTGCCCTTGCTCGAAGACCTCCCAGCGCTCCGCGAGCGCCGGAATCAGCTCCGCCCCCTCGCCGTAGTTGACGAGGTTCGCATGGATCGAGCGGGCGACGTAGCCGAGTGCGGCGGCGGTGATGTGCACCGGATCGAGGGTGAGTTGCTGCCAGAGGACGGTCGCCGTCGTGAGGCGTCCGCCCTGGTTGGGCGCCGGCAGCTCGAACCGGCCGAGCTCCTGATTCAGCAGCGTCGACTCGTGGCTCAGCGTGTTCGCCATCTGATAGAGGTCGGTCACGCCGAACGACGCCTCGCGCGAGCCCTGCTGGATCACGTGCATCGACTTCACGATCGCCGAGCTCTCGCTCGCGAGCACCGAGGTCGACTCGAGCACGTTCTGCACGAGCCCCATGATGTTTTGCATGGCGCGGCTGATGGAACGCGACCCGGTCTCCTGCTCGCTCATGGCGCGCTTGAGGTGCTTCGTGTAGTCGCGGACCATCGACGCCTGCTCGCCGATTTTGCGCGAGGTCTGCGACTGCTGCTGCGTCGCGGTGGCGGTCTGCTGCACCATCTTCGTCACTTCTTCGATGGCCGCCGTCGCCGCCGCGCTGCCGCGCGTCTGTTCCTCGGTCGCACGCGCGATCTCCTGAATCGAGGAGGTCGAGCGGTCGGTGAGGTCGAGGATCTTTTCGAGGACTGTCGAAGCGCGCGCCGTGAGGCCGACGCCGTCGGCGACGCGGTCGCTCGAGATGTTCATCTGCTCGGCGGCGCGCGAAACGCCGCGCTGCACGTTCTCGATCAGCGTACGGATCTCGTCGGTCGAAACCGACGTGCGCTCCGAGAGGTCCCGAATCTCGTCGGCGACGACCGCGAAGCCTTTGCCGCGCTCGCCCGCCTGCGCCGCGATGATGGCGGCGTTCAGGGCGAGTAGGTTCGTCTGGCCGGCGATCTCGTCGATGACCCGGACGATCTCGCCGATCTCCTGCGAGCGCTCCGCGAGATCGGCGAGCGCCGACTTAGCCTCTTCCACCGCCTGCTGGATCTTGCGCATGCCGTCGACCGTTCCGCCGACGGCATTGCGCCCTTCGTTCGCCGCGTCCTTCACGTAGCGCGCGAGCTCGGCCGACTGCTTCGCCGACTTCCCGATCTCGTCGGTCGTCGCGTTCATCTCGACCATCGACGAGGCGGTCTGGATGGCGAAGGAGGAGAAGCTCTCAGTGTTCGTCGCGACCTCGTTGATCGACGCGACCATCTCTTCGATCGCGGATGACGTCTGCTCCACGAACTCGGAGAGCGTGTCGGCGATGCGGCTGACCTCTTCGATCGACGCCGACATTTGGAGGATGGACGTCGATGTCTCCTCCGCGTTCGCCGAGAGGTCTTCCATCGACGTCCGGACGCTGTTGATCGACTGGTCGATCTGCGTCACCGACGCGGAGGTCGACTCGGTCGACGCGAGCTGTTCCGAGGAGCTGAGAGCCATGATGGACGAGCGCGACGAGATCTGGTCGCCGACGCGCGAGACGTCCTGCGCGAGCTGCGAGAAGCGGCGGATCGTCCGTTCCAGGTTGATGACGAGCGCCCGGAGGGCCGACGCCATCTGCGCCGATTCGGCCGTCTGCGCGATCTCGCCGGTCGAGACCGAGAGGTCGCCGGTCGTGATGCGGTTCAGGAGTTGGACCGACGTGCGGCGGCGCGAGAGAACGCTCTTCAGCCACCACTGCACGGCGGCGAGACAGATGCCGGACGCCACCAGCGCCGCGATCATGACGCGCCAGAAAAGCGGCCACGTCATCGCGGAAATCAGCCAAAGGAAAAGCGCGAACAGCGCATAGCACGCTGCTGCTACAGGCCACATCTGGTTGGACCGACCGAAGCTGCGCGCCATAGCGAACCCGGCCGCGATGCTACCATGCGGTCGTTGGCTTTGAACGAGTACTTCGCGGCGCGGCGCGCACTCGTCGACGACTTCCTGAAACAACTCGCATCGTCCACCGGAGCGCCGCGGCCGCTCGATGCGCCGCTCCGCCGTGCGCTCGCTTCGGCAGGCAAACGCGTGCGCGGAATTCTGACGATTGCGGTCGCGGAATCGGTCGGCACGAAGCCGGAGAAAGTCGTCCCCGCCGCGGCGGCGATGGAGATGATCCACGCGTCGTCGCTGATCCTCGACGACCTGCCGTCGATGGACGACGCGCTCATGCGCCGCGGCGCACCGTCACTCCATCGCGAGTTCGGCGAAGACCTCGCGATCCTCGCCGCCGTCGCGCTGCTCAATCATTCTTATGGACTCGTCGCACAGAACCACGCCGCGCTGACGCCGCGACGCTGGCCGCTCCCGCAGGTGATGCAACGCGTCGTCGACGCGGTCGGGTGGGACGGCACGATCGCGGGCGAGTCGGTCGATCTGCATCCATCTGTTTACACCGGTACGTCGCCGCTCGACTTCGACACGCTCGAGTTCATCCACTCCCGCAAGACCGGCGCGCTCTTCGTCGCCGCGGCGGCGGTCGGCGGCATGCTCGCGAACATCCACCCCGCGCCGCTCCAGCGCGTTGAAGTCTTCGCCAAGAACCTCGGGCTCGCTTTCCAGATCACCGACGACGTCCTCGATGTCACCGCGGACGCCGAGCAGCTCGGCAAAGACGTCGGCAAAGACGCCGAGCGCCTCACCTTCGTCAAGCTCGCCGGCGTCGACGGCGCCCGCAAGATCAGCGACGAACTGGTCGACACCTCCCTCGCCGCGATCGGGACCCTTGGTCGGGACGCCCAGCCTCTGCGCGATCTCGCGACGTACGTACGGGGACGCGTGCGATAGGCCGTCGTTAAGCGCGCTGGCCAAAAGTTATGACCAGTCGTATATTGTGGTTATGAAGAAGATCGCGGCGGCCAAATTCAAAGAGCAGTGTTTGGCCATCATGGACCACCTGGATCCCGAAGGGATCGTGATCACGAAGCATGGGAATCCCGTCGCACGTCTCCTCCCGGTCGAGCGTGCCTCGGCCGACCTGATTGGCAGCCTGCGTGGAAAGATTCGTGTGAGGGGTGAAATCCAGTCGACCGGCATGGAGTGGAACGCCGGTGATTAATCTCGACACCCACCTTCTCGTCTTCGCGCTGACCGGCGAGGTCACGGACCGCGAGCGACGGCTCCTGTCGGGAAACAGTTGGAGTGTTTGTGCGATCGTTTTCTGGGAACTAGCAAAACTCGTTCAGATGGCGCGTATCGAGGTCGACTTGGACGATGCCGAGGTCGTTCGAACGCTATCGGGCCTTCACGTCTGGCCGCTCGACCTCGCAGTGAGCATGCAGTCGACTCGGATGGATTTTCGCGGAGACCCGGCCGACGAACTGATAGCGGCGACCAGTGTCGTCCACAGAGTTCCTCTGCTCACGCGCGACCGGAAAATTCGCGGATCGAAGATAGTTCCTTTCGCCTGAATTGTGATTGGCTGATTGGTGCCCAGGGACGGAATTGAACCGCCGACACGAGGATTTTCAGTCCTCTCGATTCGTGAGTAAAGTCAACAACTTGCGATGACCTGACCCCCGCCCGACCCCAACCCGGGTCCAGCCGCAAGGTCGCCATCGCCCGAGGGCGACGGCCGACCAATGCCTGCAGTCGCTCGCCGCCGCCCCGGACAAGCTCATCGCCGATTTCGGGACCGGGAAGACGACGTGGGGCGACGTCAATCGCTTCCAACGCATCACCGAGATCGAGCCGAAGTTCGACGACAGCAAGCCGAGCATCCCGATCGGCTTCACCTACTCTCGCTCGGCGCTCGCGCCTCATCTTCGCGCGTCCCCGGCACGAAGAAGTGGTGCGGCACGAACGGCAACAGTTTCGTCGCCGTCGTCGACTTCGGCCCTCGCATCCACGCCCGCGCCGTCACCGCCGGCGGCGAGAGCGGCACCCCGTCATCGCCGCACTTCAACGACGAAGCGGAGCGCTACGCGACGGGCGATCTGCGCACCGTCTACTTCTACCGCGAGCAGTTGAAGGGGCATACCGAGAGGCGGTACCGGCCGTAGGGCGAAATCGCGGGTAAGGAAAAGTCCTCCCGCGTCACTCCTATGGAGGTGACCGCCATCTCCGAGCCAACAGGGACGAATCGCGTTCGCCGGACGGTCGACGCGGTGATGACTTATCCGTTGGATTGGCTCGTGGCTATGATCGTGTCGTGGGTTATTCCTCTGGAGATGGTCGGGAATCACGTCACCTACTTCACGAGCCTTGTCTTCTGGGCGGTTCCGATCGCTCTGCTGTTGTGTCGTCTTTATCACCAGACTGATCCCGGTAGCCGGCGTCGGCGAGCATTCTGGCTGTCGACGGCCTTCATTTTCGTGGCAGGCGTCGTCCTCGATTTCCTCCTCGGCTCCTGGATCTTGAGGTTCGACGACGATCCGACGCACAAGACGTACCTCTATCGCTTTCCCTTCGGCCAACGCATTCCCCTTGAAGAGGTGCTCTTCTACTTCATGGGCGGGATGGCGATCCTTCTGGTCTACTTCTGGGCCGATGAATACTGGATGAGCGCGTACAACCGGCGGCAGCGACGGACGAACGCGGAGCTGCCGATCGAATCCGGATGGAAGCTCATCCGCTTTTCGCCGCACGTTCTCGTGTGGGCGATTCTCCTGCTCCTCGCCGGTTTCGCGATGAAATGGTGGCGAACCGGCTCGGCCTGGCCGCCGCCGCTCTACTTTTCTTTTCTCGTCTTCGTTTCGATCGTTCCGGCCATCGCTGTCGCGCGTGATGTCTCGAAGGTCGTGAACTGGCGGGCGTTTTCGTTCACGTGCCTTTATGTATTGATCACCTCGTGTATCTGGGAGGTGACGCTCGGTCTGCCGGGCTCGTGGTGGTGGTACCGCGAGCCGCCGGCGATGATGAACTGGTATTTGCGGCCCTTCAGCTTGGCGGCCGCGCGTCCCTATCCGATCGAAGCGCTATTGGTGTGGCTGGTCGTCAGCTTCGATTCGATTTTCGCCTACGAGTTTCTGAAGGGCATTACATACGAGCCGCGCGGCGTCAAAGTGGCTCTCTTCGGAGAATGAGGTCGAATGATGAAACGGATCGCATTTGCAATCATCTGCATGCTCGCCACGGCGGGGTCGTCGTTCGCCATACAGCCGGCCACCGGCCCGCACTATGCCGCCGGCGTCGCGGCGATCCAGTCCAGTAACTGGAACAAAGCGGTTGCCGAGCTTTCGATAGAGTATGCCCTCACACCCGACCCGCGAGTCGCATACTTGCTGGCATATGCCAACGCTCAGGGAGGGATGCCACCGATCGACGTCGTCACTTGGTCGATGCGAGCACTTGCAGAACCGAGCTCGCTCGATCCGGTCACAGTGGGCGACGCGGCACTGCTCCTCGGCTGGTCGGAAGCGCTCGTCGATAAGACGGCCTGGCAGCCAGTGACGAACGCCACCGGGAGCATCGATGAGCAACAGAGAGCGTATGTCACCCTGTTCACACGAAGCGAGGATTGGAAGAATACGACGAAGCCCCGGATCGTGGAGCTCGTGAGTACTTTGCCGGAGGCAGTTCAGCAGAATTACAAAGCCGCCTTCGGCAACACAATCAGTTTCGTTCCCGTGATGGGAGCTCAACCAAGTCCGGCCGATTATTGCTATGGCGTGTCGTCCGTAGTGTGTGTCAATCCGCCTCGGCTGCACCCTGTCGTACCTGGAGGCACACCCAATGCCTCCGATACGACGCTGACGCCCGTTATGCCAGCGTCGCCGGAGGGCCTATGGTTGGCGAAGGGATGGTACGTCGACGATAAAGGCCAGCACCCCATCAAGGGTGTAGATCCGCTTCGGGTTCCCCTGAGTAATATCGGCATCGCCGACGCGCGCTATCTCAACCCAAGGAATCCTCGTTCGGTTCACGACGATGGAGACTGGCATGACCTTCTCTTCGCGAATGACACCATCGATCGGACGTTTGTTGTCACCATGACAGTCACAGTGCCGACGCCGCCGCCGTCGGAGCTAACCGGTTCAAAAACCCTCGATGACGTAGTCCGAGAGAAAACCAACCTGACGGTTCTCAGCCAATGCAAGACGAAGAGCGGTGTGACGACTTGTCAGGCCTCGCTGAAAGTGCCTCCGAGCACCGGCCAACCGTCCGAGAAGTTTTCCGCCGAGCTTCTCGCACTCGATCAGAGTTTCGGCAGCAAGAGCGGCGGCGGGAATCTCCGCACCTTCCAGGTGCGCTTCTTCGACGAATCCGAGGTGCCGTCCAACGCGAAGGGATACTTCCGCAACGATGCGACGAAGAAAGCCGATGGATCGTTCGTGCCGGTGCAGGAGCAGGACGCCCAGACGAAGGTGACGCCGGCCGCTTCCGTCGGCCTCAGTCACGAGCCAACGATCTTTCAGAACAAAACGGCGTCAATCTCGACCGCTAGTCCTCTCGGCGACGCGATGCACACGCACTTCCCCTCAGCGGCGCGCCTTGACGTCACCCAGAACATCGGCAACAGAGCCAACGCCGACCTCAGTTTCATTTTCCTGAGCAGCGATTTTGGCGATCAGAATGACAAGAGCAGCGTGATCGCCGACAAGTACAAGTTGAGCGTCTACGCGCTCAATCGGATCACATTGGATTTCGGCAAATACGTATTCGCCACGCCCGCGAGCAAGCTGGCCATCAGCGAGAAAGGGCAGGGAGGCACGCTGACCTTCCCCGGCGACGCGGCGAACATCGGCATCTCCTATATCGCCAAACGCCAGGGCGACTCGACGCTCGGAACAAACGATCTCGCGAGCGCAGACGACGTCCTGCTTCAGGTGACGAACATCAACCTCGCTCCCTATACCCACCAACTCTTCCGGACGGTCAACCTCTTTGGTTTGAATGGGAGAGACCGGCGACCGGACGACCCGCATACTTTTTCCACGACCGGCGGCGAGCTGTTTTTCAGCGGAAGCCGCCTTACGACCGATGCGGCGACGAATAAGACGTCACCCAGCTTCGGCTGGGGCGGCAGTCTTGCCGTATTTCACAGCATCCGCACCGGCAACCAGATCGCCGATACGACTGCACCGACCGATGTCACGAAAATGGTCGTCCATCCGCATGCGCATGGAACGGTCGCGCTCCTCAAGACGACATGGAACCCGGTGATCGATCCGCTCAATGACCCGAGCCATTCCACCGTATTCGTGCCGTGGAGTATTTCCGCGAACATCGCCGCCGGCACACCGGCACGCAACAAGAACGATGCAATCGATACGAGCTACATGGGCGACCGCGCTGCTTTCGCCCCTGATCTGATCTTTCTATCCAGCCTTGTCGCGCCGATATCGAGGGGTCAGAAGCCGTCGTTTCCCGGCGAGCTGAATCTGATCGGCCCGGGCTTGGCCAATAAGCTTTATTACGCTGTCTCGTACACGGATAACCAGCGCTCTCTCCTTGCGGCCGCCGCACACGCATTCGGAGTGCCGGACGACGACATCGCGTCGAGATCGTGGACCTTCACCGTAAACCGCTACCGGCTTCTGAATTCGCTGCTCGACACTCGCAATCTCGGCACCGAGTTGGACATGCAGTTCCAAATCGAGACGCCGAAAGCGGTGAAGGTCGGCCTCAGCACCGGCTACTTTATGCGCTCGCACGCCCTTGAGCCAATGCTCCTGAAGAATGTCTGGGCGGTGAGTGCAAACGTGTCGATTGCGCCGTGAGGATGGTGCCCAGGGACGGAATTGAACCGCCGACACGAGGATTTTCAGTCCTCTGCTCTACCAACTGAGCTACCTGGGCTTTCAGGTGTCCGCGAGGGGTACTGCGGCTGCGGCGCGGAACGATAACACACGTTCCATGAGGACATTCCCGCGGAGGGAGTACCCAGAAGCCGCGCTACGCGCGGGCCGCGCAGCCATCGCTTCGAGATGCGCGCAGGACACCGCGAGCCCGGCGCGCGACGCTCGGAGCCCGGCGGGCGACACCTCGAGCTCGGTGCGCGACACCCGAGCCCCGGCGCGCGACACCTCGAGCCCGGCGCGAAACACCCTCGAGCTCGGCGCCGGACGCTGCGAGTCGCACGCGGCGCACTCCGAGGTTCAGACGTGGACACATCGAGTCGCGCGCGCGACGCTCGGTATGTCAACGCGCGATCCTCGGAGCTCGCTCGCCGGCACACGAGGTGTGAACGTCTCATCCTCGCGGTGCCCCAGCCGCGACACCGAGCGCCCCGGCCGCGACACCGAGCGCCCCAGCCGCCACCCGAGGTGTCCACGCAGACACCCGGGGGGCCACGCGGACACCTGCGGTGCCCACCCCGCCAGCGCAAGTGCCCACGCGCAGACCTTGCGTCAGGCGTAAGATATCCGGCCCATGCTCCCGGACAAGCTGACGAGTCTTGCGCGGCTCACCGACGCTTTGAGCCGTGCGCGGTCGGCGGCGGAGGTTTACGCGGCGTCGCTCGACAGCCTGCAGGAGTCGCTCGGCGTCGAGCGGGCGTCCATCCTTCTATTTAATGATGAAGAGGTGATGACCTTCGTGGCGTGGCGCGGGATCTCGGACGCGTACCGGCAGGCGGTGAATGGGCACACGCCATGGCGGCCTGACAGCCGGGACGTAGAGCCGGTGCTGGTCCGCGATGGGGAGGCCGATCCTTCACTTGCGAAGTACCTCGATCTGTTCCGCGCCGAGGGGATCCGCGGGCTTGGCTTCTTCGCGCTGACGCATCGCGGACGCGTGATCGGGAAGTTCATGCTCTATTACGGGGCGCCGCACGACTTCACGACCGAAGAGATCGCGCTCGCGAAAACGATCGCGGGGCAGATCGCGTTCGGCCTGACGCGCATCCTCGCCGAGGAGGCGCTGGAAGCGGAGCGTGCGCGGCTTGCGGCGACCGTCGCGAACGTCCCCGGCATGGTGTGGGAGACGATCGGCAGCTTTCCGGACGAGCAGCGCGTCACGTTCGTGAGTGACGGCATCCGGGATCTGGTCGGGTACGAGCCTCAAGAGTGGCTCGACGATCCGAGCTTCTGGTCGCGCATCATCGTCGATCGCTCGCAGCCGCAGGTGGACGTCGTCGCGGAGAACGCGGTGCGCGAAAACGCCGTGGCCGTTCACCAGTACAAATTGCGCCGCCGCGACGGCCGTACGATCTGGGTCGAGGTGCGCACCGCGCACACGATGGTCAACGGTACGCTGGTGAGCCGCGGCGTGACGACCGACATCACCATGCGCAAGGAAGCGGAGGCGAGGAATGCGTTCTTCTCTGAAGCGGCGGGCGTTCTCTCCGCATCGCTCGACTACGAGAAGAGCCTCGCCCAGATCGCCGACCTCATCGTCGGCTCCCTCGGCGACTGGTGCGTGATCGATCTCGTGGAAGAGGAGGAGGTCGTCCGCATCGCCGCCGCGCATCGCGACACGTCGAAGGGCGGGACGATGCGCCGGCTGCAGACCGAGTTCGCGCCTTCGAAGAACGAGATCGGCATCGGGCGGCACGTCTTCGAGACGAACACGCCGCTGCTGCTGGAGAACATCAGCCCCGAGTTCCGCGAGCGCATCCGGCAAGCGACGGCCGCCCCCGTGCTCGACGAGATCGGATGTGAATCATTGATGGTTGTACCGATGACGGCCGGCGGCCGTGTCTTCGGCACGATCGCGATTGCGTCGACGGCTGAAGGGCGGCACTACGACCGGAACGATCTCGCGATCGCAGTCGAGCTGGGACTGCGCGCCGGTTACGCCATCGATCACGCGCGTCTCTATCGAACCGCGCGGGCGGCGAATCGCGCCAAGGACGACTTCCTCGCGACGCTCTCGCACGAGCTCCGCACGCCGATGACTGCCGCTCTCGGGTGGGCATCGATGCTGCGCTCGCGCGACCTGTCCGCAGAGACGCAGCAGGTGGCGGCCGAGACGATCGAGCGATCGATCCGGACGCAGGCGAAGCTGATCGACGACATCTTCGACGTCTCACGCATCATCACCGGCAAGCTGCAACTGCAGATCGCGCCGGTCGACCTGAAGCAGGTCGTCGCGGCGGCTGTCGAGACGATGCAGCCGGGCATCCAGGCGAAGGCGCTTCGGGTCGAGATCGAGTTCGAGAACCAGGACGAGATGCTGCTCGCCGACGCCGGCCGGCTGCAGCAGGTGATCTGGAACCTGCTCTCGAACGCGGTGAAGTTCACGCCGAGTCACGGGCTCGTTCGCGTCGAAGTGAAGCGGCCGTCGGCGGAGAGCGTGGAAATCTCGGTTGGCGACACGGGGCAGGGGATCTCGAAGCGGCTCCTCCCTTTCGTCTTCGATCGCTTACGCCAGGGCGACAGCAGCGCCACGCGCGCACACGGCGGTCTCGGCCTCGGACTCGCGATCGTCAAGAGCATCGTCGAGATGCACGGCGGAACGGTGGCGGCGGAGAGCGAAGGCGAGGGGAGCGGCGCGCGCTTCACGATCCGGCTTCCGCGTGCCGAGGCGAGCAAGGGAGTCGCCGCGGTTCCAACGCGTGAGCCTCGCATTTCGCTCGCGGGCGTGACGGTGCTCCTCGTTGAAGACGATGACGACACGCGTGTGATGATGAGCCGAGCGCTCGAGCAGCATGGTGCGAACGTGATCGCGGTCGTCTCGGCGTCCGCGGCGTCCGCGGCGCTCGACGCGATGCGCGCCACGCCGCCGACCGTGATGGTGAGCGACATCGCGATGCCTGGCGAGGACGGCGTCTCATTAATGATGAAGATCCGCGGCGGTGCGGTCGAGTCGTGCCGCGACGTTCCGGCCATCGCGGTCAGCGCGTTCGCCCGCCCCGAGGATCGCGATCGAATCCTGGCGGCGGGTTTTCGCGAGCAGCTCGCCAAGCCGGTCGACGCGCTCACGATGCTGCAGACGGTGAGACGAGCGCTGCCGGCAACTTCCGCCGATCTTGCTTGACTTCGCGCGCCGCCGCCCTAACACTTACCGTGCCGCCGATGTTGCGGCGGTCTTGCTTGCCGAATCCTCGGCGCCGAGGAGCGGGGGAACCAGTTGAGTGACGGCTTGCCACCGTCCGGGGTGAATGAGGCCAGAAGCCTCTAGGGCATCCAGCCCGAATCCGACAGCTAACCTCGTAGGCATCCGGAAGGCAGGCCTGGAGACGCCGCGAAGCGATTCGCGGCGTTTCTTCTTCAGGCAACTTATTTCGAGTTGCCCCCCTTCGCAGCCCGATCGTTTCGGACTGTTCACCTTTCATTCACACTTGGTGTAAGCTACCGGCCGTTCAGGGTCCCGATTCAACAAAAAGGTTGCACCACAACGGCTGTTTGAATTTTCGCGCGTTGACGGAGTAGTACGATTTTGCGCTAACTCAAGGCAACAGGAGAGTTTGCACGACCGGACGCTTCCGGGCGGACGATCTGCAACGATTTGGTATCCCGTCTCACCCAAGTTGACCCGTCTCACCCAAGTTGAAAGGAGCCGATATGAAAGGGAGCCCACCCCGAAGGTTTTTCGCGGTCCTCGGAACCGCATTTGTCATCTCGCTTCTCGCCGTATGCGCTTTTGCTCAGATTCAGTCAGGCAACATTTACGGCAAGGCCCAGGCAAAGGATGGATCGGCGCTTCCGGGCGTCTCCGTGACTTTGACTGGAATCGGCGCACCGCAGACATTCGTCACGGATGCGACCGGCGCATTCCGTTTCCTCGGACTCTCGCCCGGAACCTATGGTCTCAAGGCGGAGCTCGCGGGATTCGGAACCGCCACCCGTAACGGCGTCACCGTGAACCTCGGACGCAATGCCGACGTCACGATGACTCTGAACCCGGCGGCTTCGGAATCGATCACGGTCACGGCCGAAGCGCCGCTGCTCGACGTCCGCAAGACGGGCACGGGCGCGGACATCTCCAAGGTCGAGCTCGAGAAGGTCCCGAGCGCGCGCGACCCGTGGGTCATCCTGCAGCAGACCCCGGGCGTCATCATGGACCGCAACAACGTCGGTGGTAATGAGTCGGGCCAGCAGTCGGTTTACGCTTCGAAGGGCACGACGGGAACGCAGTCGACGTGGAACGTCGACGGCGTGAACATCACCGACTTCGCAGCGACCGGCTCCTCGCCGTCGTATTTCGACTTCGACTCGTTCGAAGAGATGCAGGTCACCACGGGCGGCACCGATCCGCGCATCATGACGCCGGGCGTGCAGCTCAACATGGTCACCAAACGCGGCACGAACGACATCAAGGGTTCGGCGCGTGCCTTCACGACCAAGAAGGCGTGGCAGGCCGACCCGAAGATTCCGTCGGAAGCTTCGACGTACCTCTTCGGGATCAACGAGATCAACGACATCGAGGATGACGGCGCGGAGATCGGCGGACCGATCCTTCGCGACAAGCTGTGGTTCTGGGGCGCCTTCGCCAAACAGAACATCGACATCCTTACGCCGACGGTTCTCAACGGCAGCCAGTTCCGCGACAAGACCCAGCTCAAGAACGAGAACCTCAAGCTAAACGCGCAGCCGCTGGCGTCGAACAGCCTCACGGCCGTCGACCAGTTCGGCGCGAAGATCAAGCTGGGCCGCAACGTCGCCACGACGCGGCCGCCCGAGACGGCTTGGAACCAGAACAACACCTACGCCAAGGGCACGGGCAGCCTCACCGACCCGACCCTCTGGAAGATCGAAGACACGCAGATCATCGGACACAACCTCTACCTGACGGGCCTCTACTCGAAGGTCCAGGGCGGCTTCCAGCTCATCGCCGACAATGGCCAGGGCTGCGCCACGTTCGCTTGCGGTATCAACAGCCTGAACGCGTATCGGGATAAGCGTCCGAAGGCTCTGGGCGGCGACAATTCGTGGCACCGCTCGTTCTACAGCGTCAACTCCCTCCGTCCGCAGAAGCAGTACCGGATCGACGGTTCGGCTTTCGCGAACACCGGCACGGTCAGCCATGAGCTGAAGTTTGGTTATGGCTATCGCAAAGCCGACGTTACATCGAACACCGCGTGGCCCGGCGACCAGTTCACCTATAACTACGGCGCTGCGGCAGGATTGGGCGACGGTACCGACACCGGCCTCGTCCAGTTCATGCGCTTCCCGATCCTCACCTACTCTGCGAAGTCGACCGATGCGTACATCGGCGACACCGTCATGGTAGGAAACCTGACGGTTCAGGGCGCCTTGCGCTATGACCAACAGAAAGGCGTCGACGGCGCAGGCGTGGCGGCCGCGAATTCGGTCATTCCCGACCTCCTGCCGAACGTGCCGTTTGGGGCGTCTACCGGTCTGAGCTGGACCAACATCTCGCCTCGCTTAGGCCTCACCTATACACTCGGCGCGAATCGCAGCACGCTGCTGCGAGGCGCGTACTCGCGATACGTCAATCAGTTGAATAGCGGCGCGGTCACCCCGACTACGCCGGGCGCGTATTCGTACATCGACTACTACTTTAACGACAAGAACGGCGATAACGTCGCGCAGCGTAACGAGATCGACTTCGCTTCCGGAAACATTGGGTCCGGCGGTTTCGATCCGGCCAATCCGCTGCAGACGACACAGTTCACCCGCTGGGCGAGCAACCTGAAGGCGCCGTACACCGACGAGATCATCCTCGGCGCCGAGCACGAGCTCCTGACGGACTTCTCGATCGGCGTCAACGGCACCTATCGCAAGCTGCAGAACTTCACCGAGACCATCGGTGAGCATCACCAGGGTGCGGGCGACTTCTACGGCCCGCAGGATTACGTTCTGCACGCGCCGGTGAATGCGACGCTCCCGAACGGGACGGTCGTCTCGCTTCCGTACTACGTACTCGCACCAGGCGAGTCGAAGCCTCTCTACAACGTCATTCGCAACGAGCCCGGCTACTATCAGACGTATCGGGGGCTCGAGTTCACCGCCCTGAAGCGGATGTCGAATCGCTGGATGATGCGCGGAAACCTCACGCTGCAGGACTGGAAGCAGCACGTCAGCCCGTCAGCGATCATTGATCCGACCATCACCCGCCTGTGCCCCACCTGCAACGGCTCGGAAGTCATCTTCCAGAGCACGGGCAGTGGTGCCAAGGGCAATGTCTACATCAACTCGAAGTGGTCGTTCGATGTGACCGGCGCCTACCAGATCCCGGTGATCGAGAGTTCACTCGGTGTGAACCTCAGCGGTCGTCAGGGCTATGCCGTCCCGTACGCCTATTTGATTCGCGGCACGGGCGGCGAAGGTACGAAGGCGCTGCTCGCTCCGCCGAGCGTCGATTCGTTCCGCAATGACAACGTCTACCAACTCGATCTCCGTCTCGCCAAGGAACTCCGGTTCCAGCGTATCGGACTCACGCTCTCGGTTGACGCGTTCAATATCCTCAACTCCAACACCATTCTGCAGCGCGACGTCTCCTCGCTGAACGCCTCGGCGACCAGCTCGGCGCCGAACTCCACGTCGAACCACGTGACGGAGGTTCTCTCTCCGCGCGTGTTCCGTCTTGGTGCACGTCTGTCGTTCTAAGGCGACGATTCATAGTTGACACAGACCCGCTGGGGGCAACCCCAGCGGGTTTTTTGTTGTGCCGAAAATGGATTACCGGCCCGAGCGGTCGTGTTCTCCGGTCGAACGTCCATGACCGGCCTACGCTCTCGCTTCATCCTCTCGCTGGCGGTTTTCGTCGCGCTTGCATCGTGCGGGCGCGGGCGAATCGGACCCGGATCGAACCAGACGCCGGTCATTCTCATCTCGATCGACACGCTGCGCTCCGATCACCTTCCGGCCTACGGCTACACCGGCGTGGCGACGCCGAACATCGACGCGCTGCGTGCCGACTCGATTCTCTACGACCGTGCTTACAGCCATGTGCCGCTCACGTTGCCATCGCACACCTCGATCCTGACCGGAATGCTGCCGGCGGACAACGGAGTGCGCGACAACGTGGGCTATCGCGTCAACACCTCCACGCCGATGATCCAGGAGCTTCTGAAGAAGAACGGCTACGCCACCGGCGCTTCCGTGTCGGCGTTTGTCCTGCGGCGCGAGACGGGCATCGCGCGCGGATTTGATTTCTTCAGCGATGAGGTCAGACCGACGCACGGCGAGAAGTTGATCGGCCTTGTCCAGCGCGACGGCAAAGAGACGCTGGAAGCGGCGAACGGCTGGCTGACGTCGCATATCGACCGGCCGTTTTTCTTCTTCCTGCATCTGTATGAGCCGCACACGCCGTACGCGCCGCCCGAGCCGTACTACTCGAAGTACCGGAGCCATTACGACGGCGAGATCGCGTACGTCGATGCGATCGTCGGGCAGTTGATCGGCGAGCTGAAGAACAAGGGCGTTTACGACAAGGCGCTCATCGTCCTTCTTTCCGATCACGGCGAAGGACTCAACGAGCACGGCGAGGACGAGCACGGCCTCTTCCTCTACCGCGAGGACCTCCAGGTCCCCCTCATGGTGAAACTGCCGAAGCAGCGCCGTGCGGGCGCGAGTGTAAAGACGCCCGTCGAGCTCACCGACGTCTTCCCGACCATCCTCGATCGTACCGCCACGCTCGCGCCGAAGACCGGAAAGCGTTCGGGGCAGTCGCTGCTGACGTTCCTGGACGACAAGGGTCCTTCGCGCGCGATCTACGCGGAGACGTTCTATCCGAAGTTCCACTTTGGTTGGAGCGATCTGCATTCGCTCATCGATGGCAACGACCACTACATTCGCGCGCCCCAGGCGGAGCTCTACGATCTCGCCCAAGACCCCGGCGAGAAGAACAACCGTCTCGAACAGGATCGCCGTACCTACGTCCGCATGCGGACGGCGATCGAGCCGTTCGTGAGCCAGGCATCGGCGCCGTCGAACATCGACCCCGAGGAGGCGGCGAAGCTCGCGGCACTTGGCTACGTCGGATCGACGGTGGCAGTGAAGAGTGGAGAATCGCTCCCCGATCCGAAGAGCAAGATCGGCCAATACAACGATATCCGGATTGCATACACGCTCTACAAGAACAAGAAGAGCGCCGAGGCTTTGCAATTGACCGAGCGGCTGCTGAACGACAACCCGCTTCTCACGGACATGTGGGATTTGAAGTCGAAAATCCTCTTCCAGATGGGCCGGCCCCTCGACTCGATCGCCGCGGCTAAAGACGGCCTGCGCCACGTTCCGACGTCCATCGCGTTGCTGTACGACGTGGCGAACCTCGCGATGTCGCTCGGCGACCTCGACACGGCGAAGCAGCATGCCGAAATCGCCGTGAAGATCGAGCCGGGCGAAGCGCACGAGATCCTGGCGCGGATCGCGGTGAAGCGCGGCGACGAAAAGACGGCGGAGCGGGAGGCGAATGCGGCGCTCGCAACGTCGCATGCACCGACCGAGGCACTGAAGATTCTCGCCTCGCTCGCGGAAGAGCGGGGCAACCTGCCACAGGCGCTGGCGTACCTCGATCGTGCGAGCTCCGAAGCGGCACTCAACGAAAAACAGGTTATCGGCCTTCACCAGTTGCGCGGCGACACCCTCGCGCGCATGGATCGCAACGCGGAAGCGGAGAAAGAGTTCCGCGCCGCCGTCGCCGAAGATCCGACGGTGCCGGAGCCGTATGCGGCGCTCATCATGTTACTGGCGGTCGAGCATCGGCTCGACGAAGCGACACAGCTCATCTTCGAAGTCGTCAAAGAAGCGCCGGAGCCGAAGACCTACGCGCTGGTTGCCGAGACGCTGACTGCGATCGGCGACAGCCGCGGCGCCGTCTACTGGGCGACGCTGGGGCAGCAGCGCTTCCCTGGTGACGCCGATCTCCGCGTTCTGCCGCAGCGTCTCCGCGACGCCGCCCCGATGCTCCGCAAGCGCATGTTGAACTGATGCGCAAGAGCCTCATCGCCATCGGGGTGGTCGTGATGGCCGCCGCTGCCGGCGGTTGGTGGTTCTACGCACGCCATCGTGCCGGAGGCGTTCGCGCGAACGACGTCATCCTCGTCACGATCGACACGCTCCGTGCCGATGCCCTCGGGTACGCCGGCAACAC
Organism: Thermoanaerobaculia bacterium; assembly: GCA_036488085.1. GTDB lineage: Bacteria > Acidobacteriota > Thermoanaerobaculia > Gp7-AA8 > Gp7-AA8 > DASXHZ01. The sequence goes on from DASXHZ010000005.1 coordinate 23,162, forward strand.
ACGCGTGCAGACGCCGTTTCTCGACTCGCTGGCGGCGCGCGGCGTGGTCTTCACGAACGCGCATGCGCACAACGTCATCACGCTGCCGTCGCACGTGAACATCCTCACCGGCCTCTATCCCTTCCAGCACGGCGTGCGCGAGAACGCCGGGTTCAAGCTCGACCCGAAGTTCCCCACCGTCGCGACGATGCTGCGGCCGCTCGGTTATGCCACCGGCGCGTTCGTCGGTGCGTTTCCGCTCGACCGCCGTTTCGGCCTCGACCAGGGTTTCGACGTCTACGACGACACCTATGGCAAAGGCGAGGCGAGTGTCGATTTCGTGGTGCAGGAACGCCGCGCGTCCGTCGTCCTCGACGCGGCCTCGAAGTGGTGGGAGGCGAACGCGGGAAAGAAGCGATTTCTCTGGGTCCATCTGTACGACGCGCACGCTCCGTACTCGCCGCCCGAGCCGTTCTTCTCCCAATTTCGCTCCAACGAATATCTCGGCGAGATCTCGTACGTCGATAGCGAGCTTTCGCGCGTGCTCGGCCCGATGCTCGCGAAAGATCCGAGCGCACTGCTGATCGTCACCGCCGATCACGGCGAGGCGCGCGGCGATCATGGCGAGCAGACGCACGGCCTCTTCGCTTATGAGTCGACGCTGAAGATCCCGCTCCTGGTGATCGGGCCCGGACTGCAGCATCGCGTTCAGGCCGGCTACGTCCGCCACATCGACATCGTCCCGACGATCTTGGCGGCCGTTGGCGGAACGCGGACCGTGGACCTTCGCGGCGAGTCGCTGCTCGACGTGACTGATGGCAAGGGGACGCCGCGCGACACGTACTTCGAGTCGCTCTCGACCCAACTGAACCGCGGATGGGCGCCGCTCACCGGCATCATCCATAGTGGCGAGAAGTTCATCAATTTGCCGATCGCGGAGCTCTACGACCTTCCTCGCGATCCCCACGAGCTGACGAACCTTCGCGAAGAACGGCGGCGCGATGCCGACGAAGCCCGCCGTCTGCTCGAGCCGATGCTGAAATCTCCGGCGCCGGCCGGCCGCACCGTCGACGCCGACACGCTCGCGAAGCTCCGCAGCCTCGGCTACATCTCCGGCACCGCGCCGGCCTCGAAGGTCTACACCGCCGCGGACGACCCGAAGAACCTGGTCGGTCTCGACTCCGAGATGCACGATGCGGTGAGCGCCTTCGAGACGCACCATCCCGAAAAAGCGCTCGCGCTCACGCACGACGTCGTGATGAAGCGGCCCGACATGACGGCGGCGCGCGAGATGTTTGCCTTCATGCTGGAACAGAACGATCGCGTCCCCGAAGCGATCGAGCAGCTGCGCATCGTCGTTGCGGCGCCGGGCGCAAGCGATAGCAGTGCGGTGCAGCTCGCGCTGCTGCTCAGCCAGAACGGCCGCGCGAACGAAGCGCTGCAGGTCCTCGAGCCGCGGCTTGCATCGAAGGATCCCGACCTCCTCAACGCGTACGGCGTCGCATTGCTCAACGCCGGACGTCCCGACGACGCGGCACGCCAGTTCGAGTCCATCCTCAAGATCGACCCGAACGACGCGCCGGCGTTGCAGAACCTCGGCATCCTCTCGCTGCAGCGCGGCAACGTGGAGTCGGCGCAGAGCTACCTCTCCCGCGCATTGTCGCTGAACCCGAAACTGCCGCTGGCGCTCAACACGATGGGTGTCGTTTACGCGCGTAACAACGACCTGCAGGGCGCCGTCGACATGTGGAACCGCGCGGTGGAGATCGACCCGCGGCAATACGACGCGCTGTTCAACATCGCGTTGGTGGAACGTCAGCTCGGCCACACCGAAGAGTCGAAGAAAGCGCTGGCGCGCTTCGTCGCGACCGCGCCCCGCTCGCAGTACGGTGCCGACATCGCCGCTGCCGAGCGCCAGCTCGCGACGATGCGCTGACGAGATCACCGAAGCGCGCCGGGGGAGACCCCGGCGGCCTTTCCGTTTTCCGGGGTGATATCGTCTGGAACACACGCGTTTTCGACCGCGTTGTCACCCGGGCAGACCAGACGAAAACGGATCCATTTGGAGGATTGATGCGCAGGTTTACTACGTACATGACGGCATTCGTAGTCACACTCGCCCTCGCGGTCACGGCGATGGCGCAGGTGCGCGGCACCGGCCGTCTCCAGGGAACGGTCTACGACAAGACGACCAAGAAGCCGATCGCCGATGCCACCGTGACGGTTGCGCTCCCGAACGGGAGTACCCAGCCGATCGTCACCAAGACCGACAAGAACGGCCACTGGGGCGCCCTTGGCATGGTGAGCGGCATGTGGAACATCGACATCGTGGCCGCCGGATACCAGACCACCCGCGGCACGGCCAACGTCAGCGAGATTGAGCGCCTGCCGCCGATCAAGACGGAAATGGCGCCCGAAGAGAAGCAGGAGGCCGCGGCGCCCGTCGCCACGGCGAGTCCTCTCATCCCGAAAGAGGGTGTCGATGAGATCAACGAGGCGCAGACGCTCCTGAGCGTGAAGACGAGTGACACCGTCACGGCCGCTGACGTGAAGGCGAACGCGGTGAAAGCGGCCGCCGACCTCGAGAAGGCCCTTCCGATGATTCCGCCCGACAACGACAAGGTCAAGTCCGTTCGGGTTCAGGTTCAGGAAGTGCTCGCGCAGGCGTATTACAAGGCCGGCGACCTGCCGCACGCCATCTCCACCCTCGAGAGGCTGAACGCCAGCGACCCGTGGACGACGCCGGATGCGAACCAGACCCAGCGCCAGATCCTTCTCGCGAACCTCTATCTCGAGAACGGACAGCTCGATCAGGCGAAAGGGATTCTCGACAAACTTCCGGCCGGCGCCATCGCCGACCCGACCATCTACATCAATGTCGGCATCCTCTTCCTCAACAAGAAGAATCCGACCGACGCCGTCGCGTACTTCACGAAGTCGATCGACCTCGATCCGAAGCGCGAGGATTCGTACTACTACCGCGGGCTGGCGAACGCGCAGTTGAAGCACACCGCCGAGGCGCGCGCTGACTTCCAGCAGGTCATCACCCTGGCGCCCGATTCGAGCGACGCCAAAGATTCGAAGCAGATGCTCGACGCACTACCGAAGAAGTAGGTCAAATCGAGGTTCGAGGGAAGAGGTTCGAGGGAAGAGATCGAAGCAACCGAGTCGATTCTTACCTCTTCCCTCGAACCTCGAACCTCTTCCCTGAATCTCTCACCTCCATGACTCGGTCCCGCCTCCTGCTCGTCGCGATCGCTGCGGTCATCGTCGCGTCAGTCGGGTTCTTCCTGTGGCGGCGTACCACGCTGGCGGGCGGATCGAGATCGACGCCGGTCATCCTCATCTCGATTGACACCCTCCGCTCGGATCACCTTCCGGCGTACGGTTACACCGCCGTCTCGACTCCGAACATCGACGCGTTGCGCGCCGACTCGATTCTCTACGAGCGTGCGTACAGCCACGTCCCTCTCACCCTCCCGTCGCACACCTCGATCCTCACCGGCATGCTGCCGGGCGATCACGGCGTGCGCGACAACGTCGGATTCCGCCTCGCCGACTCCGTTCCGACGGTGCAGGAGCTTCTGAAAAAGAACGGCTATGCGACCGGCGCCGCCGTCTCGGCCTATGTTCTGCGCCACGAGACCGGCATCGCGCGCGGATTCGATTTCTACGACGACCAGGTCGAGCCGCTCGGTCCGTCGAAGGTCATCGGACGGGTGCAGCGAGCCGGGGGCGAGACCCTCCAGGCGGCAACGAGCTGGCTCGACGCGCACTCCTCGAGGCCGTTCTTCTTCTTTCTCCACCTCTACGACCCGCACACGCCGTACAACGCGCCCGAGCCGTTCTTCAGCCGCTACGCGAACAAGTACGACGGCGAGATCGCGTACGCCGACTCGGTGGTCGGGGACCTCATTCAGCGCCTGAAGCAGACGGGCGTCTACGATCGTGCGCTGATCGTTCTCCTCTCCGATCACGGCGAGGGATTGAACGAGCACGGCGAAGAGGAGCACGGTATCTTCCTCTATCGCGAAGACCTCCAGGTGCCGCTCATCGTCAAGCTGCCGCGCTCATCGCAACACGGCGCGACGGTGAAGACGCCTGTCGAATTGGTCGACATCTTCCCGACGATCCTGCAGCAGACGGCGACGCCGCTCCCGGCGGGGCATCGGGTAGGCGAGTCGCTCCTCACCTTCGTCAAGGGCGGACAGGAGCGGCCGATCTACGCCGAAACGTTTTATCCGCGTTTCCACTTCGGCTGGAGCGACCTCCACTCGTTGATCCAGGGGAACGAGCACTTCATCCGTGCCCCGCAGGCCGAGCTGTACGACCTCGGCAGCGATCCGGGCGAGAAGAAGAACGTTCTCGAGCAGGACCGCCGCACGTATGTGCGGATGCGTGAAACGATCGAGCCGTTCGTGCGCGAGGCCGCGGCGCCGTCGAACATCGATCCCGAGGATGCTGCGAAACTAGCGGCCCTCGGCTATGTCGGCTCGACCGTCGACACGCACGCCGGCGCGAACCTTCCCGATCCGAAAACGACCATTGGCGTGTTCAACCAGATCCGGCAGGCGTACACCTGGTTCCGCAACGGCAAGGAAGACGACGCGTTGCGGCTGACCGATCAGCTCCTCGCGAACAACTCGCAGATCACCGACCTCTGGGACCTGAAGTTCAACATCTACGACAAGGTCGGAAAGAAAACGGAGGCTGTCGAAGCGGCGAAAGAAGGGCTGCGCCACACGCCGACCTCGATCGCGCTCCTCTTCGACGTCGCGACCGGCGCCCTTGCCCTCGACGACTACAAGACCGCCAAAGAGCACGCCGAGATCGCCATGAAAATGGAGCCAGGGCGTGCGCACGAGATTCTTGGCCGCATCTACGCGGCGCAGGGCGATCGGACGCATGCCGTGCAGGAGGAGAAGGCTGCGGTGGGCTCGATGTCCGATCCGTCGCCGGCACTCATCACGCTTGCGTCGCTGGCGAAGGACGGCGGCGATTTGAACGGTGCGCTCCAGTATCTCGATCAGGTCGCCGAACGCGCCTCGCACCGTCGCTCCGATCGCGTTCCCGACCTGCACCTGAATCGCGGCGACGTCCTCGCGCGACTGGGACGCAACGAAGAGGCCGAACGCGAGTTCCGCAGCGAGATCACGGCGTACCCCGCCGACCCTCGCGCGTACACGTCGCTCATCCTGCTGCTCACCTCGGAGCGGCGCGTTCAGGAAGCGACGGGGCTGATTTACGACACCATCAAGGCGGCGCCGCAGCCGCACTCGTATGCCCTCATCTCGGACACGCTGAAAGCTCTCGGCGACGAGCAGGGCGCGCTCTACTGGGCGGTCGAGGGAATCAAGAAGTACCCGCAGGATCCGGAGCTGCGCCGGCTTCCGGTCCTCGCGCGCTTCATTCGGTGATGACGAAGAAGATCGTTTTCGTTGCGGCGCTCGTGGCACTCATCGGATGTCACCGGCGAGAAGCGGTATCCGAGCTGAAGGCGGCGCCACGCGACGTCATCCTCGTCACGATCGACACGCTGCGCGCCGACTCCCTCGGCTTCGCCGGCAAAGCGGACGTCAAGACGCCATTCCTCGACTCCCTCGCCGCTCGTGGCGTCGTCTTCATGAACGCGCACGCGCACAACGTCATCACGCTCCCGTCGCACGTCAACATCCTGACCGGCCTCTATCCGTTCCAGCACGGCGTGCGCGAGAACGCAGGCTTCACACTCGATCCGAAGACGCCGACGGTCGCCACGCTGCTCAAGCCGCTCGGCTACACCACCGGCGCGTTCGTCGGCGCGTTCCCGCTCGATTCCCGTTTCGGTCTGAACCAGGGCTTCGACACGTACGACGACAACTACGGCAAGGGGGAGTCGAGCATCGACTTCGTCGTCCCCGAGCGGCGCGCCGAGGCGGTGCTGAAGGCGGCGACGGCGTGGTGGGCTAGCCGTGACCATCAGAAACGTTTCATGTGGGTCCACCTCTATGACCCGCACGCGCCTTATCACCCTCCCGAGCCGTTCCTCTCCGAATACCGCGGCAAGGAGTACCTCGGCGAGATCGCCTACGTCGACAGCCAGCTCGCGGCGCAACTCGGCCCGATTCTGCAGGCGGATCCCGACGCGCTGCTGATCGTCACCGGCGATCACGGCGAGGCACTCGGCGATCACGGCGAGCTGACGCACGGCCTCTTCGCCTACGAGTCGACGCTGAAGATTCCGCTGATCGTCGCCGGCGCCGGTCTCACGCATCGTGTCGAGAACGGATACGTGCGGCACGTCGACATCGTGCCGACCATTCTCGCCGCCATCGGTGCGAAGGCGCCTGCAAACCTCCGCGGCGCTCCGCTCACCGCGTCGATCGGCTCGCGCGACAGCTACTTCGAGGCGCTTTCGGCGTCGATCAACCGCGGATGGGCGCCGCTCACGGGCGTCATTCATAACAGCGAGAAGTACATCGACCTCCCGATCCCGGAGCTGTACGACCTTCCGCGCGACCCGAAGGAGACGAACAACCTCCGCGAGGAGCGCCGCCGTGACGTCGAAGCTGCACGTGTACTTTTGGAGCCGATGAAGATCGCGCCGGGGGCGCGTATCGTCGACGCCGACACGGTCGCGAAGCTCCGCAGCCTCGGCTACATCTCCGGCTCCGGCGGCGGAAAGAAGAACTTCACCGTGGCGGACGATCCCAAGAACCTCGTCGGCCTCGACAACAAGATGCATGAGGCGATCGACGCGTTCGAGCGCCATGATCCGCAGCGCGGTCTCGAGCTGTCCCGCGAAGTCGTGACGGAACGTCCCGGCATGCTTGCCGGCCGCGAGATCTACGCGTTCATGCTCCGGGAGAACGAGCACGCGCCGGAGGCGATCGAGCAGCTCGAGATGATCGTGCGCGATCCGAGCTCGAACATCGACAACCTCGACTCGCTGGCGTTGCTCTATTGCGAGACCGGCCATCCGGAGAAGGCGCTCGCGCTGCTACAGCCGCATGCGTCGTCCAAGGATCCCGATCTCCTGAACGCGTACGGCGTCGCGTTTCTCGACCTCGGCCGCTTCGCCGACGGCGATCGCGTTTTCCAGAACATCCTCACGATCGATCCCGGGAACGCGCCGGCGCTGCAGAACCTCGGCATCTCCGCCTTGCGACGGGGGGATCGCGCCGTCGCGACCGATTACCTGACTCGCGCGCTGGCGCTGAATCCGCGTCTTCCGAATGCGCTCAACACCCTGGGCGTCGCCTACGCCGAGGGAGGCCAGCTCGCCGAGGCGGTGGACTACTGGAACCGCGCTGTGGCCGTCGATCCACGGCAGTACGACGCCCTCTTCAACATCGCGCTAGTCGAGACGCGGGCGGGACACCACGACGAGGCGAAGCGCGCCCTCACGCAGTTCATCCACACCGCGCCGCGCGAACGCTACGGCCCCGACATCGACAAAGCCGCGCAGGCCCTCGCGTCGCTTCACTGACGGGCGGCTATACTTTTCATGTTGGCAACCGACGATCTTTCAGCATTCGAGGAGCGGGTGGGGTATCGCTTTCGCGATCGCGATCTCCTCACGCGCGCGCTGACGCACACGTCGTATTCGCACGAGGCGAAGTCGGAGGCGATCGGGCACAACGAGACGTTCGAGTTCCTCGGCGATTCAGTGCTCGGGTTCGTCGTCGGCGACCTTCTCTTCCGCAACTTCCCGGCGCTCGACGAAGGCGCGCTCTCCAAGATGAAAGCCTTCCTCGTCAGCGCCACGAGCCTCGCTGCGAAGGGGCGCGAGTACGGAATGGGTGACGTCATCCGCCTCGGCGTCGGCGAGGAGAAGACCGGCGGCCGGAAGAAGGACTCGCTCCTCGCGAACCTCTTCGAGGCGATGATCGCGGCGGTCTACCTCGACGGCGGCATCGAGGCGGCGCGCCAGCTCATCGAACGCTCGTTCGCACCGAGCATCGCGGAGATGGACGACCGCGACCTCCTCTTCAACGACTACAAGACGGCGCTCCAGGAACTGGCGCAGGGGAGCGGACTCCCGCTGCCCGACTACAACGTCGTCGATGAAGTCGGTCCCGATCACGACAAGATGTTCGTCGTCGAAGTGAAGATCGGCAGCCGCGTCGCGCGCGGGGAGGGATCGTCGAAGAAGGAAGCGCAACAGCAGGCCGCGAAACATGCGTTGCTCGACGCCGGGCGTTAGTCGCGAGAAGCAGGGCCTTCCGGGCGTGCGTCTCGTCACAATCGTGGCAGTCGCCTTAATGACCCTGACTACCGCGCGTTCGCAGCCTTCTCGATCGACCTCCGACCTCGACCGGATCCGCGACGAGATCGCGCGCCTGAAAAACAAGCTCGACGACGTCCATCGTCAGACGAAATCGGCGCAACAGGAGCTGGAGGCGGTCGACCTCGAGCTCGGCATTCGAACGAAGGAGCTCGATCTCGCGATCGAGACGCAACAGCACCTCGACGAAGAACGAAAAACCATCGAAGCGCAGATCGCCGGAATCGCCCCGCGCATCGACCGCCAGAAGAAGTTCCTCGGCAAGCGGCTCGCGGCGCTCTATCGCATGGGCGGCTTGAGCTACCTCCGGATGGCGCTCTCGATCGATGACCGCCGCGATCCAATCGAGGCGATGTCGATGTTGAACTTCCTCATCACCCGTGACGCCCGAGCCGTTTCGCGGTACCAGGCGACCCGCGAGCAGCTTGCGCTCCGGCAGAACGACCTCGCCGACCGGCAGCGCAAACTGGCGGACGTCCGCCGGGTGGTTGAAGACCGGCAACGCGCCGTCGCGGCCGCCCACGCCCAGAAGGAACAGCTCGTGGCGTCGCTCCAGCGGGTGGAACATGGATCGGAGACACACCTCGCCGAGCTGGAAGAGAAGGCGAAGCGCCTCGAACGCCTGATCGAGGTCCTCTCGAAGCAGGAAACGGCGGGTGCCGGGTCGTTTGACATCCGCACCGTCCAGGGCGCCCTCCCTTGGCCTGCCGACGGCAAGGTGGTCGAGCGCTTCGGCCGCCAGCGGAACCCGAAGTTCGACACCTTCACGACGAACAACGGAATCAGAATCGAAACAGCTGCTGGGGCTCCGGTTCGGGCAGTATTCGGGGGAACAGTTCTTTTTTCACAGTGGTTCAAGGGATATGGCAACTTGATCATTCTGGATCACGGCCATCGCGTGTTTTCGCTCTATGGCAACCTGAAACCGGCTTCCGTCGCGGCGGGCGACCGTATCGCAGCGGGCCAGACGATTGCAGGAACAGCCGAAAGCGAAGAGACGCCGCCGGCCTACCTCTATTTCGAGATCCGGCAGGACAATCGCCCCGAAGACCCGCAGAAGTGGCTGCGATGAGATGAATATGACGAAGAAGAAAATTGCATTCCTTTCGATCTCGGTCGCCTTCCTGATCACGCTCCTCGGCGGAGCGCTGTTCGGCCAGGCATCGTCGAAGACCAGCATTTACCGCCCGCTGAGCATCTTCACCGAGGTTTTCGATCTCGTTCGCAGCAACTACGTCGAGGCCGTGACCTCCGATCAGTTGCTCGACGGGGCGTTCAGCGGCGTCACCGACGCGATCGACGAGTTCAGCTACTACGTCCCCCCCTCGCAGATGGCGGCGTACAAGGGCTTCACCGACTCGGACGACAACGGCACGGGCCTGATCGTCAGCCGCCGCTTCGGGTACGCCTACGTAATCTCGGCGGTGCCCGGCTCACCAGCGGCGAAGGCTGGCGTCGAGCGCGGCGATTTCATCGACAAGATCGACGGCAAGCCGACGACGAAGATGGCGGTGTGGCAAATGAAGGGGGCGCTCGCCGCGGCGCATCCGGTTGAGCTCTCAGTCCTTCACGGCGGCCAGACGAAGCGCGAGCCGTTCAAGCTCGATCATGCGAATTTCCACCCGGTGAACGTCACGACGAAGCAGTACGGCAACGTCGCGGTGGTCACGGTCCCGTACTTCGACAAGGGAACGGAGGCGCAGTTTCGTGCGGCGCTCGAGGGGGTGCACAAGACGGGAACGCGCAAGTTGATCGTCGACGTGCGCGGCAACGCGTCTGGCGACGTCGACGAGGCGATCGCCTCGGCGGACGACCTTCTGACCAGCGGCCTGATCACCTCGCTCGATGGCCGCAGGATCGAGATGAAGAAGTGGCAGGCCGATCGGAACACCGCATACGACGGCGACGTCGAGGTGCTCACGGACGCGTCGACGGCAGCCGGCGGCGAGATCTTCGCGGCGGCCATCCACGGCAACAGCCGCGGCAAGACGGTCGGCGTGACGACCTACGGCAAGTCGATCGTCCAGAAGTTCATCGCACTCCCGAGCGGCGGCGGCGTCTACATGACCGTGGCGCACTACACGACGCCCGACCTGAAGCCGATCAAGGACGGCGGCGTGAAGCCGGACGTGCTGGTCGATCTCTCGGCGCAGGCGATCCGCGAGCCGAACGACAAGAACGCAGCGGCCGAGCCGCGCGAAGACCTCATCATGGAGAAAGCGCTCTCGCTCTTCGGCGAGAACATGACGGTGGCGCCGAAAAAAGCAGCGTAAAATCGCCTCATGGCAGGTCGGGAGGGGAGAAGGAAGCCGGTTCCTCGACAGAGGTCGTTTCGCTCGGTCGCGGCGCTGATGCTGATTCCGATCTGCGGGTTTGTGGTGTTCGTGTTCTATCGGTTCGTCCGCGAGCACGTGGATTTGAACGTGCCGCGCGCGAACAACGCCGCGATGGTTACGAGGTTACGGGGTTACGAGGTGCCGGCGAAGCCGACCCCGCAATCTCGTAACCCCGTAACCTCGCCCAAAGGCCAAATCGTTCTGATCATCGACGACGTCGGCTTCGACCACCAGCCGCTCGATGCCGCCATGCGCATCGACCCGAACCTCAACTTCTCGATCCTTCCCAACGCGCAGCATGCGCACGACTTCGCGGAAGAGCTGCACAACGCCGGTTTTGAGGTGCTCTGTCATCTCCCGATGGAGCCGGTCGACTACCCGCATCAGTCGCCGGGAAAGAACGCGGTGATGACCGCGATGACGGACGCTCAGATCGCCGAGACGACGCGCTACGACATCGCCGCCGTCCCTCATGCGGCAGGGGTGAACAACCACATGGGCTCGCGGGCGACGAGCGACCCGCGGGTCATGCGCGCCGTCCTGGCTTCGCTGCCGAAGGGGATGTTCTTCATCGACTCGATGACGACGTCGCGATCCGTTGCCGAGCGCGTCGCGCGCGAGATGCGCATCCCGACCGCCGCCCGGCAGGTGTTCCTCGACGACGTCCAGGAGGAAGCGGAGATACGAAAGCAGCTCGCGCAGCTCACCACTGCCGCGGCGCAGCGAGGTGTCGCGATCGGGATCGGCCACATGTATCCCGTGACGGTGCGCGTTCTTGGCGAGGCGGCGCCGGACCTCCGCGCGAAGGGATTCCGCTTCGTCCGCGCCAGCGAAGCGGTCGACTGACTTGCTGCTCGCGCTCTTTCTCCTCGACCTCGCCGCCGGCCTCGTTCTCTTCCTGCCGCTCGTCGGCCGCCGCAACGCCGGGCCGAAGTTCTACCGGCTGACGCTGATGATCGGCGGTGCGCTGGCGCTCTTTGCGATCGCCGCCCACTGGAACGCCCATCGCCGCGATCTCGTCATGCTCGATGCGGCCGTCGTCGCGATCAGCGTCGTGGTCCTCCTCACGCTCCGCTACCCGAAACGTGTCGTCTTCCGCATTCCGGCCGCCGTCCTCGGGATCGCGTATCTCGTCGCATGCGTCGGCGCGTATGACGCGGCCGTTCATCCGCCGCACATCGCCTGGTCGATCGCCGGCGCTCTCGCCTCGATCGCGATCCTCGGCAGCATCTATCTCGCGATGACGCTCGGCCACTGGTACCTCGTCATTCGGGGCATGGCGATCGACCCGCTCCGCCGTCTGGCGATCGCGACGCTCGTGACGACCCTCTTCAAGATTGCGGTCGTCGTCGCCGCACTCTTCGCCGGCGATCTGTGGCGCGAGATCGCGCTGCGCCAAGGCATCTTCTTCTGGATGCGCGCCGGATGGGGCCTCATCGGTCCGCTCGCGCTCTATCCGATGGTGTGGGGCACCGTGCGAATCCGCTCCACCATGGCGGCCACCGGCATCCTCTATGTCGACGTCGTCGCTGTCACGATCGGCGAAGTCCTCGGCGCATGGCTGGCTTCGATCGCGCATTTGCCGCTGTAAGTGGTCGCCCTCTTCCTCACGATTGCGTTCTGGGTCATCACGGCGTACGCGCTCTACGCAATGGAGGAGCACCGGTTTCCGCTGATTTGCGTCGCGGTGTGGCTGCTCGCGTTTGGGATTCCCTACTTGATCCCCTCGGCCTACTTGCTTTGCATCGCAATCCGGTATGCGCTGCCGGTCCTGCTGGCTGTATGGTTAAAGATTAACGATGCCCTCTAATCTGCACGAGACCCTTTTCGAGGCGGCAGCCGACGCGATCATTGACGGCGACCTCGAGGCGCTCGATCGGTTCCTGGGTGAGAACCCCAACCTAGCGCACGCGCGCTCGTCACGGGCGCACGGCTCGACGTTACTGCACTACGTCTCCGCGAACGGCGTGGAAGACTTCCGCCAGAAGACACCGGCAAACATCGTCGCGATCGCGACGCGCCTGCTTGACGCCGGCGCCGACGTGAACGCCGAGGCGCATTCGTACGGCGACGGCGACACGACGCTCATGCTCGTCGCCACCAGCGTTCACCCGCAACGCGCGGGCGTTCAGCTCGACTTGATGCGGCTGCTGCTGGATCGGGGAGCCGTGATTCCGCCGAATGCCGTTTACGCGTCGCTCGCGAACGGCCGCCACGAGGCGGCGGAGTTTCTCCTCGATCGCGGAGCTCTGCTCGACCTCTCGACGATCGATGCGGCGGATGCGAACGGTATGACACTGCTCCATCACGCCGTGTCGGCCGGTAGTCTGCGGATTGTTCGCATGCTGCTCGACCGCGGTGCGGCGCTCGATGTGAGGAACCGATACGGCGGAACCGCGCTCGAACAGGCGATTTGGTCGGCCAAGCATGCCCGTGGCGAGCGCCGATATGAGGACGCACGGCACGGTTATCTCGCCGCCGTCGAGGTGTGCCGCGCGTCAGGCGACGCCGGACTCCTCGCTCACACTCTCCGCCACCTCGGCGACATCGAGCGCGAGATGGCGCGTATGGGCGACGCCGAGATCCACCTCGTCGAGGCGTTGAACATCGCACGCCGCGAAGAGGTCGCACCACTGGAACTCGCAAACACGATTCGCGTGCTCGCGCTGATCCGAGGCGACGAGGCTCTTTGGCGAGAGGCGCACGGGTTGTACGTCCGCGCGAACGTTCCGGCGGGGATCGCGGAGACCGCGCGGCGTCTCGCCGCACTCGCGCGCGTGGAGAGTGAGGCGGAGGAGTGGATGCGCATCGCGGGCGCCGCTGATACGGCAGCTCAGTCGTGATGCGCTTCTTCGGCGCCCGGTGGCGCGGCACCGTAGACGTGGCGGTCGTGGATGACGAGATCGAACGGCTTGATGGCCGGGCTCGGGGGATACCCGCGATGAACGGCCTGGCACCGGTAGCAGACGATCACGTTCTTCACGAGCCGCCAGACGATGTAGTCGAGGATCGTGACGCCAAGGAGTGAGAGGCCGTACGTCCACGGCACGAAGATCGAACCGAGGACCACGAGTGCGATGCCGGTCGTCCTGTTGAAGTCTTTTTGGAAGTAGAGCTGATCGTGTCCGCAGGCCGCGCAGCGTTCGATCAGAGTCTCGGGAAGGGGTGCCGCGACATCGTTCGGAGCGCCGCAGTGTTCGCACGGATGCGGCGCCTCGCCGCTCTCACGCCCGAGGCGCGACTCGCATTTCGTGCAAAGGAAGTGAACGGATGCCGTGGTTACTTCGCCCGTTCCAGGTAGCGGTTCTCGCTCGGGTCGACGATGATCTCTTCGCCGTCGGTGACGAACGGCGGCACCTGCACGACGAGACCGTTCTCGAGCGTCGCCGGCTTGTACGACGCCGAGGCGGTGGAGCCCTTCACCATCGGCTCGGTCGTAGCGATTTTCACCTTCACGCTCTTCGGAAGCTCGATGCCGATCGGCTTCGACTCGTGGAACTGCACCTGGATCTTGATCCCGGGCGCCAGCCAGGCGGCGGCGTCGCCGAGGTCGTCTTCCGAGATCTCGATCTGCTCGTAGTTCTCGGTGTTCATGAAGTGATGGGCGTGGCCGTCGGAGTAGAGGTACTCCATCTCATGCTGCGTGATGTACGCCGGCTCGATCGGGTCCTGCGAACGGAAGCGGTGCTCGAACTGGTTCCCGGTGCGCATGTTGCGCAGCTTCGCTTGCACCATCGCGCGCAGGTTGCCGGGCGTGTGGTGGCGGAACTCGAGAACCTTGCAGAGATCGCCCTCGAAGAGGATGACCTGGCCTTTGCGGATGTCATTCGCCTGCATGAACGGCTGAATCCTTTCGGAAAACGTTTTTGCGTGCGCACCAACCTGAGCGGCGGCGCCTGAATTCCAGTCCGCTATACTGGCGCGACTCCATATCGGAAAGGGCTAAATCATGAAGAAAACGATCTTTCTTGCGGCTGTCGCCTCGCTCGCGTTGCCGCTGGTGGCATTCGCCGGGCCGATCAAGGCCGGCAAGTGGGAAGTGACGCTCGAGACCCCGCAAGGGAACAAGACCATCACTCGTTGCGTGACGAAGGAAGAAGCCGACAACCCGCAGCCGCCCAAGCGCACCGACTGCAAGGTCGAGAGCTTTAAAGTCGAAGGGAAGACGATCTCCTGGAAGGTGAGCTGCCCAAAGAGCGGCTCGACCGGCGAAGGATCGACGACCTACGACGGCAATACGTTCAAGGGCGAGACGCACTTCAAGATGGGTGAGCGCGAGATCACGCAGCACTCGACCGGCAAGTTCCTCGGGCCGTGTGACGAGAAGTAAGTCAGACCTCGGGTTGCGAGGTTACGAAGTCTGGACCTCGGAACCTCGCAACCCCGTAACCTCTCTCCTCCGCGCCCACCACATTTGCGCGCACATCAGCAGCATCCCGAGGTCGCGGATCACGACGAAGTGCATGTCGGCGATCCGCTCTTCGTGGGTCTTCCCGGCAGCCGTCACGTCGAAGCATCCGCAGTCGATGGCGTTGTTGCGCATCAGATTGATCGAAATGGCGATGATGAAGACGAGCAGCATCGCCGCGATGATCGATCGGGCGGTGTCCTTCCAAATCCCGAGGATCAGGGAGAGGCCGCAGAGCAACTCGATCCATGGCATCGTCAGCGCCATCAGATTGATCAGCGCACCGGGAACGATGCGGTAGTTGTAGACCATGTGCGCGAACGACGGCGGATCGACGAGCTTCGGCAGCGCCGCCGCGACGAAGAAGATCCCGAGCGCGATCTGGACGCGGATCGTTAGCCACGGGTGTGTGAGAGCGTTCGAAACGTTCATCACGGCGTCGAACCGGTGTGCACCGCGGCGCCGTGCTTCTGCCAGTCGGGGAAGCCGTCTTTGTAGACGTAGATGTTGTTGAACTGGATCCCCCACAGCTTCTGGGCGAGCATGTGCGAGTCCTCGCACTCGCCGCCGGAGCAGTAGACGACGATCGGCTTGGCCTGGTCGGCTTCGCTGCCTCGCTCGTTGAAGAGCTTGTTCACCTTGTCGTCGATGTCCGACTCCCACACCGAGAACGAGCGTGCTCCCGCGATGTGTCCCTCCTCATAGACCGACGTTCGCCGCGCGTCGAGGAACAGAACGCCGGCGGCATGCAACGCCGCGACGTCGCCGTACGCGATCTCGACGTACGGCTTGTCGGGGTGGGGGGTGAATTTGGAGGGGTCCTGTTTGGGCGCGGGCGTGGTGGGTGCCGCGGTTTGAGTTGCCGGTTGCCGGTTGCCGGTTGCCGGTTTTTCGATTGGCGCCGTCGTTGTCGTGGTGCTGGGTGGTGGCTTCAGTGGGGCGGCTGCCTCGCCGCCGGTTGTCGGTGCGGTCTGCGTAACCGGTTCTGAAACTGACGCCGCCGAGGTCGGCGGCGCCACACTGAGAACGGTCGGCGGAGGCGCGGTCGCCGTCTCCTGCGGCACCTTCAGCGCGTTCGGGTAATTGCCCTTCAGCGCCATCTTCCGTTCGCGGCCCGCGAGCGCGTTCGAGACCAGGGCGCAAATGACGGCCGCACCGATCAACGTCGCGGCCTCCAGCCAGAATCGTCTGTTCATCGCCTTTGTGACGCCGCGCGCCCTATAACGTTACGAGCGGCTGCGGCGGAGAATGTAATCGAGTCCGCCTACACGATACCAACGATACCCGTAGCCCTCGATGGCGAGTCTGTGAACGCCGTTATCGTCGCCGTCGCTGTGATCAGCGGACAGCAGATTCACGAGCGACGTGCGGTCATCGTTCTCGATCGCCAGCGTGAGCCGGTGCGGCCGATCGTCGAGGTTGTGGACCGCGACGATGGCGTTGTCACGCCAGTCGTAGCGGATCGCGAGGACGTTAGGCGACCCGGTGCGGAGGACCTGCCATTCGCCCCACCCGATCTCCGGACACTCCTTCCGCATCCGGATGATCCGCTCCGTCCAGTTGAGAAACGACTCGGGCTCGCGACGTTGATCGGCGGCGTTACAGACCTCATAGCCCGACACCTCGTCGTCGATGAGCGGCAGTACCGGCTTCTCGCCGGCGGTGAAGCCACCGTGGCGTTCCGTCGACCACTGCATCGGCGTACGCGCGGACTGGCGCTCCTTCAGCTTCAGATCGTCGCCCATTCCGATCTCGTCGCCGTAGCGGATGACCGGCGTTCCCGGCAGCGTGAACATCAGGCTGTACGCCAGCTCCATCCGCCGCCGATCAAAGTTGAGCATCGGGGCGAGGCGCCGCCGGATGCCGCGGTCGTAGAGCTGCATCGATGGCTCGGGCCCCATCTTCTCGAACACGAGCTGGCGCTGTTCGTCGGTGAGCCGCCCCAGATCGAGCTCGTCGTTGTTGCGGAGGAAGTGCGCCCACTGCGCGGTGATCGGCCGCTGGCGTGTCTTCCGGAGCGAGACCGTAAGCGGCCGTGCGTCGCCGGATGCGAGCGCGTAGAAGACGTTCTGGTTCACGAGGAAGTTGAACATCATCTGCATCCGGTCGTCGCGGTCGCCGAAGTAGTTGAGGTCCTGATCGGGCAACACATTGGCCTCGGCGAGTAGTACCGCGTCGCCGCGCCGCCACTGCAGAAAGAGCCGCAGCTCGCGAAGCAGGTCGAAATCCTGGACCGGCTTGCCGATCGTCGGCCCTTTCTCGGAGATGACGAACGGCAGCGCGTCGACGCGGAAGCCGGAGACGCCGAGCTCCAGCCAGTAGCCCATGATCCGCTTGATCTCCTCGCGCACCTCCGGGTTCTGCGTGTTGAGGTCGGGCTGGAAGTCGTAGAAGCGGTGGAAGTACCACTCGTGCGCTTCGGAGTCGAACGACCACGTCGACTTCTGCACGCCGGGGAAGACCATTCCCTTGTTCCAGCCGCGCGGCCGTTTCTTCGACCAGACATACCAGTCGCGGTACTTCGACTTCGGATTGCTGCGGGCGTCGCGGAACCACGGATGCTGGTTCGACGTGTGGTTCACGACGAGATCAACGATGACACGGATCCCGTGCTCGCGCGCCTGGTTCATGAACTCGATGAAGTCGCCCGACGTGCCGTATCGCGGATCGACGCCGTAGTAGTCGGTGACGTCGTAGCCATCGTCGCGGCGCGGCGAGGGATAGAAGGGGAGGAGCCAGATGCACGTGACGCCGAGGCCCGCGAGATAGTCGAGCCGCCGCGAAAGCCCCTCGAAGTCGCCGGTGCCGTCCGCGTTCGTGTCCATGAACGTCTCGACGTTCAGGCAGTAGAGGACGGCGTTCTTGTACCAGAGGTCGCTGATCAGCATCGCTACTGGTTGATTCGCTTCAACACCGTCATTGCGTACCCCTGCACCGTGATGTTATCCCCCGCGTGAACTTCGGGACGGTCGCGGAGATCGGGGACGGGATCGTTGGTATCCATGACCTTCCTCCACCTCTCTCCGAGATCGTTCGGCGGCAGACGGAAGTCGAGCGGCTCGTGCCAGGCGTTGAAGAGGAGGTAGAAACTATCGTCGACGATTGGCTCACCGCGCCGGTCAGGCGTCGGAATGTTGCTGCCGTTGAGGAACACGCCGAGGGAGCGCGCGAAACCGTTCTGCCAGTCGGCGTCCGTCATCTGCGTACCGTCAGGTTTGAACCAGCCGATGTCGCTGACGTTCTCGCCGTGGAGCGCGCGCCCGGCGAACCAGCGGCGGCGCTGGAAGTTCGGATGCTCTTTCCGGAACTGCGTGAGGCGCGTCGTGAACGCGTAGAGCGTCTCGTCGACGTTCTCCCAGTCGAACCACGACGTCTCGTTGTCCTGGCAATACGCATTGTTGTTCCCGTTCTGCGTACGGCCGATCTCGTCGCCGCCGCAGATCATCGGGACGCCGATCGAGAGCAGCAGCGTCGTCAGGAGGTTCCGCTGCTGCCGCGAGCGCAACTGATTGATGTTGACGTCGTCCGTCGGTCCTTCGACGCCGCAGTTCCACGACCGGTTGTCGTTCGCGCCGTCATTGTTGTTCTCGCCGTTCGCCTCGTTGTGCTTGTCGTTGTAGGAGACGAGGTCGCGCAGCGTGAAACCGTCGTGCGCGGTGATGAAGTTGATCGAAGCGTACGGACGGCGTCCGGTCGGCGCGTAGAGGTCGGAACTGCCGGTGAAGCGCGACGCAAGATCGTCGATCGACGAGTCGGTCCCGCGCCAGTAGTCGCGCACCACGTCGCGGTACTTGCCGTTCCACTCCGACCAAAGCGGCGGGAAGTTGCCGACCTGGTAGCCCCCTTCGCCGACGTCCCACGGCTCCGCGATCAGCTTCACCTGTGAGATCACCGGGTCCTGCTGGATGATGTCGAAGAACGCCGACAGCCGGTCGACGTCGTGCAGCTCGCGGGCGAGCGTCGACGCGAGGTCGAAGCGGAAGCCGTCGACGTGCATCTCGAGGTGCCAGTACCGCAGCGAGTCCATGATGAGCTGCAGCACGTGCGGGTGCCGCATGTTCAGGCTGTTCCCCGTGCCGGTGTAGTCCATGTAGTACTGCCGCTGTCCATCGACGAGGCGGTAGTACGCCGCGTTGTCGATCCCCTTCATCGACAGCATCGGCCCGAGGTGATTCCCCTCGGCCGTATGGTTGTAGACGACGTCGAGGATGACTTCGATCCCCTCCTCGTGCAGCGTCTTCACCATCTGCTTGAACTCCTGCACCTGCTGGCCCACCGACCCGCCGGAGGAGTACTCGTTGTGCGTGGCGAGAAAACCGATCGAGTTGTAGCCCCAGTAGTTGCGCAGGCCGTGCTCCACGAGATGTGAGTCGTGGACGAACTGATGGACGGGAAGGAGCTCGACGGCAGTCACGCCGAGCGTCTTGAGGTGCTTGATCGCCGCCGGATGCGCGATGCCGGCGTACGTCCCGCGCATCGACTCCGGGATCGCCGGATGCCGCTTCGTGAATCCCTTGACGTGGACCTCGTAGATGATCGTCTCGTGCCACGGGGTGCGCGGATGGCGGTCGTTGTCCCAGTTGAAGTACGGATTCGTGACGACCGACTTCGGCATGAACGGCGCACTGTCGGCGTCGTTCTTCGAGTGCTCCGGATCGCTGAAGTGATACGGGAACACCGCCTCGTCCCACTGCACCTGTCCGTCGACCGCTTTTCCGTACGGGTCGATCAATAATTTGTTCGGATTGAAGCGCTGCCCGTTCTGCGGGTCCCACGTCCCGTACACCCGATATCCGTAGCGCTGCCCCGGCCCGATGTTCGGCAGATATCCGTGCCAGCAGAGCACCGTCATTTCGGGAAGGTCGACGCGCGTTTCGTTGCCGCCCTCGTCGAAGAGACACAACTCGACGCGCGTTGCCGACTCGGAGAAGAGAGAGAAGTTCGTCCCCGCTCCGTCGTACGTCGCCCCGAGCGGATACGGTGTGCCGGGCCAGATCTTCACGTGCACGCTTCAGGTTGCTAGTGATGTGCCATGGAGAGGGGACAGAGCGCAGAGGGCAGAGGGCAGAGCGCAGAGGGCAGAGCGCAGAGAGAGCGGAGGCTTTTTTTTCTTCCGCGCTCTGCGCTCTGCGATCTGCCCTCTGTCTGGCACACGCCTCGCTCTTTCGCTGTTCGTCATGCGACCGAATACAAAACAGGATCGGCGCTGTACCTACGTGGTGGCGCTCTCATCGCCCTCCTACGCCACGGACAGCTTCGATCTACGATCCTTTGCCGAATATCTCTCCACCGTCGGCGTCTCCGGTTGTGAAGTGATCGTGCTCGACTCGTCGGACGAGATCGACGAGCACCGCCGCATCCTTCGCTGGGTAGCGCGCCACGTCGTCGTCCACGAGCCTGTCGACGTCGTTCGGACGGCGGCGAGCGTCGCGTCGTGCGACAAGATCGTCATCGCCACCGCGAATGTCCGCTACAACGTCGCCGACCTGACGGAGCTCTGCGCTCTGCTCGACGCACACGAGGTCGTCGAGGCGCAGGACTACCTCGAGCCGATGCCGTGGTGGGGCGGGATCGACGCGGGACGAATGCTCGTCCACCGCGGCATCGATCCGCATCCCGACCGCAGCGCGACCTTCGGCTTCCGCCGCTCGATCCTTCGCGGCCTGCGAGGCTTCGACGCCACCGGCTCGACCGACCCCGTCGGCGTTCTCGCGCTCCATGGCGCCGAGGTCGTCACGGCGCCGGAGCTGTTCGTGCGGCGATGCCCGCCGCAGCTCCGCGAGTGGATCCGCGAGCGTCCTCGCGAGGCCGATCTCGACTTCAACGTCCCTGCGAAAGCGGCGTTCTTCTTCGCGCTGATCCCGATGGCCATCCTCCTGGCGTTCGTCGGAGACGGTCGCGTCGCGATCGGCTACTCGGGCGCGGTCGCCTTCGCGTCCGTCGTCCTCGCCGTGCGAGGCCGTATCGGTGCCGGAGCGTTCTTCCCTCTGCGAGCCTGCCTCTTCGCGCCGTTGTGGGTCTTCGAACGATCCGTCAGCGTCTACTGGGCATTGCTGCAGCGGATGCGCGGCACCGTCGTCGAACAACCGGCCGCGATTGCCACGCAACGCAGCACGCGAGTGGCTAGCGGAGAGTAGCCGGCACCCGGAACGCTCGCAGGTTTCCCTCGGCGTCGCAGACGTAGAGGTGGTCGCCGCCGATGATCGGCGTCTGCCAGTGCACTTCGCCGATCTCGGTGGAGCTCCAGAGGGTTTTACCCGTCTCCGGGTCGAGCGCGCGCAACGTGTTCGAGTGTGCGACGTAGAGCACGTCGTTCGCGATGATCGGCGATGACGCGCCGCCCGGGATCACCCACTGTGTCACGAGACGCGGCTTCTCGCCGGAGAGATCGAGCTTCAACGCGCTGACGCCGCCGCCCGTCCCGAAGAACACCCAGGCGCTGCCGTCCGGTGCGAGCCACGTAGCGGGCTGCGTGTGCACTTCCCACCCTTGAGGCACGTTCACGACGTCGAGCTCGCCGCCGACATGCCGCGGCCCGCCTGCGCCGCTGAGATCGTCGAGATCGAGCAGCCGGATCATTGAGTCTTTGCCGCTCTGCACGCCGAGGTGCGGCTGTGAGGAATCGGTGCGCGGGAGGATCGCGATCGTCGTCGAGGAGAGATCGAGATCGTCGTCCGTGAGCTGTTGGTAATTGACCGGCGTGTAACTGTCGATCGGCGTCCCGCCGTTTGTCGCGAGGTCGGGATGGAGTGCGACCACGCTCGTCCCCCAGTTGAAGCCGCCCTGATCGGCGTCGTACGAGCCGTTGCCGGTGGTCACGAAGACGCGGTCCGTTTCCGGATCGTAAACCGCGCCGCCGCGCGCCCAGATGCCGGCCTGCAGATCCTTGCAATCGCCGGCGGCGAAGTGCCGCGCCTGATCGCTGCAGAGCGCGTTGAACACGATCTGCGAGTTGTCGGCGAGATTCATCGCCACGACGTGACCCTGGTAGTCGCCGTCGTCGCCCGGAATGGGATACGCCGCGATGGCGGCGTAGAGATACGTCACGCCATTCGCCGCGGTGGCGATCGTCAGCGGCGATGAGCACTTCTCGACGTCGGGCTTCAGCGTCACGAGCTGCGGCCACCCGACCGTCACTTCTTCGCCGCTGCTCAACGCGTACTTGTGAACGTACCCGTCGAGGCCGTAGCTATAGACGAACTCGCGTCCCGGATCGACAGCAGGGGAGGACGTGGTCCATCGCGGCCCGATTGGTGCCGCGGTTCGCCATATCTCTTCGGCCGAGTGCGCATCGAACGCCATCGCGCGGCCGCCGCTCGTGGTGAGAACGATGAGATCGCGTTGCCGGCGCCCGACCCGAACGCCCGCGACGTAGAGCGGCGACGCGTCGGAAACCTCCGGAAGGGACACCGACCAGTCCTCGACGAGCGTCCCGACGTTGTCCTTCGTCACCGCGCGTTGGGTCGGCTGCGGATCGCAACCGAATTGCAGGCAGTCGCCGTTGGGATCGACGTTCCGCCGCGGTCCGAGACGAAGAGGAGGGTGCAGCGCGCGTCGCGGGTCATCTTGCGCCGCGTTGGCGAGCGCTGGTATTAGCAGGAGGAGAAGACCAGACAACACACGAAGCACGCCGCACTCCTGCCCGAAGTACGACCGGCATGGGCGATTCGCTTACGATTCGGCCATGAAACATGCGGTCGTTTTGACTTTCGTCACATTTGTTGCACCGAACCCCGCCGCGACGTGAAGCCGCAGCGGACACTTGCTCTCGTCGCCGCGGCACTCGTCGTCGTCGCGTTGTGGCTCGCCTGGCGGCGCTATTCGATCGGCAACGTCCGAAACCTCGACTCGCGCGGGACGAACGTCATCGCGTTCGGCGACTCGCTCACGGCCGGCTACGGCGCACAACCGGGTGAGGACTATCCGTCACGCGTCTCCGCGGCGACCGGTACCCCGATCATCAACGCCGGCGTGAGCGGCGACACGACGGAGAGCGCTCTCGCACGCATCGACCGCGACGTCCTCCACCAAGATCCTCGCATCGTCATCGTCGACCTCGGCGGCAATGACTATCTGCAGAACGTCCCGATCGCGACCACCGAGACGAACCTCCGCTCCATCATCGAGAAGATCGAAGGCGCCGGCGCAGCCGTCATCCTCCTCGGCTTCCGCTTCCCGAGCCTGAACGCCGACTACGAGGCGATGTACGAGCGTCTCGCGAAGAGCGAGCGGTGCCTCCTCGTCGCCAACGTCCTCAGCGGCATCCTTACGCACCCCGAGCTGAAGAGCGACGAAGTCCACCCTAACGCCCGCGGCTACCAACTCATGGCCGACCGTATCGCCGGCCCGTTGCAAAGGGTCATGCGCGCCTCGAAACGGTGAAGCAATGGCGATCCGGGTTCGGCGGATGCACGCCTCTCACCCGGCCTTCGGCCACCCTCTCCCAAGGGAGAGGGCCTAGCTTGCTCGCTTCTCCATCTCCTTCTCCCTACGCGAGAAGGTGCCGCGAAGCGGCGGATGAGGGGCGTGCAAGCTACGCTAAACCCTCACGGCCCGACCACGATCGGGACGTAGCGGGGGAGACGGATATCCGCGGATACGCCGCGGCTGAAGACGCCGGCGTACCAGTCGCTGGACTTCTGCGCACCGCAGTTGTCCATCAGGTAGCGGCCGAGCGCGAACGCGTCGGCTTGCGACATGCGGATGCAGCCGTGCGAGGCGGCGCCGCCGAGAGCGTCTTCGTCGCCCGTGCCGTGCATGTAGTAGTCGGGTTCCTTGAAGAAGATCTTCACGACCTTCATCGGGTTCTTCTTGTCGCCCGGCTTGGTCGCCTGCTTCCCCTTCGCCCACTTCGCGTCGGGTGGCGGGACCCACGCCGGGTTCCAGACGATGTGATTGATGCGGAACGTACCGGTCGGTGTCGGGTACTTCTTCGTGCCGACCGAGACCGTATACGTCTTCACGTCTTTTCCGCCGACGCGAACGACGAGGATGTTCTTCTTGGTGCTCGCGGCGAGCGAGATCGCGCCCCCGCTCGTTGTTGATGATGTGTCCGGTGCCGCTAAGAGAAGCGCACTGAATAGGATCGTGAACAGAGTCATGCAGCGTCCTGCTGCAGGTTCCCTGCCGGGGGACTACGCGGTCGCGAAGGCCTTGAGGGCGTCGGATTCCGTGTCGTAGACCGAGAACATCGGGAGGAGATTCGTCAGCCGCAGCGTCTTCGCGACACGGTCCTGCGGCTTGAGGAGGCGGAGCGATGCGCCGTAACGTTTCGACGTCTTGAGGCTCTGCACCAGCTCGCCGAGGCCGTTGCTGTCGATGTAGTCCATCTCCGAGAGGTTGAGGAGGATCTTCTTGACCCCGCCCTCCAGCAGCTCGTTGATGATGTTCGGGAGCACCGCATCGCCGACACCGACCGCGAGCCTCCCCTCGAAGTCGACGATCGCCACGTCCTTTTCTTTTCGCACCGAGATGTTCATCGGTGGCGGATCATATCAGCGGATGAACCTCGTGCTGCTGTTCGAGGAAGACTTCGTAGACGGTGACGTTGCGCGGCTGACAGGCCGCCGCGCGGAGCACATCGCACGGGTGCATCGGGCGTCCGAGGGAGACTCGCTCGTGGTCGGCATCGCGAACGGTCGTATCGGCTCTGGGACGATCACGAAGTTGGCCTCCGGCGCCGTCGAGATGCGAGTCGTGCTATCGAGCGATCCGCCGAAACCTGTCCCGCTCACGCTCATCCTCGCGCTCCCGCGCCCGAAGGTCCTGAACCGGGTCATCGCCGCCGCCACATCCCTCGGCGTGAAGGACATCCACCTCATCAACGCCTGGCGTGTCGAGAAGAGTTACTGGAAGTCGCCGAAGCTGGCGGAGCAGAACCTTCGCGAGCAGTGCATCGCGGGGCTCGAACAGGCACGCGACACGATGTTTCCGCGCATAACCCTTCACCGCTTCTTCCGCGAGTTCGCCGAAGGGTTCACGTCCGAAAGAGTGAAGCTCGTCGCCCATCCGCACGCCAAAGCCGAGTGTCCACGCAACGTGAGCGCGCCCGCAGTCTTAGCGATCGGCCCTGAAGGCGGGTTCATCGCGGAGGAGATCGCATCTTTCGAGCGGATCGGCTTCCAGGCCGTGACGATGGGCGATCGAATCCTGCGGGTGGAGACCGCCGTCGCGGCACTCATCGCACGTCTCTTCTGACGGAGGGAGGGTTTCCCGTCTTCGCGGCACTCTCTAATGAAGTAACCTTTGAGGACCCGTGGATTTCTACTCGTTTGACGACGACTACGTGCGACGACTGCGTGACGGCGACCGCTGGACGGAGGAGCATTTTCGCCGCTATTTCGGCGAGCTGCTGCTGGTCAAGGTTCGCTCCCGCCTCCGCTCGAGGGAGGCCATCGAAGACATCCGGCAGGACGTTTTCCTCCGTGTCTTCCGCGTCCTTCGGTCGCCGGAAGGCATCCGGGACGGGCGGACGCTCGGCTCGTTCGTGAACTCCGTCTGCAACAACGTCCTCATGGAGAGTTACCGGACGAAGGGAAGTGAGCCGCTGGAAGTCGGAATCGCAGACCGGCCGGATGAAACGGCGAGTGCCGAGGATGTGCTGTTGACGGTGGAAGTGCAGAAGCTGGTCCGCCGCATCCTCGACGACCTCGATCCGCGGGATGCCGAGCTCCTTCGCGCCGTGTTTCTCGAGGAACGCGACAAAGATGAGGTCTGCCGCGAGTATGGAGTCGACCGCGACTACCTCCGCGTCCTGATCCACCGCGCCAAGGAAAAGTTTCGTTCCGCTTACCGGCGGCAGGAAATGGTCCCGATCCGCCACCGTGATACGGAAACGACCAAACCGTCACTACGAAACTGAGAAGAGAGAGATGGAACACGCCGAAGCAGTCGAGACCATGGCCGCGGAGCGCTACCTCCTGGGGGAGATGACGCCGGAGGACCGCGACGCCTTCGAAGAGCACTTCTTCGGATGCAGCGTCTGCGCGGCCGACGTCATCGACACTTCCCGCGTGCGTGCAGCGATCGCCGGAGACGGCCCGAAGGCGGCTCAACTCCCGCGTCGCGCCGCACGCATGCCGTGGGTCGCCGCGGCTGCCACGACGGTGATCCTCGCAGGCTATCCAATTGTGCAGAACATCGCGCTGCGGCAGCAGATCGCGTTGACGCGCCAGCCGCAAGTCGTCGATTCCGTTTCGGTCGACGGCGCCTCGCGCGGCGGTGGCGGCGAGTCGGTGCCGGATCATTCGGCATCGAAGGCGTTCACGGTCGATTTCGACATCCCGCCCCAGCGCGGCACGCATGACTACGTCGTCCGGCTCGTCGATTCGGCGGGAAGCGTTCACTCGTCGTACGGCATTGCCTCCGATGCCGCCGCCGAGCGGCAGCATCTCCTCTGTCCCGCCGGCTCATTGCCGCCGGGCCGTTATCAGCTCGAGGTTCGCGCTGAGCCGGCAGGGTCGCCGGTCGAGGCGTGGTCGTTCGTGGTCCGCTAGCAACGCCACAGTCCAGGGTCCTCAGAGAGCGCACAACTTGCGAAAGGAGAAGTCATGTCTTCAGCAAATCGAGATCCCAAATCCCTGTCATTCGCGTATCACGGCCAGGCGGTCGGGCTTTCCGCATCGCTCACAAAACCGTGCTGCGAGAACATCCCGTCGCTCGCGACGGCGTCACTTTCCTCTACGGGCGGCGAGAGCTACTCCACCATCCGCAACTACAACTGGAAAGGCCTGATCTCCTTCGAGGAGGCCTCCGCCTACGCCACCGGCAGCAAGGATCACGGCATGTACAACACCCTTTCGACCGTGACGGTGAAGAACCTCAACGTGGCGAACATGGTGCACGCCGATCTGGTGGTTGCGCGCGTCACGTCGAAGCACAAACCGGGCGATCCCGAGGGGCAGGTGACGTTCACCGGAAGCATGATCCGGAACCTCGTCATCGCCGGACGCGAGATCGACGTCGTCATTGACGACAAGCCGTTCACGGACAACCCGACCTACGCGGCGTTTTCGAAGCAACTGAAGAACTTCCGGCCCAGCGGGCAGATGTGGTCCGACCGCGATCGAGGCGTCATCTCCTGCTCGCTGGCGACGAGGGTCGGCGATCAGGAAGGGTTTAAGATGACCATTCCTGAATTCGGTACCATTTACGTCGCACAGGTGCTGTTGAAGCCGTCGTACCGCCGGATCAGCATGCTCCGCTTCGAGCTGGGCTGCCCGATCGGCGGGATGCTGGAGGCTGCGGGCGGTGAGACGAACGGAGTGGAGTACTGGCCGTAGTCTGCTCGCGGCGGTGCTGATGGCGCTCTTCGCGTCGTCAGCGCCGCCGCCTACACTTGAACGCTCGTACCAGCAGGCGCAGGCGGCGTTCAACTGCGGCGAAGACGCGCTCCCGACCCTCGACGCCGCGCTTGCACTCGCCGGCAACCGCAATGACGAGACGGTGTGGCGCTTGCGGGTGCTACACGCGAAGGCATTGCTGAGGCGCGGGAATCGGTCCAAGGTACTCGACGACGTTTCTCAACCGTTCCCTGTCGCGCTCGCGAACAGCGACGTCGCCATCGACCGGCTCCTCGTCCTGAGTTGGATCTCGAACGATCCCGACTCCACACGCTACTTCGAACAGGCAAAGCGAATCGCCACGACGAAGCGCCCCAAGCGGCTCGGTGAAGTTCTCTTTGTGCATGCGCGCTCCGAGCGCGAGCTGACGGAAGCGCTCAGCGCCGCGAAGCGCGCCGGCGACGTCGCGACCGAGGCGAACATCCTCGGCAAACTCGGCGTCGTCGCCGCGAAGAACGAGCGCTTCGCGGAGGCGATCGACTTCGCGCAACGCGCTCGCCGCCTCGCGGGCGCTTGCGACCTGACGTTCCTGCACCGTACGGAAGGGAACCTCGGCTGGTACTACAACGAGCTCGGCGACCTCGACTCGGCCGAGGAGCACCTGCGGAACGCGGTTGCCGTCGCCGCCAGGGTCCATGCCGATGACAATCGCGTCGTCTATCTCCTTCAACTTGGCGAGAGCGAGATGTCGCGCGGCGACCGTATCGCCGCACGCCGCGACTTCGTCACCGCGCGTGACGTTGCAGTGGCGCTCGGGAGTAACCACTCGGCCAGTGCCTTCATCGACATTGCGACGCTGGAACTGCTCGACGGTCACGTGGCCCAGGCACAGCACATCAATGAGACGGCGCGACCGGCGACCCCGCCGGTCACGCTACAGTCGCGCATCCTCTCCGGCCGGATCGATCTCGCCCGCGGTTCGCTCGACGCGGCGCGTGACGTGTTCCTCGGCGTCATCGGTGAGGCGACCACAAAGGCGGCTCGGTGGCAGGCGGAGACGTGGCTGGCGCAGGTGTACGCGGCGCGTCATGAAGAGCAGCAGGCGGACGCTCATTTCCGGACCGCGATTGCAACCGTGGATGAGGCGCGATCGGAGATCGACTCAAACGAGCTGCGCTTCTCGTTCCCCGACGTCGCGGCACAGTTGTATGACGCCTACATCGAGTTTCTCGTCGAACAGCACCGCGACGTTGATGCTCTCCGTATCGCGGAGCTGAATCGCGCGCGAACATTGTCCGAGGAGCTGAAGCCGGAGAGCGGCGAGCGGTTCGAACCGGTCGCGAAGGTGCGTGCCGCGCGGACGGTCGCGCTGTCCTACCGCCTCGGGCGTACGCGTTCATTCCTCTGGGTGATCACACCCGCGGGAGTGCAGCGGTTCGACCTTCCGCCGGCAGAGACGATTCAGCAGACCGTCAACGCGTACGTGAAGTCCATCGCGCTGCGGCAGTCCGGTTCATACGGGGACGATCTCTATCGAATGCTCGTCGCTCCCGCGGCTGGTGTGCTACGGGGGCTGGCGGAGATTGCGATCATTCCCGACGGTCGCCTGGCGGCCCTCAATTTCGAGACGCTCGTGAACCCAGCAACCCACCGGTATTGGATCGAGGACGTGACGATCGAGAGCGCGCCGTCCCTGCGCCTGCTATCGGCCGCGAGGAGCGACCCTGCCGCCGGACGCCTGCTCCTCGTGGAAAACGCGCAGCCGCCGGACCGCACGCTTCCGCCGCTGAAGTACGCGACCGAGGAGTTGCGGCTCGTGCGTTCTCATTTTCCGAACGTGACGGCGCTCGCTGGCGCCGAGGCGACGCCGCGGGCGTACGTTGCGGCCGAGCCGGAGCGGTATGCGTTCATCCACTTCGTCGCGCACGGTGTGGCGACGCAGCAGCGGCCGCTCGATTCCGCGATCGTTCTGGCGTCCGATCCAACCGGCTACAAGCTCTATGCGCGCGAGATCCTCGCGCACCGCCTGAACGCGCGGCTCGTGACGATCTCGAGTTGTTTCGGCGCCGGCCGGCGCGCTTATCAAGGCGAAGGGCTGGTCGGCCTCGCCTGGGCGTTCCTCGGCGCCGGCGCACACGAGGTAATCGCCGCGCTCTGGGAGGTCAACGACCGCGCCACCCCCGACCTCATGGACGCGATGTACACCGCCATCCGCAACGGCCGCGATCCGGTCGACGCGTTACGCATCGCGAAGCTGAAGCTTCTCCACTCGCACACCATTTATGCGAAGCCGTTCTACTGGGCGACCTTCGTGGTGTACACCGGCGCGTAGCGCCGGGATTCTGTGTGGCGCCGGCGCCACACAGAACCAACCATCAGCGCCGCCACTCGTCGATGAGGTTTGCCACGAGGCCCGTCCACCCCGTTTGGTGCGAGGCCCCGAGCCCTTCGCCGGTGTCGCCGTTGAAGTACTCGTGGAAGAGGACGAGGTCCTTCCAGTGAGGGTCGTGGGCGAACAGCTCGGCCTTACGCGTGCCGCGAGGGCCGTACAACGGGCGGTAGCCGTCGTGGTCGGGGAGGAAGATGTGGATCATCCGGTCGGCAATTCTCGCGGCCAGGCCCGTCAAGGACACCGTCTGAGAAGGGGCGGGAACGGGGGTGTTCGAGAGCGTCATGCCGCGGGCGCGTGACTCGGAGCCGGCGACTCCGCCGATGCCGTCGTCGGCGCGCGTGTCGTACATCGGCGGCGGATCGGGCAACGGTGCGTCATCGCGTTCGTCGCCGAGGGTGACTTGCACCTCGCGGCCGAACGCTTTCTCGAGCTTGCGGAGCGACTCGATCATCAGGAAGCTGGTCGGGAACCACACCGGACCGCGCCAGTTGCTGTTCCCCCCTTTCAGCTTCTCGATCGCCTCGGCAGGCTCGTACGACACCGACGCGTTGCCGAACGTGAACGGGTTCTTCTGATGGAATTTCGAGAGGCTGCGGATGCCGGCGGGTGAGAGGAACTCGTCGGGATCGACGACGCGCGAGAGCAGGTGCTGCAACTGGTTCTGGTCGACCACCGCCAACACGTGCGTGTAATCACCGTCGTACTGCACCGTCGTCACGCAGCTCTCGACGATCGCGCGGCGGTGCTTGACGAACCAGTCGAGGTTCTCGTGGAAGACGCGGAACGGTTCGATCCACGACCGTTCCAGGCGTTCGATCGCGTAGAGCGGGATGAGGCCGACCAGCGAACGGACGCGGAACGGGATCGCCGTACCGTCGGGAAAACGGACGCAGTCGTAGAAGAAGCCGTCCTGCTCGTCCCACAGCGTCCGGTCGTGCCGCATCATCTTCATCGCGGCGCCGATGTAGACGTAGTGCTCGAAGAATTTCGTCGCGAGCCCCTCGTAGACGTGGTTCGTCGTCGCGAGCTCCAGCGCCATCCGCATCATCACGAGGCAGAACATCCCCATCCAGCCGGTGGCGTCGCTCTGTTCGAGCACCGCGCCGTCGGGGAGCGGGTCGCTGCGGTCGAAGACGGTGATGTTGTCGAGACCGAGGAATCCGCCTTCGAAGACGTTGTTCCCTTCGCGGTCGACCTTGTTCACCCACCAGGTGAAATTCAGCAGGAGCTTGTGGAAGCACTTCTCGAGGAACGCGAGATCGGCGCGGCCGCTGCGGATGCGGTCCATGTTGTAGACGCGCCACACCGCCCACGCGTGCACCGGCGGGTTGAGGTCGGAGAACTCCCACTCGTACGCCGGAATCTGGCCGTTCGGGTGCTGGAACTGCTCGAACAGCATCAGCCAGAGCTGTTCCTTCGCGTACTCGCCGTCGATGAGCGCAAAGACGACGGAGTGGAACGCGAGGTCCCACGCCGCGAACCACGGGTACTCCCACGTGTCGGGCATCGAGAGGACGCGCATGGAGTTGAGGTGCCGCCAGTGCGAGTTGCGTCCCTGCTGGCGTGACGCGGGCGGCGGATCGTCGGGATCGTCGCCGTCGAGCCAGACGTCGACGTCGAAGAGGTAGATCTGTTTCGACCAGATCATCCCGCCGAACGCCTGGCGCTGGACATTTTTTTCTTCGGCGCTTGCACGGGGAGGGTGGATCGACTCGTAGAACTCGTCGGCCTCGGCGCGGCGCTGGATGAAGATGGCGTCGATCTGGTCGTCGGAGTAGTTGGGTTGCGGGGTTACGGGGTTGCGAGGTTTCGATACGTCTTCGCCCGTAACCTCGTAACCCCGTAACCCCGTAACCTCCGGCCCGAGCCGCATCCGCATCGTGTACGACGCCCCCGCCTCGATCTCCACCCGCACCCACCCACACGCCTTCGTGCCGATGTTCTCGGGGTTCGTCGCATCGTGCTCGCCGTTGACGATGGCGCGGTGGAACGCGTCCTTCACATAGCGCGTGCGCGAGCGCTGCTCCGGACCGAAGACGCGCTCCATGTGCGTCTCGTTTTCGGTGAAGAGCATCCGCGCGTCGGGCGGGAGTTGCAGCTTCCTCGGGCCGACGTGCGACGATGCGAGAAGGCCGGCGAGTTGCGCGGCGCGGGAGTCGTCCGCGAGCAAGCCACCGTCCGTCTCGGTGATCGAAGGCGTCGGCAGACTCTGTCCGCTCCACGACCATGTGTTGCGGAACCAGAGGTGCGGGATGAGGTGCAGCGGCGCTTTGTCAGGGCCGCGGTTGTGCGCCGTCACGCGAAGGACGATCGCCTCGGAGTCCTCCTTCGCGATCTCGATCTCGATGTCGAAGTAACGCTGGTCGTCGAAGATGCCGGTATCGATCAGCTCGAACTCCGGATCGCGCGCGCCGCGGTGCTCGTTTGCCTCGATCAGCTCGACGTACGGAAACGCCCGCTGCGGATATTTGTAGAGCATCCGCTGGTAGGCGTGGCTCGGGAGACCGTCGAGGTAGAAGTAGCACTCTTTGACGTCCTCGCCATGGTTCCCCTCGGTCGGTATGAGTCCAAAGAACCGCTCTTTCAGGATCGGATCGCGCTCGTTCCAGAACGCCATCGCCCAGCAGAGGATCTGGTAGCGGTCGCAGAAGCCGCCGATGCCGTCTTCGCCCCAGCGGTACGCCTTCGAGCGCGCGAGGTCATGCGGCAGGTAGTCCCACGCGTCGCCCCTCGGGCTGTAGTCCTCGCGAACCGTCCCCCAGGCGCGGTCCGCGAGATACGGGCCCCACTTGCGCCACTGAAGGATCTCGTGCGCGTCCCCGGACAAACGCGCGCGTTCGCTCATGGGGGATAGACTAATACACTCATGCGCTTAGTCACCCGCGGGGATCTGGACGGTCTCACGAGCGCCGTCATCATTACGATGAAGGAGCCGATCGATGAGATTACCCTCGTCCATCCGCAGGACATCACCGACAAGCGCGTCCGCATCACGAAGAACGACGTGCTGGCGAACGTGCCGTACCACCCCGACGCCGGGATGTGGTTCGACCATCACCTCCTGACCGAGAGCAACGAGAAGCCGCCCGAGCACTTCGCCGGCCGTTACGCCGTCGCCCCCTCGGCCGCGCGTCTCGTCTACGACTATTACCTGGAGCGCGATCCGAACGACGAGACGCTGAAGGGGTTCGCGACGCTGGTCCACGAGACCGATCGCCTCGACTCCGCGCAGCTCACTCCCACGGACGTCGAGGACCCGCGCGGCTACATCCTCCTCGGCTACACGATCGACAGCCGCAGCGGCCTCGGCGCGTTCAACGATTACTTCAAGAAGCTCATCGACTGGCTGAAGTCGATGCCGATCGACGACGTGCTGGCGCAGCCGGAAGTCGCCGCGCGTGTCGAACGCCTCCGCCGCGATCTCGACGATTTCAAGCTCCTGCTGCAGCGCAACAGTTTCACGCTCAACAACGTCGTGATCACCGATCTCCGCGAGATCAAGCAGCTCCCGACCGGCAACCGCTTCCTCGTCTACACGCTCTTCCCCGAACAGAACGTGTCTCTGCGCGTGCATTGGGGGCCGTACCACGAGAGCGTCATCGCGGCCGTCGGCCACTCGATCTTCAACCGCACCTGCAACACCTCGGTCGGCGAGCTGATGTCCCGATGGGGCGGCGGCGGCCACCGCGGCGCCGGCACGTGCGTGCTACCGCTGGAAAGCGCCGCCGAGGCGATCGATGAGATCTTGTTCGAGCTGCAGAAGAATGGCTGAATGTTCTTCCATCCGCTGATCTTCAAGTTCCCGCACTTCATCCCGTTCTGGATCGTCTACTTCTGGGCCATCATCCCGGAGATGAAGATCATGCGGAAGGCGCGCGAGGACGCGAAGAATGACGACTCAAAAGACGCTGGCTCCGTCAACGTGATCTTCTACATCGGCCAGCTCGGGCTCTTCCTCGTCGTCGACTTCATGAAGACGCGGCGGCGGTTCATCCCGTATGTGGTGTGAGGCGTTACTCGTGATTCGTTACTCGTTACTCGATTCTCTCGCCCGCAGGGGCGCGCCGGCGCGGCCGCGCGTAAGCGCCGCTGCCCCGAGTAACGAATAACGAGTAACGAACATCACCACCGGTGGTAGGCCGGGTGGCCTTCCTTGACCGCGACGAAGAGGCCTCGGCATGTGGCAGTCACTTTCCCATTCGCCTCGATCGATGCCTCGACGACGGCGCGATCGTCGGCGGGCGACTCGACGACGTGCGCGCGGAGCTTGAGCGGCGTGTTCATGGGCGTCGGACGTTTGAGGACGACGTGGAAATCGGCGGTCACGGTGCATGGCGGCGTCTCGCTCTGCGCCTTCCTCATCAAATACATCGTCGCCGCCCAGTTGCTGTGGCAGTCGAGCAGCGCGCCGGTGATGCCGCCGTTCAGGACGTTCTCGAACGCTTCGTGATGCGGCTGCGGCGTCCACTCCGCCACCAGCTCGTCGCCCTCCTCGAAGCTGCGAATGCGCAGCCCCTTTTCATTCGCCGGCCCGCAGCCGAAGCAGCGGTTGTGAGGAGCCCATGTTTCTTGAACGCTGTTCATAGCTGCTCAGGATAATGTCTTCGCGTACGCCACAACTTCCGGGAAGAACGCGCGGAAGCGCCGCTCGAGCTCACCTCGCGAGTCGACGAGATGCCGCGTCGCCGCAGCGAGGTCGGGCCTCCGCGCGATCCGGTGCGACATCCGGGCGAGCGTGAGCTCGATACCTGCGACATCGCGATAGCCGAGCAACCACCGTTGATCGCGCATCCACGGGTAGACTTCGCGCAGCCGCTCCGGCAACTCGTCGAGATGCGCATCGAGCGTGGCGTGCGTCCGATCGATGAACGTCTCGAGCGGCTCGTTGCCGAATTCGTCGAAGCGGCAGGCGAGGAAGTGGTCGAGGAAGACGTCGGCGATGACGCGCGAGTAGTGGCCATGCTCGGGGATCAGGACGCGCCGGAACGCCGCGACGTGCGGATGCGAGTCGGTGAATGCGTCGATCTTCCGATGAGCCATGATCCCGGCGCGGATGCCGGGCGTGAAGCGCTCGTGTAGCGGCCCTTTCACGAAGTCGCCGGCCAGATTGCCGATCAGCGACTCCGGCGTGTCGCCGGCGAGAAACAGATGCGCGAGAAAGTTCATGGTGCGTAGAGCCCGACGAGTCGCCGGTTCCACCATGCCCCCGTGCGCGCCCGCTCCGCGCGACTCGTGAACCAGTACTGCCAGAGCACGGCGCGCACGGCGATAGGCGGCTTCGCGGCGAACGGATTTCCGGCGAAGAGCTCGAGCACCTGCGGCGAGTTCTCCATCAGCCGCGATTCGGTGTTCATGACGAAGGGATTGTCTTCCGCATTGCCGAGCGACGCGAACCAGAGGTTCCAGTCGAATCGCGGCTGGTACGGCGCGTAAATCCCGGGAGCCTTCTTCACGTCCTGCGGCTTGTATCGGAACGGATACGCGATCCATGTCGAGCCGTCGAGCGTCCCCTGAAACTCGATCTCGAATCGCGCCCGCGTCATCACCGCGAAGAGGCCGAAGTTGTTCACGATGCGCGTCGGGGCGAGGGCGGCCGCGAGCGGGAACGACGGGACGAAGAACATGACGCTCGTCGTCACCAGGTGCGCAATGAGGATGGCGCGTAGTACGAGTCCTGTGTAGCGCCGCCGACTCGGCGGCGAAGCCGGGAACGCCGCCGAGTCGGCGGCGCCACACAGAAGCCGGTCATCGAGCAACCATACGCCGAGAACGAGCACGAGGTAATTGAGGAACGCGTAGTTCGCCGTCGCGATGATGCCGGTCTGCAGCAGCGTGCAGATCACGAAGCACGTCACTCGCGACCACCGCGACGGAAACAGTCCCAGCCCTACGATGCACAGCTCCACGATCAGCGTCACGGCGGCGGTCGCGGCGTGGAACGTATGCGGGAGTTGCTGCGCGTACCACCCGATCCACGTCGGCAGCGGCCCGTTCTCGTAGTACTTGTCCATCGCCGTGAGGTGCCGCCACTGCTCCTCGCCGCTGAGGATCTTCACGAGCCCCGACTCGAAGTAGATCCGGAACCACTCCCACACCAGGACGAACCGCGCCAGGCGTGGTGGTGAGCTGTTCTTGCCGCCGAGGAAGAGCGAGAGGAATGCGGCCTCGAGCAGCATCCCGTCGGATTGATATGACGCGAAGTCCTGCGCCGCGCCGATGAACGAGAGAAAACAGATGATCGCAACGGCGATCGAAGTGCGGGGGAGGAGGTTCGCCGTCAGCGTGATCGATGCAATCGCGCCCACGACGACGATCGCGGTGAGCATCCGGTCGCTGTCATTCAGCCAGAGGACCGTCGGCGCGAACCAATACGCCTTCACCCCAATCGCGTGCTTGGCCAGCGCCAGGTAATCACGCGCCGGCAGCACTCCGCGCGACCCGATCAAACCGTGAATCTGGAACCATAGCGAATAGAACGCCGAAAAGAAGATCAGCCCCAGCGCCCGCAGCCACAGCCACTTCGCGCGCACGTAAGTGAGCGGCTCTCGTTTCACTGCAACGATCTTGTCGAACATACCCACACGTGCGGTGCGATTCGGGGAAAGCCGTGCCACGACGGTGCCCGGTCGGTGGCGAGGTAGCGGACGTTATTGCGCTGGCAGTAGGCGAGGAGCTGGGCGTGGTGGGGGTTGTTGAGCGCGTCATTCGCGATGTCGAAACGGGTCGCGTTCGGCATCGACCCGAAATTGTCGACGACGACGGCGTGGCGGCCGAAGACGTCGATGGCGTGGCCGAGATACCAGGGGGCGAGGACGCGGCCGGGGGGCAATCGACGGACCTCGTTGGCGATCACGTTCGGGGTGCGATCTGCCGGCGGCTCTGGATTCTTGAACGTGTACGCGTCGTAGGCGAGTGGCGGGAGGAGAATTGCCAGCGCCATCGCGATGCGCACCGTCCGACCTCCCAGGTCCCTCGCTACGCTCGGGATGACAGCGAGGAGGGGGATCGCGATCGGGAGGAAGCGCCGCGAGGAGATCGCGAAGAGGACGTACCCAATCGCGAAAACCAGTGTAGCGCCGCCGACTCGGCGGCGGGCCAACAGCAACACCGCCACCCCGCCTCCGATGTTCGCCAGATCCGTCCCTATCCGCGACGCATCGCGGAACATCGGCTGGAACTCGACGATGGCGCTGAGCCATGGGTCGCCGCGGAAGAAGTGCATGCCTTGATACAGCTCCGGCCAGAACGGGAGGGTCAGCGCGATGGCGATCGGGAGCGCGTACCAGCGGTCATGCAGCGCGAGCGCGACCGCCGCGGCAACGAGCAGCACGACGTAGACGCCGCCGAGGAACCAGGGGCTTTCGGGAAACGGAACGGCGAAACGCCAGACGGCGACCGCGACCGCGGCGAAGAGAAACGCGCGTGCGTAGCGACGGTCGCGATCGAACAGCCAGAGCGAGAGAAACGCGAGGCCGCACGCCACGATCAGCGCCGTCTGGACGAACAGCGCGCACGTCATCGCGATCCCGAGGAGCCAGACGTTCCGCCGCAGCAGCGCAAGGACGATGAGCATGACGAGCATCGGCTCGACCCAGTGATGATCGATGTCCGCCACGCGCGAGATCCCAATCAGGTACGGCGCGAGCGCGACGGCGAATCCGGCGACCGCGCCGAACTGCCATGCGAGTGCCGCGGCGAAGAGCGCGAACGCGATCGGCGGGAGCCACACGATCGACTTCCCTCCCGTCACGCTTGTGAGTGCGCCACAGGCGAAGTCATACAGCGGCGGCCACGGGCACCACGCATCGCGATCGGAATCGAACTGGATGAGATGCGGGAACGACTGAATCCTTTTCAGGTGATACGCGTCGTCGAACGGCCCGATCTGATGTGAGCCGCCGAGGCGCAGTGTGAGCGCCAGGCCGAAGACGGCAACGCTCGGGAGGGCGAGAAGGACGATCGGAAACAACTTTTTCAAGCGTGCAGGATTTTCTTGTGTTTTGGGGTGAGTTGTCTCAATCTGTTCGCGACGTCGGTCCAAGACGCCAAAAAACAATCGGAAGAGCCTGGGAGACCAATGGGACGGTTCCTCGCGCGCGGTTTTGTATCCGCTCTGCTCGTTTGCGGCGCGACGACAGTCTTCGCTCAGACTGAGACACCCGAGCTCGTTGCCACCCATTGTTACGAATCCGACGTTCGCCTCGATGCGACGCACACCTCGTCCCGCCTCGGCCGCTGCAGTGAGGATGCGCCCGTCAACCTTCTCTGGCATCTCGATCGGATCGATCAAGTCGGCGGCTCGCTCGACGGCCGTTTCACCCGCCGCGCCCGTGGCGCCGGCGCGGTCGTCTATGTGATGGATACTGGCGTCTTCGCAGATCACGACGAGTTCGAAGGCCCCGACCACACCACCCGCGTGATCGCCGGCTACGACGCGGCAACCAGCGTGGTCCTCGGCGCCTCCACCTGCAGCAGCAACAACAAGGCGACCGCCCCCTGCTTCGCGAACTTCGACGAGCTCGGCGCGACCTCGCACGGCACCAGCGTCGCGTCGCTGATCGCCGGGCGCAACGTCGGCGTCGCGCCGGAAGCGAAGATCGTCAGCGTCCGCGTGATGAACGAGCATGGCCTCGCGACGACCCGAACCTATCTCGAGGGCCTCAACGACATCATCCATCACTCCTGGTCGTCGAACGCATCGCAGTACACGACCTCCATCGTGAACATCAGCGGCTGGGTGCTCGACCACATCACCGCGGCAACCGACGACGACGTCGTGCCGTACGCGACGGTCGAGAAGAAGATGCGCGACATGGTCGCGGGCGTCGACGCGAACGGCAACCGCGATCCGAGCGGGAAGAAGTTCCTCTTCGTCGTCGCCGCGAACAACACCGACGGCGGCTGCGGCCCCTCCGGCATCATCGACCGCTTTCCGGCGACGCTCGGCAAGAGCATCGAGGGGATGGTCACGGTCGGCGGGATGACGGAAGAGAACGAGTCGTGGGTCGGCTCATGCCGCGGCGGCGTGGAAGTCCTCGCGCCGGCCGAGCAGATCTTCAGCGCCACGATCACCGCACGCGATCACTACCGCGGACGCGGACAGCGCAACGGGACGTCGTTCGCGGCGCCGATCATCTCCGGCATCGCAGCGCTCCTCATTTCCAACCATCCCGACCTCTCGCCCGAGCAGCTCGAGTGGTGGATCACCAACACGCCCTCCCGCGTCGCCGATCCGACTGCCGCGCTGGCCGCTGGAAAGGTCGCGGTCGAGTTCGTCCCGCAGCCGGCCATTCCGGCGGTCGCGTCCCGCGCAACCTTCGCGAAGTGATGGTTCTGTGTAGCGCCGCCGACCCGGCGGCGGGTTCTACGCGACTCATGCACCAGACGCCGCCGAGTCGGCGGCGCTACACAGCTAGGCGTTTGAACTCGTCATCGCTTAACCGCACCTCCCGCGCTCTCATGTTCTCTTCGAGGTGCTTGACCTTCGACGTGCCGGGAATTGGGAGCAGGACGGCGGAGCGCTTCAGCAGCCATGCGAGCGCCTTCTCAGGAGCGACCGGCAGCTTGCCGACGTTGAGCGGATACCACGGGATGAATCCGATCCTCTCGCGCTCGCAGTAGTCGAGGACCGGCTCCCACTCGCGGTCGCCGAGGTTGTAGCGGTTCTGGACGGAGACGACGGGGAAGTACTTTCTCGCGCGCTCGATCTGATCGATCGTCACTTCGGAGAGGCCGGCGTGGCGGATCTTCCCCTCGCGCAGGAACGCCTGGATCGTTCCGAACTGATCCTCCTCCGGCACCTTGTCGTCGATGCGGTGCAGTTGCCAGAGATCGATACGGTCGACGCGAAGGCGGCGGAGGCTCCCTTCCAGCTCCTCGCGCAGCCGCTCGGGACGGCAGTTGACCTTCCAGTCGCCAGGCCCGGGCCGATCGAATCCACCCTTTGTAGCGATCACGAGCCCTTTCGGGTACGGATACAGCGCCTCGGCGATCAGTTCTTCCGAAACATGCGGCCCGTACGACTCCGCCGTGTCGATGAAATCGACGCCGAGCTCGGTCGCGCGGCGCAGCACCGCGAGGCATTCGTCGCGGTCCGCCGGCGGCCCCCAAACACCTTTGCCGGTGAGCCGCATCGCACCGAATCCCAACCGGTGCACGCGCAGGTCGCCTAACGAGAAAACGGTATCATCCGCGCCGCTCAAAATGTCCACCTACGACTCCTCTGCAATTGAAGTACTCACCGGGCTCGAGCCGGTCCGTAAACGGCCCGGAATGTACACCACCACGGAGCGGCCGAATCACCTCGCGCAGGAAGTGATCGACAACGCCGCCGACGAGGCAATCGCCGGCTACTGCGACGAGATCACGGTCACGCTCCACGACGACAACTCCCTCTCCGTCGCCGACAACGGCCGCGGCATGCCGGTCGACAAACATGCGAAAGAAGGCGTCAGCGGCGTGGAGGTCATCCTCACGCGCCTGCACGCCGGCGCGAAATTCTCGGAGAAGAGCTATCGGTATTCGGGCGGCCTCCACGGCGTCGGCGTCTCAGTCGTCAACGCGCTCTCGAAACGGCTCGAAGTGTGGGTACGCCGCGACGGCAACGAATACTCGATGCGTTTCGCCGACGGGAAGAAGAAGTCGGAGCTGAAGGTGGTCGGCCAGGTCGGCAAGCGCAACACCGGATCGACCGTGCGCTTCTGGGCCGACGAGCAGTTCTTCGACACCACCAAGTTCGCCGTCCCGCGCCTCAAGCACGTGATGCGCGCCAAGGCGGTGCTCTCCCCGGGCCTCCGGATGCGCTTCATCAGCGAGCAGGACCCGGCCGACAACGAGGAGTGGTACTTCGAGAACGGCCTCCCGGCGTACCTGATGTCGGAGCTTGCCGGCGCGACGACCATTCCTCCGGAGCCCTTCATCGGCCATTTCAAAGGGACCGATCACGAGGTCGACTGGGCGTCGGTCTGGCTCCCCGAGGACGACGACGTCGTCGGCGAGAGCTACGTCAACCTGATCCCGACCGCGCAGGGCGGCACGCACGTGAACGGCTTCCGCACCGGCCTGACCGAGGCGATCCGCGAGTTCTGTGAGTTCCGGAACCTGCTGCCCCGCGGTGTGAAGCTCGCGCCGGAAGACGTCTGGGCGCGCTGCAGCTACATCCTTTCCGTGCGCATGACCAACCCGCAGTTCACCGGGCAGACGAAGGACCGGCTGTCGTCGCGGGAAGCATCGGCATTCGCGCACGGCGTGACGCAGGACGCTTTCTCGATCTGGCTGAACAACAACGTCGCGGAGGCGGAGCGGATCGCGAAGGTCGCCATCGATCAGGCGATGGTGCGCCTCAAGCAGGGGAAGAAGGTCGAGCGGAAGAAGCTGACCTCCGGCCCCGCGCTCCCCGGCAAGCTCGCCGACTGCACCGCGCAGGACCTCAACCACACGGAGCTGTTCCTGGTTGAAGGCGACTCGGCGGGCGGGTCAGCCAAGCAGGCGCGCGACCGCGAGTTCCAGGCGATCATGCCGCTCCGCGGCAAGATCCTGAACACGTGGGAGGTCGATCCGAGCGAGGTCCTCGGCTCCGAGCAGGTGCACGACATCGCGGTCGCCCTAGGCGTCGACCCCGGAACGAACAACCTGGACGGGCTCCGCTACGGCAAGGTCTGCATCCTCGCCGACGCCGACTCCGACGGCGCGCACATCGCGACGCTCCTCTGCGCGCTCTTCGTCCGACACTTCCGGAAGCTGGTGGAGGACGGCCATGTCTGCGTCGCGATGCCGCCGCTCTTCCGCATCGACGTCGGGAAGAACGTCTACTACGCACTCGACGACGGGGAGCGCGACGGCATCCTCGCGCGCATCGAAGCCGAGGGGATTCGGGGAAAGGTGAACATCCAGAGGTTCAAAGGCCTCGGCGAGATGAACCCGCTCCAGCTCCGCGAGACGACCATGGACCCGAACACCCGCCGCCTCGTCAAGCTCTCGCTCGACGACCTCGACGTGACGACCGCAACCATCGACATGCTCCTC
Source organism: Thermoanaerobaculia bacterium (assembly GCA_036488085.1). GTDB lineage: Bacteria > Acidobacteriota > Thermoanaerobaculia > Gp7-AA8 > Gp7-AA8 > DASXHZ01. The sequence continues at coordinate 64,848 of DASXHZ010000005.1, forward strand.
GCCAAGAACCGCGCCGCCGACCGCAAGCAGTGGCTGACGGAAGAGGGAGACAAGGCCGAGATTCTGGAGTGACGGGTACCGGTGGATTGGTTGCAGGCCCGTTTTTCTGGAAACGGCTCCGTTTTTCGAGAAACGAGCCCGTTTTTCGAGAAACGAGCCCGTTTCTCGGGAAACGAGCCCGTTTCTCGGGTTGCGCCGTCCGTTTCCCGGAAAACGCGCCCGTTTCTCGGGTTGCGCCGCCCGTTTTTCTGGAAACGGGCCCGTTTTTCTGGCAACGCGCCCGTTTTCCTGGAAGCGCCGCTCGTTTTGCCGGAAGCGCCGCCCGTTTCTCGGGAAACGAGCCCGTTTTTCTGGCAACGCGTCCGTTTTTCTGTCAGCAAGCCCCGCATCACAGTCCACGCGCCGTGCCGCCCGGCCGGCAGGTTTTTTCCTGGTGAACCGTGACCAGGCACCAGTAACCAGTTACAATAACCGCCGCTTACAACCCAAATAACCTGTCGAGGTGCCAAGTGAAATCACTCCGCCTTTTCGCGGCGATGGTCTGTTTCGTTGCGACCACCGCCGGCGCGACGACGTTCATTCCGCTATCTGACCGTGAGCTCGTCGAACATGCTGACGCGATCATCGTCGGCACCGTTCGCGGCGTTTCCACGCATATCGCGAGCAATGGCTACGTGATGACGGACTATGACGTCTCCGTTGCTGACGTCGTGAAGGGATTCGTCGGGCGAGACATCGTCGTTCGGGAGTGGGGCGGTGCCGCTGCCGGCCGGTTTACGTTCATCGAGGACTCGGCGACCTACACGCCCGGCGAGCGCGTCTTTGCCTTCCTGCGCCGCAGCAGTGACGGCACATGGTTCACCGCCTCGATGTCGGTCGGAAAATTCACCTACTCGCATGACGACGCCGGCGCCGAAACCCTCGTCCGGAACGTCTCTGAACGGCCGGAAGAGCGGTCGCGCGATGCGGTTGCGTTCAAGGCTTACGTTCGAGACGTCGTCGGCGGTCACGAACCTGATGCGGCTTACTTCGCGTCTCCTACCGTGTCAGCCGCATTCAAGCCGACGATCTTCACGACCGCTTCGCAGTACTGCATTTTCGCCACGGATGCGAGCAGCGTCACCTTGCCGATTCGTATCCCTAACGGCGAAAGCGGCGCCGGTCTGCAGTTTCACCCTCACGGAACACAGGCGAATGTGCCGACGTCGGCCACTTTGATGGCGAATGGGGCTGCGGCATGGACTGGCGATACGGCCGCCGGAGTCGTCCTGACGATGGGGACTGCAGATACGACTCATCCGTTCGGCGCGGATGGAGTTAGCGTCATCTACCTCGATTCCTCTGACTCCGCTCAGCCGAGCTTGTGCGACTCCACCTTCGCTTGTGCCATCGGCGGCTGCGCCGGGTCATGCGGCGATCACACTTTCCACGGCGAGACGTTCCACTCCATCAACGAGTGCGACATCCTCATGAGGCCGACGCTTTCCACCAGCCAGTTCGCGGCTCTCATCACCCACGAAATGGGTCATGCGATTGGGCTCCGGCATTCCAATCAGGGGACCCCATCGAGCAGCTCGGCCATCATGACGTCGACCGTCAACGTCGCTTTCGGCTCGACGCTCCAGCAATGGGACAAAGATGCCGTCGACACCGTCTATGGCAGCGGTCCTCCCTGCGTTCCTCCCGCCATCAGCTCGCAGAGCCAAAGCCAAGGAGTCAACTCCGGCTCTTCGGCGAATCTCAGCGTCGGCGCGAGCGGGACTACGCCCTACACCTACCAGTGGTACAACGGCCAAAAGGGCGATACGAGTAGTCCGATCAGCGGCGAGACGAACGCGAGCTACCACACGCCCGCGATCACCGTACAAAAGAGCTTCTGGGTGCGCGTCAGCAACGACTGCGGCTCCGTGAATTCGGAGACCATCACCCTGACGCCGATCCAGTGCGCCGCCCCCACCATCGTCACCCAGCCGCAAGGCTCGTCCATCGACAGTGGCAGCACCGCGAACCTCACCGTCACGCCGGGTGGCGGCGGTCCGTTCACGTACCAGTGGTTCATCGGCCCGAAGGGCGATCAGACCAATCAGGCGCCGAACGGCACGTCGCAGAACTTCACCACGCCCGCCCTCACACAGCCGACCTCCTTCTGGGTCAAGGTGTCGAACGCGTGCGGCAGCGTGCAGAGCGACGCGGCGACGATCAACATCAACGGCGTCTGCCTGTTGCCTTCGATCTCGAACTTTCCGAGCGGCATCTCCCTCGGCATCGGCGAGAGTCCCGACGTGACGCTGACCATCAACGGCGCGACGTCGATGCAGTGGTACCAGGGACAGCCCGGCGACACCACGCATCCGCTGGCCGGCGCCACCACGCCGACGCTTCCCCCCGACGTCGCCCTCAACGTCGGTCTCAACACGTTCTGGATTCAGTTGATGAACGCATGCGGTAGCTCGAACAGCGGCGCGATCAACATCTCGGTGAGCTGCGTTCTCGCCAGACCGACCATCAGCGTTCCGCCGACCGTGCAGAGCGGCAAGGGTTACACGATCGCCTGGACCGGCGGCGTCAGCTTCATCTCGCAGTACGAGCTGCAGGAGTCGACGAGCGCCGCTTTCGACGCCAACGTCCAGACGTTCACCGTCATCGCCGCGGCGAACCGCGTGATGTCGGGGCACCCCGTCACGAGCGACACTCGCTACTACTACCGCGTCCGCGCCATCCCGAGCTGCGGCGGCGACGCCACCGCGTACTCCGATGCGGGCGGCGTGCTGGTCATCGCACCGCCGCCGCCGAACTTCTCGAGCTTCGCCACCGGCCTGCCGTACGGCTCGACTGATTCTTTCAATGTGAACTTCAACGTGAACGGCGCGTTCAACAAGAGCGGCAAGGCGGGGATCGAGTCGTCCGAGTCGTTCACGGTCTCTTTCGACGTCCCGTGGCTCTCGGCGAGCCCGAACAGCGGCACGATCGGCGCCGACGGCGCGCCGGTTCCGGTGACGATCACCATCAATCCCTCACAGCTTCCGTTCGGCTCTTCGCAGGCGACCATGAGCGTGTCGCACACCGACACCTCGGCCGCCACTCCGACCATCCAGTCGACGACGTCGTCGAGCATTCCGCTCAGCGTAAGCCTCGTCTCGGCTGTGACGCCGACGCCCAAAGACGCCACGCCGCCCGCCGGCACGCTGATCATCCCGGCCGTCGCACACGCCGACGGCGTCGGCGCGCAGTTCGTCTCCGACGCCCGCGTCACGAACACGACCACGCAGGCGATCCAGTATCAACTGACGTTCACCGGTATCGCCACCGACGGAACGCAGAGCGGCAAGCAAATGAAGGTGAACATCGCGGGCGGCGGCACGCTCTCGCTCAACGACATCGTCAAGTCGTGGTTCGGCGCCGGCGCGGCAGGGGAGGGCGGCATCGGCTCGATCGAAGTCCGTCCGCTCAATGCCCCGTCCAGCTCCTCCGGCCATTCCACGGTCGGCGCGAGCCGCACGTATGCGTCGACCGCCAGCGGCACGTTCGGCCAGTTCATCCCCGCACTGCCCACAGCGAACTTCCTCGGGAAGAGCGACTCCGCGCTCATCAGCCTCCAGCAGGTGGCGCAGAGCACCGCCTTCCGGACGAATTTCGGATTGGTCGAAGGCAGCGGCAGTCCCGCGCAGGTGCAGCTCACGCTCTTCAACGGACAAGGGCAGCAGCTCGCGCAGAACACGTTCAACCTCAGCCCCTACGAGTTGCAGCAGTTCAGCTTCGGCACCGCCTTCCCGACCGTGACCGGCAGTGTGCCGGACGGACGCGTCGAGGCGAAGGTGCTCGGCGATACGGGCAAGATCAGCGCGTACGCCTCGGTGCTCGACAACGCCACGAACGATCCGCTGCTCGTCCTCCCGGTCGATCCGAGCAAGGTGAGCGCGAACACGTACGTAATCCCCGGCGTCGGCGACTTCGACAACGCTTCCGCGCACTGGAAGAGCGACGTGCGCATCTACAACGCCTCCTCTTCGGATCAGCCGGTGACGCTGACGTACTACCCGCAGGGCGGCACGTCGCACGAGCTCGCGATGACGATCCCTCACAACCAGGTGCTGCAGCTCGACAACTTCATCGCCACGAAGCTCCCCAGCGTGTTGCAGAGCGCCGGCTCGCTGGTCGTGACGTCGTCGAACGACTCATCTCTCGTCGCGACGGCGCGTACGTACACCGACACGGGCAATGGAACGTACGGCCAGTTCATCCCCGGCGTCTCGCCCTCGGACGGCATCGGCGTCGGCGATCCGATGCTGCAGGTGCTGCAGCTCGAGCAGTCGCCGTCGTTCCACACGAACGCCGGCGTCGCCGAGGTGAGCGGCAATCCGGTCTCCGTGATCCTGCACCTGATTCCGCCCGACGGCCGCACCGAGGGGATCGTCGCGATGGATCTTCAGCCATACGAATTCCGCCAGCTCAACAGCATCTTCGGGAGCTACGGCACCGTCTACAACGGCCGCATCGCCGTCGAAGTGGTCGGCGGCACCGGCCGTGTGACCGGCTACGCATCGAACATCGACAACCAGACGAAGGATCCAACGTACATCCCCGCACAGCAGTAAAGTTTCGCCGGACGCACGCCCCCCGCCCGCTGCTTCGGAGCACCCTCTCCCGCCGGAGAGGGTTGTTCGTTGCGCGGCCGGTGTTTTCGACCCAAGCCCCTCTCCCACCGGGAGAGGGTGGCGCGAAGCGCCGGGTGAGGGGCGTGCCTTCGCACAAATGATGATCGCAACCACCGAAGACATCCGCGCCCACTTCCCGGCGCTCGATCGCATTCACGACGGTCACCCGGTCGCCTACTTCGATGCGCCGGGCGGCACGCAGGCGCCGCGCGAGGTCGCGGAGGCGATGAATGCGTACCTCTTCCACCACAACGCGAATACGCATTGGGCGTATCCGACGAGCGAGGAGACAGACGCGATTCTGTTCGAGGCTCGCGAAGCAGCCGCCGATCTGCTGAACGCGTCGCCGCATGAGATCGCGTTCGGCGCGAACATGACCACGCTTACGCTCCACCTCTCGCGCGCGCTGGGGCGCATGTGGACGGCCGGCGACGAGGTGATCGTCACGGAGCTCGATCACCACGCGAACGTCGCGCCGTGGACGGCGTTGGCGGTCGAGCGCGGCGTGAACGTCCGCGCCGCGCGGATGATCCCCCATCGAAGCGTCAACCAGACGACGGCGCAGCTCGACTACGCACACCTCGCCTCGCTCGTCAGCACGAAGACGAAGCTGATCGCGGTCGGCGGCGCGTCGAACGCCGTCGGGACGGTGAACGATCTCACGCGCATCGCTGCCATCGCGAAGGACGCCGGTGCGCTCTTCTTCGTCGACGCGGTCCACCTCGCGCCGCATGAGCTGATCGACGTGCGGCGCATCGGGTGCGACTTCCTCGCATGCTCGGCCTACAAGTTCTACGGCCCGCACGCCGGAATCCTCTTCACGCGCCGCGAGCTGTTCGACGTCCTGCCGTTCGCGAAGCTCACCCCGGCGCCCGACACTGCGCCGGAGCGCGCCGAGACCGGGACGCAGAACCACGAAGGCATCGCCGGCACCCGTGCCGCGATCGACTTCCTCGCGTCGCTATCCGGCGCCGGCGGTACGCGCCGCGAGCGCCTCGCCGCGACGTACTCCGCGCTGCACGACCGCGGCCTCACGCTCGCGCGCAAACTGTGGGAGGCGCTCGCCGCCATGAAGCACGTCCACCTCTACGGCCCCGACCCGTCGCAGCCGCGCACGCCGACCGTCGCGTTTACGATCGAAAACATCTCCGCCGAGGACGTGTCGCGTGCGCTCGCACGCGAGGGCCTGTTCGCCAGCCACGGCGACTTCTACGCCATGACCGTCATCGAGAAGCTCGGCGTCGAAGCCCTCCTCCGGATCGGCTGCGCCTGTTACACGACCGAAGATGAGATCGATCGCTTGATCCGTGCCGCCGACAGGATCGCGCGATAGCTTGACGGGAAGAAGCCCGAAGCCCGAAGCCCGAGGTCTGGTCGCAACGCGCCTCCCTTGTGCTATCACTGCATCCATGAACGTCGACGTCGCCGAGCTCGAGCTATACCGCCCTTCCCTGACCGGACACTGCTACCGGATGCTCGGATCGGCGACCGATGCCGAGGACGCGGTGCAGGAGACGATCGTACGGGCGTGGCGGAGCCTGGAGCGCTTCGAGGGGCGGTCCTCGGTCAAGACCTGGCTGCATCGGATCGCCACGAACGTCTGTCTCGACACCGTCTCCGCCAACGCGCGGCGATTCCGGCCGATGGAGGAGCGTGCGCCTGGCGCGCCGGTAGCGCCGCCCGACGAGCCGCTCGATAGCCTCGACCGGACCCACTGGCTGGAGCCGATTCCCGACTCGCGGGCGTTGCCGGCGAACGATGATCCGTTCCAGACGGCTGTGCTGCGGCAGAGCATCCGGCTCGCGTTCGTCGCCGCGCTGCAGCAGCTTCCGGCGAAACAGCGGGCCGCGCTCCTGCTGACCGAGGTTCTTGGATGGTCGGCAGCGGAAGTGGCGGACTGCCTCGATACCTCGGTGGCGTCGGTAAACAGCGCGTTGCAACGCGCGCGGGCGACACTCGGGAGCCGCAACCTCTCCGCGGCCGAGCCGCTTTCGGATGAAGAGCAGGAGGTCGTCGACCAGTATGTCGATGCCTTCCAGCGCTACGACGTCGAGACGCTCGTCGGTCTCCTGCGTGACGACGTCACGTTCTCCATGCCGCCGTACACGCTCTGGCTGCAAGGGCCCGAACACGTCCGCTCCTGGCTCCTCGGCGCAGGCTGCGGCTGCCGCGGCTCGAAGCTGGTGCGGGTCCAGGCGTCGGCGTCGCCGGCCTTCGCGCAGTATCGCGCCGGCGCGGAGCCGGGAACGTACAACGCGTGGGCGCTGATCGTCCTCGAGCTCTCGGGCGGCGCCATCAGCGGGTGGAACTCGTTCCTCGATACCGAGAAGCTCTTTCCGCTTTTCGGCCTGCCTTTGCACCTCGCGAACTAGATCTTTTTCTGCCGCGACCGATGATTTTCGGCGCGAGCCGAGGTCTATCCCTTCGAAACGAAACATCGAAGGAGGCACACCTCATGGCCACCCGAAAGCTATTCGTCAACATCCCCGTCCACGATCTGACGAAGTCGATGGACTTCTTCTCGACCCTCGGCTTCACGTTCAACAAACAGTTCACCGACGACAAGGCGGCGTGCATGGTCGTGAACGACGACGCGTACTTCATGCTGCTCACCGAGCCGTTCTTCCGCACTTTCACCTCGCGACAGCAGGCCGACACGTCGCAGGTGACCGAGAGCATGTTCGCGCTTTCGTGCGAGAGCCGCGCGGAGGTCGACGACCTCGTGCGGAAGGCGATCGACGCGGGCGGCAGCCACGCCAAAGATCCGATCGACCACGGCTTCATGTACGGCTGGAGCTTCTACGACCTAGACGGACACCACTGGGAAGTTCTCTGGATGGATCCGAACGCGATTCAGTGAAGGGAGAAAGACAATGATTGCCGAACAGTTCATCCAGGAATTGACCGACGAGGCGCCTAAGACGCGCCGCGCACTTGAGCGGATCCCGGAGTCCGAGCTGACGTGGGCTCCGCACCCAAAGTCGCTGACCATTGGACAACTCGGATGGCACCTCGCGGTTTTACCGCGCGCGATCACCGACCTCCTCAGCGAGCTCGAACGCGACGCCCCGAACGTTCCCCGTCCCCAACCCACCTCGGGTGCCGAGATCCTCGCCGCATTCGACGAGAACATCCCTTACGCGGCGAACAAGATCGCGGAGTGGGGCGACGCAGGCCTGCAGCAGATCTGGACGCTGAAGTTTCAGGGGCGAGCGGTCTTCCAGATCCCGCGAATCGCCGCGGTCCGCGCGATTCTGCTGAATCACACATACCACCACCGCGGCCAGCTCACCGTCTACCTCCGCCTGCTCGATGTCCCGGTTCCGTCGATCTTCGGGCCGTCAGCCGACGAGAACCCGTTCATCGGGTGAAGCGGGATGAGTGGATGGCTGGGGAGGGTGGATTCGAACCACCGAATGGCGGCTCCAAAGGCCGCTGCCTTACCACTTGGCGACTCCCCAAGGCGTGGCGGCATCGTACAAGATTGCGAGCGAACAGATCATTCCAGGCCTCGATCTGCTTCACTTCTCCTTCGCGATCGCTCCCACCTTTGCGCCGGTGGCGCGGAGATAGTCGGCGGGGGCGAGGAGGAGTTGGGTGCCGCGGATGCCGGCTGAGACCGAGACCACGTCGAATAACTCGATCGTCTCGTCGGCGAAGACGGGGTAGCTCTTCTTCGCGGCGAGGGCGGTGACACCGCCGCGGATGTACCCGGTCAGCGGCTGGACCTCCTTGAGAGCCACCGTATCGATCTTCCTGTCGCCGGTGAGGTGGGCCAGTGCCTTCAGGTCGAGCTGTTGGTTTCCGGGGACGACGGCGAAGCAGACCCCATTTTTGTCACCTCGGGCGACTAAAGTTTTGAACACCTGCTCAGCAGGCAGACCGATCTTTTTCGCCACCGACTCCGCCATCAGATCGTCCGGATCTACCTCATAATTATGGACTTCGTACGCAATCCCCATCGCGTCGAGCAGCCGCGCGGCGTTCGTCTTCATGCCGTAAGTGTAGTGACAATTCCTGGCGTGTCCGTTGCTCCCCCAGAGCGGCAGTGATTGAACAGCAGTCGAATACCGACAGCACTCTCATCCGCCGTGGAAAGGATGCGATGACCTACAGCGATATGGTTCTGTTCGCTGAGTCGGTGGAGACGCGTCCGCTCTCGAAGCTCCTCGAAGAGCTCCCCGCCATCGCCTCACTCTCCGGCTCCAAGTTCCGCATCGTGTCGACCGTCCTCCGCCGGCGTTTCCAACTCGAGTCGCCGATCGAGCAGATCCAGCTCCGCGTCATCGCCGACGAGATCGCCAGCGCCGTCGACGACCGCGCCGTCGCGAACCGCATCCGCGACGTGTTTCAGATCGCACACGCCTGAGTTACAAGCGCTCCTGAATTCCTTACTTTCCGAATTTTATGGTGGGGAAAAGCTGCGTCCGGGCACTCCGTATATCTAAGGAGGCTTCGCAATGGACGCAAGAGAGATGAAGCCGTTGCCAGGCAGTCTGAAGCAACCCCGGAAAGGGGCTCGGATCGTCGGCGACATCGATCCCGAACATCCGAAAAACGTTACCGTCGTATTACGGCCGAAGGAGAAGATCGATCTCGCTGCGCTTCGCGCCGCGGGTGCGCCGCATCTGACCTACGCGGACATGGCGGCAAAACATGGCGCCGACCCGGCCGATGTCGAGAATCTCGAGGCGTACGCCGCGGAGAACCAACTGACGGTCTCCGAGGTGCATCTGTCGGAGCGAACCGTGGTCCTTCGCGGACGCACCGCGGACGTCCTGAAGGCATTCAACGTCGACTTGAAGCTTTACGCCGACCGCAGCGGCGACGTTTTCACCGGCCGGGAGGGTTACATCTACGTTCCGGCCGAACTGTCCGATGCGATCGAAGCGGTGATGGGCATCGACGATCGGTCGGCGGCGCGCGCTCACTTCCGTCGGATGAGCGACGTCGTTCCCGAGGAGTACCACGAGCCCCGCATCAAACTGCTCAAGAGAGAGGCGGAGTCGGCCGCGGCCGCGCGGGCGCTCAAGGCGACCGAGGTCGGACGGCTCTACAACTTTCCGGCGCACCTCGACGGGAAGGGGCAGTGCATCGCCATGATCGAGCTCGGCGGCAACTTCAGCATGCAGGACATGCGCACGTACTTCTCGTCGCTCAACCTGCCGACGCCGTCGATCGTCTCGATCAACGTCCTCGGCGGCGGGGATCACGATCCCAGCGCCGATGAAGAAGTGGCGCTCGACATTCAGGTCGCGGGCGCGATCGCGCCGCACTCCAAGATCGCCGTCTACTTCGCGCCGAATACCGACGCGGGCTTCGTCACCGCGGTGCGCCGCGCGGCACACGACTCGTTGCGCAAGCCCTCCGTCATCTCCATCAGTTGGGGCGGACCGGAGTCGAGTTGGACCGACCAGGCGAAGACGCAGTTCGACGCCGCGCTTCAGGAGGCGGCGGCGCTCGGCGTCACCGTTCTCGTCGCCGCGGGCGACGACGGATCGGCCGATGAGAGCGCGCAGCAGTGGGACGGCCTTCCGCACGCCGACTTCCCGTCGACCAGTCCGCATGCACTCTCATGCGGCGGCACGAAACTCACCGGTTCGGGCGGCAGCATCGGCAGTGAGGTCGTCTGGAACGAGGGCGTTCGCGCGGGCGCCGGCGGCGGAGGTGTCAGTGAGTTCTTCGCGAAGCCGGCGTACCAGAACGGCGTGACCATTCCGGCCGCACTGAACGGCTTTGTGGGCCGCGGTGTGCCCGACCTCGCCGGCAACGCCGACCCGGTCAGCGGCTACATCGTCTTCGTCCACGGACAGCAGGCCGTGATCGGCGGCACGAGCGCCGTCGCGCCGCTGTACGCCGGTCTGATCGCGCTCATCAACCAGGCCCGGAAGTCGGCGGGCGGACAATCCGTCGGCTTCATCCAGGATGTCATTTACCCGTCACCCAAGGACGCAGGGTTCCGCGACATCACGCAGGGCGACAACGACATCTTCGGCAATCTGAACGGGCTCTACACGGCGAACGTCGGCTGGGATGCGTGTACCGGCCTCGGAAGCGCCGACGGTTCGAAGCTACTGGCGCTCTTCTCCGCGGCGCGAGCGCATGTTGCGCCGCCGCCACCGCAAGCAACAGCAGCTCAGCCGCGTATGAGCTGACGTCTCCGATTCATTCGATCCGCGGCGCCCCAGGAGTACTTGTACTCCTCGGCGCCGCGGAGGAAGTCGAACGTCTTGGCACCGTCGCGCACCGCGGTCTCGATCGCGTGCGCGACGATCACGTTGCCGATGCTGAGCTTCTCGAGCGCCGGATCGTAGCCGCTCAGGTAGTAGTAGACGGTGCCGTGATGCGCGAAGCCGTAGAAGACGGCGACGATGCGTTCGTTGATCCGCGTCGCGTACATCCTTAGCGCGCCGGCATCGAGCATCCGCCGCGCGGCGTCGCGATGGAAGCTCTGCGTCACGTCATCCGCGAGCACACCGGGGAGGCCACGCTTCTGCCATCGGGCGGCGTGCAACTCGTACAGCGCGTCCAGCAGCGTGTCGATCGACTCCGCCGTCGCGCTCTCGTACGTCACCGCGCCCTCGCGTTCGAGGGAGCGGCGGAAGTAGCGGAGCTTCTTTCGCGCGTGCGTGGAGAGAAGGTTCTGCAGCTCCTCGCCCGCGTTCTCGATGGAAAGGACGGGACATGGGTCCTGATCCTCCACGTTGTCCCTCCAGCCGTCCGGCAGCGGGACGCCGAGGAGGGTAGATGACGGGCGAAGCTGCTGCAGGTCCCAGAGCTGGCAGTCGGCGGCCGTGATCGGTTCCATCAGCAAGGCGGCATCGCCGAGAATGTCGAGATAGTCGCTGTTGCCGGTGCCGAGGAAGAGGCCGAGCGACTCGCCGGAATCGTCGTCGCGGAGGATGTAGAGCGGCGCGAGCGCGTTCAGCTCGCCACCGTTCGACGCATTGGATGACGACGCGATGACGTGCGGCGTGTCGCTGCCGAAGTGCTTCCACCAGGCGAGGAGCCACTGCGGTGACTGGAACGGAGTGGCGTTCGGGTCGCGCCGCCAGAGCGCCGTCCACAGATCGGCGATGCGCTCGAGTCCGTCAACCGTCGTCACGATCTCTACAGGCATGAAGCGGCGCATTGTATCGATCGTGTGACGGTGGAAATAGGACTACCACCTCCGTCCGTTCAGCCGAATAACTTTCGTCCAGACCAATCGGAGGCTTCCCCTACTTGAAACACATCCCGGTGTACTGGCAGACGTGTGTCCTCGCGGTCGTCACCGCCCTCCTACTCATCCCGGTCGCATCGGCCACCACCATCGTCATGCCGACCGACGAACAGCTCGTCGCGAAGTCGCCGGACATCGTCGCGGGAACCGTTCTCTCCAGCGTCCCTGTACAGATCGGAAACCGGATCTGGACCGAGACGCAGGTCGTCGTCTCCCGCACCATCAAGGGTGACGCGGCCGGGACGATCACCATTCGCGAGATCGGCGGCCGGATTGGCGACAACATCACGAAGATCTTCGGCGCGCCGCAGTACACCGCGGGCGAGAACGTGTTTCTTTTCCTGACCCCGACGCCGCGCGGCGACTTCCAGACGACCGATCTTTTCGTCGGGAAGTTCTCCGCCGATCAGATGCTCGACGGCACGTCGATGTGGGTCCGCAACGACCAGACGGCGGACGTCTCCATGCTCGACGGCGACTTTCGTCCGATGCGGGTGGGGAACCTCCAGCGTGCCGCGCAGGGCTTCGAACAGTTCGTCGCAGACCGCGTTGCCGGCCGTACCGGCACGCATGACTACACCGTCGAGAACCCGGTCCTCCGCGGCGCCGTAGGCCTCGATGGCGGCCAGCGCTTCAAGGCGGTGGACGACTTCACGCTGATCAGCGAGCCGCAGGATCCGACCATCTACCGCTGGGGCATCTTCGACAGCGGAGCCTCGGCGAACTGGTACTCGTACGGCACGCAGCCGGGCTACACCGGCGGCGGCGTCAACGAGGTCAGCACTGCCATGGGCTCGTGGACCAACTACGCGGACGCGAAGATTCGCTACGTCTACGCCGGCACCGAAACTTCCGGCGGCGGTATGGACACGAACAACGGCAAGAACGAAGTGCTCTTCAATGACCCATTCGGCGACATTGCCGGCACCTGGAACCCCGCCACCGGCGGCGTCGTCGGCCTCGGCGGCTTCAACGGCGTCGGCGGGAGCGGGACGTTCACCGCGACGTTCACTGCCGACGCGACGCATACGGCCGGCGCGAAGTCGTACACGAAGATCACCGAAGCGAATCTGACCATCCAGGACGGCGTCTCGTCGAATGCCGGCATCCCCAGCACGAAGCTCGCGGAGATCGTCGCTCACGAGTTCGGCCACACCCTCGGATTCGGTCACAGCACCGACAGCACGGCGCTCATGTACGCATACGTCTCCGGTCTCGGACCGTCGCTCCGCACGGACGATCAGACCGCCGCGCGCTGGCTCTACCCGAACGGATCGTCAACTCCGAATCCTCCGCCCACCGGCAGCGCCCCGGCGGCACCGTCGAATCTCACCGCGGTGCAAAGCGGGTCGAACGTCGTTCTGAACTGGACCGACAACGCCAACAATGAGACCAACGAACAGGTCTACGCGGCCGTCGGCAGCGGCTCGTACGGCCTCGTCACGACCCTCGGCGCGGGCTTCACTTCCGTGACGCTCACCGGCTTCTCCCAAGCCACCTATAAGTTCTACGTCACCGCCTCGAATTCGTTCGGCGCCTCGGCTGCGTCGAACACCGCGCAACTCAACTACAGCGGCGGCACGCCGCCGCCACCGCCGTCGCCGCTTCCGACCGCCTCGTTCACCGTCAACACCGCGAGCGGCGTCGCAGGGCAGACCACCTTCACGTTCACCGACACCTCCACCGGCACGATCACCTCGCGCCTCTGGACCTTCGGCGACGGCACGACGGCGACGAACGGCACCACGGCGTCGCACAAATACAACGCCGCCGGCACCTTCACCGTCACGCTCACTGTCACGAACGGCAGCGGTTCGAATTCGGCCAGCACCAATGTCTTGGTGGCCGACCCGATTCCGGCGACGCCGAACGTCATCCCGGCCTTCACGGTCAACCCTGCGAACGCGGTCACCGCACAGGTGATCGCCTTCACCGACACCTCGGTCGGCGCGCCGACCTCATGGTCGTGGGACTTCGGCGACGGCGTGACGTCGACCTCGCAGAACCCGACGCACGCCTACGCGTTCGCGTCGCAATACACCGTCACCTTGACGGCTCGCAACGCCGTCTCCAGCGCATTCGCCACGCATACCATCACCGTAACGGCCGCGCAGCAGACGACGCGCACGCTGGTTTCCGCCGCGGCGCAGAGCAGCGGCGTCGGCGGCTCGTTGTGGCGCACGGAGCTGACGCTCTTCAACGCCGGCAGCGACACATTGCCCGTCCATCTCATCTACGTTCCGAGCTACGGGAACGCGGTCCAGACGCGCGACGTCGTGATCGGCGCAAAACAGACGATCACGTACTCGAACGCCCTCATCGATCTCTACAACATCGGCAACGGCGCCGGCGCGATCGCCATCGAGGCGACGGCAACCACCGGCACGCCGCAGCTCCGCGTCACGAGCCGCACCTTCACGGACGGTGCGATCGGGACTTACGGCCAGGCGGTACCAACCGTAGGAACGTCCGACTTCAGCGGCAATCTCTATCTCACCGGCATGGCGAGCAGCAGCGACTTCCGCACGAACATCGGCCTCGTGAATCGCGGAGCCACCGACGCCGCGGTGAACCTGACGCTGTTCGACGGCACCGGCTCGCAGGTCGCGTCGGCGAACGTCACGGTCCCGGCCAGTAACTTCCAGCAGAGCGGGATCACGCAGTTCTTTCCCGCCATCGCCGCCCGCTCCCTCGATACGCTCTCGATGCAGGTGACCTCGAATGCGCCGGACGCGGTGAGCGTCTACGCCTCGGTCATCGACAACAAGACGCAGGACCCGATCTACATCCAGGCGACGCCGGGTGGCGCCTCCTCGCCGATGATCCTGCCGGCCGTCGGCCGCGTACCGGGGGTCGGCAACACCTACTGGCGCTCCGATGTCACGATCTACAACCCCGCCTCCGCAAATCTCTTTGTCACTTTCCGTTATCTCGCCGCCGGCAGTGACGACCGCAGCGCGGCGTCGCAAACGATCCTCGTCGGCGCCAACGAGACGGTCGTCCTTGCCGACGTACTGCAGCGGTTCAACATCTCGAGCGGCAGCGGCGCGCTGGAGCTGTCGTGGTCGAACGGCGTCTCACCGATCGTGACGAGCCGTACGTACACGTCCGCAACCACCGGTGGCACGTACGGCCAATCGATCGATCCTGTCGCCGCGTTCGGCAACGACATGTACGTCACCGGCCTCCGCTCGGACAACAGTTTCCGCTCGAACGTCGGCTTCGTGAACAACAGCGACCAGACGATCGCGATCTCGCTGACGCTCTTCGCGTCGAGCGGGACTCCGGTCGGGAACGGTCTGGTCACGCTCGCACCGCGGTCGCAGGCGCAGAGCGCGCTCAGCCAGATCTTCCCGAACATCGCGATCTCGACCCTCGGCAGCGTCACGCTCCAGGCGCACAGCGACAGCGGAGCGATGTTCGCGTACGGATCGATGATCGACAACGCCAGCGGCGATCCGGTCTTCTTCGCGGGACAGTAAGAAAGGTTGCGAGGTTACGAGGTTTCGGAGTTTCTGATCCTCGTAACCTCGTAACCTCGTAACCTCGTAACCTCGTAACCTCGTAACCTCGTAACCTCGCAACCTCGCAACCTCGCAACCTCGCAACCTCGCAACCTCGTAACCTCGTAACCTCGCAACCTCGCAACCTCGCAACCTCGCAACCTCGTAACCTCGTAACCCACTTACCCGATCGAATCGAGGATCTCTTCCACCGTCGCGCGCCGGCACGTATACATCGGCGTATCGCGCTGCGTGTACTTCGACGACTCCGTCTCGCGCAGCTCCTGCACGAGATCGAGGAACTCCGATGGCTCCTCCGCCTCGAATGCGACGACGAAATCCTGATCGTCGAGGCCGAAGGAGTACGTCGTGTTGATCTTCACCCTCGGGTACTTGTGTCCGATCGCGATGTGCTCGTTCATGATCCGCTGCCGCTCCGACATCGGGAGCAGGTACCAGTCGCGCGTCTTCACGAACGGGTAGACGAAGAGGAACGGCCGCTTTCCCGGAACGATCTTCAGGCGGCGGCCTTCCTGTCCCTCGTGCACGTGCTCCTCGACGTACTGCGAATGCTTCGTCATCGAGAAGTAGGAGAACGGGATGTCCGTGTAGCGGCCGAGGATGGACTTATTGATGTCGGCGACCATCTTCTGGAAAGGGTCGAGGTCGTAGCCGATGCGCCACAGCATGAAGTCGACGCCCGCCTTCAGACCGACCGTCGAGTAGGGGAGGATCATCATCGGACCGGTGTACCGCTGCACGATCTCGGCGAGCTCCCGTTTTGCGCCGCTCTTCGTCTGCGCGTCGAGCGAGCGGAAGGCTCGGTCGATGCGGAAGAACATGAAATTGACGAACTGCCGCGCTGCTGGAGTTTCCTGCGGGCGTGCGGTCTGCGGCTCGGGTGCGGTGACGGTCATGGGCCGCGATTTTAGCGCCGTACGAGCACCCGGCGACACCGCCCGCATGTGGAAAGTGAAAAAAGGCACATGTCAAGTGCACAAGACCACGTGCAATGCATGAGCTGATCTGGGCTAACTATCTGACTGATAACAGCTTCGCCGAACTCGCCCAACGGAGTGTGCAATTAGGTGCCGAGGCCTGATTATCGCGGCTTTTCGCGTTTTTCACAGGGATTTCCGCAGTGTTTTCCACACTTTCTGTGTAAACATCGCGTCACCTTCTCGTGCGATTCGAGGGGAGGCGCCGGTAAAGTCCACGATGACTGAAGGTTCGCCCTTCAGCGGCCCCGCGTCGACCACCCCGTCGAGCGCTGTCTGAAGGGCATATGAGAGCATCTCCGTAGACTCCACCGGCGGCTCTCCGGAGAGGTTCGCGCTCGTCGAAGCGAGCGGTCCGCAGATCGCGACGAGAGCCCGCAACCAATCGAGATCGGGAACTCGCACCGCCAGCGATGCCGCCCCGCGGCTTGCCGCGACCGGAAGGCGAAGCGGAAGGATGGCCGTCAGGGGAGCGGGCCAGAGGGATTGCAGCACCTCTCTCGCGTGGTCCGTGACGTCGACGCCGATGTCCTGCAACTGCTGCATCGACGCCCCGATCACCACGAACGGCTTCGCCGCGTCGCGCTCCTTCATCGCCGCGATCCGTCCTACCGCACGATCATCCGTCGCGACGCCATGCAGTCCGTAGATCGTGTCGGTGGGCAGCAGCATCACCCCGCCGCCCCGGAGCACGCCCGCGATCTCGCCGATGTCAGCGGCGTTTGGCTGTGGCGCGGCTGTCCACCGTCGCATGCGTTCCCCTCCGCGCGCTCTCGAGCAACTCGCGCGCGTGAACCGTCGCCGACTTCGTGATCGTCTCGCCGCCGAGCATGCGGGCGACCTCCGCGATCCGTGCGTCGTCGTCTTCCAGCTTCCGGATGCGGGCGCGCGTGTGGCCGCCGGCGTCTTCCTTCCAGACGTAAAAGTGCGTCGTCCCGAACGAGGCGATCTGCGGGAGGTGCGTGACGCAGACGACCTGATTGCGCACCGCGAGCTCCTGCAGCTTCCGCCCGACGACCTCGGCGACACGTCCTCCGATCCCGGCGTCGATCTCGTCGAACACCAGCGTCGCCGCGGCCCCTCGCGACGACGCCTTGAATAGCGCCGCCGCGATCGCGAGCTGAATCCGCGACAGCTCGCCGCCCGACGCGATCCGCTGCATCGCCTTCGGCTCCTCGCCGCGATTCGGCGCGATCAGGATCTCGACGTTGTCGAAGCCTGTCGGGCGCGCTGCAGCCCGTCCGTTTCCCTCATCGCCAACGATCACGCGCACCGTGGTCCGCTCCATCGCGAGATCGTTCAGCTCCGACTGGATCGCGCGCTCGAACGCCGTGCTCGCCTTTCCGCGGGCCGTCGAGAGCTTCTCCGCCGCCCGTGCGTACTCCACGAACTTCCCCTCTTCCGCGCTCTGCAGCTTCTCGACGTTCGACTCGTAGTCGGCGAGCCGCTCGTGCTCGTCCTCGATCCGGCTCAGGTGCTCCAGCACCGCCTCGACCGAGCCGCCGTACTTCTTTTTCAGCCGTTCGATCGTCACCAGCCGGTCCTCGATTTCGTCGAGCCGAGCCGGGTCATGCCGCACGTTCTCGCTGAGGCCCGAGAGCGTCCGCGCGATCTCCTGCAGCCGGTAGAGCACTTCCTCCATCTCGTCGGCGGCGTGTCCGACCTCCGCGATGTCACGCGCCAGCGGCTGCAGCAGATGCGCCGCACGTGCGACCTGCGACGTCGCCGACGCCTCGTCGTCGTCGATCAACGCGAACGCGCCGGCCGATGCCTCGGCGAGCTCCCGCGCATTCGCGAGCAGCATTCGCTCGCTCCGCAGATTCTCCTCCTCGCCCGGATCGACCTTCGCCGCCGCGATCTCATTGATCTGGTACTTGAGCAGATCGAGCCGCAGCGTCCGATCGTTCTGCGCCTCCGTCAGCGCGCGCAACTGATCGGATGTCGTTTTCCACGCGTGGTAGGTCGCGCGTGTGGCGTCGAGCAGCGGCCCATGAGCGGCGAACTCGTCGAGCAGCTCGCGGTACGACTGTCCGGCCACGCGCTGATGCGACTCGTGTTGCCCGTGGATCTCGAGAACGGCATCCATCGCCTCGCCGAGGTCCCGGACCGCGATCGGCGAGCCATTCATGAGGACGCGCGAGCGGCCGGTGCTTCCGATCTCGCGCTTCACGATCAGCTCGACCGAACCGTCGGCAATCTCCGCGTCGACGCCGATCGCATCGAGCCGGTCGGCAATGCTCCCCGGAAGCTGGAAAACTGCCTCGGCAGACATCTTCTCGCTGCCGCCGCGGATCATCTCCGTCGACCCCCGCGCCCCGCGCAGGAACTCGAGCGAGTCGATCAGCAGCGATTTCCCCGCCCCCGTCTCCCCGGTCAGGACATTCAGCCCCGCCCCTGGCTCGATCGAGAACTCCTGCACGATCGCCAGATTGCGCACCTTGAGATACGTGATCACGATTGGGGAGAGTGTAACGGCATGAGCGGGGGCGTGGTTCGTTACTCGATATTCGTTACTCGTTACTCGCTGCGCGGGAGCCCCGAGTAACGAATAACGAGTAACGAATAACGGTCTCGGCCTCCCCTTTGCTAAGTAACCGAGCTAGAGAGGTGACCCGCATGTGCAGGAAATGGGTCTTTGTCGTTGCGCTCGCGCTCGCAGCCTGTACCAAAGAAGTCGCGACCCAGACGGCGAAGAACGTCAAGGACAGCGTCAAGACCACGGTCAAGGATGCGCTGGAGGTCAATGCCGACTACAGCAACAAGCCGGACGACCGCAGCGTCCGTGAAAAAGAGCGATTCGACGCCCAGTGGCGCCAGTTGCAGTACTTCCGCGACCAGCAGGCGCAGAAGGCCGCGCTGCAACAACAGCAACAGCAGCAGCAACAACAGCCCCCGGCGGCGGTGCCGGCAAACTTCAAATTCGTCACCGGGGCGAAGGAGAACTGGAAAGTCATCGACCCGACCGCCATCAACAGCGCGCCGGTCGCCATACCGCTCACTGGCGACGTGAAGGGTCCCTCCGTACTTCGCGCTCAGGTCTACCTCGACCGCATCCACTACTCCGTCGGCTCGCTCGACGGCCGGTGGGGCCGCAACTCCGCCATCACGACCTGGTGGTTCCAGCGCGCGCGCGGCATGACGCCCACCGGCGACATGGACCAGCAGACGTTCCAGCAGTTGGCCTCCGAGGCCGGGTACGCGCCGGTCGTGAAGCAGTACACCGTGACGGACGACGATTTGAAGGGACCGTTCGTCTCGATTCCGTCGAGCGTCTACGACCAGCAGAATCTCAAGTGCCTCTGCTACGAGACCGTCCGCGAGGAACTGGGGGAGAAGTTCCACAGCGATCCCGACTTCCTCGACATCCTCAATCCCGACGTCAAGTGGCACGACCTGCAGGCTGGAACGACCATCGTCGTCCCGAACGTACGCGACGCATTCACGACCGATCAGAAGGACATCGCCAAGGTCGTCATCTCCATCGCCGGCAACTCCTTCAACGCCTTCGACGCGAACGGTCGGATCATCTTTCACGCGCCGACGACCCTCGGCTCCGGCTACGACCCCTCGCCGTCGGAGACCGTGCACGTCATCAAGGTCACCCCGATGCCGCACTTCCACTACGACCCGACTCTCTACCACGAGGTCCCCGACAGCGACCCCGACGCCCACCTCCCGCCGGGCCCGAACTCGCCCGTCGGCGTCGTCTGGATGGCGCTGAGCAAAGAGCACTACGGCATGCACGGCAACCCCGAGCCCGAGTCGATCGGCTATTCGTCATCCCACGGGTGCGTCCGCCTCACCAACTGGGATGCCGAGGAAGTCTCGCACCGGATCAGCGAAGGGGTGGAGGTATCGTTCGTCGATACCCGCGCGAAAGGACTCCCGCCGGTAGCGCAGAAGAAGTAGAGAGCATGACCCGTGAGCCGTAATCTGGTCGTCAGGTGCCCATCGGAACGACTTGTGTGCGGGGTCGGCTCCTAGCCGACCCAGGGACGGCTGAGAGCCCGCCCCTACAAGTTTTTCTCCCACGGAGAGAGTGCCGCCCTTCGGCTTCGCCTCAGGACGGGCTGCGCGTCGGGTGAGGGGCGTGCACCCGCGCTATGCTTTCCGAACACATGAACATCCCGCGCATCGCCCTCGCGTCGATCGCCGCGTTCGTCGCCTACTTTGCGATCGGCTTCCTGACCTTCACCGCCGGCCCGCTACGCCGCGAGTACGAAAAGTACAAGACCCTCTACCGCTCGCCGGACAGCATGAAGAGCGTCATGCCCGTCGGCATGCTCGCGATGCTCGCCGCGATGGTCGTCCTCACGATCCTCTACGCCGGCGTCTACCGAGGCGGCTCGCAGCTGGCCGCCGGCGCGCGATTCGGCGCCCTCATCGGGCTCTTCGCCGTCTGCGCGTTCGTCATCCACAACTACGTCAACCTCAACATCGGCCTCCGCCTCACCATCGGCCAGGCGATCGCATACTTGGTGGAGTGGGTGGTAGTGGGCATCGTGATCGGAGCGGTGTACCGGCCGATCGCGGCCTGATTCCCGACAACTCCCTCTCCCTCCGGGAGAGGGAGTTGTCCCTTCGGCTTCGCTCAGGACGGGCTGCGCGCTGGGTGAGGGGCGTGCCACCGCCCGAAGCGAAGCCTGCCGCCTGTCATCCTGAGCCGCGAAGACGGCGAAGGATCTCAGCATTCCCTACAATCCGCGCCGAGAGAGAGGAGCCCATGACCTACGAAGCCCTGATCGACCTCGCCCAGCAAGTCACTGACGAAAAAACCTTCGTCCGCTTCCTCACCGCCCTGCGCGAGGACTGCGAATCGAGCCATCACGACTGCGAGTCGCGATACGAAAACTGCGTCGAGGAGAGCCACTTTCAAAGCCGCTCCACAAAAAACTTCCTCCGCTCGATGGAGGACTGGGCCGGTGGCGACTTCGTCGAAGGCGAGCACGGAGGCGCCCCAATCCTCCGCCGCGTCGCCACCATGCTCTGCGTCGGCAAGTTCCTGCGAAACGAGGACGCGCCGCGGTAGGTATTCTCTGTGCCTCCGTGGTGAGGCCTCATCCCTCATGGTAGTTTCCCGCGGACACTCATGGCGACCCGCAAATCGAAAAGCCAAGGTTCTCTGATCCAGTCGCCTCCCCCCACGATGGCGGACATCGAGACGCAACCGGTCTCGTTGTTCGCGCGGAAGGCGTACCTCGACTACTCGATGTACGTCATCCTCGACCGCGCGCTTCCTCACGTTGCCGACGGGTTGAAGCCGGTGCAGCGGCGGATCGTTTATGCGATGTCGGAGCTGGGGCTGTCGGCGGCGGCGAAGTTCAAGAAGTCGGCGCGCACGGTCGGCGACGTGATCGGCAAGTTCCATCCGCATGGCGACTCGGCGTGTTACGAGGCGATGGTGCTGATGGCGCAGCCTTTCTCGATGCGCTATCCGCTCGTGGAGGGGCAGGGGAACTGGGGGTCGCCGGACGACCCGAAGTCGTTCGCGGCGATGCGGTACACGGAGGCGCGGCTGACGAAGTTCGCGTCGACGCTGCTGTCGGAGCTCGATCAGGGGACGACGGAGTGGGGACAGAACTTCGACGGCACGTTGCGCGAGCCGAAGCTGCTGCCGTCGCGGCTCCCGCACGTGCTGTTGAACGGCGCGTCGGGCATCGCGGTCGGGATGGCGACCGACATCCCGTCGCACAACATCCGCGAGGTGGTCGGCGCGTGCATCGAGCTGCTCGACAATCCTGACGCCACGCTCGCGCAGCTGACGAAGCACATCAAGGGGCCTGATTTTCCGACCGAGGCGGAGATCGTGACGCCGCTCGCGGAGATTCGCGACATTTACAAGACGGGCGGGGGATCGGTACGGCAGCGCGCGAAGTGGGAGCGGGAGGATGTCGACATTGTCATCACGGCGCTGCCGTTTCAGGTGTCGGGCGCGAAGGTGCAGCAGCAGATCGCGGCGCAGATGCAGGCGAAGAAGCTGCCGATGGTGGAGGACGTCCGCGACGAGTCGGACCACGAGAACCCGACGCGTATCGTGATCGTGCCGCGCTCGAACCGCGTCGACGCCGGCGAGCTGATGGCGCATCTCTTCGCGACGACGGACCTGGAACGCAGTTACCGCGTGAACATGAACATGATCGGCCTCGACGGGCGGCCGCGTCTGTACGCGCTCAAGGAGTTGCTCGGGGAGTGGCTGGAGTTCCGGATCGAGACGGTGCGGCGGCGGCTGCAGCATCGGTACGACCAAGTCAATTCGCGGCTGCACATCCTCGACGGCTACCTCGTCGCGTATCTGAACGTCGACGAGGTGATCAAGATCATCCGCCGCGAGGACGAGCCGAAGCCGGTGCTGATGAAACGGTTCCAGCTCAGCGAGCTGCAGGCGGAATCGATTCTCGAACTGAAACTGCGCTTCCTCAACAAGCTCGAGGAGATGCAGATCCGCGGCGAGCAGAAGAAGCTGCAGGACGAACGAGCGGCCCTCGAGAAGATCCTCGGCTCGAAGAAGCTGCTCCGCAAGCAGGTGCGCGACGAGCTGGAGCGGGACGTCGAGGAGTTCGGCGACAAACGACGCTCGCCGATCGTGGAGCGCGAGGCGGCGAAGGCGATCGAGGCTTCGGCGCTGATTCCGTCGGAGCCGGTGACGGTCATCCTGTCGGAACGCGGGTGGGTACGGTCGGGGAAGGGACACGACCTCGATCCGGGCGCGCTGCAGTACAAGGCGGGCGACGCGTTCCTGCACGCGGCGAAGGGGCGCAGCAATCAGCTCGCGGTCTTTCTCGACTCGACCGGCCGCAGTTACGCGCTGCCGGCGCATGAGCTGCCGAGCGCGAAGGGGCACGGCGAGCCGTTGACGTCGTCGCTCACGCCGCCGCCGGGGGCGTCGTTCGTCGCGGCTCTGATGGGCGATCCCGATGAGCTGTACCTGATGACGACGGACGACGGCTACGGCTTCGTGGTCCGCTTCGAGGAGCTGCTGACGGACCGGAAGGCCGGCAAGTCGATCGTGAATGTGGGCGACGGTGCGACGCTGCTTCGGCCGCAGCGCGTCTCCGACTTCGATCACGACTTCGTCGCCGCGGCGACGACGGAAGGGAAGCTGCTGTTGTTCGCGATCAACGAGCTGCCGCAGCTGGGGCGCGGCAAGGGCGTGCAGACGATCAAGGTGCACCGCACGCCGATCGCGCCTGAGAAGGTGGTCTCGACCGCGGTCGTGCCGGCCGACGGGACGCTGGTCGTCCACGCCGGGAAGCGGTACACGAATCTGAAGGGCGAGGATCTGGAGAGCTACATCGGCAAGCGCGCGCAGCGAGGGCTGAAGTTGCCGCGCGGGTTCCAATCGGTTTCGTTAATTCGTACGTGGAACGATCGCGACCGGAGCGGCACGGAGCTCGTGATGTGACGATGATCTGTGTAGCGCCGCCGACACGGCGGCGATTCAACGCGGCGTCCTCGACCGATCGCCGCCGAGTCGGCGGCGCTACACAGGGGCTGATATGAAGACCAATCGCGCCGTACTGGCGCTCCTCATCCTTGCCGTGATCGCCGTCGACCAGTGGACGAAGGCGCTGGTGCGGATGCATCTCTCGCCGTTCCCGCGGACGTACGCGGGCGGGCTGCTCTCGCTGCTCCACACGGAGAACGAAGGAGCGTTTCTGTCGCTTGGGTCGACACTGCCGCACACGACGCGGACGCTGATTTTCACCGGCGCCGTCTCGATCGCGGTGCTGCTCGCGCTCGGGATGTTGATCCTCAACCGCGTGCACGGATACGACGCGATCGCGGTGGCGCTCATCGCGGCGGGGGGGATCGGCAACCTGATCGATCGCGTCTGGCGCGACGGACGGGTGACCGACTTCATTTACCTCGCCGCCGGCCCGCTCCACACCGGCGTCTTCAACGTCGCCGACATGGCGATCACCCTCGCCGTCGTGTGGTTGTTGCTCAGCTCCTTCTCCCCGCGGGACAAGGTGCCGCGAAGCGGATGAGGGGCGAGTCGCGCTAATCGCGTTTGCGGCGTGACGCACGCCCCTCACCCGGCGCTTCGCGCCACCCTCTCCCGGAGGGAGAGGGTTTCGTTTTTCTTGGAGGGGCGGACGCCCTCGTCCGCTCGGCCGCGCGTCAGCGCGGCTCTCGCCGCGCGGGCGGACGAGGGCGTCCGCCCCTCCCATCAGAAACCGTTTTTGGGGTCGTGAAGTAGCGCTTCAGCCATAGCGAGAGGCCGTCGAGGCCGGGGAAGAGGACGCGCTCGGTGATGTTGGCCTGGTCGAGTTTGTCGCGGACTTCCCACTTGAGCGAGGCGGGAATGATGATACGGCGATAGGTCGCATCGCCCTGTTGCAGCAGCTCTTCGAGCGGCATCTTCGCGCTCGACGGGAGGGAGAAGAGGGCGAATTGGTTGACGATCCGCTCGTCGAGCGACGGCGGCTCGAAGAAGAGGACGAAGTCTTTCTTCTTTGCGAGGGCGTCGAATTCGTCGAGGGTGCGCGCGACCTCGCTGAGGATCTCGGTCGTCATGATGTTGGCGTCGTACTTTTCGAGCAGCTCGCGCAGCGGCTTCGGAAGCATCGCGTTCGTCTTCCGGAAGTCGACGCACCAGATCGCGCCGTCCTCGTCGAAGTGCGCGAAGTTCTCGGTCGCGAAGTGCATGGCGACGTACGGGGAGTAGGTCCAGTCGAGGAGCCTGGTCGGGAGGCCGTGGTGTTTCCCGAGCGAAAGCCAGTTCCAGACGGAGTCTCCGTGCACCGCACTGCGCAACGCGTATTTGCGAAAGCTCGAGAGGAGGTGCCGCTCGTGCGATTCGAACGCGCCGGTCTGCAGGCTCGTCTCGAGGCCGTGCGTCACGCGCGGAGCGCCGCGGAAGACGTAGTTCGAACGGAACCGCGAGATCGCGGACTGATACGAGCTGTCGAACACCGACTCCTGGAGCTCGCTCCAGGAGTCGACATGCACGTCTCTCACGGTTGCTACGGGTGCAACTGCTTCACCAACTCGTCCACTGCCGCGTCGAGCTGCGAGTCTTTGCCGGCGTAGCTTTCGCCGATCGGTTTGACGACCAGCCGATCGACCGGACGGGGATGCATCTCCATGTCTTTCCCCTCGGCATCGAGCACGCGGATGCTCGGCAAGCGGAAGCTGGTGCCGTCGAGGAGCGTGAAGCCGGAGGTGTAGATGATCCATCCCCCCGTCGGCTCGCCGACGACTTTGCCGAGCTTCAGGGTTCGATACCCTTCCGTGAAATCCTCGGCATCCGACAGCGAGTGGCGGTTGATGACGAGGACGGTCGGCCGTTCGAGCGCGCGTTGCCCGAGGATGGAACGGGCGGGAGAGGCGGGGAAGTCGCGGCCGATCATGGTGAGGTAGCTGCGGCGCGCGAAGACGTCGATGGCGTAGGGGTTGACGAAGCCGCCGTGGTTGTCGCGGAGGTCGATGACGACGCCGTCGTGCGTGCGATTCTCGGCGTCGAGGTCGAGGAAGAGCTGCTGCAGCGACCCCCAGCTCATGTCGTACATGTGCACGTAGCCGAGGCGGCCGTTGCTGATGCGGTTGACGTAGTCGCGGTTCGCGTAGACCCAGCCGCGGTAGGCGAGCGGTTGCTCTTCGCGTCCGTTGATCGGACGCACGACGACGTCGTGCTTGCCGGTGCCATCAGCCGCTGACGCGACGCTGAGCACCGTGCGCTTGCCGATCTTGTAGTCGAGCAGCGCGTCGAAGTTCGTCGAGGCCGTGACCGGCGTGCCGTCGACGGCGACGATGTAGTCGCCCACCTTGATCTTCGCGACGTTGGCGGGAGCGAGCGGGATGATCTCGCTGACTTTCAGTGCGCCGTGGCCCTCGTACTCGTCACGGTCGAAGCGGACGCCGATACGGCCGGTGGTCGTGCGGATCGAGGATCCCGGCGCGCCGGCGCCGAGGTGCGAGGCATTCAGCTCGCCGACCATGAGCGAAAGGAGGCGGCGGAACTCGTCGCCGTTGCGCGCGGCGGCGACGCGCGGCTCGAACTCGGCGCGGATGGCGTTCCAGTCGGCGCCGTGCATCTTGGCGTCGAAGAAGTTGTCGCGCTCGTACGTCCACGCCTGGCGGAACGCCTCCTTCTTCTCGCGGTCGAAGTCGATGTCCATCTCCGCGCTGACGCCGATTGTGCGCGTCTTCGCGGGATCGATCGTGGCGGCGATGATCTTGCCGTCGTCGAGGAACCAGACCTCTTTACTGTCAGGCGAGAACTGGAGCGAGCGTTTGCGGCCGGACGTGGCGCTGAGTTGTTTCGGAACCGCTGGTTCGCTCGACAGCTCGTCGATGGAGTAAACGTAAACGTTCTGGTCGTCGCCGACGTTCGCGGAGAAGGCGAGCCACTTCC
Organism: Thermoanaerobaculia bacterium; assembly: GCA_036488085.1. Lineage (GTDB taxonomy): Bacteria > Acidobacteriota > Thermoanaerobaculia > Gp7-AA8 > Gp7-AA8 > DASXHZ01. The sequence continues at coordinate 91,583 of DASXHZ010000005.1, forward strand.
CGTCGGGGCTGACGGTCAGCTCGCTGGAGTCGAACGCGATCGGGAGGATGCGCGCGCGGTCGCGGATGCCCGTGAAATCGACGGTGACGTTCGGCGTTGCCTTCTTCTCGCTCTTCTCGTCTTTCTTCTCTTCCGCTTTGAAGAGGTCCTGAAATTCTTCTTCGCGGAGCTTGGGGGTCTGCGGGACGAGGTCGATGCGGGCGATCTGGTTCGACTCGGTGCGCTGGCCGGTCACGAGGAGGAGGAACTTGCCGTCGCGGCTCCAGGTGAGGGAGTCGACCTGGCCGTTGGCGATGAAGGAGACGGCGCGCGCCTGCGTGCCGCCGGCCGCGGGGACGACCCAGGCGTTGACGAACGCGCCGACGTTTCCTTCGCCGCCGGTGAGGTAGGCGATCCACTTGCTGTCGGGCGACCAGTCGATGGAGCGCTCGCTGAGGAACGGAGGACGGTCGAAATGTCCGCTCGCGACGGTGTGCATCTGGTTCGTTCCGAGGTCGAGGACGATGAGGTCGCGAGCGTCGCGCGCGAACGCGATCATCTTGCCGTCCGGCGAGACGCGCGGCGCGACGTCGGTGGAGTCGCCCGTGGTGATCTGGGCCTCTTTGTCGGTCGCGAAGTCGTAGCGGTAAAGGTGATCGCGGCCGTCGCGATCGGAAACGTAATAAACGCTCCTGCTATCGCTGCTCCACGCCGGCTGCACTTCCAGCCCCTCGGTATTCGTGACGCGCATCGCGTCGCCGGCTTCCTTGGCCGAGGCGGCGAAGACCTCGCCGCGCGCGGTGAAGACGACCTTCTTGCCGTCGGGGGAGAGCGCCATGTCGCCGAAGTGGTCGCTGACTTTGCGGTGCTCGATGGCGGGCGATGACGCCACGCCCTGCAGCGCGATGGCGACCGGCGCCGCGTTGCCGGTGGCGGTGTCGGCGCGCCAGATGCCGAAGTTGCGCTCGAAGACGATCGACTTGCCGTCGGCGCTGATCTGTGGCCAAAGCACGCGGCCATCCTTGAATTTCGTGAGCTGCCTAGGCTGCCCGCCAATCTCCAACGTCCAGAGATTCTCGTTTCCGTCGCGATCGGACATGAAGTAGATGCGGCGGCCGTCGGGCGCCCACATCGGCCACAGCTGTTTCGCGCCACCCTCGGTCAGCACGGTGTAGTGGTGGGCGTCGTCGACGAGAGCGATCTGGGACTCGTCCATGTGCGAGCGGCCGTGGCGCCACCACTGGCCGTTCGCGAAGCCGCGCGCGACGTAGGCGACCGACTTTTCGTCGGGCGACGGCGCGGCGAAGTATTCGTACGCGAACTTTTCCGCGGTCACCTGCATCGGCGTGCCGCCGCTCGCCGCCACGCGCCAGACGTCGCTCGATCCGCTGTCCGGCTCGCGCGAGTTGGACGAGAAGTAGAGCCACTTGCCGTCGTGCGACCAGGCGTCGAGTGCGTCGCGCGCGTCGTCCCACGTGATCCGCCGCGTGGCGCCGGTGGCGAGGTCGGCGACGTAGATGTCGCCATTGCCGCTCCGCGTCGAGACGAACGCGATCGACTTACCGTCAGGCGAGAAGAGCGGCCGCGACTCCGACGCCGGATGCGCGATCAGGATGTGCGCATCGCCGCCCCCCGCCGGCGCAATCCAGATGTCGTCGCCGGAAACGAACGCGATGGAACGGCCGTCCGGCGAGTACGAAGGTTGGGAGAGCATCGGCTGCGCGTTGAGCGTGCCGGCAGCGAGCAGGGTTAGGGCGGCGAGGAGGGTACGCATGGGGCGGATTTTAGAGCGCAGAGAGCAGAGCGCAGAGCGCGGATGTGTTACGGAACTGTCTGCGCTCTGCGCTCTGCCCTCTGCGCTCTGCCCTCTGCGCTCTGATCAAGTAAAGCTCTTCGGCCTCTCGTCCAGCGTCGTGGCGAGGCTGATGAGGGAGGCGAAGTAGATCGGTTCTTCGACGCGGAGGGTGATCGGGGTTTTGAGGTTGGTGATGCGGAGGGCGATGGTGCTGGTGTCGGCGTCGACTTCGATGTCGTCGATGGTGGGGATCGGGATCTCCTGTTTCTTCTGCCCTTCGACGATGAGGCGTTTGTTCGTCAGGTGGACGTTGGCGGGGGCGGCGTTGTTCACGGAGGCGCTGACGGTATGGATGGCGTACTCGCGGAGGGCCATCGGAATCGCGCTCTGGCTGCGCGGGACGTTGCGGTGGTCGATGCCGCGGAGGCGTTCGAACTGCGCCTCGGACGACGTCTCGATCGGGACGTCGTCGGGCGCGATGCCGAGGCCGGTCTCGACGGCGCGGGCGACACGGAGCTGTGCGGTGCCGAGGCGGTCGTCGGCGAGGTAGTGCCAGAGGATGGTCGCGTAGATGGCGTGTTTTGCGGAGACGGCGTCTTCGTCGACGAGACCGGCGGCGCGGCTGGCCCGGTCCATCAGCGCGGCGACTTCGTTGGCGCGGTCGGGACCGACGCGCGCCAGTAGGCCGAAGCCGACCTGCAGAACCGAGGAGCAGGCGGCGTCGCCCCAGATAGAGTAGGGGAGGTCGAGTTTCTCGCGCTCGCGGCGGACGCCGTCGAGCGTCTGGTCGCTCGGGTCGTCGCGCATCTGGTCGAGCGTGGCGGCGTAAGCGGCGAGGAGCTCGCGGTCTCTCTTGTCTCGTTCCGCTCTCTCATTCCTTCTCTTCTCTTCGGCGGCGCGGACGAGGCGGCGCTTGTTGGCGGTGAGGATGATCGGGACGACGATGAGGGCGAGGCCGAGGAGCACCGGCATCCATCCCTGCGGGCCTTTAGAGATGACGACCGAAAAGCCGAGCAGGACGAAGAGGATGCCGATGACGATCATCGCCAGGAAGCCCCATCCCTTCGACGTGCCGTCGACGAGCGAGGTCCAGAAGGGCTGGGTGGCGATGGAGCGCGCCTGCGGGAGCTCGGGCTTGCGGATGGGGCGGTGGTCGGCGACGTAGAACATCTCGTCGCGATGGCGAACGAATTCGCCCGACACGCCGGTGCTCATTTCAGGGTTGTCGTCGATGGAGGTGAGCTCGCGGCGGCGGGCGACGATGAAACGGAACGGGCCGGTAGCCAGTTTCTTCTCTACGTAAAAACTCATGGCGCGCTCAACGGTGCGCAACGCGTGCCTGAATCACTCCCCACGGGCCGTCTCCTGCCTTGATTGTTCCGATGACGCGGTCGTTCTCGATGACGGAGAGATCGTTCGAGAGACCATTTGCGACGTAGAGCTTGTTGTCCGCGAACGCCAGCCACCACGGTCTCGCGCCGACGGGGATCTCTTTGATGAATTTGTTCTGGCGCGTGTCGATGATCGCGACGGAGTTGCCGCGGCCGGTGGCAATGTAGAGGCGGTCGCCGCGTTGTACGAGGCCAACGGGGTGGTCTTTCTTCGGGAGCTGGATCTTGGCGATGACCCGATGCCGGAGGACGTCCACGACGTCGATGGCGCCCCCGATCTCTGAGGTGACCCAGGCGCGTCTGGAGTCGGGAGAGAAGAGGGCTCCCCGAGGTCGCGTCGAAACGAAGAAGTTGGCGGTGACGGTTTTCTTCTTGGCGTCGATGACGGTGACGGTGCTCGAGGTCTCGGCGGTAATGTAGATCCATTTGCCGTCGGGACTCGCCGCAACCCCCTCCGGCTCGGTTCCGGTGACGAGGCTCATCTGTTTGCCGCTGGCGATGTCGACGATGCTCGCGGTGCCGGCGTCTTCGTTGGAGACGACGAACTTTTTCTCATCCGCCGTGAGCGCGATCCCCTCGGGGTCGCGTCCGCACTCGTAGCGCCGGACGATTTTGAGCGTCTTCGGATCGACGGCGACGACGCCGTCCGGATCATGCACGAGCTGGCCTTTGAAGTGGCTGATGGCGATGTAGAGCCGCTTGCCGTCCGACACGATGCCGCGTGCCCGCGTCCCGGCGTGCGCCTTGGCGACCATTCGCTGCGTGTTCGTGTCGATCGCGGCGACGGTGCCTTCGCGTTCGTTGGTGATGAAGAGGGTGGCGCCGAGGGCAGAGGGGAGAGCGCAGAGCGCAGAAAGGGCCAGTGCTAGGGCGACGACGGTCCGGGCGCACCACGATTTTCGTGGGTGCACGCCCCTCACCCGTCGCCTCGCTTCGCTCGACGCCACCCTCTCCCGGGGGGAGAGGGGCTTGTTTCGATGCCCTTCCGCGCGGTCGATGAACAGGGCGCGGTTCTCGGTAGGGGGGAGGGGCGTTCTCCGTGCGATGCTCGCAGTTGGACCCTCACCCCTGCACCCCTCGCCCCGTCGTGCCGACGGGGCGAGGGGACCGAGTCTGCGCTCTGCGCTCTGCATTCTGCGATCTGCTACTTCAGTGTTTCGAGGAAGGCGGTCATGTCGCGGGCGTCGGCGGGGGTGACGCCGAGGTTGGGCATCGAGTTGTTCGGGTCGATCATCTGGGGGTTCTGGAGCCACGTCATCATGTTCTCGGGCGTATTGGGGAGCTTTCCGGCGATGACCTGGCGCGAGGCGATGTGGTCGAGGGGCGGGCCGACCATGCCTTTCGGGCCTTCGATCTGGGGGATGACGTGACACGCGGCGCAGCCGTATTTCTCGACGAGCTGTTTCCCGTGGTCGGTGTTGCCTTCTGTTTTCTTGCACCCGAGGGCGAGCACGATCATCAGGACTGCGAGGCGCTTCATCGGTTGTTCATCTCCGCCAGCCGTACGCGCCGTTCCGCCTCGCCGAGCCATGCGGTGAAGAGGGCGAGGCCGAGGATGAGGAAGATGACGCCGGCTGGGACCCACATGATGAGGCCTGCGAGCTGCTGGTCTTCGATGGCGTTGAGTCCCCAGGCGGCGGTGCGCGACTCGTAGATGGGATACCAGAGGTTGGGGGAGAACGTGAGCAGCGCGCCGAGGGCGCCGCTGTGGGCGCTGGTGAAGAAGACGTAGACGACAGCGGCGCCGTAGCCGAGGCGGCCGTAGCGTCCGTGAATGAGCGCCCACCAGAAGAGCGCGGCGGTGAGGATGAACGACGTGTGCTGGAGCGCGTGTACGGACTCGTTTCGCAGCGTCGCCTGATAGAGCGCCGGCAGGTGCCAGATCCAGAGCGCGAGTGCGTGGACGACGACGGCGACGGCAGGGGCGGTGAAGAAGTTCCACGCCGTGGCGATCGGGCGGGCCTGGGTTGCTCGCGCGACAGGCGACCGCCATTGCGACGGGAGCGCCCACAGCAAGGCGATCAACGGCCGCCCGAGGACGAGCAGCGGTGCCGCGACGATCATCAGCACCTCGTGCTGCGCCATGTGCGCGGAGAAGAGGATGCTGCCGAGGGCGTCGAGCGGAGAGACGAGCGCGATGACGAGCGACACCCACCCGCCTGCGAATGCGATCACCTGCCACGCGCGGATCCCTTTCGCGCGCCCCGCATTGCTCCAGAGGCGCACCAGTCCGATCACGTACAGCAGCGCCGTCGCGGCCAGCAACACGGTCACTACCGGTTCCCACGTCCACCACCGCATCACCTCGGATGGGTCGAGGTGGTGCTCGCCGGCGTGCGCGATGAAGAACAGAGGTGCTAGTCGCATGGCGTAAGGAAAAAGTCGGGAATCATGCTGGCGAGGATGGTGATTGCGAAAATCGCGCTCAGCATCAGGCCGCCGTACGCCATGAAGCGGACGCGCATCGGATTGGCGGTTTCGGTTTCGCCGACGGTCAAGCCGGTACGGGCGAGAAGGGCGCCGGCAATGCAGATGACGACCAGCGGGACGGCGATCCATATCAGCACGGCGCGCGAGTCGTGGGTGCACGCCCATCGCACCAGCGCGTAGCGGAGCTGGAGGTTGATCGCGAAGGCGACCGGGCCGCAGAGGATGCCGGACCAGAGCGGCAGCGAACTACGGCGGCGGCCGGAGATCGAGGTTCGAGGTTCGAGGTTCGAGGGAAGGAGCGAGAGTTCGTTTTGCGCAGTTCTCACCTTTTCCCTCTTCCCTCGAACCTCGAACCTCGATCTTTCGTCCATAAGATCGACCTCAATGCACCGCGGATCATCCCGGCGGCCCCTTACGCTGCATCCACGGCACGATGTAGACGATGAAGTAGAACGGAAGCCAGGTGATGACGACGAAGTACCAGTAGACGGCGGTGCAGCGGGTGTCGAGGTATTTCTGCTTCGTCATCGGCCAGACGGCGGAGTAGAAGAAGACCAGCCCGCACTCGCCCGTCGCGGCGATCACGTGGAGGATGTGGAGCCCGAAGATGGCCCAGATGACGGAGCCGTAGGCGTGATCGCTCCACTTGTAGCCGAGGTTCGTCAGGATCCGGTAGCGGCAGAAGAGGACGAACAGGCCGGCGATGACGGCGATCGGGAAAGCGATGTAGATCGGCCACTTCTCCTCGCGTTTCGCCGCGAGGTCGGCCCACAGCATCGGTGCGGCGCTGAGGATGAGGACCGCAAGGTCGAGCGTCGGCCAGAAGAGCACCGGCGGCTGTACGGTGGACGGCGGCCAGTCGATGTTGACGGTGCGGAGGTAGAGGTAGGTCGCGATCACCATCGCGAACATCGTCCCCTCGATCACCATCATGCCGAGGTTGCCCCACCAGATGAGGGCGCGGCTGTCGGTGGTCCCTTCGGGGAACGAGCTGACGTCGATGACGCGTGTCGTCATACCGTCACCCCGCGCAGAATCTCCTGCTGCTCCTGAACCAGTTCGTCGATGACGTCGACTTTGCGCGGCCAGAACCAACAGATCATCACCGGCGCGACGAGGCCGAGGCCGATCGGGAAGAACCAGGCGAAGAAAATCGCGCCGATGAGACCGATCGTCGTCGCTACCGCCAGGAGGAACGGTGCCAGCGAGTGGCCGGGTATTTCCTCGCGATGCGACGGCTGCGCGTCGAGGACCTGCGTGATCAGGACTTCGCGCACGTCGCTTCGCAAGCCGACGACGACCGGCTGGTCTGGTGCGGCATCCCACAACGCGTTCGGGCCGCTGACGACCGGCGGATAGGCGAAGTTGTAGGCAGGGGGCGGCGAGGTGACCGACCAGTCGAGCGTGTCGGCGCCCCACGGATTGGCGCCCGCGAGCGCACCGCTACGCGCGCTCGAGAGAAAGTTGATGACCGTGGTGAGGATCGAGAGGGCGATGATCCCGGCGCCGATCGACGCGGTTGCGTTCAGCGTTCCCCACCCGAGGCCTTGTTGGTAGGTGTAGACGCGGCGCGGCATCCCGTGCAGACCGAGGATGTGCATCGGGAAGAAGGTGAGGTTGAAGCCGATCATCAGGAGCCAGAAGCTGACTTGCCCCATCGTCTCGGCGTACATCCGGCCGGTCCACTTCGGGAACCAGTAGTAGAACGCGCCGGCGAGCGGGAAGAGCGCACCGCCGATGAGGACATAGTGAAAGTGCGCGACGACGAAGTAGGTGTCGTGCACCTGGACGTCCAGCGGCACGGAGGCGAGCACGATCCCGCTCAAGCCGCCGATCATGAAGACCGCGAACTAGCCGAGCACATAAAGCAGCGGCGTCCGGATGGTCAGGCGGCCTGTCCAGATGGTGACGATCCAGCAGAAGATCTGCGCGCCGGTCGGGATCGCGATCATCATCGATGCCGCGGTGAAGAAGCTCTGCCCGAGCTGCGGCAGTCCGGTCGCGAACATGTGGTGCACCCAGAGCCCAAACGCCATGAACGCGGTGAAGACGAGCGACGCGACCATCACCGGATAGCCGAAGATTTTCCGGCGCGTGAACGTCGTTAGGATGGTCGAGACGTATCCCAGCGCCGGGATGAAGATGATGTAAACCTCGGGGTGTCCAAAGAACCAGAACATGTGCTGGTAGTAGATCGGATCGCCGCCTTCGGGCCGGTTGAAGAAGTTGGTCGCCACTTCGCGGTCGAGGCAGAGGAAGCTGCTGACGACCATCACCGCGGGCATCGCGAAGATGATCATGAAAGAGATGACGATCATCGACCAGACGAAGAGCGGGATGCGGTTGAGCGACATCCCGACCGCGCGCTGTTTGAACGCGGTGACGCTGATCTCGATGGCGACGACCAGCGCCGAGATCTCGGTGAACGTGATCATCTGCGCCCAGGTGTCGGCGCGCTTCCCGGGATCGAACTGCGGGCCGGAAAGCGGGACGTAGGAGAACCATCCGGCGTCGGGACCGGCGTGGAGCGCGAACATGGTGTAGATGAAGAGGCCGCCCGCGAGGTAGATGAAGTAGCCGAATGCGTTGAGTTTCGGGAACGCGACGTTGCGCGTCCCGACCATGAGCGGGACGAAGTAGATCGCCATCCCTTCCATGACCGGAACGGCGAAGAGAAACATCATCGTCGTTCCGTGCATGGTGAAGATCTGGTTGTAGAGGTCGGGGTTCAGCAGCGTGTTCTCGGGCCGCGAGAGCTGCAGGCGCATGAATGCCGCCTCGATCCCGGCGGCGGTGAAGAAGCAGAGGGCAGTGAGGATGTAGCGGAGGCCGATCTTCTTGTGGTCGGTCTCGGAGAGCCAGCCGAGGAGACCGGGAGCGTGCGCCCAGGTGTGGGCGAGTTGGGCGTGTTCGTGATCGAGGGTCGCGGCGTCGAGGGCGAGCTCGGTCATTGGCGCGCTCCGAAGCCGGGAGTCGAACCTCGAACCTCGAACCTCGCTCTCTCGTTCATTTGAGGTTCTCCAGGTACGCGAGCAGGTCGTTGAGGTCATTCGCTGCGACCTGGTTCGGCGGCATCGCCGTTCCCGGCTTGATCGCGGGAGCGTTCACGATCCAGCCGCCGAGGTTGCCTTTGGAGTTGAGCAGCTCGCCGGCGGCAAGTGTTGGGCGGCTGGCGACGTGCGTGAGGTCAGGGCCGATGGTCGCGTAGGCGTCGGTGCCGGTGATGGCGTGGCAGTTCACGCACGGCAGCGAGAGGAAGACGCTGCGGCCGTGCAGTTGCTGCGGCGTGACGGGATCGTTCGCGGCGGTCTGCTGGTGCGTCTTCCAGCGCTGGAACTTCTCGTTCGACTCGGCGACGACGACGAGGGCCATGTGCGCATGCTGCAGGCCGCAGAATTCGGCGCACTGGGAGCGGAAGACGCCCGGACGGTCGGCCTGGATCCAGAGTTTGTTGACGCGGCCGGGGATGAGATCGCGCTTGCCGTTGAGGTTCGGGATCCAGAGCGAGTGGATGACGTCGCGGGTTGCGAGGCGGAGCAAGACGGGCGTGTTGAGCGGGACGTGAATCTCGTTCGCGGTCTTGAACGATTTGTCGGGCTCGGGATCGGGGTATTGCACTTCCCACCACCACTGATGGCCGGTCACGTCGATCTCGAGCGCGTCGGACCGCTTGTCGCCATACGTTCCGACCGCGCTGCCCGTCGCAACGCTCGCAATGAGAAGGCCGATGAGGGTCACCAGCGTGAGTGCGCTCGCGACGCCGACGGTGATCGAGTGCGGCCGCTCTTCCGCGTCGCTGACTTGCGGCGCGGTGCTCCTGTGAGCGCGCCATACGGCCGCCAGCATCCAGATGACGACGACGACGTAGACGGTCACGAGCACGACCATGTAGCCGTTCCAGAGCGATCCGATCCGGCTCGCCTGGATGCCGGCCGGATGGAGGACGTTCTGGATGTCGGAGCCGAGGAGCACGCTACTCCTCCGCCTTCTTCGGCTGCATCTCCTCGGCGCGCACAGGCGTCGCGTTCTGCGGCTCGAGGCTCGCCATCGAGCGGACGTAGGTGACGAGTTGCCAGATCTGGTAGTTGGGGATGTGGCCGCCCCACGACGGCATCCCGTTCGGCCGCCCCTCGGCGATCGACTCGTAGATGTTCGCCGGCGAGTTGCCGTAGGTCCATTCGTCGTCCATCAGCGGAGGACCGATTCCGCCGCCGCCGTGGAAGTGACATCCGCTGCAGTTGTATTGCTCGAAGAGTTGCTGCCCCTGGCTGATGGCGTACGCGTTCCCCTCGTACGGGTTCTTCAGCGCCGTCGCGGTCATCAGGTTCGTACCCGGCTGGTTCGTCCCCTCACGCACCGGAGTCACCCTCTGCGCCTCGGCCGCGCTGACGGTGATGGAGCGCGTTTCGCGGTGGCATCCGAGAGCGCAGAGCGCAGTGAGCAAAGCGCAGAGGAGAGCTTTAGACACGGGGAACTCCGTACGCGTCGAGGATGCGTTCGATCTCCGGCCGGCGGTGCTCGATCTCGGCGTCGAGGCGGTCGCGCAGTTTCGCGTTGCTGCGGCGCACGCCCATCGAGATGTCGAAAACGAACGGGAGGAAGGGGGGATCGATCTGCGGCGAGACCGGCGTGACCTCGAGGCCTTTGGCGTAGTAGCCCGCCTGCGGCCCCCAAACGATCGCGAGGTCAATGTCGCCCTTCGCGACGCCGTCGACGATCTTCTTCGCGCCGCCGTCCGTGACGGGATAGCCGCGCATGTTGTCGACCAGGTGGCGCGAGACGAGGGCATTGACGGCAGGAGTCGAGCCGGCCGCGATCTGCACGCCGATCTTCATCGTCTTCAGCTTCGGATCATCGAGCGACTCGATTCCGGCCTTGCGCGAAACGAAGACGTAGCTCGATCGGTAGTAAGGAACGGTGGGGGAGGCCAGCTCGTAATTCGACGGCACGCCGATGATGACGTCGCAGGCGCCGCGCCCGAGGGTGTTGCGGACGAAGCCCATGCGCTGCGGGAGCCATGTGTATTCGAGCCGCTCCCCGAAGTCGCGCGCGACCAGCTCCGCGATCTTGTTCTCGAAACCCGCGCCGTCCGCGCTCGAGAAGGGTAGGTTCGCGGGATCCGCACAGACGCGGAACGAGTTGCCGGTTGCCACTTGCCGGTTGCCAGATGCCGGAGCGCACGTAACCAGCA
>DASXHZ010000012.1:0-194549 GCA_036488085.1 Thermoanaerobaculia bacterium
CGCCCCGCCCCGAACCGCCCCGCGTGACCTCGAACAAGCCCGATCCGTATGTAAGGGTGACGACGGCGTCGAACGGCGAGGAGGTACGGAAGCTGTACGAGCAGATCGAGCGGGAACACTTCAAGCTCGGGAAGCTCCCGCCGGTGACGATCGATCAGTTGACGCAGATGGTGCAGAAGCAGAGCGAGATCGTGCGGTCGAAGTACCAAGTGAATACCGTAGCCTTCCGCATCGAGACGATCGACGGGAAGGTGAAGTTGAAGGCGAAGCCACTTCAAGAGCCGTGATCCGTTACCCGTTATCCGTTATCCGTCATGAGATCCCGGATAACGGATAACGGATAACGACTAAAGGAATGAACATGAAACGAATCCCCCTCATCGCGATCGCGGCGTTGCTCGCCGCCGGATGTTCGCTGACGAAGGTGCACTCGCACCCGAGGAGCTCGAACCCGTACGCGAACCCGTTCTACGCGAGGTTTCTGCATCCGGGCGTGCCGCTCGATATGTCGATCCAGCGCGACATCGACATCCTCCGCACGAACCCGAACTCCGCGGTCACGCACAACGACCTCGGGCAGCTCCTGATCCAGAAGGGCTTCCCGAAGGACGCGGAAACGGAGTTCGAGCGCGCCGTCGACGCCGACCGCCGTTTCCCCTCCGCCTGGTACAACCTCGGGCTCGCCCGAGCGTCGCGCGGCGACACGATCGGCGCACGCTTCGCGTTCAACCGGACGCTCTATTACAGGCCGGGGGACTCGTGGGCGCACTTCCAGTCCGGCCTGCTCGCCGAGCAGCGCGGCGACATCGAAGCCGCCATCGATCACTACGCCAAGGCGATCCTCAGGAATCACTCGCTGCTCGACGTGAAGGTGAACCCCCGCGTCCTCGACAGCAAGATCATTGACCTCGCGCTCATCCGCGCGTATCCGAACGAGCACGCGCGCGACACGATGCTCTTCCAGGGAACGCCCCCGGGCTACGGCGAGCGCAATAGCGCCGCCGAGCCGCAGGCCGTCTCACCGCAGCCGTCCGCCGAGAAGATCATCACTCCCGCGCCGCCGCTGACCGATCCGTCGAGACAGACGCCGCCGAAGAAGCCGTGATCGGGTTACGGGGTTGCGGGGTTACGAAGTTGCCGTGATCGGGTTACGGGGTTGCGGGGTTGCGGGGTTACGAAGTCCTCGCGACCTCGTAACCTCGTAACCCGTCTTACAATGCGCCCGCTTTGAGCGCTACTAATCCCCCCGCGACCGAACCCTCCGAGATTCCCGAATCCGAACTGATCCGCGTGCGGCGCGAGAAGCTCGCGCGGATCGTGGCGCTCGGGTATTCGGCGTATCCGACCAAGGCGCACGTCGACACGACGATCGCCCAGATCGTCGCGGAGTGCGGCGGGAAATCGGCGGAGGAACTGGAGTCGGAGAAGCCGCACGTCCGGATCGCGGGACGCATCCTGACGGTCCGCGAGTTCGGGAAGACGGCGTTCCTGGTCCTCTCCGAAAAGACGGCGCGCATCCAGGTCTACTGCCGCAAAGACACGCTCTCGGAACGCGAGTGGGAGCTGTACAAGAACCTCGACGCCGGCGACTGGATCTCGGCGGAAGGCACGGTCTTCCGCACGAAGACGAACGAGCTGTCGGTCAAGGCGGAGAAGATAGACTTCCTCGTGAAGGCCCTTCGCCCGCTGCCGAGCAAGTGGCACGGCCTCACCGACGTCGAGCAGCGCTATCGCCAGCGCTACGTCGACCTGATCGTCAACGACGACGTGAAGGCGACGTTTGAGACGCGCGCAAAGATCGTCCGCTACATCCGCAACTACTTCGACTCGCGCGGCTACATCGAGGTCGAGACGCCGATGATGCAGCCGATCGCCAGCGGCGCGGCGGCACGGCCGTTCGTCACGCACCACAACGCGCTCGACATCGACCTCTTCATGCGCATCGCGCCGGAGCTGTACCTCAAGCGCCTCATCGTCGGCGGGCTGTCGCGCGTGTACGAGATCAATCGCAACTTCCGGAACGAGGGGATCTCGACGCAGCACAACCCCGAGTTCACGATGCTCGAGTTTTACGAGGCGTACGCGGACTACCGCGATCTGATCGATCTGTCCGAGGAGCTGCTCTCCGGCTTGGCGCAGGCGGTCCGCGGCACCGACACCGTGCAGTTCCGCGGCAACGAGATCAGCTTCGCGAAGCCGTTCCGCCGCTTCACGATGAAGGAAGCGATCGCGCACTTCTCGAAGGGGACCGTCGACGCCAACGATCGAAGCCAGCTAGTTGAAAGAGTTGTCGCTCATCGTGTAGAGGGCCGACTCGCTGGAAAACATGAAGAAGCCCGAAAGGACCTCCAGTCGTTGAACGACGGAAAACTCCTCGCTGAGGCGTTCGAAGCGGTCGCCGAGGCGGAGCTGATCCAGCCCACATTCATCACCGACTTCCCCACCGAGATTTCGCCGCTGTCCAAACAGAGCCCGGCGAATCCCGACATTGTCGAGCGCTTCGAGCTGTACATCGGCGGCATGGAGGTCGCGAACGCATTCTCCGAGCTCAATGACGCCGACGAACAGGACCGCCGTTTCCGGCAGCAACTCGGCGAGCGCGAACGCGGCGACGACGAGGCGATGCAGATGGACGAGGACTACGTGAACGCCCTCGAATACGGCATGCCGCCAACCGCCGGCGAAGGGATCGGCATCGACCGCCTCACCATGATCCTCACGGATTCCGCTTCGATCCGGGACGTGATCTTGTTTCCGTTGATGAGGCCACGATGAAGAGCTCAGAGCGCAGTGCGCAGTGCGCAGAGCGCAGAGCGCAGAGCGCAGAGCGCAGAGGTTGCCGATCTTCTGCTGCGCTCTGCGCTCTGCCCACTGCGCTCTGCACTCTGCCCACTGCGCTCTGCACTCTGCCCACTGCGCTCTGAATCATGATCGAAGGGCGCATCGCTCGCCGCTATCTCTGGGCCGCACGGAAGCAGCGGCACACGGCGTTTCTCTCGGTCATCTCGATGCTCGGCCTCGCCATCGGGGTCGCGGCGCTGCTGATCTCGATCGCGCTCCTCACCGGGCTGCAGGAGCAGATCAAGTCGCGGCTGATCGCGTCGAGTCCGACCATCCTCATCGAGCCGGCGGGGAAGAACGCGATCGACGACGCCCCGGCGATCATCGACGCCGCCAAACGGATGGGGATGCGCGACATCGAGCCGGTCGTGAGCGGCATCGCCTGGGGAGCGAACGAAGGCGAGAAGCGCGGACGACCGATGCGAATCCGCTCGATCGCGACGCGCCACGGGCCGCTCGCCGAAGACACGATTCTCACCACCCGCATGTTTGCGGCGTCGATCGGAGTCGACACCGGCGACGTCGTCACCGTCGTCGCGCCGCGCACGCGCCTCACCCCATTCGGCCCCGTCCCGGTCTGGAAGAAGTTCCGGATCGCGCGGCTCGTCATCGAGGCGAGCGACGAACGCGCCGCCGACGCGTACCTCGAGATGAATGAGGCCGAGGGACTGTTCGCGACGAATGGGAAACCGACGTCGATCGAGATGTACGGCAACACCGACCGCGAGGAAGAGGTGCAGTCGCAGCTCGCGCGCACCTTCCCCGCCGTGCAGGTGAAGACGTGGAAGGAGATCAACCGGCCGCTCTTCCTGGCGTTGCGGCTCGAGAAGATCGTGATGTTCGCGACGATCTCGCTGATCATCTTCGTCGCAGCGCTGAACCTGATCTCGTCGCTGGCGATGCTGATCATGGAGAAGCGGCCGCAGGTCGGCGTGCTCCGCACCCTCGGCGCGACCGAGAAGAACATCCTGCGCGTCTTCCTCCAGGTCGGCCTCCTCATCGGCCTCACCGGAACGATCCTCGGCAACGCCTTCGGCCTCGGACTGGCGTGGGCCGCGAACCGGTATCACCTCATCCCGCTCCCGCGCGACATCTACTTCATCAGTTACCTTCCGTTCCGTCTCGACGTCGCAGATGTCGTGAGCGTCAATCTCATCGCGGTCTTTCTGTCGGTCGTCGCGACGTGGTACCCGGCCCGGATCGCGTCGCGCCTCGACCCGATCACCGCCATCCGGGAGGAGTGATGAAACGAGTTGCCATAGCCGCGTGCACGCTCCTGTTCGCGGCGTGCGGCGTCAAGCCGGCCGTCGAGAACAAACTGGCGCTCGCCTTCTACGACGACCCGTCGCGCGTTCACGTCAACACCTCGATCCGCATCAGCGACCCGGAGAACCGCGTCATCGCCGAACGGGTCGACAACCTCCGCGAGGCGATCGCGGGCAACCGCGACGAGTGGGCGATGCGCTTCGCGGGACTCGACATCGACAACGAGAGGATCATCGTCGACCGCGTCAACGGAAAGGTCACCGGCGTCGAGCGCCAGACGACGATCGATCGCAACGAGCTGCCGAAGTTCTTCAACGACATGTCGGTGACGGTGTCGCTGCTCCCGAACAACGGCTACACCGAGCTGACGATCATCCCCGGCGCTTCGTCGCGCGCCACCCGGCAACAGCGCGAGCACGTCCTGGCGACGCTGCACGACTGGTCGACCGAGGCGGCAGCATACGTCGACGCGCTCTCGCATCTGTACGAGTACCTCGACGCGCACCCCGAGCGCGCGCAGCCGGCCTTCACGATCCTCCTCGGCGACCGCGATCAGAAGTCAGTCATCGACGAAGAGCAGGCGCTGATCGAAAAGGTCTGGCAGACCTCCGACCGCATCTCGGAGCGCTTGCAGCCAAAGGAAACGGATCCCTACGTCGTCGACGAGGAGTTCGACCTCGTCTTCAACCCCTTCCCCGGCGAGATCGTCGTCACGACCCCGAAGACCGCCTCCGGCGTCGAAAACTTCGACAAGCGCGACGCGACCACATTCATCATCCCCCGCCGCGGCCTCCTCGACGCCATCTCATCCCTCGAAGGCAAGTGGGTCTCCCCCGACCCCCTCATCATGTCGATCCGCGGCGAGCCGAAGCCCGACGAGCTCGCAAAAATGAAGCGCCACTGGTCGACGCTGGTGACCGCGAGCGAGATAGAGGCGGCGATCAGCGAGCGGCTGAAGCCGGCGAGCGTGTACAAGGTGCGGTGGGTGGAGTAGCTGGGAGTCAGGTTGTCCCACTTCTTTCGAACTCGAAATGAGCTCGTTCGAAATGACGTGCACTTCGTTCGAGGTGCAGGTGAGTGAGCAGCGGAGCGCGTTGGGGCCAGGCCTTCGATCTTCGCTACGACGTTCAGCAGCCCATGCGCGTAGAACGAAGGTCCATAATTTCCACAGAGTCTCTAAAGACCTTTTCGGAGCACGTTGGGGCCAGGCCTTCGATCTTCGCTACGATGTTCAGCAGCCCATGCGCGTAGAACGAAGGTCTGGCCCCATTTTGGCCCCATTTAGACATTTATTTAGAAGTTAGTAGAAGTTAGAAGCATTTATAGGAGCACGGCCAGAGCACGTAGGGGCCAGACCTTCGATCTTCGCTTTTCCCCAGCCCGACTCCACTACTCGTAGCGCGATCTTCCATTCCGAGGAGGTCGGAACTCCCGTTTCGCTCCTCTGCGGAGATTCCTCGGTGCCTCACCCGATCCGAGGGACCCTCGGTGCATGGCAAGAGCTCTTCGTACCGACTTTCCAGGCGCCGTCCATCACGTCACCTCTCGTGGCAACGAACGACGACCGATCTTCATCGACGATCGCGATCGTGAGATGTTCATTCAGCTCCTCGGTCAAGCGGTCGTCCGATTCGGTTGGAGCGTCACGGCGTACGTTCTCATGACCAATCACTTTCACCTGCTCGTTCAGACGCCAGAGCCCAACCTCTCCCGCGGAATGCACTGGCTGAACACCGCCTATGTCGTCTGGTTCAACCGCAGGCACGAGCGTTCGGGGCACCTTTACGGCGGCCGATTCAAGGCGTTTCTGATCGAGAAGGAGTCTTACTTCACAGCTGTGCTGCGTTACGTCGTTCTCAACCCCGTTCGGGCAAACATGGTTGCACGGCCGGAGGACTATCGCTGGTCCAGCTATCGCGCCACAGCCGGATTGGAAGCCGCACCCCAGTGGCTCGATACGGCCGCCGCGCTCGCGCCGTTTGCGCCTGACACGACGCTCGCTGAGGTCTTCTACCGCGACTTCGTCGAGCAGAAGGTGACGAGCCCAGAGCGGTTGTGGGACAAAGTCGTCAATGGGATCTACCTCGGGACCGAGGCGTGGCGGCGGAAGATGCGCAAGGTCGTGGAGTCGAAGCCGCGATCGACGGATCACCCGGTCGCGCATCGCGCCGTCGGACGGCCGAAGATGAATCGCGTGATCGCAGCGCTGGCCAAGTCGACCGGCGAAGCGACGGAAGCGATCCGAACAGCGCGCGGCAGCGCTCTTCGCCGGCTGGCAGCATGGATCGGCTGGACCGAAGGTCTGATCACGTTGAAGAGCATCGCCGCCGCTCTCCGGCTGCGAAGTGAGGGATACGTTTCAGGAATGATCCGTCGATGCGAACGGGAGTTTGCGTTCAATCAGGCGCTGCTCCAACACATGGACAGCGCTCTCGTATTGTTACGCGTCTGACGGTCAGAAGCGGCTTTCCATCGCATTCTTCGGGTGCCAATCCATCCACCAGGAGATTGACCGCCCCATCTCCACGGCGACGGCTGACAAATTGACAACCGAGCCGGCGATCGGGTCGCTTCACGAGATTTTCTACGTCCGAGCCCAGCCTCTTTGTGTTGGTGCCGGCAACGGCCTGCAAAAATCGCTTCCCCCCCCGCTTTCGCTAAGACGTTCAGTCCCCCCTGCGCAAAACTCGTCTCATGCGCCGGACCATGACCGAAGAACGAAGGTCTGGCCCCATTCGTCCACGTCCACACTTCTGCGCAAAAGTCGTCTCATGCGCCGGACTATGACCGAAGAACGAAGGTCTGGCCCCCCGCTTTCGCTGGCCCCCCGCTTTCGCTGAGATGTTCAGCCCCGCCCCTGCGCAAAATTCGTCTCATGCGCCGGACTATGACCGAAGAACGAAGGTCTGGCCCCATTCGTCGTTGTGCGCCCATTGATTGCGCGCCGCTTTTGGTGAGCATGTCGCCCCTAGAAGCCGGGCGTCGCCCGTTCGGCGTGGCTCCTCGCGGGGATTCGCGTGCCCCTCGCTGCGGCGAGGCGGCCGCTTGTCGGTAAGAGGCGGCCCCTCGCGGGGACCGGGAGGCCGCTCGCGGGGGCCGGTGGGCCGCGAGGCGGTGACGACGTCGCCACTCGCGGGGGCCGCGTCGCCACTCGCGGGGACCGCGTCGCCACTCGCGGGGACCGCGTCGCCACTCGCGGGGGCCGCGTCGCCGCTCGCGGGGGCCGCGTCGCCACTCGCGGGGGCCGCGTCGCCACTCGCGGGGGCCGCGTCGCCATTCGCGGGGGCCGCGTCGCCACTCGCGGGGGCCGCGTCGCCGCTCGCGGGGGCCGCGTCGCCGCTCGCGGGGGCCGCGTCGCCATCCGCGGGGGCCGCGTCGCCACCGGCGGGGGCTACGTCGCCACCGGCGGGGGCCGTGTCGCCACCGGCGGGGGCCGTGTCGCCACCGGCGGGGGCTACGTCGCCGTTCGCGGGGGGCGCGAGGGCCTGTTCCGAGAGCGCGCTGTCATCCTGAGACGCCGGAGGGAAGCGAAGGACGGCGAAGGACCCGTATCGCACGAAGGCAAGGGGCCCTGCTGCGCTTCGCGGCTGCGCCGCTCCGCCAGCTCAGGATGGGGAGGGGTTACAGGTTCTTCATCATCACGACCGCTGCTTCCCCGTCGGGGTAGTAGCGGGGGCGGGTGTAGGAGGGGGCGAAGTCGAGGGTGCGGTAGAACTCCTGGGCGCCGGAGTTCGACTTGCGCACTTCGAGCGAGATGGACTGGATGCGGTTGGCGCGGGCGAAGCGGATGCACTTGTCCATCAGGTCGGCGGCGATTCCCTGCCGGCGCTCGCGCTCGTCGACGGCGATCTTGTTGACGTGCATCTCGTCGAAGAACCACATCGAGAAGAGGTAGCCGACGAGGACGCCGCCTCGGCGGACGACGAGGTTGAAACGTCCGCTCGCGCGCAGCTCGCTCTCGAAGAACTCGCGGCGCCAGGGGGCGGGGAAGGCGCGCGTTTCGAGCGCGTGGACCTCGTCGATGTCCGCGGGGGTAGCAATGCGGGTCTCGATGTCATCCATTCTTTTGCTGCAGTTTGACCTCCGCCTCGGCGAGGCGGACGTAGATCGGCGTCACATCGATATAGCGGTCGAGCGCGTTTGCCCGGGCCAGCTCGTCTGCGCGCCGCGCGCATGCGGCGGCGACGTTGCCGTGCTGGAGGAAGTCGCCGACCTCGATCGCGAGGACGACGGCATCGCGTTCGACCTCCTTCGCGAGATGAGGCGGCTCGGTCTCGCGATGCCCTTCGAAGCGCGAGACGTAGAACTCGCCGCGGCCGGCGTCGTCGATCACGGCGATGCGCTCGAGCCCCGGCAGCGCGCCGGGACCGCTCCCCTCCCCGAGCGCGATCGCCTCGTGGGTCGACATCGCGCAGATCGGCTTGCCGAGGGCGAGAGCGAGGCCTTGGATCGTGGCGAGGCCGATACGAACGCCGGTGAACGAGCCGGGGCCGCGCGTCACCGCAAAGAGGTCGATCTCGTGGCGGTCGATGCCGCTTTCCGTGAGCAGCCAGTCAACGGCGGGGAGGAGCTTCTCGTTGCGCGACGAGCGTCCCTCCAGCGCGACCGCGCCGAGGAGCGTTCGGTCTCGGAGCAGCGCCACCGAGAAGATCGGCAGCGACGTATCGGCGGCGAGGATGAGCATTTCGATGTCAGGCCGTCAGGATGTCAGGGCGGGCGCTTCGGCGGGCGCGGGGATCTGCAGGTCGACGAGCTCGATCCCGATCTCGTCGGCGACCTGGCGCGAGCGCTCGTCGCGATAGAACTCGCCGAAGTAGATCTTCTTGATCCCTGCGTTCGCGATCAGTTTGAAGCAGTTCCAGCACGGCGATGCGGTGGTGTAAATCTCCCCGCCGTCGACGCCGACGCCGTTCTTTGCCGCCTGGAGGATGGCATTCGCCTCGGCGTGCACGGTCGTGATGCAGTGGCCATCCTCGACGACGCAGCCGACGTCTTCGCAGTGCGGCATGCCGCGCAGGGAGCCGTTGTAGCCGGTGGAGAGGACGGTGCGGTCGCGGACGATGACCGCTCCGACGTGCTTTCGGGAGCAGGTCGAACGGGTCGCGGCCTGATGGGCGATGCCCATGAAGTACGAGTGCCAGTCTTTTCGCATGCGGTAAGGCAGTCTAATGGTTGTCGGCGGCCGGTTGGGAGTCTGATTCAGGGATCGGAATCGCAGCTCACAGTTATTTGATCGCGACGACGTAGTTCTGCGCGTATGCGGCTCGAATATGCTGATCCGCCATATTCTCTCCATCCAAGTGCTTGCAGAATGAGGAGTTGTGGTTATCTGACTCATTCCGTGATTGGGTGTTTTTTGGGTTGACTCACCCCGCCTGGTTCATAACAATACGCCTTCGCCAAACGGACCAGGTCACCGGTTTCCAGTCAGGAGTCAGAGGATGAATAAGCGTTATTCGACGATCATTTTCGTCCCGCATGCGCGGGCGAAGTTCCGGAAGCTGAAGGTATCGCACCGCCTTCTCTTCTCGATCGTCTCGCTTGTGACGTCTTCCCTCTGCCTCTCGACCTTCTTCTCGGTCCAGTACTTCACGGCAATCTCGCAGACGCACGAACTGAACAAGCTCCAGAAGGAAAACCGGGAGCTGCAGACCGCGAACGAGCAGTTCAGCAAGTCGGTCGAGTCGCTCCGGACGCAGCTCCACACCGTCGAGGACCGGACGCGCAAGCTGGCCATCATCGCCGGCATCACGACGCTCGATGAGACGTCGCAGGGCGGCGTCGGCGGCCTCCGGCCTTCGGAAGACACCGGCAATCCGTATCGTGACGACGTCGACAAGATGAGCTTCCGCTCCCATCGTCTCGACAGCGATCTCTCGGTGCTGGAGCAGAAGTTCGTGGCGCAGTCGCAGCTCCTCTCCTCCACCCCCTCCATCGCGCCGGTTCGCGGCATCCTCACCGACGGTTTCGGCGGACGTTCCGATCCGTTCACGGGCGAGGCGGGAACGCATAACGCGATCGACATCAGCTCCGCGGTCGGCCAGCCGGTCCGCGCCCCGGCCGACGGCCTGGTCGTGAAGGCGGAGTGGGCGAACGGCTACGGCAACGTCGTCTACATCGCACACGGCTACGGCTATTCAACACGCTACGGCCACCTGAGCGGGTACGCCGTCAAGGCCGGCGCCCGCGTGAAGCGCGGCGACGTGATTGGCTACGTCGGCACGACCGGCCGTTCCACCGGACCGCATCTCCACTACGAGGTGCGCCTGAACAACAATCCGGTGAACCCGCTCGAGTACATCCTGAACGCGTTCTAAGGCGGGTTAAAGGCGGGTTACGGAGTTGCGAGGTTTCGAGGTTTAAAACCGCGTAACCCCGCAACCGCGTAACCCCTAGTACAGCCGCCGCCCCACCATCCCCTGCTCGTCAGGTTCGTTGGTGAGGAGCCAGCCGACGATGTCTCCGGGGACGAAACGTTGCGCGGGGTAGGTCTTCGCGTCGAGTGCCGCGGACCCTCGGTGGATGACGTCGGGGGCGACGATGTCGCGTAGCCGCTGCTGCCAGCGCTCGAAGTTCTCGATGCGGAGGTCGACCCAGCCAGTGAGCGCGTAACGTTCGATGGCGTCGCGATCGAGCGCAACCACTGTCCCCTCGGGGCCCGCCGGCGGAATGCTGACACGCGGGCCGCGCGTGAGCACCAGCGCGCCGTCCTTCTCGCGCAGGATCGGCAGGCCGATCGTCACGATCTGGCTGATGATCCGCGGATTCGCCGCCGCGTACTCTTCGACGCGCCGCTGCATGTCGGCCGGCGCGATCGACTGAATCGCCCCGATCTCGTCCGTCTGTTTCGCTTGCAGGGCCGCCTTCAGAATCAAATGCGCCTCGGCGAGGAGCTTCGAGAGCTTCGGCGGCCCGAGGTGGCCGATCGCGATGGAGGGCAAGACCTCGTCGTGCATCTCGTCCTCGAGGCGCTGCATCTCGCGGATCGCATGCTCGCGGAGGACGCCCGCGCGATACGACGGCTCGGTGATCGCGCCGTCGATCGCCGCGAGGACGTCGCGCCCGGTCGACGCGCCGAGGATCTCGAGCACGACGGTGCGCGCGACCTCCTCGGGAGTCACGTACTCCATCTGTCGCGGGTACGTGATCGCCTGGAACTCGCCGATGGAGAAGAAGCCGTTCTCGCCGGTATCGGCGCCGATGATCTCGAGCTTCACGTCGCCGCCTTCGAAGCGGCCGTACTCGCCCGGCGTCTCCTGCAACTGCAGTTGCGATCCGAGCGTCTCGTCGCGCGCGTTCACGAGGTAGGCGGGCGCGCTCTCGCCGCGCAGCTTGATGTGCCGCCGCGCGACCTGCCGGAAGCCGATCATCGCTCCCGGCTTCACTTCCTTCACGATCGATCCCGACGGCGTGCGCGCGAGGAGGAACAGCAGTCCCGTATGCGCGAACCCGATCGCCGACTTCGCCACCAACTGCGGCGACGGCTTGTCCTCGGAGTGGGTGTACGGGATGTTGATGCCCATCCCACCCGTCCCGGTCGTTCCGACTTTCACGTAGATCCGGACGCCGGTCTGCTCCAGCGCGCGGTGGAGGAAGAGGATGTGCCGGGTGATCTGCGGAATCCCCTGCGAGATCAGCAGCTCGCGGACAGCGCGAAAGAGCGGATCGAGCTCGCTCCGGTCGATGCTGCCGCTGCGCGCTTCCACGCCGTCGAGCAGCGACTTCACCTTCTGCGATGCCTTGAACTCGTCCTGATAGCTGATGGCCGTCGCGGTATTGATGCAGTCGACGATGACTTCCGGTTTGTGCTCGTCGATCAGGTGGAAGAGCGCCGAGCGGGTGTAGTCGGCTTCGCGCGAGAAGATCTCGCTGAACAGATCGTCGTAGTGCTCGCGCGAGGAGAGGATCGACCCGCGGTCGACACCCTGGAGGGACTGCGGCAGGAAGATGTTTCCAGCAGCGCCTGCAAACTCGACGTCGTCGATCTCCTCACGCAGCGAGCGGATGGCGTCATCGACTTCCGGCTGCGCCAACGATGCGATGACGATGCGCGACGGCCGCAGCTCGCGCGCCGCTTCGCGCGCGACCTGGACGCCGACCATGCCGGCGCCGCCGAGGATGAGCATCGTTCCGCCGCTGGGGCGGCGTGTCACAGACGATCCTCTTCGCCTATCGGAAGATCCCAACGTTCCGTGATGCGCTCGTGCGTGAGCCAGCGCTCGCAGTCGAGCGCCGCCTGGCATCCGCTGCCGGCCGCGGTCACGGCCTGGCGGTAGATGTGGTCGACGCAGTCGCCCGCGGCGAAGACGCCGAGGATGTTCGTGGAGGTCGAGTGGCGGTGCGGCTGCACGATGTAGCCGCGCTCGTCGAGCTCGAGCTGCCCCGCGTACGCCGACGTGTTGGGCGTGTGCCCGATGGCGACGAAGAGCCCCTGCGCCTTCATGTCGGTGACTTCACCCGAGACCATGTTCTTGATCTTGAGCGCCGTGACGCCGCCCTCTTTCGTCCCGATGACCTCGTCGACGACGCTGTTGTAGACGAATTCGATCTTGGGGTTCGACCGCGCGCGCTCCTGCATGATCTTCGACGCGCGCAACTCCTCGCGGCGATGCACGATGGTCACCTTCGAGGCGAACTTGGTGAGGAACGTCGCCTCCTCCATCGCGGAGTCGCCGCCGCCGACGACCACGATCTCCTTGTTCTTGAAGAAGAAGCCGTCGCAGGTCGCGCAATACGAGACGCCGAAGCCCTGCAGCGCTTTCTCGGACGGCAAGCCGATCTGCATCGCCGACGCACCGGCGGCCACGATGACCGAGTACGCCTCGTACTCGTGCTGGTCGGTCGTGATCCTGAGTGGATGCTGGCGGAACGCGACGCTCTCGACCTGTTCGATGCGGAAGACGGCGCCGAAGCGCTCCGCCTGCTGGCGCATGAGGTCCATCAGCTTCGGGCCGAGCACTCCCTCGGGGAAGCCGGGGTAGTTCTCGACGTCGGTGGTGATCGTGAGCTGGCCGCCGGGCTGCATCCCTTCGATGACGAGCGGCGCGAGGTTGGCGCGAGCGAGGTAGAGGGCGGCGGTGCAGCCGGCCGGCCCCGACCCGATCACGATGACTTTGAATTCGGTGCTCCGTTCCATGGCCCGGGCATTCTATACACTGCGCCGCGAATGAAGACCCTTCCCGAGCTCTTCGCAAACAACGTCGCCTGGGCGCGGCGGAAGACGGCGAACGATCCCCTCTATTTCACCCGCCTCGTGAACATCCAGAGGCCCGAATACCTCTGGATCGGCTGCTCGGACAGCCGCGTCCCGGCCAACGAGATCGTCGGTCTCGCGCCCGGCGAGATGTTCGTCCATCGCAACATCGCAAACATCGTGGTCCCGACCGATCCGAACGCCATGGCGGTCATCGAGTTCGCCATCGAGCAGCTCGGCGTACGGCACGTCATCGTCACGGGCCACTACCGCTGCGGCGGCGTCCGCGCCGCGCTGGAGCGCAATGCGACCGGCGTCACGAAGGAGTGGCTCGCACCGCTCGAAAGCCTCGCGGTCGAGCAGAAGCCGGTGCTCGACGCGCTTCCGACGTTCGACGAGCGGTGGGCGAAGCTGTGTGAGCTGAACGTCATCCGCCAAGTCGAGACGCTGCAGCAGTGGAAACAGGGCCGCTCGGTGATGCTGCACGGCTGGATCTATGACCTCGCGGACGGCCTGCTGAAGGATCTCGAGCTCGACGTCGATCAGCCGCTCTGAAGAAGCGTTCACCACAGAGGCACAGAGAGCACAGAGAGCACAGAGGTTTATTCAAGAAAAAATCTCTGTGTCCTCTGTGCCTCTGTGGTGAATCACTTCTTGAGCGCCGCCAGCATCGTGTCGCCGAGGACCTTCTTCTGCCACTCGCGCATGGCGGGGACGTCGTAGGTGCCGGTGGCGGCGACGGCGGCGAGGACGTGGCGCGGGGCAAGGACGGCGCGGTCGATCTTCAGCTCGGTGGCGACTTTGTCGCGCACCTTCTTCATCCGTTCGACGCGCGCTTCCAGCTCGCGGTCGCGCAGCCACTGCTTCGGCTCGTTCTTCTCCGGCAGGTCGCTCTCGTCGATGGCCATGGCGGCGCGGATGATGTTCACCAGCTCGCGCCCGTAGCGATCGACGACGTACTTCGACATCCCCTTGATCTTCGCGAGATCGGCGCCCGTCACCGGCCGCGCTTTCGACATCTCGAGCAGTTGCTCGTTCCCGGTCACCTTGAACGGCGGCCGGTCGCCTTTGCGCGCGTGCGTGTCGCGCCAGGAGTGGAGCTCGCGCAGGACGGCGAGCGACCGGCGGTCGAAGCCGCTGATGTTCTTCATCTTCCGCCACGGCTCCGGATCTTCGTTCTTTTCGTAACGGACGGTCTCCAGACGCGCGAACTCTTCGATCGCCCACTCCCACCGTCCCAGCGCTTCCAGCTCCTGGCGCAATTTCCCTGCGAGCTCGATGAGGTAGTGCGTGTCGAGCGCCGCGTATTCGAGCATGTCGGGCGGCAGCGGACGCATCGCCCAGTCGGCGCGCTGGTGGGTCTTGTTCAGCTTCACGCCGAAGTGCCGTTCCAGCAGCGCCGCGAGTCCGAATGCCTCGTACCCGAGGAGCTGCGCGCAGATCGACGTGTCGATCAGGTTCGATACGACGAAGCCGAAATCGCGATTCAGAATCCGGAGGTCGTAGTCGCCGCCGTGCAGGATCTTCGTGATGGCCGGATCGCCGAGGAGGTTGCCGAACGATTCGAGCCGGATGCCGCTGAGCGGATCGATGACGACGTCCTCGCCCCCCGCCGACATCTGGATCAAACAGACTTTGTCGAAGTATGAATGCAGCGAATCGGCCTCGGTGTCGACCGCCACGACCGCATTCGCAGCCATGCGCGTCATCGCCTCGTCGAACGGCGCCTGCGTTTCGATCCACTTCATTCGGGGACCACCAGCTCCCGCAACCCGATCGACGTCAGTTTCCGGTTGTAAGCCATCCGATCGAACTCCGAAGATTCGATGAGTTTCATGAGCGAGGTCACATCATTCGACATTTGCAAAAGAAGCGCGAAGTCTTCAGGGCGTGGAACCTTGATTGAGTTGCCGGTGGCCGGTGGCCGGTCGCCAGATCCCTCTCCGGCCACCGGCCACTGGCCACTGGCGACTCCGTCAGCCACCATCCTTCCATACAACGCGTTCGACGCGACCAGCACGTGCACCCTCACCTCCTCGAAGTGCATCGGGATGAGGTCGAGCTCCTCGGTGGCGGCGATCTCGTCGCGGTCGACGCGGAAGCCGCGGTTGCTGGCCATCATGGCGACCTGATTCATCTGCTGCGGGCCCATGGTGGCGATGACGTCGATCGAGCCGCTGTCGACCGGCGTGCCGAGGTATGCGGCGCGGGCGACGTTGCCGGCGAAGACGTAGTCGAGGCGCTGGCGCGCCAGGAGGTCGGCAACGGCGGCAATCGCTTGCTCGTAAAGCGGCGACGCCGCGATGCGATGCATGGCGGCCGATTCTACATTCCGAGGTAACCTGAGTCGTGCTTCTCGAGACCCTCTCGAGGTATTGGGGCTACTCCTCCTTCCGCCCTCTCCAGGAACAAGCGATGAATGCCGCGCTCGCGGACCGCGACTCGCTGGTCGTCATGCCGACCGGCGGCGGGAAGTCGCTCTGCTTCCAGGCGCCGGCGCTGATCAAGGAGAGCGTCACGGTCGTCGTCTCGCCGCTCATCTCGCTGATGAAAGACCAGGTCGACACGCTGATCGCGTGCGGCGCGCCGGCGGCGATGATGAACAGCTCGCAGGCCCCATACGAGCAGCGCGGCACCGAGCGTGCGCTGCTCGAGGGCAAGATCAAGCTCCTCTTCGTCTCGCCGGAGCGGCTGGCGCTGCCGCAGTTCCGCGCGTTTCTGCAGCGGGCGAATGCGAAGACGTTCGCGATCGACGAAGCGCACTGCATCAGCCATTGGGGCCACGACTTCCGGCCGGAGTACCGCCAGCTCCGCGAGCTCCGCTCCGAGTTCCCGGATGCCTCGGTTCACGCGTACACCGCCACCGCCACGCCGCAGGTGCGCCGAGACATCGTCGAGCAGCTCGCGCTGCGCGATCCGCTCGTCCTGGTCGGCAACTTCGACCGGCCAAACCTGGTCTATCGCATCGTCCCGAAGCGTGACGAGCTGCGGCAGGTCATTGAAGTCCTTGAGCGGCATCGCGGCGAGTCGGGGATCATCTACTGCATCCGCCGCAAGGATGTGGACGAGCTCGCGCTGCAACTGGCGAAGCGCGGCTGGAACGCTCGCGCGTATCACGCCGGCATGACCAGCGAGGAGCGCCACGCGGCGCAGGATGCGTTCGCGAAGGAGCAGTGCGACGTCGTCGTCGCGACGGTGGCGTTCGGGATGGGGATCGATCGCTCGAACGTCCGCTTTGTGCTCCACACCGCGATGCCAAAGTCGATCGAGCACTACCAGCAGGAGACCGGCCGCGCGGGGCGCGACGGGCTGGAAGCGGAGTGCGTGCTGCTCTACTCGGCGGCGGATGCGATGACGTGGCGCTCGATGCTGTCGGGCGACCACGAGACGAAGCTCCTCAACGATCTCGATCGCTATCTCTCGGGCACGACGTGCCGGCACCGCGCGCTGGTTGAATACTTCGGCCAGAAGTACCCCGCCGACTCCTGCAGCGCCTGCGACATCTGCCTCGGCGAGACGGAAGACGTCACCGAGGGAACGGTGGTGGCGCAAAAGATCCTCTCGTGCGTTTTCCGGCTGAATCAGTCGTGGGGCGTGGGGCACGTCATCTCGGTCCTCCGCGGCGAGAACACGGAGAAGGTGCGCGACCGCGGGCACGTCTCGCTCTCGACGTTCGCCATTCTGAAGGGATGCTCGCGGAACGAGCTCCGCGACCTGATCTGGCAGTTGATCGGGCAGGGGTTCCTGGAGCAGACGTCCGATGAGTTCCCCATCCTGAAGCTGACACAACGCTCGCGCACCGTGCTGCGCGGGGAAGAAGAAGTGCGCCTCCGCCAGCCGATCGCAACGAAGAAGCAGCGTTCCGCGAGACTGCCGGTGTCGTTCGAGGGGCCGGTCGACGCCGCGCTCTTCCAGACTTTGCGCGAGTGGCGCCGGAGCGAGGCCGACGAGCGCGGCGTCCCGCCGTACATCATCTTCAGCGACCGCACCCTCCGCGAGATCGCCCGCGCGAAACCGTCGACCCTCACCCAGCTCCGCGAGGTCTACGGCGTCGGCGACGCGAAGCTGGAAGCGTTCGGAAGCGCGGTGCTGGCGGTGGTCACAGCATCAGCTTGAGCAGCCACACCGCGAAAGTGATCGACGCCGCGCCGATGCCGAACGCGGCGACGCGGATCAGGAAGGCGAAGAAGTGGTCGGCGGGGAGCATGTGCATGGCGCCGAGGAGGTAGTGCCAGTCGTGCTCGGGGTCGGAGGAGAAGCCGACCAGCGGGAGGTCCATCGAGCGGGCGTCGCCGACGTAGCGCGCCAGCTCGAAGAGCGAGAACGAAAGCCAGAAGCCGCCGACCGCCATGCCGAAGTAGTCCTCCTGCCGGCGGAAGAGCACGATCACGACGATCGGAATCAGTACCTGCATACCACTCCCCATGAACGACGCGATGAAGTGCGGCGCCCATGCGAAGAGCAGGTGTCCCATCTCGTGGAACGCGAGCGTGATGCCGCTGAAGATCGTGCCGCTGTCGGGCGTGCGGAGGAATCGCACGAACGCGTACGCAAGGTAGGCGAGCAACAGCGCGCGCGGAATCCACATCCGCCCCCGCGCCCACTCGCGCGCGTCGTCCAAAAACTCTGTCATCGAAGAAACGATAGTACCCGCTCGACGTGAGGCCACTCGGTCGCGCCGTTGCCGATCGCGACCCGGATGCCGTACTTCCCTTTCAGCTTCGTGTGCGAGACGAAGAGCTGGCCGCTGGCGTTCATCCGCTCCATGATCGCGGCGGTCTCTTCGTCGGAGCCTTTGCGGAAGACGACGACGCTGAAGCTCTGCGGTGCGAGGAGCTCGACGCCGTCGATCTTCAGCAGCTCCGCCGCGAGGCGCTCCGAGAAGCCGATCTGGTCGCGGATCGTGGCGCGCAGCCGCGCAATACCGTAGTGCTCGAAGACCATCCAGAGCTTGAGGGCGCGGAAGCGCCGTCCGAGCTGGAGGCCGTAGTCCATGTAGTTGATCTCGGCGGTATCGGGCACCTTCAGGTATTCGGGGATGAGCGAGAACGTCTCGCGCAGGACGTCCGGCTTGCGCGTGTAGAGGACGCTGCAGTCGATCGGCGTGAAGAGCCACTTGTGCGGATTCGTGACGATCGAGTCGGCGTACTCGACGCCGTCCCATAGCCAGCGGTACTCCGGACAGATCGTCGCCGAGCCGGCGTAGGCGGCGTCGAGGTGGAACCAGACTTTCTCCTGCGCGGCGATCTCGCCGATGCGGCGGACCGGATCGACCGAGGCAGTGGAGGTCGTACCCGCGGTCGCGACGATCGCCATCGGCAGCGCGCCGGCCGCGCGGTCGCGTGCGATCGCCGCTTCGAGCGCCTCCGGCTTCATCCGGAACGCGTCGTCGCTCTCGATCTTGATGACGCCGTCCGCTCCGACGCCGAGGGCTAGCGCGCCTTTTTCGATCGAAGAATGCGCCTGGTCAGAACAATAGACGCGGAGGGGCGGGAGGTTGCGGCCGGTCATCCCCTTGCGCCGGATGTCGAGGCCGGTCGACTCCCGCGCGGCGGCGAGCGCAAGGAAGGAGTTGATCGATGCCGTGTCGTTGATGATGCCGAAGAGGTTCGGCGGCAGGCCGAGCGTGTCGCGCAGCCAGCCGAGCGTCACCGTCTCGAGCTCCGTCAGCGACGGCGAGGTGCGCCACAGCATCCCGTTCGCGTTGATCGCCGCGGTGACGAGCTCGGCGAGGATGCCGGCCTGCGACCCGGTGATCGAAAAGTAGGCGAAGAACGCGGGGTGGTTCCAGTGCGTGATCCCGGGGACGATCTTCGACTCGAAGTCGGCGAGGAGGTCTTCGTACGGGCGGCCGGTTTCGGCCGGCGCCGCCGCGAACTGCTTCGCGATCTCGCCCGGCTGGACGCGCGAGAGAACGTCGTAGTCGTCGATGTTCGCGAGGTAGTCGGCCACCCAGTCGACGATGCGATGGCCGGCGGCGCGGAAGTCGTCAGTAGTCGGGTCGAGCTTCGGCATGCGCCAGATCATCTTCCGGGCGATGTTCCGGTGCAAGGGTGCGCGCAAGCATGAGCATCACGACCACCAGGAGCGGCGTCGCCACCTGGGCGGTGAGGCGCGGCCAGGAGGTCGCGATCTGCCACTCAATGTTGAACGGCGTCCCGAGGTAGGTCACGACGTAGATCGCGACCTGAAGGACGAAGACGAGGAGGACGAACCGCTCGCGGACGCGCAACGCATGAGGAGCGACGAGCAAGCCGGCGAGAAGCGCCGCCCAGACCCCCGGCGCATTGAGGTTGCGCAGCAGCAGCATGCTGGCCGCGCCGAGGTGCGGCGCGCGGTGGAGAACACGCGTGGCGAAAGAGCCGCGCGCGAGATCGGTCGGGAGGCGGTGCAGCATCCTGATGACGATCCACGGGAGCGCGAGCGCGAACGCCGGCCAGAAACGCCATACGAGATGCCGCTTCGAGAGCGCGAGCGCGATGGTGATCGTCACGAGCAGCGCGATCCCCTCGTTTTTCGTGCACGCCGCGAGTCCGGCCAGGACCGCGCCATGCCGCATCGCTCTCATGTCATCGAAGAGGATGGCGCGGCGTAGAAAAAGAATCCCCGCCCCTGCAAACGCGATCAGCGGCGCCTCGGCGAGTCCTATGAAGCCCGACAGCGCGAACGCCGTCGCCGCGAATGTGATCGTGCTCGCGATCAGCGGCGTCGTCTCACGAGCGGCGAGCTCGCGCACGAACAGTAGCAGGGCAACGGCAAACGCGACGGTGAACGCGCCGAGCCAGCGGTCGCTCCAACCGCCGCCGATCAGCGCGGCGTAGTCGTAGTTGAGCGGGAGGAGGAGCGGGTAGTCAGGATGGGCGAAGTCGTTCCAACGGCTCTCGAGAAAGCGCCAGTCGATTGTGTGGATCTCGGAGAAGACGCGCGCCTTGAGACCCCAGATCGCCCAGAAATCCCATTCCCAGACGCGAGCGATCGTGGCGTAGAGCGCGTATGTCGCGACGGAGACGCACGTGAGGATGTCGACCAGCGTGAAACGGAGTCGTGTGAACCGCGGCTTCCCGATCACTATGGCGGCAATGGCCATCACCAGAGCAGGCAAAGTCACGTTCCAAACGTTCCAACGGATACCGGCCACCGCGAGCGCGAACTCGACGAAGTAAATGATCCCGGTTGCGTAGAGGAAACCGAGTCCGAGTGCTGCCATCAACGCTCCAGCAGCGTCCCGCCGTCGCCGCTCCAGACGACGCGCATCGGCGGTTGGACGTCTCGCCGCCATGCCGCCACGTACTTCGCGCGCGCGAAGTTGCCGGGCTGGGGGACGTCGTCGCGGTCGACGAGCGGCAGGACTTCGCGGCCGGCGAGGAAGTAGCTCGCGCGGTAGTACGCGTATGAGTAGCCGCCGTCCCATCGCATCGCCGGGATGACCAGCGCGACCGACTCGCCCGGCTTCGTCCGCGCCCGCACCTGCTCGAGAAAGGCGGGATATGCGTCCCATCCGCGATCGGGGTAATGGGTCATCGCCGCGTGCATCGCGGCGCGATTGGCGAGGGCGATGCGGAACAGGCTGGGATCGATCGCGAGGAGTGCGATCACCACGAAGACGACAAAAGCGATCCTGCGACGCATTACGGTGTCGGTGGTGTCACCGTGCATCCATTCGCCAGGAACGTCGCGTCGAAATCGACCCCATACCGCCCCTCGGCGTACATCTGGACGATCACCCAGTTCTGGCTCGGCCGCTTCATCACTCCATTATCGAGCGAGAGCCAGAACCAGCCGCCGTGATCGCCGGCAGCCGAGGGCGGAGGGAGGATCGGTGCGGTGCTCGGCAG
This sequence comes from Thermoanaerobaculia bacterium, assembly GCA_036488085.1. Classification (GTDB taxonomy): domain Bacteria; phylum Acidobacteriota; class Thermoanaerobaculia; order Gp7-AA8; family Gp7-AA8; genus DASXHZ01. Next base: position 21,136 of record DASXHZ010000012.1, read on the forward strand.
GAGGAGGGCGGCGGGTGTCGACACATCGGCTGCGATCGCGGTGGCGTTCTCGTGCTCGTCGAACCGGACGACGTTCGCGTGGCGCAACGCGAGCTTCGCGTTCGCGGCGAAGTCGCACGGGTCCTTCGACGCCGTCGCCACCCCTTCGCGCCAGATCGTCAGGTTCGTGAGGAACGAGGTGGCGCCCCCTTCGATGTACCGCACGGAGAAGACCGAAGGAAGCGGCTGCCGCCGGTCGCTGCGATGCGCGTAGCGGTCGTAGAACGTGTAAGGGAACGGCGACGCGACGCTCGCTCCCGCCGGCCCGCTCTCTGGAATCGCGCGGATGTGCACCAACGGATTCGCGCCGGCGTAGTTGCCGCCCTTCGGGTCGGGATTGATGCGGATGTACTCGCCGGTGAGGACGTTGTCGTAGAGCAGGACGTCGCTCCAGTACTTCGCGTCGAGCGGCGAGGCGTCGGAGCAACTGTTGACGACGTCGACGGTGAGGTATCCGATCGCGTTCTTGTGCGCCGTGCCGACAGGGCACTCGCCCGAGTCGCGGATGCCGGTCGTGAGCACCGACTGGATGCGCTGGAGGACCGGCGGCGCGATGGTCCCGGAGATCGAGTCGCACAGCGTGTTCTGGAGGGTGTACGGATTCGCAAGGTTCGTCGCCGAAGCGCGGCCCGACGTCATCGACGTGCTGGTCATCGGGAGCCGTCCGCGCGCGAGGACTTCGTAGAGCGAGATGCTCTGCGCGTCGTAGCCGGTGAGGAAGACGTTGAACCAGAAGATCGGGTACCCCATGTCGGTCCACACCGTGGCGCGCGCGATCTGCGGCAGCTTCGAGGCGTTGACGAGCGTGAACGTGGTGCTGAGGGCCGTCGTCGCCTGGGCGTTGACGTCGACTTCAAAATACGGGAGGAGGAGCGTCGCGGCGGGGTAGTAGCCGATGTCGCAAGAGGCGTTGTTGTCGACCGTGTACGTCGTTTGAGCGGACGCCGGCAGGATTGCCGGGGACACACTGAGGCAGAGGAGCAGTGCGGAGAGACGTCTCACTTCGAGCCCCCGATCATCGGGACAGACGAGACGACGGAGCTCGGCGCGCAGCCGTTCTTCAGCGCGATGGCGTCGTACGTCACGCCGTAGCGTCCTTCGGCGCGCATCCGCACCGTGACCCAATTCTGCGACGGGCGCGTCGAGAGGGTGCGGTTGTCGAGATCGATGTACATCCAGCCGGTGAGACTGGCGCCGAACAACGGCGGGAAGACCGACGAGGCGGTGCTGATCGACGCCGTCGCCGGCGAGTTCGGCGCAATCGCCGTCATCGTCGGATTCTCGAACTCGTCGAAACGGACGACGGTCGCCACCGGCATGACCGAATTCGTCGAGGCGCAGCCGCTGGTCGATGCTTCGCGCCAGAAGACGAAATCGGTGAAGAGCGCCGCTGTCCCGCCCTGGATGAACCGCGACATGAACGCGGAAGGGAGCGGCTGGCGGCGATCGACGCGTTTCGAGGCGGCGGGCGTGTAGCGGTCGTAGAACGTGTAGGGCAGCGGCGTGGCGGTCGTGGTGCCGCCGCCGTTCGGGATCGCCTTGATGTGCACGAGCGGCGAGCCGCCCGCGAAGTTGCCGATGCCGGGGTCGGGATGCACGTCCTCGTAGTCGCCGGTCAGGACGTTGTCGTAGCCGAGGACCTGCGAGTAATAGACCGGATCGAGCGGAGAGGCGGGTGAGCAGCCGTTGACCACGTCGATCGTCACGTAGCCGGTGGCCAGATCGTGGACGCCGCCGACCTTGCAATCCGAGCTCGAGGTGGCTCCCGTGGTCAGCATCTGGCGGAGCTGTTCTGTGATCGCGGCGGGGAGCTCGCCCGCCGCCGTCTTGCAAGCGTCCGGCGCGGTCGCCGGAACCGGCGGCAGCTTGCCGCCGACGAAGACGTCGTAGAGCGAGATCGGCTCGACGTCGTAGCCGGTGAGGTAGACGTTGAACCAGAGCGCCGGAGTCGCGTAGTCGGTCCAGATCGTCACGCGCGCGATCTGCGGCGTGCGCGAGGTGTTGATGATCGAGAAGATCGTGTTCGTCGCAGCGGTCACCGGCTTGGCGACGTCGACTTCGAAGTACGGGAGGAGGAGCGTGGCGGCGGGAGAGACGCTGATGTCGCAGCTCGCGTTGTTGTCGGTCGTGAACTTCGTCGCGGCCGCCAAGAACGTCGGCGAAGCGGTAATCACGACGACGACGCACAACACGCGAAAGCGCTTCATCGGATCTCCGTCCGTATGCCTTTGTAGCATACGCGCGAAGATTCCGTTTGCGTCAACTCGCGCCTTTACCTGACAGAACGGCGGGGATGGTGCGAAGCAGGATCTTCAGGTCGAGCGACGGCGACCAGTTGTCGATGTACTGCAGGTCGAGCTTCATCCAGCGGTCGAAATCGATGTTGTTGCGGCCGCTGATCTGCCAGAGGCACGTCAGTCCCGGCTTCATCGAGAGACGCCGCCGGTGCCACCGGTGGTACGACGCAACCTCCTCGGGGATCGGCGGGCGCGGGCCGACGAGGCTCATGTCGCCCTTCAGCACGTTCCAGAGCTGCGGGATCTCGTCGAGCGAGAACTTGCGGAGGAAGCGGCCGACCGGCGTGATGCGCGGGTCCTCCTTCGCCTTGAACACCGGGCCGGTCATCTCGTTGAGGTGTGCGATCTCGCTGAGGCGCTCCTGCGCGTCCTCGATCATCGTGCGGAACTTGTAGAGGGTGAACATGCGCCCGTTGAGGCCGATCCGCTTCTGCTTGAAGAGGACCGATCCCGGCGACGTGATGCGGATCGCCAGCGCGATGACGGTGATGATCGGGGCCGCCACGCCGAGGATGACGAGGGAGACGACCACGTCGAGCAGCCGCTTGGCCGCGAGCTGCGTCTCGTTCGACGGCGTCGTCGTGAACGTCAGGAAGGGGATGCCCTCCAGCTCCTCGATCTCGATGCGCGCCAGGCGGTTCTGGAAGAAGTTCATCGCGACGCGGGTGCGGATCCCCATCTCCTCGCAGAGGAGGAAGATCTGCTTCATCTCGTCGAGCTTCTTGCGGGTGACCGCGAAAACCACCTCGTCGATCGGCTCGTCGGTGCGGCCGTACTCGAGAATGCGGCGGAGATCGGGGACGGTGCCGAAGATGCGAAAGTCCGCCCAGCCGTTCGACAGATGGTGGCCGTCGGAGACGAAGCCGAGGAGCTTGTAACCCCAGTACTTGTGCGCCTCGATCATCGCGGCGAGGTCGGTGGCGCGGCGGCCGGTGCCGACGATGAGGAGCGTCCGGTAGTTGAGCCCTTTCGACCGGACGTAGCGCGCCAGGATGCGCAGCGCGATCTTCTCGATCGCGAGGAAAAGCGCCGAGAAAATGGCGAATAGTACGAACCAGGAACGCGAGAGCTGCCGGATCGGCAGGAGGTACGCCAGCGTGGCGAGGATGACGTTGCCGACCAGCACCACGCGGAGGGTCGTCATCACCTCGCGCGTCAGCGGGATCGTCCGGTGGCTGTGGTAGCTGTGGTAGGTGAACAGCAGGACCGACCAGATGATGAGGACGAGCGGGTAGACCTTCAGGTACTCAGTGAGCGGATAGAGGCCGGTCGGGAACTGTCGGGGGGCGACGACGGGGAAAACGGCGTTCCGCAGCGCGAAGGCGACGAAAAAGGCGAGCGACGTCAAAGCGAGATCGACCAGGTAAACGACCCTGTTCACCAGCCGTGCCTTTTGCTTCAGCATCCCGTTCTATCAACCCCGAATCTAGCGAAATTTCGCCGTGGTGTATACGGGGCGCACCGTCGCGGCGTCTAGACGAGTTCCGTAAACAGACGCTCGTAGGCGTCGGTCACCGCTTCCCATCCATACCGCTCCGCCGCGCGCCGCCGCGCCCGCTCCCGCCACCCCTCACCGTCCGCGCTGACCAGGCATTCGCGAAGTATGCCCGACAGCGTTTCACTCGGCCGGAGTTGGAAGTAACGGATCGCGTCCCCTCCGACTTCCCGGTTCTCCGGGGTGTCGTTCGCGAGGACGAGCCCGCCGGACGCCATCCCCTCGATCAGCGCCGGGTGCGTCCCCCCCACCTCGGTCGCCTGGATGTACAGCAGCGCCCGCCGTTGCAGGGTCCGGTAATCGGCTCCATACAGCGCAGCGGGAAAGAGGATGTTCGCCCCGGCGTGGCTCCGGAGCTCCGCTTCGAGCGCCTTGTCGTAGCGGGCGGCGCCCAGCATCACCAGCGGCGGCGCGTTCTTGAGCTTCTCGTACGCGAGCACGACCTCCAGCGGATTGTTCTCCGCCTCGAAGCGGCTGACGTAGAGGATGTAGCCGCGCTGCTGGATGCCGAGGCGCGTGAGAATGTCGCTATCGTCTTCGCTGGGAAATTCCGCACCGTACGGAATCACCACCGGCTCGACGCTGTAATTCGCCCGGTAGTACTCCGCGATCACCTCGGCATCCGCAATCACGGCCGACGCGAAAGTCGCCGCGAACGCTTCGCCGGCCGCATAGAAGGCCTGCCCGAGAAGGTTCCACTTCCGCCGCTTCCGCTCGATCCCGTCGACGTTGATCGCGACCGGGACGCGTCCCGCCCGCAGCAGCGGGATCGTGAAAGCGTTCGCCGCGTTGCAGAGCAGGATCGCGTCGAAATCGCGCCGGAAAGCGTCGAGCGCGGAGACGAAGGTGTGCGTGACTGTCTCGAGGTACTTGCCCGGGAGATGGGGGAGAACGATGCGGTGGATGCCGTTCCAAACCGGTTGCCGGGTTACGAGGTTAGGAGGTTGCGACGTAGACCCCGTAACCCCGTAGCCCCGTAACCCACTTTCCCGGCAATACACCGTTACCTGGTGCCCGCGCCGCACCAAACGCACGCCCAGCTCCGCCGCGAAGGTCTCGAATCCGCCGTACTCCGGCGGGACGCCGCGGGTGCCGAGGATTGCGACCTTCATCGGAACCACCGGGCGAGGGCGCGGTCGGAGACGCGGCGGCGGCGTTGGATCTCGCGGCGCTTGGCGAAGATCCGTTTGCGATTCCGCCAGAGCCATGAAAAAGCGGGGAGCGAGCTTCGTTCGATCGTCAGCACCGCGCCGATTGCGACGAGGTCGCGCGCCAGCTCGAACGGCGCGTTCCGGAGCGCGAAATATAGCCCCTCGTTCTTGATCCGCAGCAGGAAGCGGTTTTTGAACGAGTGCATGTTGATGAACGGCGGCAGCTCGCGGCGCCTCTCCGGCGTCACGGTGCGAACGTGCCAGCCGACCGCCTCCGGTACGTACACCGCGCGCCATCCGAAGAGCTGTCCCCGCCACGCGACGTCGGCATCTTCGCGGTAGGCGAAAAAGTCTTCATCGAGGAACTGGCCGTCGGAGAGCGTGACGTCGCGGATGAACGACATCCGGTACATCGCCGCGGCGCCGGAGACGCCGAAGACCTCAGTGGCCTGTGGCTGGTGGCCAGTGGCCGGATCAGCTCCTTCACCGATATCGAAATGCCGTCCGCTGCGCGTCATCCGGATGCCGGCGGAGTCGATGCCCGTAGTCGGAGTGATGGTCGGCCCTTCCGCGCGCATCAGCTTGCCGGTCGCCGCACCAAAGTTGTCGCCCGCCCGTTCGATTGCTTCGACGAGCCTCCCGACGTACTCGGGCTCAAGGAACGCATCCGGGTTCACCAGCTGAACAAACTCTCCCGACGCTCGCGCCACGCCTTGATTGACGGCGCGCGCGAAGCCTTCGTTTGCCGCGTTCTGAATCACGATGGCATCCGGAAAGCGAGACCGGACGATCGCGACGCTGTCGTCGGCCGACGCATTGTCGACCGCTATCACCTCGACGTCCGTGAACCCTTGCCGCGCGATTCCGTCGAGACAGCGCGGCAGGAAACGCGCGCTGTTCCATGTGACGAGAATCAGGGAGACTCGCGCCATCGGTGGAACGCTTTTCTGAGGACGCTCGTGTAGGCGCGCGCGGCGCGGAACGGCCCGACGTCGCGATGCGCCGCGCCGATCAGCGCGGCGGCGACTCGCAGCGCCATCCCGGCGATGATCGTCCAACGCAGCGCCTCCGCCTCGCCGGCCGGCAGCCATTTCTGCGCGTATCGCCACATGTTGCGGTACCAGAGCTCCTGGAACCGCGCGAAGGAGAGGTGCTCCAGGCTCGCGCCGCCGAAATGGCGCGCGGCGGCCGGCGGCACGACCCACACTTCCTTCCCCGCCGCGGCGAGCCGCGCGCAGTAGTCGACGTCCTCGAACCACGCCGGCGAGAACTGCTCGTCCAGCGGCCCGATCTCGTCGAACACTTCCCGCCGGATCATCAGCGCCGCACCGGCCGGCTGTTCGACGCGCTGCGGATGCGAGAGGTCGAGATCACGGTACCGATGCCGTGCCGTCGCGCGCGGAAAGAACCGGCCGACAGCGAAGATCTCCGCCGCGAGCGACCAGTACGTCGGCAGCCGGCGCAACTGGAACTCGCGCTGCGAGCCGCCGTCGTCGTCGGCCAAAAGAGGCGCCGCGGCCGCGGCGTTCGGATGCGCCTCCATGAAATCGTGCACGAGCTTGAGCGACCCCGGTCCGAGCTCGCAGTCGGGATTGAGAAGAAAAACGTACCGGCCGCGCGACCGCTCGAAGGCGCGGTTGATCGCCATCCCGAAGCCGTCGTTGTGCTCGGAACGGATGAGGAGGTCATCACGCCCGCGGATCAGGCGTAGCGTCTCGTCCCCCGAGGCGTTGTCGTAGACGATGATCTCGTGCTCGAGGTCGCCGCATGCCGCCGGAATGGAGGCGAGGCAGCTCTCGATGAATCGCGCGCTGTTCCACGTCACGATCAGGATCGAGAGCTCTTGCGGCTGGGGCTCCACCATCAGTGTGCTTGCTTCTGCCATCGGGTCACCGCATCGACGAGCGGCCGCGTGACGACTTCCCACGCGAACGCCGGCCGTATGCGCTCGAGATTCGTTACGCACCTGGCGTGAAATTCGTCATCGGTGAGGAGGCGCCGGATCGCGTCCGCCACCGCAACGACGTCTTGCGGCGGGACGACCACCCCCAGTCCTTCACGCTCCACGAGCTCCGCAGCGAATCCCCTCTCTGTCGCGACGACCGGCACTCCCGCCGCGATCGCGTCAAAGAGTCTGGTTCGGATCGCGAAGTTCGCCTCGGGCGTCGGCCGGTGGAGCATGATAGCGACTTTCCCCCCGCGCAACCACGACAATCGCTCCCGATACGGGACCCATTCCGGGTTCGCGTCGACGAACGGCGCGCCGCTCGCGAGCAGCCGCGAAAAACGGTCCTCGCGGCGCCGCTCCACGACCTCCTGGTTGGGCCTGGCGCGCCCGAGGAAGAGGAGCCGGGAGCGAAGTCCCTCGCGATTGAGCCGGACGATCGCGTCGATCGCCGTCTTCGGATCGAGCCACTCCCACACTCCCCCACCCCACACGACCACATTGTCGTGCACCGGCGCGCATCGCTTCACCTCGTACATGTCGACCCCGAACGGCACCTCGATCCACGGGATATCGCTCCACTGAAGTTGCGAATAGAACGCCCGCTGCTGTTTCGCCGCCGCGATGAGGAGATCGGCGTGCTGCAGCGCGAACTGCAAACGCGCCCACTCGGCCGCCAGGTGGACGCGTTGCCGCACGGAGGGCGCCGCCCCGTATAGCTCGCGCAGCTCCAGCACCGTCGGGTCGAACATGTCGTAAACGAACTTCTGCGCGCGCCGTGTCCTGCGGAACCCCCGCGCCGGCTGACCGATGAGCACGTCGGCGCTGTGCAAGATGTCCCTGCTCCGATCACGTGAGACGATCGTCACGTTCACGCCCGGAATCTTCGCCAGCTCGCGCGCGAAGTACGTGACGCGGATGCCGGGACCGGCCATCCGCTCGCCGACGACGTCCGGCGTGGCTACGACGACTTCGAACACAGTCCTGCGATGATCCCACGAAGGGAGCTGCGGCCTCGGAGCAAGAGGCGGAGGTCCTCGGCGAGGAGGGCGCCGAGGCGGCCGGCGCCGCGGTGCATCTTCGCGACGCGGTAGCGGTTGCGGGTGCGGAGGTATCGCGCGCGGACGCCGAGGCGGGAGGCGGATTGCGAGCCGCGATGGGTTGCCTTGGCGACCGGCACCACGAGCAGCGACCAGCCTTGCTCGCGCAGCCGCGCCGACAGCTCGACGTCTTCGTAATAGGCGAAGAAGCTCTCGTCGAACTGCAGCAACTCGCGGCGGTAGAGCGTGGCGGTGGCGGAAACGCCCCACGCGGGCGGCAGCGGCGTGCCGATCGGGAGGCGGTTCCCAATCTGGCGGATGGTTCCGTCACTGACGTCGATGCCGGCTCCGTCGATCGTCCGGTCATCGCGGCGGAGGATCGACTGCACCGCGGCGACGTCGTCTCGCATCGCGCCGTGAACCGTGGCGAGCCAGTCCTCGTCGAGGACCACGTCGTTGTTCACGAGGGCCACGTAAGGTGACGTCGCATGCCGTACGGCTGCATTCACACCGGCCGCGAAACCGAGGTTTGTCGCGCTGCGGTGCGTTGTCCGAGGCGAGGGAGCGACGGACCCGTTGTCGAAGACGATCACGTTCGCGGGCGGCATCGTCTGGCGATCGATCGATGCGAGGCACTCAGCGGTCATCTCGCCACCGTCGAAGTCGAGGACGATCACGTCGACGTCACTCATGCCGCATCCGATCGAAGCTCGCACTTCCGTCGAGGCAGCGCAAGGTCACACGGCCCGTGCGCGTCAGGTAGACCGTCTCGCTGAGATGCTCCTGCCGCGTGGCCGGGAGCCTGTACTCGCGGCCATCCAGCTGGATGCGCGCGGGCGTGGCGGCGGCGTACTCGAGTCGCGAGGTGCCCGCTCGCGCGAGAAACGACATCGACTCACCTGCCTTCAGCGTCCAGCCGCTGCGGTGAAAGAAGCGCTCGACCGTATACATCTCCGGATAGAGAGCGCCGCCGTTGTGGATCACATGTGCGTCCTCGAACTCGATCTTGTCCGCCGGCTGCATTGCGTAGCGGAATCCGGCCAGCATCGCGATCGCGAGCAGCGGCGCGATCAAAACCTGCGGCACTCGAACGAATCGCAGCAGCACGAGCATCCCCACGAACGCGATGCTCGCCACGAGCGCGGCGTGATTGATCCGGATGAAGCTCGGGAAGAGTCGCGAGAAGTCGGAGTGGTAGAGCGACGAGAGCCACTCGCCGGCGTAGTTCTCCCCGCTCTCGATGTGGAAGAGGCGCCATGGGAACGCGAGGCCGTGAATCGTCAGGCCGATCGTCCACAGCACCGCGACGACGACGAACGCCACCGGCTGCGAACGTTTCCAGATCGCAGCGCAGCCGAGAAAGAGGACCGGCATGAAGACCGTGATGTAGCGGAGCGGCGGCGACCAGCCGCCGTGCCACTCGGCGCGCGGGACGAGCGAGACGATGTACGGCAGCGACGCGATGATCCCGATCCGAAACGACCGCGGCATCGAACGCCAGTGCAGCAGCGCGAAGACGCCGAGGAGATAGAAAGGCGCCTGGAAGAGGAGTCCTGACATTCCGTCGAGGAAGAGGCCGAAGAAGCCGACCTCGTACTGGATGATGTTCGGCGCGTGCAGCTCTTTCAGCGAATGCCCGTTCAGCGCGGAGCCGGTGATGATCGCGAGCAGCATCAGCGGGATCAGCGCGACGAGAATCAGATGTGTCGACCTCTTTCTGGACGGCCACTGCAACACCAGAAACAGATCGATCAGCACGAAACGCACTTTCAGCAACCCGAGGAACAGCATCGCCGGGATGGCGCGCTTGATCCGCCGCTGGCGCACGCCGCGCACCGCTTCGACGAACGCGAGCGCTCCCGGCACCTCGGGCCAGATGCGCGCGGCGTAGAACACGATCGGCGGCGCGAAGGCGAAGAACGGGAAAAGCGCGCGGATCGTGGCATCGTCTATCCCCTCGTCCTCGAGCAGCCGCACCGTCTGGCGGACGAGGAGTACGCCGAGGAGCGCGATCGTGGCCAGCGCGCCGGCGAGGCCGCCGAGCTTGTAGCCGGGGATCAGCACGATCGGGAGAAACGGCTCTAGCCGCGAGAACTGCTCGCCGTGCGGCCCGCGCGGATCGCCGATCTGCGGCGTGAGGTCGGTGCGGCCGGTGGACGAGTGTGCGAGGTCGCGGTACTGATTCGACAGGTCGCGGTCGTGGTCCTTCACGAGCGACTCCGTGATGAGGAGATAGAACGGCTCGTCGCCGTCCGGCACGTGCCGCATCTGCGCGGGGATGACGAACGCGTAGACGATTGCGGCGATCGCCATCGCGCGCGCCGCCGACCAGCGAACATCCTTCGCGGTCGCGAGCGCAATCGAGAATGCGGCGAGCTTCAGGACCGCGAACGTCACGATCGCGAAGTAGGCGTCATCGGGCTGCAGCAGCCGCCAGAGGATCCAACCGATCGGGTAGGTCGCGACTTCGAACGTGAGGTAGCGCGCGAGAGACGTCCCGCGGAAGACGACCAGCGGAAGCGCGAGGAAGGCGACCACAAGCAGCGCGATCGTGATCATCGTTCGAACGCCTCGACCTGCAGCCGCGCATTCGGCGGGAGGTGCGGATCGGCGACGACGCGGATCCGCCTCGCATGCGCCGGCACTGCGACGCGCCCCGCGCCGTCGACCCACGCGTCGTAGCCGTAGCCGCGGATGATGCCTGCGGGGACGCGGGGGAGCCGGTTGCTCGAGCGCCACCACTGCTCGCGGCGCATAAAGCCCCAGTCAGCGAGGTCGCGCATCGTGAGCGGCCGCCCGTCGAGCGTCCCGACGAAGGTGTCGCGTTTCAAGCGGAACCCGTTCGCGGCGGAGACCGCGATCGACGTCGCGTCACTCGGCACGTCGATCTCGATCGCTTCGCCGGCCTTCAACGCGAAGTTGAGTGGGGCGAGCCGCTGGGCAGGGGTGGCGCGGGTGGCGCGGAAAAAGTACGGAATCGCCCTCGCCGAAACGCCGCTCCAGGGGAAGAGGACGAGCATGACGAACGCTGGCACCACGCCCAACTCTGGGCGGGACGCACGCCCCTCACCCGGCCTTCGGCCACCCTCTCCCGTAGGGAGAGGGAGATGAGCATGGTGAAGCGTCTCGCCCCTCTCCCTCCGAGAGAGGGTGGCCGAAGGCCGGGTGAGGAGCGTGAAAATCGCGACAACCGTGGCAACCGCGAATGGAATCAGCAGAGTCCGCGTAGGAACGCCCGGCGTGACGAACGCCGCGGCCAGCGCGATCGTCACGGCGAGAGGACTCTTTCGGATCACCGCCACGATCAGCAGGGCGCCGAGGGCGATCACGGTCTCGCGCCAGATCTCGACGTGGTCGCGCGCGATCCAGCGGAGCAACGCGATACCGACGAGCGTCAGACCAGCGCAATTCGCGAACGTCCACTCCTCGATCGCGAAGGAGGCGCCGCAGAACGCGGCGGCAACCACGACCCCGTAACCGAGCAACCGGACATGCTCGTCCGGAAAACAGATCGCACATGCCACGAGCAGCGGAATCGAGAACAGGAGGATCGCAGCACGCCGTCTGCACAGCATCGCGATCGCGATCATCAGCGCGATGACGAACGGCAGCGCATGATCGACGGGCGTAGCGAACGGAAACAACACGCGTTGCTACGTCGCCGCCGCATGCGCCGTCGGGTTGCGGGCGAACTCGGCGTCGAAGCCGTCGATCGTCTCCGGCGTCAACATGGAGCGATAAACGATGCGCGCGTCTCCCTTCAGGTGCACGTTCTCCACGGCGCCGTTTTCGAGGTCGAACGAGACCTGCAGCGTGATTCCGCTCCGCGTCAGCACGGTCACAGGCGACTGCACGCGGCCGAACAGCGCGCTGGTCGAGACCGAGGCAACCACGCCCGAGCCGCAGGCGAGCGTCTCCGCTTCCACCCCCCGTTCATACGTCCGCACCTCGATCGAGTGCGGATCGCGGACGACCACGAAGTTTGCGTTGGCGCCGGCCGGCTGGAGGTCGAGGTGCATCCGGATGGCGCGGCCGAGCGGCTCGATGTTCTGCGACCAGAGACCCTCGCGCAGGAACGTGACGTAATGCGGCACACCGACCGTGATGAAGCTGCCGTGAATCGAGTTTGGGCCGATCGTCAGCGGCATCTCCGGCCGGAAGGAGCTCGGTGCGCCGAGGGAGAGCGTCACCTCGCCGCGGTCGCCGATCTCGGCGCCGACGATGCCAGCGTCCGTCTCGATCGTCATCCGCCGCGGGGCGATGACGTTCACGAACGCGAACCGCGCCGCGCAGCGGGTCCCATTGGCGCAGAGCTCGCCGAGGGAGCCGTCGGCGTTGAAGTAACGCATTCGAAACGTCGCGCGCGGGCTCGTTTCGATCAGGATGAGACCGTCCGCGCCGACCGACAGCCGCCGCGTACAGACCTTCCGGGCGAAATCGCCCGCATCGCTGATGCGCGGCACCCGGTGGTCGATGATGACGAAGTCGTTGCCGGCTCCTGCCATTTTGGTAAACGGCAGCGGCTCGGATTTGCTGGTCTGCGCTGATGCGATCGGTCTCATGGAGTCGTTAATGCGTTATCCGTTATCCGTTATGCGTTATCCGTTATCCGTTGTCGGAAACCCGAGAAGCAACCTCGGATTACGGATGACGGGTAACGGATAACGCTCGGAATCGTTCTGCGCGCCGGGCGGTTTCCCTGCGCGGTCCTGCATTTTCGCACGCGCGGGGCGTCAATTCACCGGAGGATCTCCTTGCGGAAATCGATGATCAAGACCTTCCTGGCAGCGAGCATCATCGCCACCACCGCCGGCGCGCAGCAACAACTGGCGACGCCGCCGGCCCCCGCTCCTCAGCCGATCCTCGCCGAGCGGATGGAGATCCGCGTCATCAACGTCGACGTCACGGTCACCGATCGGAAGGGAAACCCCGTCAAAGGACTGACGAAGGACGACTTCGAGCTCTTCGAAAACGGCCAGACCAGACCGATCACGAACTTCTACGAGGTCAACTCGCCCGTCAAGAGCGGCACCCTCACGATGCCGGGGACCGAGCCCGCCCCTCCGCAGCCGGTCGTCCGCGCCGATGACATCCCCGAGAACCAGAAGCGCCGCATCATCTTCTACATCGACAACCTGTCGCTGAATCCTTTCAACCGCAACCGCGTCTTCAAGGACATGAAGAAGTTCATCGACGAAGCGATGCGGCCCGGCGACGAGGGGATGATCGCGACGTACAACCGCAGCATGAAAGTGCGCGTGCCGTTCACGCGCGACAAGATCACGCTCCAGCAGATGCTCGACGTGATCCTCGGCGAGTCCGCCCTCGGCGTGAACTCGAAGAGCGACCGCCGCCAGGCTGAAGACCAGATCCGCGACGCCACCAGCTACGGCGAGGCGCTGCAGATCGCCCGCACGTACTCCGACGAGATCCAGCACGATCTCCGCCAGAGCGTCGAGTCGATCAATGCCCTCATGACCACGCTCGCCGGCGTCGAGGGGAAGAAGATCCTTGTGCTCACCAGCGAAGGCTTCCCGATGCAGCCGGGCCGCGAGATGTTCGCGTTCCTCGAGGACACCGCGAAGGACAAGGGGTGGCAGAACGGCGGCACGATGCTCGAGGGGTTGTCGTACGAGTCCCACGATCAGATCCAGGCAATCGGACGCGACGCGAACGCGAACGGCATCACGATGTACACGATCCACGCGGCCGGCCTCGACGCCTCCAGCAGCGTCAGCGCCGAAAACTCTCACCCGATCTCGTTCACTGTTGCGCAGGCGGCAATCGCGAACACGACCGACTCGATGCAGATGATGGCCGAGATGACCGGCGGCCTCGCGTCGCTGCAGACGAATGACTTCGCCCGGGCGTTCGACCACATCGAGCGCGATCTCGACTCGTATTACTCCCTCGGCTACCGCGCCGGCACCGAGCGCGTCGACAGCCAAGTCAACATCCAGGTCCGCCTCAAGAGCAATCCCAACAGGTACACGGTCCGCTCGCGCCAGACGTTCATCGAGAAGTCGACGTTCGCCGAGATGAACGACCGCGTGGTCGCGAACCTTCTGTACAAGTCGAAGGCGAACACGCTGAAGATCGAGGCGAAGGCGGGGCAGCCGCGCGTCGCGGACGAGGACACGTTCCGCGTTCCCGTCGAAGTGCAGATCCCGATGGAGTCGCTCACCCTCCTTCCGCAGGGCGACGAGCGCACCGGCGGGTTCGATCTCTACGTCGTCGTGGCGAACAAGGACGGCGACATGTCGGACGTCGCACGCAAGACCCAGCAGATCCACGTCCCGAACGCCGACTTCGCGAAGCTCAACGGCAAGTTCTACACGTACGCCATGGAGCTCATCATGGAGCCCGGCCCCGGCAAGATCTCGATCGGCGTCATGGATCAGGTGTCGAACGAGACCGGCTTCGCCAGCGTCCCCGTCCTCGTGAAGGATTTGAGATAAGGCTTCTCCTCACCGTCCAGTACCTCGGCACGCGCTACGCCGGATGGCAGGCGCAGACGAATGCGCTCGCCATCCAGAGCGTGATCGAGGAGGTGCTGGCGAAGATCTACGGCACCACGATCCGGCTCGAGGGGGCGGGGCGAACGGACTCCGGCGTCCACGCGCTGGCGCAGCGCGCGCATTTTGACGCGCCGTTCGCGATCCCACTGCGTGGCCTCCTCCGGGGGATGAACGACCTCCTCCCGCGCGACATCCGCATCGAGGCCGCCGAGGAGACCGCGGACGACTTCCACTGCCGCTTCCGCGCGAAGACGAAGACGTACGTCTATCGGATCTGGAACGCCGAGGTGATGAACGTGTTCGAGTGGGAAACGAGCGCGCATGTGGCGCAGCCGCTGGACGCGGCGTTGATGCATGACGCGGCGCAGGCGCTGGTCGGAACGCATGACTTCAAGGCGTTCACGGTGCTGGCACCCGAGGTGTCGTCGACGACGCGAACGATCCACGAGTGCGCAGTGCGGAGAGCGCAGAGCGCAGAGGCGAGCGTCGAAATCCGCATCACCGCAGACGGCTTTTTGCGCTTCATGGTGCGGCGAATCGCGGGGTCGCTGATCGAGATCGGACGGGGAAAGATCGGGCCGGAATCGATCCGTCTGGCGCTCGAACCGAGCTTCGAGGAAGCGCGCTGGACCGCGCCGGCCAAAGGTTTGCTGCTCGAAGAGATTCGGTACTAACATCCGCCTGCGCGACGATGATCGACCTCTCCAAGCTCGCCGAACCTGGGTCGATCGAAGAGACCCTTCTCGAGCGCATCGACCTCAAGCGCCTCCCCCGCCACATCGCCGTGATCATGGACGGCAACGGCCGCTGGGCGAAGTCGCGCAACCTCCCCCGCGTCGAAGGTCACCGCTCCGGTATCGCCTCGGTGCGCGAGATCGTCGAGACCGCCGCGCGCCTGGAGCTGAAGGTCATCACGCTCTACGCCTTCAGCGTTGAAAACTGGAAACGCCCGCGCTACGAAGTCGCCACGCTGATGATGCTCCTGAAGGAGTACCTCCGGAAGGAGCTGGCGACGCTGATGGAGAACGACATCCGCTTCACGCCGATCGGCCGCATCGACGGTCTCGACCCGAGCGTGCAGCGCGAGTTGAGGTACGCCGAGGAACAGACGGCGAAGAATGGCGGCCTCCTGTTCCAGATCGCGCTCAACTACGGTGGGCGGGCGGAAATCGTCGACACCGTCAACCGCATCCTGACGTCGCTGCGCGAGCGGGAGATGAGCGACGCGATCATCGACGAAGACTTCTTCGCCGCGCACCTCTACACCGCGAACATCACCGACCCCGATCTCCTCATCCGGACCAGCGGAGAGCTGCGTGTGTCGAACTTCCTGCTGTGGCAGATCGCGTATGCCGAGATCCACGTCACGAAGGTGCTGTGGCCCGACTTCCGGAAGCGCCACCTCTACGAGGCGATCATCGACTTCCAGTCGCGCGAGCGCCGCTACGGCGGCGTCGATCCCGCCGACACGCAAATGTGGGTGGAAGCGGACGGCAAGTCGCAGGAGTAGATGAAATACACCCGCGAGCTCACCGCGCTGGTCGCGTCTCCCCTCGCGATCTGGATCATCGGCTGGGGACACCCATTGGTATTCGATGCGACGGTCGCGATCTGCGCGCTGCTCGCGCTCTACGAGTTCCTCATCCTCGGGCGCCGCAAGGGGTTCCACCTCCCGATCACGCTCTGCATCCTCGTCGCGATCTTCATTCTCGCCGCGTTCATCCTCGAGCCGATCTCGGTCGAGATGGGCGTCTTCGTGGCGCTGCTGCTGATCCCGGCGTCGTACGTCTTCTCTAAAGGAAGCGCCACGGAAAGCATCAGCGAGGCGCTGCCGTCGAGCGCCGTGGCGGTAATGGCGACGCTCTACGTCGGCATGCTCGGCGGCTCGCTCATCCGGATGCGCGGCGACTTCCCGGTCGGGCCGAAGCTCGTCTTCTTTCTCCTCGCCGTCGTCTGGCTCGGCGACGCCGGCGCGTACTACACCGGCAGGGCGTTCGGACGGCACAAACTGTCGCCGCGCATCAGCCCGAAGAAGACGGTGGAAGGACTCATCGGCGGGATCGCAACGTCGATCGTCGCCGCGGTCGTCATCCACTTCACGTTCTTCCACGAGTTCCCGCTGACGCACGCGATCGTGGCAGGGATCATCCTCTCGGCCTCCGGGGTCGTCGGCGATCTCGCCGAGTCGCTCTGGAAGCGCTCGGCCGCCGTGAAGGACTCCGGCACGCTGATCCCGGGACACGGCGGGTTTCTCGACCGCTTCGACTCGATCTTCTTCACCGCGCCGATCCTCTATACGTACTGGTCACTGATCGTGCATCAGTTCCGGACGCTGAATATCATGCAGGGCTGACCTTGCGCGCAATCTCCATCCTCGGCAGCACCGGTTCCGTCGGGCGCAGCACGCTCGACGTCGTCGACGCTTTCCCCGACCAGCTCCGCGTCGTTGGCCTCGCGGCGGGCGGCAACATCGAGCTTCTCGCCGAACAGATCGAGCGTTACCGCCCCGAGCTCGTCTCGGTGCGCACGGCGGACGATGCGCAACGATTGCGGGATAGCCTCGGAGGGGCGGACGCCCTCGTCCGCCCACGCGGCGAAGCCGCGCCGTCGCGCGGCCGGGCGGACGAGGGCGTCCGCCCCTCCAGGGCTGTCGAGATCGTGCATGGAGAGAGCGGCGCATGCGCCGTGGCGTCGATGTCGGGCGCCGACGCCGTCATCGCGGCCATCGTCGGCGCGGCCGGCATCCCGCCGGTCCACGCGGCGCTCTCCGCCGGAAAACGGGTCGGCATCGCGAATAAGGAAGTCCTCGTCGCCGCCGGCGACGTGATGACCCGCGCCGCCCGCGAGCACGGCGGCGAGATCCTCCCGGTCGACTCCGAGCACAACGCCGTCCACCAGGCGCTCCGCTGCGGCGACCACAGTGAGGTCCACCGCATCATCCTCACCGCCTCGGGGGGCCCGTTCCTCCACCGCGATCCCGCCACCTTCAACGACATCTCCATCGAGGCAGCACTCGCACACCCAACGTGGAAGATGGGAAACAAGATCTCGATCGACTCGGCGACGATGATGAACAAGGGGCTGGAGGTGATCGAGGCGCATCACCTCTTCGACATGCCCGCCGGCCGGATCGACATCCTCATTCACCCGCAGTCGATCGTCCACTCGATGGTGGAGTACGTCGACGGCTCGATCGTGGCGCAGCTCTCGACCACCGACATGAAGTTCCCGATCCAATACGCGCTGCTCTACCCGGAGCGCGTGGTCGCGCCGTTCGCGCGCCTCGACCTCGGGAAGATCCGCAACCTCGAGTTCCTCCCGGTCGATCCGCACCGCTTCCCTGCCGTGGAGCTGGCGTACGCCGCCTGCCGGGCCGGCGGCTCGATGCCGGCCGTCCTCAACGCCGCCAACGAGATCGCCGTGGAGCGCTTTCTCGGGGGAGAACTTCCGTTCACCGGAATCGTAGAAGTGGTCAGTCGCGTGCTCGACCGCCACGCCGGAAGCGTCGCCGCCATCGGGAGCGTCGACGACGCCCTCCAGTGGGACGCCTGGGCACGCAATGAAGCGCGCGGAATCGATGTTGCAAAAACGGCAGAGCACAGTGGGCAGCGCGCAGAGCGCAGAAATGGCTGATCTCTCTGCGCACTGCGCTCTGCTCTCTGCGCACTGATCGCAAATGGCTATAACCGTCGTCACCAACCTCTTCGCCTTCGTCCTCGTGCTCGGCTTCCTGATCTTTGCGCACGAGGCGGGGCATTTCTTTGTCGCGAAGGCGTTCCGCGTCCGCGTGCTCGTCTTCTCGTTCGGCTTCGGGCGTCGCCTCTTCGGCTTCCACAAGGGCGACACCGACTACCGGGTCTCGCTCATCCCCCTCGGCGGCTACGTCCGGATGGCGGGCGACACGCCGGACGAGACCCATCTCGGCGACCCCGCCGAGTTCCTCTCGAAACCGAAGTGGCAACGCTTCCTGATCCTGGTCGCCGGCCCGGCGATGAACGTCATCATCGCGATCGTCTTCATGGCCGTCATCTCGATGATCGGCACCGAGCTCCTCGTCACGAAGCCGGTCCTCGGCGACATCGAGGCGAACATGCCGGCCGCGAGGGCCGGCCTGCACTACGGCGACGTGATCGTCGCGGCGAACGGCGAGGCCATCACCGACTTCGACGACCTCCGGCTCATCGTCACCATGCACGCCGGGACGCCGATCCGCATCGACTACCGGCGCAATGGCGTCCTGCACTCCACGATGCTGACCCCCGTCAGCGCGGAGAGCGATTACGGACCGATCGGACGCGCAGGCTTCTACCCGCTCATCGACCCGATCGTCGGGCGCGTCAACCCCGGCTCACCCGCCGCGAAGGCCGGCATCCGCACCGGCGACCGCATCGTCGCCGCGAACGGCAAGCCGGTCTCGCAGCTCCCACAGTTCAGCGACGTCATCGAGGCCGCGAAAGGCGCTCCGATCGCGCTGCAACTCCAGCGCGGCGCGAGCGTCATAGCGACCACGTTGCCGCGCGTGGCAGGCCTCGACAAGCGCGACCCGTACCGCGGCTTCTACCCGCCGAGCATCGTCCGCAAGCTCTCGCTCATCCCGGCGCTGCAGGACAGCGTCGATCAGAACTGGAAGATGCTCAAGTACGCCGGCCAGGCCATCGGCCGCATCTTCAAAGCCGAGGGGAGCGTCAAGGAGTTCAGCGGCCCGATCTCCATCGCCAGGATCTCCGGCGACATGTTCCGGCGCGGCTGGATGGAGCTCGTCGGCCTCATGGCGATGATCTCGCTCCAACTCGGCGTGATGAACCTCCTCCCCATCCCGATCCTCGACGGCGGCCACATCGCCATCCTCCTCGTCGAAGGCGCCGCGCGCCGCGACCTCTCGCTGATGGCGAAAGAGCGCATCCAACAACTCGGCTTCGCATTGCTCGCCACGCTCATGATCGTGGTGCTGTACAACGACGTCGTGCAGAACGTGCTGCGCCTCCACCGCGGTTAGGATTCATTACACGCGCGTCGTGATCATGACGCGTTACACGTGCAATGCTCCTCGAAGTAGTGTTTGCGCGTCGGCGTTACAGGTGCAATCAGACCTCGAAACACTATTTCGCCTCGGCGCTACACCTTCAATCACATCTCGCAACACTATTTCGCCTCGGCGCTACACCGTCAACCACATCTCGCAACACTATTTCGCCGCGGCGCTACACCTTCAATCACCTCTCGAAACACTATTTCGCCGCGGCGCTACACCTTAAAACACATCTCGAAACGGCGCCGCGCACTCGCGATTCACCGCTGCGCATAGCTCGACGCAGCGTTGCGGTCATCGAGTGAACGTCCACGCTCCATGCGCAGCAACGTCACGCGCGATGCGCGGACGCGTGCAGTCGATGCGCAGCACGTCTCGCGTTCTGATGGGATGTGCATCGGCGGTGCGCAGGAACGTCACGAGATCCGAGTAGGCTCGGATCGGTGGTACGCAGCAATGTCACGAGATGTGAGCGGACTCGCATCGGTGGTGCGCAGCAACATCACGAGATCTGAAGCGACGAGCATCGATGTCGCGCAGCGATGTCACGAGATCTGCGCGGACGGCGTCGACGGCGCACAACATCGCCGCACGCTGCGAGACAATCGTTGCCTCAGCCGGATGAACACGCGTCGTCGTTGCCCGGGTGGGGCGGCGACGGCTCGCCGCCGTGCCGCGCGTCAACGCGGTGCCGTCATCACCTTACGCAACAGGTCGAGAGCCGTCTGCGCCGAGAGCGCGCGGACGATATGCCGCGTCGTGCCGCCCCAGAACGCCCTGCGATGCTCGTGTGACGCTGCCGTCGCGACCGCAATGTGTACCGTGCCGACCGGTTTCGCCTCGCTCCCGCCGCCCGGCCCTGCGATGCCGGTGATGCCGACGCCGTACGTCGTGTCGAAGCGCTCGCGAATACCGCGCGCGAGCGCGATCGCGACCTCCTCCGACACTTCGCCATGCGCGCGGATCAGCTCCGGGTCGACGCGCGCCAGGTCGACCTTCGCGCGAGCGTCATAGCAGACCGCCCCGCCGATGAAGTACGCCGAGGAGCCGGCGACATCGGTGATGCGCTGAGCGAGCAGGCCGCCGGTGCACGACTCCGCCGTCGCGACCGTCTCGTGCCGATCGGCGAGCATGCGCCCCACGACCGTCTCCAGGTTGTCGTTGTCGTAGCCGAAGACGTGATGGCCGAGGAGCGAGAGCATCTCTGCCTCGCGCGCGGCGATCGTCTCGAGCGAGTCGTAGACGAGGTGCAGCTCGATGCCGCCGGGCGACGCGAGGATCGTAAACGGCTCGTCGCGGTGCGCTCCGTAGTAAGGCTTCAGCTTCTCCTCGACGCCCGACTCCGTCAGCCCCGCGACTTTCAGCACCCGCCGGTGGCGCGTCACGCCGCCCGCCGCTGCGAGCCACGGCTTGAAGAACGTCTCGAGCATCCACTCCAGCTCGTGCGGCACTCCGGGGAACACCCAAACATGCTTCCCGCCGATCTCGAGGTGAAACCCGGGCGCCGTCCCTCGCTCGTTGTAGAGGGTCGTGTGGCCGATGAAGACGTTCGCCTGCCGCTTGTTGACCTCCGGCATCTTCGTCCCGCGCGCCCGGAACCGCGCCTCGATCGTGTCGATGATCAACTGGTCGACCTGCATCTCGAGCCCGAACGCCTCCGCCAACGCCTCGCGCGTGAGGTCATCCTCGGTCGGCCCGAGCCCGCCCGAAGTGATCAGGATGTCGGAGTGCGCAACCGCGAAGTTGATCTCATCCACCAGATCCGCAAGCGTGTCGCCGACGATGCTCTTGCGCACCAACGCGACGCCGTAGTTCTCGAGAACGGCGGTGACTTTGAGCGAGTTCGTGTCGACGCGCGTCGGCCCAAGCATCTCGGAGCCGACTGCGATGATGGTTGCGTTCATCGCTCACGACGATATCGCAACCCTACATGTCCTTCTCTTTCGCGAGCGACTCCCACTTGCCGTACAGCAGATCGATCATCGACTTGAGGTCGTGGTTCTGCTGTTGGATCTTCCGGACGCGTTCCCCATCACGAAAGACCTCCTCGGAACAGAGCAGCGTGTCGTTGCGCTCGCGTTCGCGTTCGGCGGCGGAGATGCGCTCCTCGAGACCGGACATCTCTTCGTCGATCTTCCGGACGCGCTTCTCGCGTTTGCGCTGCTCCCCGCGGTCGGCGTGTACTTTCGGCTCCTGCTTCGCGATCGACGGCAGCACCGGCTGCACGTGGACGACTTGCACCTTCTCCGGAATCGCCGTCCCCGCCTTGAAGCGCTCGACGAGGTCCGTGTAGTTGCCCGAGTACACGGCGGCGTGGCCGTCCTCGACGAGAATGATGTTCTCCGCCACCCGGTCGATGAAGTAGCGGTCGTGCGAGACGACGATCAGCGCGCCGGTGAACCGCTCCAGCGCCTCTTCCAATGCTTCTCTCGTATACACGTCGAGATGATTCGTCGGCTCGTCGAGCAGCATCAGATTGCCGCCGGTGTACATGATCTTCGCAAGCGCCAAGCGCCCCTTTTCGCCGCCTGAGAGATCGCGCGTCTTCTTGAACGCGTCGTCGTCGAAGAACGAGAACTGCGCGAGATAGCTCCGCACCTGTTCTTCCGTCTGCGTCGTGTCGAGGTTCCAGACCTCGTCGATGACGCGCCCGTTCGGATTCAGGTCGCCGAGGGTCTGGTCGTAGTAGCCGACGTGGACGTTGTGGCCGTACGCGAGCGTGCCGCCGAGCGGCTGCAGGCGCGACGCGAAGGTCTTCAGCAGCGTCGACTTGCCGGACCCGTTCGGCCCCATGATCGCGTACCGCTCGCCGCGGCGAATAGTGATACTGAAGTTGTGGACCACCGCCTTGACCGGGTGCAGCCATGGATCACGCGGCGGCACGTCCCTCACCCGGTCCTTCGGACCGCACTCTCCCGCCGGGAGAGGGTCGTGAACTTGCTCGACATCCCCTTCTCCCCCCGGGAGAGGGCCGTGAACTTGCTCGACATCTCCCTCTCCCTCCGGGAGAGGGTGGCGCGAAACGCTGGGTGAGGGGCGTGCCCCCGCGTAACCCACGTTCAAGCGATCCACCGTCAACGCGATCGCGCCGGACCGCGGCCCCGCGTCCAATTTGAAGTTCGCGAGCGTCTCGTCCGTCTCCGGCCGCTCGATCTCGTCGAGCTTGCCGAGCATCTTGCGCCGCGACTTCGCCTGCTTCGTCTTCTGCCCCGCGAGGTTGCGGCGGATGAATTCCTGCGTGTCGGCGATGTACTCCTGTTGCCGCTCGTAGTCCTTCGCCTGCTTCTCCATCCGCTCCGCGCGGAGCTGGAGGAACTTCTCGTAGTTGCCCGAATACTCGATCAGCTTCCCGTGCGCGAGCTCGATGATCTTCCCGACCGTCCGGTTGAGAAACGTCCGGTCGTGCGAGATGACGAGGTAGCTCCCGTTGAACGACTGCAGGAACTCCTCGATAAACTCGATCCCCTTCAGGTCGAGGTGATTCGTCGGCTCGTCGAGCAACAGAAGGTCGACGCGCGTCAGGAGCACGCGCGCCAGCATCGCCCGGTTCTGCTGCCCGCCGCTGAACTCCGCGATCGGCCGCTCGAACTCCCCTTTGTCGAACCCGACGCCCATCAGCACTCGCTCGACCTCGGCGTGCAACGTGTAGCCGTCTGCGTGCTCGTAGTCGTGCTGCAGCTCCGCGTACTTTTCGAGCAGCCGCTCGTGATCGGGACGCGAAGAATCGGCGAGATCGTGCTCGATCCCCCGCATCTTCCGCTCGATCGTCAGAACATCCGCGAACGCCGTCTCGACATAGTCGAACAACGACATCCCCGCCTCGGCATCGAGATGCTGCCCCACATGCCCGATCGTGAGCCCCGAGGAGCGGTACATCTCGCCGCGATCCGGGTCCTCCTGCTTCAGCAGCAGCCGGAACAGCGTCGTCTTCCCCGCACCATTGCGTCCGACAAGCCCAACGTGCTCCCCAGGATTGTGCTGCCACGTGACCCCGCGCAGCACGTCGTGCGGGCCGTAGCTTTTTTCAATGTTCTCGAAGCGATAGAGCATGGAGTTCGGACGGTTACACTACCCGTATGCGTTTGGCCGTCAACATCGATCACATCGCCACTATTCGCGAAGCACGGAAGTCGGACGAGCCGGATCCGATTGCGGCTGCCGTCATCTGCGAGCTTGCGGGGGCGCAGGGGATCACGGTGCATCTCCGCGGGGACCGGCGGCACATTTCGGACCGGGACGTCGAGTTGCTCCGGCGCTCGGTGTCGACGCACTTGAACGTCGAGATGGCGGGGTCGGCGGAGATGGTGCGGATCGCACAGACGATCAAACCGCATCGCGTCACGCTGGTCCCGGAGCGCGCGAATGAGGTGACGACGGAGGGGGGGCTCGATGTGGTCCTGCATGCGAGCAATCTCGAGAAGACGGTGCGGCAGCTCCTTGACGCGCACATCGACGTCTCGATCTTCGTCGACCCCGACATCGAGCAGATCCGGATGTGCCACAAGATGGGAGCGCCGCGCATCGAGATCAATACGGGCAAGTACACCGACGCGTGGCGCAGCGGAAACTGGCACCCGGAGATCGAGAAGATCACGACCGCCGCCCGCACCGCCCGCAAGATCGGTCTCGTGGTCCTCGGCGGACACGGTCTGAACTACCGCAACATCGATCCGATCGCGATGATTGGCGACATCGAGGAGCTGAACATCGGCCACGCCATCATCGCGCGCGCGTCGTTGGTCGGGCTCGACGCCGCGGTGCGGGAGATGATCGCGCTGATGCGCAATCCGCGGCGTGTGGCGAGCAAGTAGGGGGTCAGGTCGAAACTTGAAACGGGGGCCGCGGAGCGGCCTCAAGTTTCAAGTTTCGACCTGACCCCCGCCAACGCGCGGCGGATGGCGGCGACGCGGCCGTGGACGTGGCGCGGCGAGAACATCTCGTCCTCGTAGTCGGCGATGAGGGGGGCGAGGTCGCGCGCGGCTTCGGGACGGCGGTCGTGGAGGATCCGCAGCGCCTCCTCCATCGTCATCGCAGGGCCGACCTCGATGCCGAGGAAGCGGAGATGGCCGGAGAGGTCGTCGAAAAGCGGGCGGCGGCGACGGCGGATGAAGAGGACGAGCGCGGCCAGGGCGGCGAGGACCGCGACGACGTTGGTCGCGTCGATGAACGTGAACTTCTGCCGGAACATCGACAGCGAGGCGTGCGAGCGGCCGAGGGCGTTGCGGAGGCGCATCAGCACCTCCATTGCGAACGCCACCTGATCGCCGAGGCCGTAGGTCAGGACGTAGCGGTCCCAGAAGAAATTGACCGAGTCGTTGAGGGCGCTCAGATACGTCCGGAGCAGGCCCTCGCGCACGTTTCCGGGACGCATCGCGGCGGGCGTCGGATCGAAGGTGAGCCAGCGGTCGCCGGTCCAGACCTCGACCCAGGCGTGCGCATCCTCGAGACGCATCGCGAAGTAGCCGGTGAGCGGATTGAGCTTCCCGCCGTAGAAGCCGCCGACCACGTGCGCCGGTTTGCCGAGGGCCGTCATGAGCGCCACCATCCCGGCGGCGAAGTACTCGCAATGGCCGCGGCGGTCCTTGAGCAGGAACTCCTCGATCGTCAGCGGCCTGGCCCGCTGCACCGGCTGCATGTAGTAGCGGAAGTGCGTGGTCATGTACGACTCGATCCTCCGCGACTGCGCTTCGGTGTCGGTGGCGTTGCCGACGATCTGGTGCGCCAGCGCGGCGACCGCCGGCGTCACGGGATAGTCGAGGATGCGCACGCGCTCATTTCGCAGCGGCATCACCTCGCGCGCCATCGCGATGTCGAAGGTGGCCGACTCGCGGCCGGCCGTGGCGGTCGTGAAGGTGTCGGGCGACGGCCCTTCCATAACCGACACGAGCCCGTTGATCGCAAACGTCCCGGTCGGGAGATAAATGCGTCCGTTGCGGACGAATCGCTGCTGGACGCGCGCGGATCGCTTGAAACCGACCGGGCGCGCGATCTCGAAAATGCCGTCGCGCGCGGCGAGGTCGCGGTATCCGCGCGACGACTGCAGCCAGACGTGGCCCATGTATCGGTCGTAGACGTTCGCGCGGAGGCGCAGCGGCGTGAAGAACGGCAGCGCGTCCGGCCCCATCCAGACGCGCGAGACGACCGAGGGATCGGGAACGCTGGCGCGCTGCTGCGAGAAATCGATCGTCGTCGAGAGGCCTGTAGTCGCATTGGTGAGCGCGCCGGAAACGCCTTGGACGAGCGGGTTGCGCGTGCGGGGGATGATCGGGAAGAGCACGGCGGCGAGGACGGTCGACCCGACCAGGTAGAACGCGGCGGTGCGATTCGACGGCGCGTCGTCATACTCGTGGCCGATGGACGCGGCGGTCTCGATGTGGCTCAGCAGGATGAGCTGCCGGAACATCATGAAGCCGAAGACGATGACGAAGAGAACGATCGTGATGTCGGTCGACGTCGCGACGCTCGCGACGAAGATGAGCGCCGCGGTGAGGACGCGTTGCGCGCGGTTGTTGCGCCGGATCGACTCGATCGGCTGGTAGACGGCGATGAAGAGGACGAGATGCGTCGACGCCGCGATGGCGTGGTTCGCGATCGCGTCGAGGATGTAGAGCGGGACGTACACCAACGCGATGACGCGAAGCACGCCTTCCGGGACGATTTCCGC
This sequence comes from Thermoanaerobaculia bacterium, assembly GCA_036488085.1. Classification (GTDB taxonomy): domain Bacteria; phylum Acidobacteriota; class Thermoanaerobaculia; order Gp7-AA8; family Gp7-AA8; genus DASXHZ01. The sequence continues at coordinate 47,314 of DASXHZ010000012.1, forward strand.
GGTTCCGCCGTGCGCAATGCGGTAGATCATCCCGGCGAGCGCCAGGTGGAAGACCGCGAGCGGTGCCGCGCCGATCGCGCCGTTGAAGTAGAGCGGCACGCCGGAAAGGGCTGTGAGGAGCAGCAGCTCGATCTCACGCGCGCGCGCGTTCATCGCCCCTCCCCGTCTCCCGTTGCAGGGCGAACACGACACTGTTCTCGTCGGCGCCCTGCGCCACCGGCTCGTGCAACGGCTCGACGAGCGCCAGCGCGTGGAAGGCGGCGCTCGCCGACTCCGACTCGCTCGTGACGATCGTCACGCGCGGCATCGTGAAGAGGATCGTCAGGCCGCGGCGCGCGGCGTGGAAGAGGTACGTCGCCGTCTCGCTGACCAGCTCCTCGAACGCCTCGTCGGAGGCCTCTCGCGGTTTGTACGGATCGAAGACGACGTGTACGGCGCGCGCGGAGTCGAGCTCGGTCTGCTTCATGATCCAGCGGCCAAGGCTCGCGGACTTCTTCCAGTAGATCTGGCGGAGCGAGTCACCGCGAACGTACTCGCGGAACGAGTGGATCTCGGTGCCGACGCCGGGGCGGTTCGCGTTTTCTTGCTCGCCGGCGATCGGCCGGAAGCGCTCGCGCGCCGCTTCTTCGTCGAGAAGGCGTGGGAAGACCACGACGTCGCCCTCGAGGCGCACCCGCCGCTTCTTCAGGAAGAACCCGAAGGGGTAGCGCGTGTAGAGATCGATCCGCTTCACATGTGCGATGCCGCGGCGCTGGAAGAGGAACGACGCCTCGACGTCGATCGTCTCGCGCTTGCCGATGATCGGCACGAGGACCGGCTGCGCGAGGTCGTCGGAGACGATCGCCACGTCGCGCACGTTCCAGATCGCGGAGCGGTTTGTGATCCGCAGCACGAGGCTGACCGGCCGCCCCGCCCACGCCTCCTCCGCGCCGCGCAGCTCGATGGCGAGGTGTTTCAGCCCTCCTTTCGACGCGATGCCCGACAGCAAGAGGCAGCCGAGCATGAACGTCAGCGCGATGTAGAGCGGGTTGTTGCCGGTGTTGAGCGCCGCGAATCCGATGACGAAGGTGAAGACGAGGAACGACGTCCCGACGCGCGTGAAACGGACGACGCCGTCGAACTGCCACGCCTGCGTGGTCATGGGGCGCTCCACGCCGGGTTGAGGTCCTCGGAGATTGAAAAGTTCCGAGGCAGCCTCGGCGCAATGACGCGGCACCCACTGGCAGTTGTACTCGCTGAACGCGCGCCCGAGCTGCTTCGGGAGGCCGGAGTGCTCTGGCTCGTCTTCGCGGTACTCGACCGCCTCGTGACGAATGCGCTCACCTTTACGTGGGTATTCAGCAACGTATCGGCGGCGCTTGTCATATGGGCTTTCGGCATCTTGAGAGTAAGGAACAGAGATGAATCAGTGGTATCCGCTCTTCGGATTCCTAACCTTCAACGCGATCGTAATCGCCGCGAATTTGTGGGCAATCCGCACACTCGAGCGCGAGCGCGAGGCTGCCGCGAAGAACCCGCCTACCGCGGCACCGGGATCTCATTCACGATCCGCTGAATGAAGCGCGCTTCGGGCGCGCCTTCGCCGCGCATCATGCGGCGCTCTTTCATCAGGATGCGGTGCGAGAGGACAGGATTGGCGAGGCGTTTCACGTCTTCCGGGACGACGAAGTCGCGGCCGCTGACCAACGCGAGCGCCTGACACGCCTTGAAGTACGTCAGCGCGCCGCGCGTCGAGACGCCGAGGGCGACGTCCTGGTGGGTTCGCGTGGTCTGGACGATCGCCATCAGGTATTCCACCAGAGACTCGTTGACGTGGATGGCGCCGACGCTCTCCTGCAGCTCGCGAAGGTCGTTCTCGTCGAGCACCGGCTCGAGATGCTCGAGTGCATCCTGTCCGCCGCCGGAGCGCAGCAGCTTCTTCTCGTCGGTCTCGTTCGGATAGCCGATCGTCAGCTTCATCAGGAACCGATCGAGTTGCGACTCGGGCAGCGGGTACGTCCCAACATGCTCGACCGGGTTCTGCGTGGCGAGGACCAGGAACGGATCGGGCAGCGGAAGCCGCCGCTTCTCGACGGTGATGATCGCCTCGCTCATCGCCTCGAGCAATGCCGACTGCGTCTTCGGCGTGGCGCGGTTGATCTCGTCGGCAAGGAGGATGTTCGTGAAGATCGGGCCGGAGACGAACTCGAACTCCTGGTTTTCCTGGTTGAAGATCGTCACGCCGACGATGTCCGCCGGCAGCAGGTCGCTCGTGAACTGGATGCGTTGGAACGACAGAGCGAGCGAACGTGCGATGGCGTGCGCGAGCGTGGTTTTCCCGACGCCCGGAACGTCCTCGAGGAGCACGTGCCCGCGCGCGAGCAGCGCCGCGATGCAGAGCTGCACGACCTCGCTCTTCCCGCGAATCACCCGCTCGACGTTCGCCTGCAGCGCGCCGATGCGGTCGACCGAGCGATTCAACGGTACTGCCTCACGTGCCATGTTGCTTCGACGCTCTAGCTACGAAAAACGTGCCGCAATCAGCTCTAAGCAACAGCAACGCATGACGCGCCTCGTCTCGCTTAGAGCTTTAGCGCTTTAGAGCTGCCTCCTTACAACTTCTTGTAATTCGGGCCGCCGCCACCTTCCGGCGGGACCCAAGTGATCACCTGGTAAGGATCCATGATGTCGCACGTCTTGCAGTGATAACAGTTGGTGAAATTCAGGAACGGCACGCGCCCGCGGCCGTCCTCGGTCGGCTTCGGCTCGTACACCTGCGCCGGACAGAAATGGAAGCAGGGGTTGCCGTACTCCTCGGTGCAACGCGTGATGCAGACTTCGGTGTCGAGGATCAGCAGATGGGGCGGCTGGTTCTCTTCGTGGATCACGCCGCCGTTGTAGACGTCGGTCACCTTGTCGAACGTGTACGTGCCGTCGAACTTCATCTTGTCCGGCGGATGAGGGTGATCGGCGCCGAAGTAGCGCTGGATGCGCGTCATCCGCTCGTGCCCTGCGTGTCCGTCGAGCCGGCTGCTGACGCCATATCCGCGCCCGCCGGTGAACATCGACAGGCCGGCGTTGAAGAGGCCCGCGAGCTGTCCCTTCTCGAACGCCTGATGGAAGTTGCGCTCCTTCCACAGCTCCTCCCGCGCCCATGAGCTCTCGAACAGCGCTTCGTACTCCTGGAGTTGAGTCGCCGAGGTGTCGTCGTTGAGCAGCGCGCGCAGCGCCGTCTCCGCCGCCATGATTCCAGACTTGATCGCGAGGTGGATCCCTTTCAGCCGTGCGCCGTTGAGGTATCCGGCGGAGTCGCCGAGGATCATGAAGCCGTCGCCGTAGCTGCGCGGCATCGAGAAGTAGCCGCCCTCGGGGATCGCCTTCGCGCCCGCGCCGATCATCTTCCCGCCCTGCAGGATCTCGCGAACGGATGGGTGCAGTTTGTAGCGCTGGAACTCGTGATGCGGATCGAGCGTCGGATTGCGGTAGTCGAGACCGACGACGAGGCCGATGTCGACGATCCGTTCGCCCATCCCATAAATGAACCCGCCGCCGAACGTGTCCTTGTCGAGCGGCCAGCCGAGGGTGTGAATGACCGTGCCGGGTGCGAAGCGGTCGTCGGGAAGCTGCCACAGCTCCTTGATGCCGACCGAGTAGACCTGCGGATTCTTGCCGGCATACAGGTCGAACATCGTCGCGAGCTGCTTGGTGAGCGTTCCGCGCGGACCTTCCGCGAGGATCGTGATCTTCGCCTTGATGTCGATGCCCGGCTCGAAGTTCGGCTTCGGCTGTCCGAACTTGTCGATCCCCTTGTCGCCCGTGCGGACGCCGGCAACGCGGCCGTTCTCGACGAGAACGCGGGTGGCGGCGAACTCCGGGAAGATGTCGACGCCCATCTCGGCGACGATGCCGCCGAGCCAGCGCGTCATCTCGCCGAGGGAGATCACGTAGTTGCCGTGGTTCTGGAGAGGTGGCGGCAGGATCGGCGCCGCGACTTTGAAGCTCTCCAAGAGATACCAGAACGCGTCGTCGGTGACCGGCGACTCGACGGGACAGCCGCGCTCGAGCCAGTCGGGCATGAGCTCCGCGATCCCGCGCGGGTCCATGACGGCGCCGGAGATACCGTGCGAGCCGATCTCTTTTCCCTTTTCGAGAACGGCGATGGAGAAGCCTTCGAGCTTCTTCTCAGCCGACGACGCGTTGTGCGCCGCGACGAGTTGCGACAGCTTGTATGCGGCCGCGAGACCCGCTGGGCCGCCCCCGACGATCACGACATCGACCTCGAGCGTTTCGCGTTCGATGCCGGGAAGCTCTGCCATGCAATCAACCTCTCGCTTAAGTCGTCGGCATTGTATCTGTACGACGTCTGGTAACCTGAATCAGGTGGAAGCGGTAGTCGCGATCACGGTCCTGTTCGTCGCATCAGCCGTCACTTCCTTCGCGGCGACGCGGATCGTCAAGGTGGCGGCGGAGAAGATCGGGCTGGTCGACCGGCCCGACGAACGGAAGACGCACGAGCGCGAGATCCCGCGCGTCGGCGGTCTCGCGATCATCTTCGGCTTCGGTTTCCCGCTGCTGCTCCTCGCCGCGAACTCGCACGCCGCGGGCCTCGTCTCGAAGAACATCTCCTTCCTTTTCGCGATGCTCGCCAGCGGATCGCTGATCGTCGGCCTCGGCGTGTACGACGACCTGGTCGGCGCCGACGCGCCGAAGAAGTTCGCCGTGCAAACCGCCGCCGCGATCATCCTCGTCAGCTTCGGCTACCAGTTCAAATTCGTCTCGCTCGCGGGACAGGTGGTCTGGCTCGGATTCTTCGGCGCGGTGATCTCGGTGGTCTGGATCGTCGGCGTCATCAACGCGCTGAACTTCATCGACGGGATGGACTCGCTCGCCACCGTCGTCTCGATCACGATCGCGGTCGCGTTCGCGGTCATCGCGATCGCGCGCGAGGACGCCTTCTCGCTTGTCGTCATGACCGCGCTCGCCGGAAGCCTGACCGGCTTCTACTGGTGGAACAAGCCGCCGGCGCGCATCTTCATGGGCGACAGCGGCAGTATGTTCATCGGCCTGCTGCTCGCGGCGGGATCGATCGCCAAGCCGTCGAAGTCGCCGACGGCAATCATCATCACCGGCCCGATCATCGCGCTGGCGCTGCCGGTGCTCGACACGCTGATCGTGATGCAGCAGCGTTTCGGCGGTTCCGCGATACCGCTCTCGAGACGCCTCGGCCGCCTCTTCAACGCCGACCGGAGGCACATTCACCACATCCTGCTGGCGCGGTTCGGGTCGGAGACGAAGGCGATCCTCTCGATCTGGGGCGTGACGGTCCTTTTCGCGGCGGCGGCGGTCATGACGGCGATCGACATCACGAAGGTGATCGGCTACAGCGCCGGCATCCTCGGCCTCGTCGCGATGGTCCTCCTGCGCTACACGCGGCGGCGGCGATACACGTGAAGGTCGTACGGCGCCGCACCGAATGACCGTCGAAACGACGGAACGGCCGTGTAGCGGTCCACTTCGGTCCACGTTCCGGCGAAGGACTTCACATCCTCCGCGCTCTCGCCGCCGATGATCAGAAGCGTCGCCGCCGGCGGATGAAAGACGTACGGCGGGAAGCGCTGCAACGGCAGCGCGATGTGCGGCGTGCGGCTCCGCACGGCGTAGTACGCGGCGAAATCAGCGTAGACGGTGTCATCCGGGCCGATGTTGCGCGCGGCGAGCGCCTCGACCGGCGCGTAATCGCGCGATCGCCATTCGAGCACCGCGAGAAGTGTCCGCGCCGGCAAACCGGTGACGATAACGATCAGCAGCGCGAGCGTTGCGCACTTGCTGTCGCGGAACGAGGCGAGGACGACCAGCAGCGGAATCGCGATCATCCAGCCGTAGTAGATGCGGTACATGTACAGAAACTCGATCGTGAGCGGCAGGACGACCGCGACGGCGATCGCCGTCCAGAGCAAACGCGATCGACGCCGCCAGCCGAGAAACGCGACCAGCGCGACGAGCAGAAGGTTGACCTTGTCCGCCCAGAGCGCCAGCGGCAGCCGCCGCCATTTGCGCGAGAGGCTGTTGAACGAAGTCGTCTCGACGTTCGCTCCATGCACGACCGAGTGGCGGCCGATGAGCGTGAGGAAGTCCTGGAGCACGCCGTTCTGCGCGTAGAGCAGGAGGAGTGCCGCGACTCCCGCCAGCATCGCGATCCAGAAGACGGTCAGATCGCGCAACACGGATCGGCGGTACGCGATGAGCAACACGAGCGACACGACACCCGCGCACGCCGGAAGCAACAACCCCGCGGCGGGCATGAAGAACGCGCCGAACACCAGGAGCGCGTACCTACGCCAGCCTGCGAGGGTTGTGGCGAGAAGCACGAGCGCGAAGAGCAGCATGCAGAGCGCGTCGTAGCGTCCGCCGCGATAGCTGAAGGAGATCGAGTAGGCGCACAGGAGCGCCGCGAAGAGCAGCGCCGGTTTCTCGATGAGACCATGCCGCATCGCCGCGGCGATGACGATCAGAAACGCCGCGAGCGCGATCAGCACGTTCAACGAGCGGACGCCCGCGATCGAGAACGGGACGACTCGCAACCAACACGAGAGCAGCAGTGGATACAACGGCGCGTTGCCGGTCCAGAAGCGGCCGTCGTTCCAGCCGGGAAAGGTGAAACCGTGGCCTGTCGCGAGGTTGAGCGCCGGTTCGGTGAACGCCACCTCGTCTTCGGCAATGGTTGGCGAACGGGTGAGCGTTGCGAAGTTCACCGCCAGCGACGCAAGCGCGATGACGACGAGCATCGCTGCGTTCTTCGACACGGCCGATCGTAACACCCGCTGGTATTCTCGCCGCCGCATGTGCGGGATTGCTGCGATCTTCGCGTACGGCGCGGGCGCCGAGCCGGTGCGCCGCGAGGAGATCGAAGCGATCAACGCGCGCATGATCCCGCGCGGTCCGGACGACGGCGGCATCTGGATCGGCGGTGAGAATCGCGTAGCGCTCGCATCGCGCCGCCTCGCCATCATCGACCTCACGCCCGAGGGAGCGCAACCGCTCCGCGGCGTCGAAGGCGACGTGACGATCGTTTTCAATGGCGAGATCTACAACTACCGCGAGCTGCGCGCGCGCCTCGAGCGCCGAGGCATGAAGTTCCATTCGCATTCGGATACCGAGGTCGTGCTGCAGATGTATCGGGCGTACGGCGTGGAGTGCGTCGAGCTTTTGCGCGGGATGTTCGCGTTCGCGATCTGGGACGAGGGGACGCGCCGCATGTTCGTCGCGCGCGATCCGTACGGCATCAAGCCGCTCTACTTCGCCGACGACGGCAAGACCTTCCGTTGCGCCTCCACCGTGAAGGCGCTCCTCGCGGGCGGTGCGATTCCGCGAACGCGCGACGCGGCGGGGGCCGCCGGGTTTCTCATGCTGGGGAGCGTTCCGGAGCCGTTCACGATCGTCAGCGCGATCCGCGCGGTCGAAGCGGGAACGTCATTTTTCGTTGACGGCAACGGCCGCGGCGAGCCGCGGCGCTACTACTCGATCGCGAGCGTCTTTAGCGCGGCGCGAGAGCAGGAGACGATCGCTCACCTCACCACACCTGAGATCTTGCTGCGGGAACGCGTGACCGAGTCGATCGACCATCATCTCGTCTCCGACGTGCCGATCGGCGTTTTTCTGTCGGCCGGAATCGACTCCGCGACACTCACGGCCCTCGCCAGCGCACGCTCCGGTCGTCCGCTGCAGACGATCACGATTCTCTTCGACGCGTTTCGCGACCGCGAGTTCAACGAGAGCGCAGGCGCGGCGGCGCTTGCGGAAAGCATCGGCGCGCCGCACACCACCCGCACCGTCACGCGCGAGGAGTTTCTCGCCGACCTGCCAAAGATTTTCGAGGCGATGGACCAGCCGACCATCGACGGCGTCAATACGTGGTTCATCAGCAAGGCGACGGCGGAACAGCGACTGAAGGTGGCGCTGTCGGGAGTCGGCGGCGACGAGCTTTTCGGCAGCTACCCGGCCTTCCGGCGCGTGCCGCAGATCCGCCGCATCGCAAGAATCCCCTTCGCTTCACGGCTGCTCCGGCATCCGAAAGCACGCGCAATCCCGCGTCTCGGCCGTACCGACGCCGGCGCGTATCTCCTGACACGCGGTCTCTTTCTTCCGGAGGAGATCGAAGCGGGAACGTTCAACATATTGCGGCACATCGGCCAGGCGCTCGACGTCGATCCCGGCACGGACTTCGGCCGCGTCGCGACGCTCGAAGCATCGCTCTACATGCGCAACCAGCTCCTGCGCGACACGGACTGGGCGTCGATGGCGCACTCCGTCGAGGTACGGACGCCGCTGGTCGACGCCTGGCTCCTCCGGCAGCTCGCGCCGCTCCTTCTCGCCTACGGTTCTCGATGCAAGCAATTCTTCGCCGCGGCTCCGGAACGTCCGCTGCCGCCCGCGATCACCCATCGGCCGAAGACCGGCTTTCAGACGCCGCTCCGCGAGTGGCTCGACCTCGCTCCCGACGGCACGTCGACGCGGATGCGGAGTTGGGCGCGCATGGTCCTGGAGGAGTTCGCATGAACGTCCTCCACGTCTGCACCGACGCGTTCGGCGGCTACGGCGGCATCGCGCTGTTCAATCGCGACCTCGTGCGCGCGCTCGCGCAGTTCCCCGGCCGCGAGGAGATCGTGGTGGTCCCGCGCATCATTCCGAACGCGGTCGAGGCTCTCCCGGACGGCGTCACGTATGTCGAAGCGGCTGCGCGCGGCCAGGCCGCCTATGTACGCGAGGTGATGCGCATTCGCCGGCGGACGAAATTCGACCTCGTGATCTGCGGGCACATCAATCTCCTCCCGATCGCGCGGCTCGTGACGAAGAACCCGCTTCTCGTCACGTACGGCATCGAGGCGTGGAAGCCGCGCCGCCGCTCGTCCACCGCACTCCTCCGGCATTGCCGCGGCGTCGTCGCGATCAGCGAGGTGACGCGATCGCGTCTCGCGAGCTGGTCAGTGTACAAAGGGCCTACGTTCATTCTGCCGAACGCGATTCATGCGGACGACTACGGAATCCGCCCGAAGCGCCTCGATCTCGTCTCCCACTACAAGCTCGAAGGAAAACGCGTCGTGCTGACCCTCGGGCGCATCGACCGTGCGGAGCGGTACAAGGGATTCGACGAGATCCTGGAAGTTCTCCCCAATCTCGCCCCCGACGTCGTCTATTTGATTGCCGGCGGCGGGAACGACGCGCCTCGCCTCCAGGAAAAGGCGCTCACCCTCGGCGTCGCCGACCGGGTCCGCTTTACAGGCCGTTTCGCCGAGGAGGAGAAGGCGGATCTGTACAACCTCGCCGACGTCTACGCGATGCCGAGCCGCGGGGAGGGCTTCGGTTTCGTTTTCCTCGAAGCGATCGCCTCGGGCGTTCCGGTCGTGGCGAGCAAACACGATGGCGGACGCGAGGCCGTCCTGAACGGGGAGCTCGGCGCACTCGTCGATCCATCGAATCCCGCGGAGATCCGCACCGCAATCGCCGACGCTTTGGAGCGCGCCGACCGCACGATTCCGGAGGCTCTCGACTACTTCGCGTTCGAGCGCTTCACCGAGCGCGTTCACGCCATCGTTCGCGCAGTCGTGTGATCCGCTCTTCGGGCGGGATCGAACGGATGTCGTAGTAGCGCTTCACCGCGGGAGCCGCACGATCGCCCTTCCCTTTCTGCGCCTCGTGATGAAGGTGCACCATCGGGAGGTAGCCGAACTCGTAGACGTTCCCGTGCGCCCGCGCGCGGTCCCAGAAGTCGTTGTCCTCACCGCCCCACCCGACGAACTCTTCGTCGTAGCCGCCGATTTCCATGTACGCGCGCTTCGCGGCGGCAATCGAGCCCCCCTGCGCGTTCTGCATGATCGATTGCGGCACACGGTCGTCCGGCCGCACCATATGAAAGAGGAATCGCTTCAGGTTCATCAGCTCGAAGCCGTCGCGTCCACGCGCCGCGACCTCCCGCGCGTAGTCGGCCGGCACGAGGATGTCGTTGTCGTGCAGCACGACGAGCTCCCCGCGCGCGGTCGCGACGCCGGCATTGAACGCGGCGGCGCGGTTGTACTCGGTCTCGCAGGGCGTGAAGAGGTAGCGAACCCACGGCGGCAGTTGCGTCTCGATGGCACGCTCTCGATCCTGCTCGACGACGATGCACTCGAACGGCACTTCCCGCTGTCCCGCGATGCTACGCAGGGTCGCGAGGAGGTGGGACAGCCGCGAGATACCGCGATGGCCGATCACGAACGAGACGAGAGGCGCTCCTGACTCTTCCGGCGCGTCACGCGCCACGATCGGCCACCGCGCAAACGCCATCCGCATCAGCGCCGCACCCGTCGACGGAAAGACCTTCGCGATGTGTAGATCGCTCGTGAACTCCCACCGGCAGGCCACGCCCCGCCCATCCGTCGCGATCATCTCGTCCCGGTTGTGCATCAGCTCCCAACGTCCGCTGCGCCGGACCCGCCGGTACAAGGGCCAGTCGTAGATCAGCGCGCCGATACGCTGCCGGAGCGACATGGCGGCATCGTAGCGTGCCGCCGCGCAAATCGTTTACATTCGGCGGGCGTGCACAAGGTCATCAAACGCCGCACTGGTCTCGCCCAACTGAACCTCGGGGAACTTTGGGACTACCGCGAACTCCTCGGTTTTCTCGCGTGGCGCGATGTGACGCTCCGCTACAAACAGACTTACATCGGCGTCGGTTGGGCGTTCATCCGCCCCTTTCTGACGATGTTCGTCTTCACCGTCATCTTCGGCAAAGTGGCGAAGCTGCCGTCCGAAGGCGTGCCGTACGCGGTCCTGACCTTCACGGCTCTCTTGCCCTGGCAGTTCTTCTCCACCGCTTACTCTGACGCAGCGGGGTCGATCGTCGGCAACGGTCATATGGTGACGAAGATCTACTTTCCCCGGCTGATCCTCCCGATGTCGTCGCTCGCGGTCGGAATGGTCGACTTCTTCGTCTCCGCCATCTTTCTCTTCATGATCATGGCGTACTACCGGATGATGCCGTCGTCGCGGATCTTCGCGGTGCCGCTCTTCCTGCTGCTGGCGTTCGTCTTCACGCTAGGCCTCAGTCTCTGGTTCGCGGCGCTGTTCGTAAAGTACCGCGACATGCGTCACCTCATCCCGTTCATCACGCAATTCGGGCTGTACGTCTCGCCCGTCGCGTTCAGCAGCAGCGTGATCCCGCAGCGGTGGCGGCTCCTCTATTCGCTGAATCCAATGGTCGCGGTGATCGACGGCTTCCGGTGGTCGATCGCCGGAACGAACGCGCTCTATCCCCCGGGCGTCATCGCGGCAGTCATCACTTCGCTCGTGCTGCTCGTTACAGGCGTCTTCTACTTCAAGAGCAGCGAGAGACTTTTCGCGGACTTGATGTGATGGGCGACGCCGTAGTCACACACGGAATCTCGAAGAAGTACCGCCTCGGCGAGACGATCCTCGCGCGGAATCTGCTGCGAGAGCGTTTCGCCGCCTTGTTCCGTGCTCCGTTCAGGAAGAACGATCGCGGTTCGGACGAAGAGTTCTGGGCCCTTCGCGACGTGTCGGTCACGATCCGCGAAGGCGAGATCGTCGCGCTGATCGGAAAGAACGGGGCAGGCAAGTCGACGCTGCTCAAGATCCTCAGCGAGATCACCGAACCAACCGAAGGGGAGGCGCACATCTTCGGCAAAGTCGCGAGTCTCCTTGAAGTCGGCATCGGCTTCCACCCCGAGCTCAGTGGCCGCGAGAACATCTACCTGAACGGCGCAATCCTCGGCATGTCGCGCGAGGAGACGCGCAGCAAGTTCGACGACATCGTCGCATTCGCGGAGGTGGAGCGATTCATCGACACGCCGGTGAAGCGATATTCATCCGGAATGTATGTGCGGCTCGCTTTCGCAGTCGCGGCCCACCTCGATCCCGACATTCTCATCATCGACGAGGTACTGGCCGTCGGCGACCTCGCGTTTCAGCAGAAGTGCCTCAAGAAACTGCGGAGCGTTCGAGAACAAGGGAGGACGGTCATCGTGGTGAGCCACAGCATGACGACCGTCACGAGCCTCTGCGAACGGGCGATCTGGCTGCACGAGGGAAAGGTGCGAGCGGCCGGCCCGGCCCCGGAGATCGTCAGCCGCTACGTCGATGAGGGAATCGAAAACGACGTCGTGTGGCAGCCGCGCCATGCGTCGCATGCCGCGTTCGAATACCACTCGGTGGAGGTCGTACGTGCCGACAACGGAGAGGCGGCCGACTCGGTCCCTTCCGACGTCGCGATCGAGATCGTCTTCGACTTCTCGGTCGTCTCGCAGATGCCGCCGGGCCGCCTCCTTCTCCGCGTCCGCAACGAGTACGGCGAACCGTTGTTCACTTCGACGAGCGCCGACCGATCCGCCGTCCGGGGCGAACCTTGGCGGATCGGCCGCCAGAAGATGCGCTGCCGGATTCCGGCGAACCTGCTTATGCCGGGCCGCTATTCGGTCTCGGTGTCGCATCCGTTCGGCGGATACGACGTGATGCACGACAACATCGTGACGTTCACGGTCAACGAGCAGAACGCGCTCATCGACGCCGACACGCGTGAAGGAAAGATCGCGCCACTCCTCGAGTGGTCGTCCGAATGAGCCGGATGCGGCGGCTCATGTTCGTGACACAGACGCACACCGCGTGGGGCGGGATGGAGTGGTTCGTCCATCACATGGCGGAGCGGCTGAGCGACCGCGGCTGGGAGGTATACGCCGGACTGGCACGCGGAGCGCGATACAGCGATCCGGCAGCGTATTCAGCGGCGCATCCTCATCTGCGCGCGATCGAGATGGACGGGCGCGACGGGACGGAGACGGCCCGACGGAACGCGGTCGTCCGCGCCGTCCGGCGTGTCGATCCCGAGGTCGTCATTCCGATCGGCATCGGATCGTCTCTCGATGCGATGCGCGTCCTGAAGAACACCGGCTTCCGCGGAGCATTGGTTGTGCCGGTGCTCTCGTTATTCGAAGATTGGCTCGCGAATGTCAGCGAGTACGGCGACGTGATCGACCTCGTCGTTCCGAACTCCCGGCTTCTCGAGCGTTACCTCGTGCGCCACTTCGACGCGTCGCGCGTGCGGTATATCCGGCAGGGAGTTCCGCGTGCGACGCAGGCCCGTTCGCCGCGCCGCGAGAAATTGCACGCCGGCATCGTGTCGCGGCTCGAGGAGAGCTCGAAGCGCGTGCTCGACTTCGCCGCGGTGGCGCGGTTGCTCAACGGCGCAGACGTCGAGCTTCACGTTTTCGGCGACGGTCCCGATCGCGGGCGGCTGCTCGATGCGCTGGACGGACGAGCCGTCGACCACGGCTTTCTTCCGACGGCGGAGTTGTATCGCGAGGCGTATCCACACCTCGACGTGCTCCTCTTTTTCTCGCCAACGGAAGGAAGTCCCAACTCGCTCTACGAGGCGATGCAGAATGGCGTCGTGCCCGTCTCGTCCCGATTCCGAGGAGCGCGTGCCGAGGGGATTCTGAAGGACGGCGAGAACGCGCTGCTGTTCGACGTAGGTGATTCGGCAACCGCGGCGCAGCACACGCGCCTCCTTGCATCCGATCGGGCGCGCCTGGAGAGAATGAGCGCCGCGACCGTCGAGAGCGTGCGCGATTACTCCGATGACGACATGTACGAATCGTGGGCTCGCGCCATCGAATCGGTACGGCCTGTAGCAGGCCCGCCATTGCCTCCTCGCCCGGTGGCTCCGGCCGGGAAACTGGAGCGCGCGCGCATTCCCTCATTGCTCGCCCGTCCGCTCCGGCGCATCATCGGCAGGGCGTCACCGCACAAGAGCGGCTGGGAAGAATGGCCGGGATCGCAACCGGTGTCGTCCGACGCGGTGCTGCGGATACGCGAGGAACTGAACGAGCTCGAACGATGAGTGACGATTCGAAATATCTCTACGTCGACGAAAACCTGCACTTCGTCACCGGCGACGAAGCAGAGCGTGCATTGCGCGACCATTCCGACGCGGCGTTCCTCGACCCCGCCAAAGGTGTGGTCCGCGTTCCGAAGGAGCGTTGGAGGCAGGCGCAGAAATACGAACGGGATACGTGGCTCGTCGCGAACGCCGGCGCGAGCGACGACCGCAACGTGGCGCACGAGGCGGCGTTCGGGGGATACGCCGCGATCGAATCGCGATCGTTTCAGCACGCGATCGAGCTCGGCTGCGGTCCATTCACGAACCTTCGGATCGTGGCGCGACATTGCCGGATCGAACGCTGTTCCCTGCTCGATCCGTTGATTCGCGAATATCTGAACCACCCGCATTGCACGTACGACGAGCATGCGCTGCGCATCGGCGAAACGGCACTCAGCCACAAGCTCGGGACGACGCAAATCGGCCGCGCGCTCCGTCGGGTCGTACGAGCGGTAAGCCCGGCGCTCGTCGAAAAACGAGTCGCTGTCGCGCAACTCCTGCCGATGCCGATCGAGGAGATGCCATCTGGGCGCTATGACCTGGTCGTCATGATCAACGTCCTGGAGCATTGTTTTGACGCGACGGTCATCTTCCAGAGGATCCTCGAGATTCTGCCGCCTGGCGGCGTGCTCGTGTTCCACGACAAGCTGTTCGAGCCGTCGGAGATCGCCGACGACGTTCGCACCCGTTTCGATGCGGGCCATCCGCTGCGCGTCGGACGTCCAGTGATCGAAGCTTTCGTTAACGATCACTTCACGCCGCTCTATCGTCGGGCGGAGAAGGTCGCGGACGAGTTCGACGACATCGACCTGACCCGCGACGGCATCTACTTCATCGGAGAGCGGAACGGGTGACAGAATGGACGCGCATGCCGAACAGGCGCGTCGACATCGTCGTCACGACCATCTTCGAGCCGAAGTTTCTCGACGGCTACGTCGAGAACATCCGGCGGCACGGCCACGAAGGCGTGCGGATCATCGTCATCCCCGACCGCAAGACGCCGGCGAGCGTTTACGAGCGATCGAAGTTTCACGACGCGATCTGCCCGACGCTCGACGAGCAGGAGGCGTTTCTATCGCGCTTCCCATCTCTCGCAGAGCGGATCCCCTACGACAGCGACAACCGGCGCAACATCGGCTTTCTCATGGCGCTCGACGGCGGCGCCGATCTACTCATCACCATCGACGACGACAACTACTGCCTTGATGACTCGGACTTTGTCGGCCAGCACGTCGCGGCGGGCGAAGAAGTCTCCGAAGACGAGGTCCACTCGTCCGACGGCTGGTTCAACATCTGCTCGCTTCTGACCGCCAACACGCCGGCCGAGATCTGGCCGCGCGGCTTTCCCTACTTCGCACGCCGTCGCGAGAAACAGCTCACCCGCCGTCCGGCCGCGCCGTCGAGGGCGGCGATGAATGTCGGCCTATGGCTGAGCGATCCCGACGTCGATGCCCTGACGCGGCTCGCGCTCGCACCGAACATCGACGCGTTCGCCGGGGGCTCCGTTCGGCTCGCGAACGACACCTGGTCCCCGATCAATACGCAAAACACGGCGATCGTCCGGGACGCAATCACCGCCTACTACTACGTTCGCATGGGCTTCTCCCTCGGCGGACTCCGGATCGACCGCTACGGCGACATCTGCAGCGGGTACTTCCTGCAGAAGTGCGTGAAGGCGCGCGGCGAGGCGATCCGTGTCGGCACGCCGATCGCCGACCACCGCCGCACGCCGCACAACCTCTTCAAAGACCTCTCGCAGGAGCTCGCCGGGATGGTCCTTCTCGACGACATCCTCGACTGGCTCGTCAACCTGAAGCTCGACGGCAGTTCGTACCGGGACCTCTACGCCGCACTCGCGGACGCGATCGATGAAAGAGCCGCGACGATGCGCGGATTCGTGTGGGACGAGGGAGGACGCGAGTTCCTCCATGACACCGCCGCGAACATGCGGGCGTGGCTCGAAGCGGTCGCGCTCATCGGATGAGTGATCGCCCGCTCGTCTCGATCATCGTCCCGAGCTTCAACCAGGGACGCTACATCCGCGAGACGCTCGACTCGATCCTCTCCCAGGACTACCGGCCGATCGAAGTCCTCGTCATGGACGGCGGCTCGACCGACGAGACAACCGACGTGTTGAAGTCGTACAACATCCCCGAGCTGCAATGGGTGTCAGAGCCCGATCACGGAGTTGCCGACGCGGTCAACAAAGGCATCGCTCGTGCGGCTGGAGAGATCATCGCGGTCCAAAGCTCGGACGATCTCTACAAGCCTGGCGCGATCTCCACGGTCGTTGGGGCGCTTCAGCGCTCGAATGCGGGTCTTCTGTACGGCGACATGGAGTTCATCGACGCACGATCGACGATCGGCGGCCGGACTGACTTGCGGCCGTTCGATCTTGCTGAATACGCCGGCAAGGTGACCTACGTCCCGCAGCCGGCGGCGTTTTTTCGAGCTGCCGCGGCGCGCGACGTCGGTCCATGGCGCGAGGATCTTCCTTATGCGTGCGACGCCGAGTTCTACCTCCGCATCGCGGAACGATTCGGCGCAGAGAAAATCGACGGCGTCCTCGCGCAATACCGCCATCACGACGAACAGCGCGACACCTCGGGAGCAAAGATCATCCGCGACTGGACCCGCGCCATCGAGCCGTGGACGCACCACCGCGACTCGCGCGTGCGGCGCTACGCGCGCGGCGGAATCGAAGCGGTGCGCCATCGGTACACACCGGAAGCTCAGTGGGCGCGCCGCAGTGTCGCGTTGTACCGGTCGGTCCTGAAGAACCCCGCGCTGCTGCGATATCCCGAAGTGCGCCGCCATCCCGACTGGATCTTCGGCCGTGAGCCGATCTGGCGCGCGCTGTCGCGATTGAAGCAATGGCTCCGTAGGCGCCGATGACGGGCCGGCCGCGCGTCGCCTTCGTCGCCGTGATCGTCATCGCGCTGGCGATCGGAATCGCGAGTTGGACGCGGCTGCCTCACGAAGGACTGCCGACGCTCAGCTTCGACGGATTCCGATATCTCGCGGGCGCGTACTCGATACGCGATCACCACGTATATCGCGACACCGATGGGTCGCCGCAACGCGTCTGGCCTCCCGGTACTTCCTTTCTCTATGCAGCCGCCTCGGTCGTCACAGGCCGTCCCCCTGAGAACCTTCCGGGCGCGATCGACATCTGCGCCTACCTCGTCGCGATGCTGGCGTTCGCCGTCGTCCTGGCGCGCACGGTTCGTCATTCGTGGATCGCTTCGATCGCATTCGTCGCCCTCGCCTGCAACAGCTTCATCGTGAGCATGACGAACAAGCTCTGGAGCGATCCGCCGGCACTCGCGCTGTTTCTAGTGGCCCTGGCGTTGCTGGCCGGGACGAAGCCATCACTTCGATCGGTCGTGCTGGCGGCAGCCGCGATCGCAATCGGTGTCGCGTTCCGTTACGCAATGATCAGCGCGCTGATCCTGCCACTGTTCGTTGTATGGCGAATGCGGACTCGCTGGTTCGCGCCGGTGGCCGGCTCGTGCGCCGCCGTGATGCTAGTCGTGGTTGCCAACCGGCTCAGCGGCCTTCACCCTCTACCGCTGCGCAACGACTTGCGCGCTTTCGGCATGCTGACCGTGCAGGTACTCCCGTCGCAGATCGGGCTCGTGGGTCTGCTCGCCGTGGCGGCCGCGGTCCTGATCTCCGCACGCGCGCTGCCGATCGCTGGAGTTTGGATCGCGGCGTACATCGCGTTCCTCTTCGTCGCGCAGGCGTTCGCTCATCCATCGTTCACGCTCGACCTTCGCATCCTGATCTTGCTCTATCCCGCGATCGTGCTTGCGATCGCCGTTGCCGCGGACAAGGCGTCCAACCCATGGCTCAAGGGTTGTCTTGCCGCGCTGCTCGTGATTGCCGCGGGCCGAGCCCTTCACGGCGTCGTTCCCCACCCCATTCCGTCTCCGACATGCGTAACGCGGGAGCAACTCACCGCAGACTTGAAGACGAAGAGCATCGCCCCCGACGCACCGCTCTCGTCGAATGCTCAGGGGCTGGTGTGGTACGCGTTACGGCGTCCGGTCAGCGCCCATCCGGGACCGGGCGACATCGTGATCGCGGTCGACCCGGCGCGCGTTTGCGAAGGTGTCGTGGAAACGGCGTTACCGGACGTCGCTCGCACCCGCCGCATCGCTTTGCCCTAATTCCTAATCGATGTGCGCGTCGGTCGGTTTCGAGCGCCCGAGGAGTGCGCGGAGGCGCGGTCCGATGCGGGCGCGGCGGCGCAGCGACCGAAAAAACGACTCGTCGATTCCGATGCGGCGCCGGTAGTTGCGGCGGAGGTCGTCGGTAAAGCGTTCGGTGAGCGTGAGGCGCTCGCGCAATGAGCTCGCGGCATCGATGCGATCGGCGAAGCGATGAAACGCCTTGTCGAAGAACGGCTGGTAGTGCCACAACACCGCCTGTTCCGGCGCGATCCCCTTTGCGGTCATTCGATCCCAGTTCTGCACGGCATAGTTGTAAGCGAATGAGAGCTCGCGAAAACGGTCGAGGCGGGCCGCCGCGATGGCGCTCAAGAGGTGGTTCTCACGCAGATACACGGCCTCGGGCGGCGCAAAGTCGTTCGCTAGCATCTTCAGCATCGCGTCACGCCACTGCGCCGCGATGCCGGCGCCCCGCCGCGTCGCGACGACGCCGCTGTTCCACATCCCCCGAATCCGCTCGTTCGACAGGAGTGTCGTGACAAACGGCCGTGCCGTGGCACCTATCAGGTCGTACAGCTGCACCCAGTACGCTTCGAATCGATCGCCGGGTCCGGAGGAACCCGACGTCTTCGTGCCGTCCACGACCAGCGCCAAGTCGACTGCCTCGTCGAGAAGAAACGCCGACGGCTCGCCCCACGCGAGGATGTCGGTATCGAGAAACGTGACGAAATCCGTCCTCGCGTGCTCCTCCGCGTGCGCCAGCGCGAGCGGCTTGTTCGCGAGGGCGTAGTCGGCATGATCAGCGTTCAACGGTTCGTCGATGAGCCGGACGCCGTAGTGCTCCATCAGCTCGCGACACCACGGGGCAACGTGCCGGCCCGGCCGCGGCGCGTAGGCCCAGACCGCCGCGTCGGCGAATGCGCCCATGTTGCTGCGAATGGTGTGGAAGAGCGTCGCCGCCTTGTACTCGAGCCGGTGCGGACCAGGCTCAACGCATACGACGAACGTGATCCGATCGGCAGCCGCCATCGCAGGGATTGTAGAGCGTCGTAAACTCCCCTTCGATGGAACCGGCGCTCGTCTCGACGATCATCCCGGTCTTCAACCGGCCCGCGATGCTTCGCGACGCGGTGTCGAGCGTCGTCGCGCAGACACACCGGCCGATCGAAATCATCATCGTCGACGACGGATCTACGGACGACACGGGAGCCGTTGCCGACGCTTTGGCGCTGCAGCACGGCGGCATCGTCCGAGCGGTGCACATCCCGAACGGCGGCCCGGGCCGCGCTCGCGAAGCCGGTCGCGCGCTGGTGCACGGCGAATTCGTTCAGTACCTCGATAGCGACGACGTGCTGATGCCGAGAAAATTCGAGCTGCAGGTAGCCGCTCTCCGCGGGCAGCCCGACTGCGGCGCGGCATACGGGTGGACGCGCGAGCGAGACGCGGCGGGCAATCGGGAGACGTTGCCGCGCAAACGCAGCGGCGAGCGCATCGAGACGATGTTTCCGTCGATGCTGACGTTGCGCTGGTGGGATACGCCGACTCCGCTCTATCGCAGCAGCGTCGTCGATCGAGCGGGAGCATGGACCGGCCTGTGCGCGGAGGAAGACTGGGAGTACGACTGCCGCATCGCGGCGCAAGGCGTGAGGCTCGCCTACGTGCCGGATTGGATGTGCGAGATCCGCGTCGGTCTCGACGATCGGCTCTCCGGACGCGGCGAAGCCGCGTTGCGCGACCGCGCGCGTGCACACCTGCTGATCCTGGAGCACGCGGCGAGTGCGCACATCTCGCGCTCCTCGCCTGAGATGCAGTTCTTCAGCCGCGACCTCTTCCACCTTGCGCGGCAATGCGGCGCAGCAGGGTTTCGCGATGAGTCGCGGCAGCTTCTCACCGCCGCGGTGAAGATCAGCGCCGCTCGCGACGTCCACGCCTATAACTTCGTCGCGCGGATCATTGGGTTGCGCGGCGCGGGCACGGTTGCCGAGGCGATCGATCGTCTCAGGACACGCGAGTGAGCGTTGGGACCACGTTCGTCCTCCCCGTCTACAACGCGGCGGACGTGATCGCCGAGACGATCGAGAGCATCCTCGGCCAGAGCGATCGCGACTTCGAGCTGATCGTGGTCGACGACGGCTCGAACGACGGCACACCGGCCGTTCTGGCCCGCTACGCCGCACAAGATTCCCGCATGCGGATCGTGACGCAGGCGAATGCCGGGATCACTCGCGCGCTGATCGCCGGTTGTGCGGCGGCCCGAGGGACGTACATCGCGCGGCATGACGCTGGCGACTGGTCCGACCGTGAGAGGCTGGCGGCGCAGCGTGCGCTCCTCGACCGCCACGCGGATGTCGTCTTTGTCTCCTGCTGGACCGAGTTTGTCGGCCCTGAGCGCGAGCCGCTCTTCACTTCCCGCGGTCCGGCCGATGCTGTCAGGCCGCTTGCGATCATCGACGTTGAGCGGGAACACGGCATCATCGGAGGACCGACGCACCACGGCTCCGTCGTCTTCCGGCGCGAAGCGTACGAACGGGCCGGCGGGTATCGGCCGGAGTTCTATTACGGCCAGGATTGGGATCTCTGGTATCGCCTGGCGGCGATCGGAATGTTTCAAACCGCGCCGCGGGTGCTCTACTTCGCGCGCATCGACGAGAAGAGCATCAGCAGCGCGTCGCGCGAGACGCAACGGAGGCTCGCAAAGCTCTCGCACGCAGCGCTCCTCGTGCGCACCCGCGGTAAGTCGGACGCGGCGATCGTGGCCACGGCCGCGACCGTCCGGCCGCAGCGGCGCCGCTGGTGTGTTCGGGGCCGAGGGCTGTACTTCATCGGCGAGGCCCTTCGCCGCAACGGAGACGCACGCGCCCGCGACTACCTGACGCGCGCGGTTCGCGCCTGTCCTCTTCATGTGAAAGCATGGATTCGTCTCGCGCAGACGCTCTTATGGAAGACGCGCCGCTCCGCATCCTGACCCTCGCCGACACGCCGCCGGATGAGAACTCCGGCGCTGCGGGAACCGAGGTGCGGACCATCGAGGCGCTGCGCGCGCTGGGCCACCATGTCGACGCGATCTGGCGCGATGACATGCCGCACCGAATCAAACACCCGAACCTGCATATCGTTCTGGAGCTGCCGAAAGCTTACCGCGACGCCACCGCGCGAGCGCTCGCGCGCGCGGAGTACGACGTGGTGCATGTGAACCAACCGCACGGTTTTCTCGCGGCCCGTCTCGTCCACCGGATCGCGCCGCGGACACTGTTCGTCCATCGCTCCCACGGCCTCGAGTCGAACGCCGAGGAGACGCTGAAGAAGTGGCGCAAGACGTACGAAAAAGACGAGCGCAGCCCGGCCCGCAGGATCGCGACGCTTGTTCTCGAGCCATTGCTCGCACGCCACCCGCGCCTGAATGCGAGAGAGGCTGACGCGCACAATCTTCTCTGCAGTCGCGACGCGGATTTCCTGCAGGCGCACTTCGGTGTCGATCCGGCGAAGATCGGCGTCATCCCCATGGCACCACCGGACGCCTTTCTGGAAATGCCTGCGCCTCTGATGACCGCCGCGCGGCTGCAGTGCGTCCTCCACGTCGCGCAGTTCGCTTTTTTCAAAGCGCCGATGATCACGGCCGCGGCGATGAATCGTCTCGCGAGCATGCATCCGAACCTGAAGTTCATCTGGGTATGCAACCGCGAGCATCACGATGACGTGCGCGCGTTGCTGAGCAATGACGTTCTGCAGCGGCTCGAACTGCTCCACTGGAGAAATCAGGACGATCTGCGCGCGCTTTACGACCGCTCCGGTATCTTCCTCTTCCCCTCGTTCTTCGAGGGATTCGGCAAGGCGTTCCTCGAAGCGATGTCGCGCGGCATGTGCGTCGTCGCGTCGGATGCCGGCGGAATGCACGACGTCATCCGCAGTGGCGTCGATGGCGTGTTGGTACCACCGGGTGACACCGAGCGGCTTGCCGCCGAAGCGCATGCTCTCCTCAACGACCTGCCGAGGGCGGCAGTAATGAGCGAGGCGGCTGCGGCGCGAGCGCGTGAGTACTCGTGGGACCGCGTTGCGCGCGAGACCGCCGACTTCTACAGGAGCCGCCTCGCGGTGCTGCGGAAAGAAAAGCCGTGACGCGAAACGCGCTTCGTTCCGTCGTCGCCGCGACGATTGCTCGCCTTCCGGACGCACGGGGCCGCGGACGTCTGACGCTCCTCCTCGACCGTCTCCTCACCGACGCCACCGATCCTCGGTCGTACGAAACGACCGGAGAGCTCAACGGCGGTTTTCGCTTCGCATTCGACCTTCGGCCGTGGGGACAGAAGTTCGCCTACTACTACCGCTCCTGGGAGGCCGACTACGTGCGCGCGCTGCGCGGGCTCTATCGCGGCGGACGGTTCGTCGACGTCGGCAGCAGCCTCGGGCTCTACGTCGTCTCGCTGAGTGATCTCGTCCGCGCCGCCGGCGGACGGATCGCGTCGATCGAGCCGATCCCGTTCAACAAACATCGCCAGGAGGTGAACGTCCGGCTGAACGGCATCGAAGATCTCGTCGACTACGCGGACGTGGCGCTCGGCGCCGAGCCGGGACGCGTTTTTCTCGCGGTCGATCCGGCGCATGCCGACAACAACGCGTTCATCAGCACGGAAGGCGACGTCGAAGTGCCGGTCGTGACGCTCGATCAGCTCTGTCGCGACCGCGGTTGGAGCGGAATCGGCGCCATCAAGATGGACGTGGAAGGGTACGAGCCGAAAGTCATCGAGGGCGGACGCGAGACGATCGAGCGCGAGCGCCCTCCGATCCTCGCGGAGTTCAATCGCGAGCGGATGGCGATCAACGGCTTCACGATCGACGACTCATGGAGTTTCCTACACCGCGTCGGATACCGAGCGTTCCGGCTCGACCGAGGGAAGCTCGTTCCGCTCGATGATCCCGGGCAACACCAGAACCTCTTCTTCGTGCCGAAGGAGCGAACGTGACCACAGTCTCGATCGCCATACCGACGTACGGGCGCGACGCGGTACTGGTTGACACGCTGCGATGCGTGCTCGATCTCGACCCGCGTGCCGATGAAGTCCTCGTCATCGACCAGACGCCGCGACACGACGAGGCGACAGAGCGCCAGCTCACAGCGTGGTCGCAACAGGGGACGATCCGATGGTTACGCCTCGACCGGCCGTCGATCCCGCACGCGATGAACGAAGCGCTGCGGTCCGCGACGAGCGAGGTCGTACTCTTTCTCGACGACGACCTCGTTCCCTCACGCGAGCTGGTCGCGCGGCACCGTTCCGCGATCGAGACGCGACGCGCGGACGCCGTCGTCGGCCAGATCCTGCAGCCTGGCGAACGGCCGTTCCCGTTCGCCGATCGGAAGCGGAGCCGGATCGACGATCTCGAATTTCCCTTCAACGCGAGCAGCGGAGCGGCAGTCACGAACGTCATGGCCGGCAACCTGGCGGTCGTGCGCGAGCGCGCGCTGGCGATCGGCGGTTTCGACGAGAACTTTACGACGACCGCCTATAGATTCGAGACCGATTTCGCGTGGCGGCTCCTCGACGCGGGCGGCACGATCTGGTTCGAGCCCTCCGCGTCGATCGATCACTTGAAGGCGGATCGCGGCGGCCTCCGCGTCTGGGGCGAGCATCTCCGCAGCGCCTCGCCTGCGCACTCGACGGGCGACTACTACTTCGCGCTCATGAACCTGCCGCGCGCATCGCGCCTCGGATACTTCGCGCGCCGGCTGCGCCGAAATGCGTTCTCGCGCTTCGACGTGACGCATCCGTGGTGGATTCCGGTGAAGGTCGTTCGGGAGGCGCGCGCGCTGCTCCAGGCATTTGCGCTCGCGCGGCGCGGCCGGGCTACGATGTCGTGATGCGCGTCCTGATCACCGGTGGCGGCGGCTTCATCGGATCTCACCTCGCCGACCTTCTTCTAGCCGAAGGATACGAAGTCCGAGCGCTCGACAACCTCGATCCGCAGGTGCACGGCACGAGCGACCGTCCGCCGTACCTCGATTCGCGGGTGGAACTCGTCCGCGGCGACATACGGAATCGCAATGATGTGAGCGCCGCTTTAAGCGGAACCGAGGCGGTCTTCCATTTCGCCGCCAACGTCGGTGTCGGCCAGTCGCAGTACGAGATCGAGCGGTACACGTCGACGAACGTCGGAGGGACATCCACACTCCTCGACGTCCTCGCGAACGATCGCGGGAGCGTGCGAAAACTCGTCGTCGCCAGCTCGATGAGCATTTACGGCGAGGGGCTGTACACCGATTCACAGGGACACGCCGTCGCTCCGCCCGTGCGAGACGTGGAGCACCTCGCCGCCGGCGACTTCGAGGTGCGCGACTCGAAGGGCGAGGCGCTTCGCCCGGTACCGACTCCCGAGTCGAAGCCGTCGAGTTGCGAAAGCATCTATGCGCTGAACAAGCGCGACCAGGAGGAGTACTGCCTCCTCTTCGGCCGGGTCTACGGCCTGCCGGTCGTCGCGCTTCGATTCTTCAACACCTATGGGACACGGCAGAGCCTCAACAATCCGTACACTGGCGCGGCGGCCATCTTCATCAGCCGCATCCGACGAGGACTCGCGCCGCTCGTTTACGAAGACGGCCGGCAGCAGCGCGACTTCATTCACGTTACCGACGTCGCGCGCGCCTGCCTGCGCGCCCTGACGTCGAGCGAGGCCGACGGCCGCGTCCTTAACGTCGGCTCCGGCCGCGCCGTCAGCATCGGCGAGCTGGTGCAGATCCTCAGCAATATCGCGGGGTTCGACGAACAGCCGGAGATCACGCACCGTTATCGGAAAGGCGACATCCGGCACTGTTTCGCCGACATCGCGGCGCTCCGGGCGATCGGATTCGAGCCGCGGGTGTCGCTGGAAGACGGTCTCCGTCAGCTGTTCGAGTGGAGCGTCGAACAAGAGATCGCGCAGTCACAGGGGCCGACGGATGAAGAGCTCGAGAAGCGGAAGCTGTTGGTCTAACGGTTCCGCGTCGCCTCGACCGCCGCGGCGATGCCGTCGGCGCACGTCTGAAAGCTCAACTCATCGCGCGCCAGGACGAACGATCGCGCTTTCATCGTCTCTACCGCGCCGTCGCTCTTGTTACCGAAATCGGCGATCAGCCGCGTGAGCGCGTCGATGTCGCCGACGTGGTAGACCTCGCCATTGAGACCGCTGCGCACCATGTCGGGCCAGCCGACCACCGAGTCGGCCGAAATCATTGCGAGGCCGCTCGCGAGACCCTCGTTGACAGTACAGCCCCATGGCTCGATGGCGGGATTGATCATGACGTCCGAGGCGAGCAGATGCTCGCGCAGGTCCGTCTGGCTGATGAAGCCGGCGAACGCAATGTTCGCCTGCGGCACGGCGCGAGCCGCGGCCTCCGCCTCCTCGCGCAGGTCGCCGTCTCCGCAGACGATCAGCGCGTTCTCGCGATGGAACGACGGCGCCGCCGCGGCGAACGCCTGCACGGCGTCGAGCGGCTTCATGGTGCCGCGCAATTTGTGCGTGTAGATGAAGACTCGCGCCGATGGTGCAAGGCCGTACTTCGTCCGGACGCACTCCCGGATCGCGCGAAGGTCGTCAGCGCTGACGCCGCCGAGGAAGTAGTCGTTGTCGACCGAGTAGGGAACGTAGAAAAGCTTCGACGCCGGCACGCCGCGCCGGAGAAAGAACTCCTTGTTCTCGACGCCGATGTAGAGGAACGCGTCGACCTTCGGGATCAGCACCTTCAGGAACAGTTCGCGCGCCGCACGGCGGAGCGGCGGCCGCGGCAGTACGTCCTCGTTCTCGCCGCGGAAGAGGACGGCAACATCGTTCGTCCGGCACCACGCCATCGCCGGCCAGAACGCGGGATTGTCGTAGCCGTGGAAGTAGACCGCTTCCGGCTTCCACGCGCTGATCCGCTTCTTCAGCGCGAACTGCATCAGCTCGGTTTTCTTCGACCACCATCCCTCCGGCTCCCCCTCGCGAAGAAACTCGTAGGCGTAGCCGTTCAGGATGGGGTTGTCGAAGCGGATCATCGCTTTCGCGAACGGCTCGTAATACGGCCGCGCTCCGCGATCGGTCATATAGAAGACGCGGAGGTCGAACCGCCCGTCCTTCGCGAGAAAGGCGTAAAGCGGCGCGTGATACTGGATCGGATGGCTGATGGCGAGCGCCAGGCGGATCACGCCGCGCATCGTACATGCGCGGGAATGTTTGCGCTTTCCAGGTTCTTGCACCCGGCACACGCATGATCACGATCGTCTTCGCGGCCTTCCTGGCGCTGGCAGCCATGGTGGCCATCACCGACTGGCGCCGCGGCGTGCTCATGCTGATCCTCGTTGGCGTGCTTCAGGATCCCGCGCGGAAGCTGACGCCGGGGACGCCCTTCCTGATGACGATGAGCGTCGTCCTGATCTACGCCGCGATCATCATCGCGATCCAGGCGCAGTTGCAGAGCGCGCTGGCGGACTTCACGAAGCGCTTCGCCGCCGTCTGGGCCGCGTTCGGGATCACGATGTTCTTCATCGTACTCGCCGCCGTGAACGGTCTCATGACCAACGGTATCGCGCTCTGGCGCGTTCCGTTTGCGAGCCTCTTTATCTATCTCGCGCCGCTGCCGGCCGTGCTCATCGGCTATCTCTACATCGACCGAGAGGAACGTCTCGTGACGTTCATCCGCGTGTATTGCATCGTCACGTCGGCGGCGATGGTCGGTACCCTTCTCGAGTATCTCCGCTTCGACTCGCGAGCCCTCGGGATGGTGGCGCAGAGCGGCGACTACATCCGATTCCTCGGCGACCTGCAGGTCCGCATGCTCTCCGGCTTCTACCGCGGCCCCGACATCATGGCGTGGCACGCGGCGACGCTCACCTGCCTCGCTGTCATGATGCTCGTCCGCGCGGGGATCAGCCGCCCAGCCGCATTCTGGTCGCTCGCGGCAGCTTGGGGATGCTTCAACACGATCCTCAGCGGACGGCGTAAGGCGATCTACATGGTGGCGATCTTCGCCGCCGTCTTCGTCTGGCGCTATTTCCGGCGTCTCAAATCGCAGCAGGTTGCGGCATTCGTGATCGCCGCGCTGGCGATCGGGTTCGTCGTCGATCAGGTTGCCTCGAACCAGAATTCGAGCGTCTACGCGAAAGCGGCGCTCGCCACGCACGAGGAGCTCGCCGAACGGCTCGAAGGAGGCCTCTGGGGAACGATCGAGCAGTCGGGATACCTCGGGCAAGGCCTTGGGGTCGCGACCCAAGGGACCTATCACTTCGCAACGGAGGACCAGGTCACGCAAGGCGTCTTCGGATGGCAGGAGGGCGGCCTCGGCAAGCTTGCCGTCGAGTTGGGCGTTCCAGGCCTGCTTGCCGCAGCGCTGCTCATCTGGCGCGCGCTCTTCATGATGAATCGCATCGCAATGCATCCCGACGTTCCGGGGAGTTCGCAGATCATTCGCGTCGCGCTCTTCGCCCTGGTACTCGCGAATATCGGGAACTTCCTCGCCTCGGCACAGGCGTATTCGGATCCGGTGCTCACACTCCTGACGGCGTTCTTCGCCGGCGCCTTGTTCGGGACCGCCCGGCTTGACGAGCAACAGCCGTCGCCCGAGCCGGAGATCGAGCCGGTGAAGCTGCAACCCACCCTCGCAGTCGTCACCGATTGATGTACGCTCCTTCGGCGTGAAGATTCTTCACGTCGTCCCGACGTACCTTCCCGCGCGGCGTTACGGCGGACCGATCTTTGCCGTACACGGTTTGGCGTCTGCCCTCGCCGCCCGCGGCCACCGGGTCGACGTCTTCACGACGAACGTTGATGGCGACGGCACCTCGGACGTTCCAATCGCGACGCGGGTCGATCTCGATGGCGTCGGCGTTCACTACTTCCGGTCGCCAGTGCGGCGCATCTACTGGTCGCCCCAGCTCCGCAACGCGCTCCGCCGCTCGGTCGGGCAGTACGACATCGCGCATCTGCACTCGGTGTTTCTCTACCCCACGGCGGCAACCGCCCGCGAGGCGCAACGGGCAGACGTCCCGTACGTGATCTCACCGCGCGGGATGCTCGTTCCCGAGCTCATCGACGCGAAAAGCCGCTGGATGAAAAAACTTTGGCTTCGCCTCATCGAACGCCGCAACTTCGCGGGCGCAGCGGCGATCCACTTCACCACCGCTCGGGAGCGCGAAGATGCCCAACGCACGAAAATGCTCATCGCCGCATCGTTCGTCGTTCCGAACGGCATCGATGTACCGCCGCTGGCCCCGGCAACGCCTCGCGACGAAAACACGATCCTCTCCCTCGGCCGCATCAACTGGAAAAAAGGGATCGACCGTCTCATCGCGGCCTTGCCGTACATCGATGGCGCGCGGCTCGTGATTGCCGGCAACGACGAAGAGAACCTCACGCCGCGCCTCCGGGAGCTCGGTCAGCGCCTCGGCGTCGCCGAGCGGATCGAGTTCACCGGTCCCGTCTCCGGCATCGCCAAAGAGCAGCTCCTCGCTCGCGCCACGCTCTTCGCACTCACGTCGATGTCGGAGAACTTCGGGAACGTCATCCTCGAGGCGATGGCCGCCGGATCACCGGTGGTCGTCACCGCGGAAGTCGGTCTGGCCGAAGATGTCCGGCGCGCCAGAGCCGGCGTCGTCGTCCCATCACAGCCGCGTGAGATCGCGAGTGCAATCAATACGCTGCTCGCCGACGCGGACGTGCGGCGCGCCATGGGTGAGCGTGGACGCCGTGCCGTCGAAGAGCGCTTCACCTGGCCGCGCGTCGCCGCGGAGATGGAGGCGCACTATGCGCGACTTCTCCGCTGAAGTGACGCCGGTCATCCTCACACGCGACGAGGAAGCGAACATCGGCCGCACGCTCACGCAGCTCGCCTGGGCGCGCGAGGTGATCGTCGTCGACACCTACAGCACCGACGCGACCGTCGCAGTCGCGCGCGCGTTCCCGAACGTCCGCGTACTGCAGCACTCACTCGACGATCTCGCGTCCCAATGGACGTACGCCGTCGCGCAGGTCCGAACGCCCTGGGTCCTGACTCTCGATGCCGACTACTACGTGCCCGACTCGCTCGTGCGCGAGATCGCGTCGCTCGAGCCGCCGGCCGGCGTCGCCGGGTATGACGCGTCGTTCGTCTACGCGATTGACGGCCGTCCGCTGCGTGCGACGCTCTACACGCCGCGCGCCGTCCTCCTGCGGCGTGACCGCGCGTCGTTCTACATGGACGGCCACACACAACGCGTCAGCGTCGACGGGCCGGTCGTCCCCTTGCAGGCGCATATCGTCCACGACGACCGCAAACCGTTCGGCCGCTTCGTCGAGCGCCAGCGCCGCTACATGCGCGACGAAGCTGCAAAAATCCGCCGCGGTGACCACCTGAATCTCGCAGGACGCGTTCGGAAACTGCGCGTCGTGGCGCCATTCGCCGTCCTGTTTCAGACGCTCGTGATGAAAGGTCTCATCCTCGACGGCCGCGCCGGTATTCGTTACGCGTGGGAGCGCTTCGTCGCCGAGGCCATCCTCTCGCGTGAGCTGTTCAGACGCCCGAGATGACTTTGACGATCGCGTACGTAGCTCCGGCGAGAATGTACGCGGACTGCATCGCTACGCGCCGCTTCGCAATCACGTCATCGGCTGCCAAAGGCCAGACGACGCAGACGACCAGCGCGTAATAGCTTTCGAAGTAATACGGGACTCGCGTCAGCGCCACGCCGCATAGGACGATGTACAACCAAGCCTCCGTGCTCCTCACGTCGCGAAAGAAAAGTACGCCGAGGGCCGCGAGGAGGGCGGTAGCCGCGATAGTGACTGCGTAGGCACGCGTCACCGAACGAATGACGTTCGTGACGGGACCGACCGCTCCGGCATAGATGTCGTTGCCGACCGGAAGTAGCAGCCCGCTCGCGAACAGCAGGATCGCGCAGAGAGGGACGAGCACGAGCAGCGGCCACCAGCGTCTCGGCTGAACGATGAGCGGCGCAATCCAGAACCCGATCATGATCAGGGCGAGCAGCACCTGCGCCGGATTGAAGCGCGATCCAGGAACCTCGGGGAATGCCGCTGCGAATAGCGGCGGCTGGACGCCATGCCACGCAAGGACGAGCGCGAACAGCGGAATGACGGAGCAGCCCGTCACGACGACGTCGATGAACGCGTCGCGCGAACGGTCTCGGACGAATCGCACCAGCGCCACGATTCCGAATGTCGCGGCCAGCGCGAGCGAAAGCTGATTCGTGAGCGTCGCGAGCGCGAGAAATACGGCAACCCACCCGATCCGGCGCCGTTTCCACGCCAGCACCGCCGCCAGAAGAAACGCGAGCGTGAACGCGTGCTGCTTCAAAGACCATGCATTCAGGAAAATTGTCGGGAAGGTGCCCACCATGAGGACGAGGAGCACCGATGGGAGGTCGGAACGAGCAACGATCGCTCCGGCGAGGAAGACGGCGGCAATGACCGCGATACTCGAAAGCGCGCGAATCAACGCCACCGAACCGGTGACGCGCCAGACCACCGCCTGAATGACGAGCATCGCCGGCGGCTGCGGCAGCGCGTAATTCACCGGCACGTGCGGCAGTTCGCGTCCGAGCGACTGAATGGCCGGAAAGTAGAACCGCCGCTCGTCGAAGCTCAACGGCGCTTGCCACGCGCCGAACGCTCCCACGCCGAAAACGACGGTCGCATAGACGATCAGCGCCGCGCGTTTCACGTCGACCGACATCAGACGTTCACGAAACCCGCTCGATCATCAGATCGCCCATCACCAGCAGGTCCATCTTTGTCCTGAGGAAGCAGTCGAGCGCCTCGGCGGGCGTGTTGACCACCGGCTCGTTCTCGTTGAATGAGGTGTTGAGCACGATGGGAACTCCGGTGAGATCGCGGAACGCCTCGATCAGGTGGTAGTAGCGCGCGTTCTGCGCTTCCGTGACGGTCTGCAAACGCCCGGTGCCGTTCACGTGCGTCACGGCCGGGACCTGCGTCCGCTTCTCCTCGCGGATGACGTAGACCTGCAGCATGAATGGGACGTCGTAGTCCGTCTCGAACCACTCGCCGGTGCTCTCGCGCAGGATCGACGGGGCGAACGGGCGGAACGACTCGCGCCGCTTGATCTTCTTGTTGAGGATCTCCTTCATGTCGGCGCGCCGCGGATCGCAGACGATCGAGCGATTGCCGAGCGCGCGCGGGCCAAACTCGACGCGGCCCTGGAACCACCCGACCACGTTCCCCTTCGCGATGCGATCGGCGGTGAAGCGGCAGAGCTCCCGCTCGTCGTGCACGCGCCGCATCGTGCAGCCGGCGGCATCGAGCTCCGCGCGCCGCAGCTCGATCGCCGAGTCGATCGTCGCGTCGTCGTACTCCGGCCCCCAGTACGCGTGGTCCATTACGAACGAACGGTCGTTCTTGAGCACCTCGTTCCACACCCAGTACGCCGCGCCGATCGCGCCGCCGGCGTCGCCCGCCGCCGCCTGGATGTAGACCTCGCGGAACGGCGAGCGGTCGAACACCAGGCCGTTCGCGACGCTGTTGTAGCCGCAGCCTCCCGCGATACAGAGCCGCTTCGCTCCCGTCTTCCGGTGCAGGTGATTCACGAGCGCGAAGAACGCTTCCTCGAACATCGCCTGCATTGACGCCGCGAGGTTGCGATGCCGCTCGTCGATCGGATCCTCGGGCGCACGCGCCGGTCCGAGCTTCTCGATCAGATGCTTCGAGTACACCGGTCCGATCACCGGTGAGCCCGACTTCCACACCATGTCGAGTCCTGCCGAGTGATGGGTGAAGTAGTCGGTATTCAGCGAGAAGCCGCGTTCGTGCACGAGGACAATGTCGCGCATCGCGTCGAGCATCAGCGGCCGGCCGTAGGGCGCGAGCCCCATCACCTTGTACTCGTCGCCGTAGTGCGGGAACCCCAGGTACTGCGTCATCGCGGTGTAGAAGATGCCGAGCGAATGCGGGAAGCCGATCTCGCCCATCACGTCGATGCGCCGCCCGTGGCCCATCCCCCACATCGAGCTGACGAAATCGCCGAATCCATCGACCGACAGGATCGCCGCCTCGTCGAACGGCGCGACGAAGAACGTCGACCCCAAGTGCGCGCGGTGGTGCTCGACG
Organism: Thermoanaerobaculia bacterium; assembly: GCA_036488085.1. Taxonomy (GTDB): domain Bacteria; phylum Acidobacteriota; class Thermoanaerobaculia; order Gp7-AA8; family Gp7-AA8; genus DASXHZ01. The sequence continues at coordinate 79,453 of DASXHZ010000012.1, forward strand.
TGATGGAGCCTCGGTTTGAGTGACTCGACCTTGAATGCCTGCCTGAAGTCATCCTCGATGCTGGCAACCTCGGCGCGGTTGCGGAGGCGACGCTGGATCGCGCGCAACGACGGCCGTTTCGACAGGATGAACTTCGCGCGCTGCCACAGACGGGCGTTCGGATCGCGGTTGACGGCGACGTGATCGACCTCGTCGAGCGACACGCCGGCCTCGTGGAGGCAGTACCGGATCGAGGCCGATGGGAAGCCCGCCCAGTGCTTGATCCGGCGGAAGCGCTCCTCTTCTACGGCGGCGACGAGCTTCCCGTCGACCACGATCGCGGCGGATGCATCGGCGTGATGGGCGTTGATGCCGAGGATAATCATGAAAGGCAGAAGGCAGAAGGCAGAAGGCAGAAAGCGGGACTTTTCTTCATTCTCGATTCTTCATTCATTTTTGCATTCTGCATTCTGCATTCTGCATTCTTCTCACCGTGCGGGTCGTTTTCGTCAACCGGTATTTCTACCCCGATCACTCGGCGACGAGCCAAATGCTTGCCGACCTCGCGTTTCATCTCGCCGCGCGCGGGTGGGACGTCGGCGTGATCACGAGCCGGCTGCGGTACGACGACGCATCTGCTCGTCTGATCGATCGAGAGAACGTGCGAGGCGTCGACGTTCGCCGCATCGCGACATCCCGATTCGGCCGCGGATCGCTTTTGGGGCGCGCATGCGACTACCTGACGTTCTACCTCTCCGCGTTCGTGGCAATCCGGCGCGAACGAAAATCGCTCATTGTCGCCATGACCGATCCACCGCTGCTATCGATCGTGGCGGCGCTCGCGGCGCCGCGCGTGGTGAACTGGGTGCAGGATCTCTTCCCGGAAGTGGCGCAACGGCTCGGTGTGCGAGTACCGCGCTTCGTGAACCGCATGCGTGACTGGTCGCTGGCGCGCGCACGCGTGAACGTCGCGCTGGGCGAGGCGATGGCGAGGATGATCGGCGAAAACGCGATCGTGCAGCACAACTGGGCGGGGAGCGACCTCAGGCCGGCTGAGAGCCGGCCCCACACACAGTTTGTCGTCGGATACTCCGGAAACCTCGGGCGGGCGCACGAGTTCGAGACGATGCTCGCGGCTGCGAAGGCGCTTCCGAACGTGCGATTCGACGTCGCCGGAGGAGGCGCCCAGCTCCAGCACGTCCGTGCCGCCGCGCCGTCGAACGTGACCTTCCGCGACTACGCGCCGCGCGAGCAGCTCGGGGAGAGTCTCGCCGCGGCCGACGTCCACCTCGTGTCGCTACGCCCCGAGGTTGAGGGGCTGATCGTACCGAGTAAGTTCTACGGAATCCTCGCCGTCGCCCGGCCCGTCATCTTCATCGGGGCGCCCGACGGCGAGCTCGCGCGGGTGGTTCGCGAGAACGGCTGCGGCTTCGCCGTCGAACCGGGCGACAGCGCCGCTCTCGTTGCAGCAATCGAGGAGCTGGCGCAAGATCGTGCACATGCGGTCGAACTGGGGCGCCGCGGGCGCGCGTTGTACGACGCGCGTTTCGCGCCGGAGATTGCCTTCGCGAACTGGGAGCGAATCCTGACCGATGCCGCTCGTCCGTAAGAGCGTCTACCTACTGATCCTCGCCGCCGCGTCGCTCGGCTCGCTCCTTCTCTTCGCCGTCGTCCAGCCTCCCTTCCCGGCCAGCGCGCCGCCAATCGACTTTGCCGGCGCGCTACGCTGGCTCGCTACTCATCCTGCCGACTACATCGCCGCCGGCACCGTCGCGCGAGAAGCGCTCAACACGCAAACGAAACGGCGCTTCGACGTCTGGCACGCATCACACGACCTTGCGGTGCAGCTTGCGCCGTGGCGTACCGGTCCGCGGATGTCGTTCGTCCGGAGTGGCCTGGAGCATTGGTACGAGCTCCCGCCGCGCGACCGCGCGAACGTGCTCCGCGCCGCCGAGCCGCTGCTGCGCGATCCGGAGATCTTCCACCGTGTCGCGCAGCCGCTGTTCGACCTCACCGCCAACTTCGGCTACCTCCGCCGCAACGCGCCACACGAGACGGCCTCGCGCAACCTCCTCTCGCGCATCGCCGCGACGAATGGCCTTTTCGCCGACTATCGTTCGCTCCGTAGCGAGGCGGTCATCGCGCGGCTGCGACGCTTCAGCCAGATCCGCAGCAGCGCATCACAGGCCGACCTCATCGAGATCCTTCCCGATCACTTCGACCAGGACGACGAGCCGCTCCTGCGCTCCATCCTCGATGAGTTGAGCCGGCGGCCGCTCGATGCCGCGCCGTCGGATCCCGGGCTCGTCGATCGTGTCGTCGACTATTCGCTCCGGCATCACATCGAGCCGCTCAGCGGCCTCGAGGCCCTCGTCGACCTTCCCGGCGCGGCGAGCGAGCCGTCCCGCGCACGCGTCGCCCTTCACCTCGGCGATCCCGATCGCGCCAGCCGCATCGAGATTTCCGCGCCGCACAACGATCCCGCCGTCTGGGCCGACTACTTCGACGACCGCGCCGCGTTTCTACGCGCGCACGCCGACACCACGATGGCAAACCTCTTCGCCGCGAAGGCATTCATCGGCCACCAGGCGCGCGAGAAATGGGCGCATCTCTGCGCCGACAACGAGATCTGCACCACCGGCGACAAAGAGATCGTCGTGGCGAAGATCCATCCCCTCTCGCTGACGCTCGAAGCGTTGCGCGAGGAACACGTTCCTGCCTACGTCGAGCTTTTCCTCGACGACCGCCGCGTGGCGGAAGGCGACGTAGCGAAGATGAACGCGTTCAACCTCGGCACACCGGCGGCCGGGCCACATCCGATCGAGATCCGGATCGTCAATCCGTTCACGCCGGAGGCTCGCTCGAGACGGCTGCGGATTCGTTCGGACGCGATCTGAACGAAGGCGCCACCGCCGCCCCCGCGATCGCCGCGATCGTCGCTGCATTCGACGGGATGAAAAAATTGAAGTCGATCAGGGCGTGAATCGAGGCGATCACGATGCTCGTCAACGCCGCGAGCCCGAACGCCCTGCGCCGCCAGCTCCCGCCGTTGTCGCTGCGCAGATGCTGTCCAAACGCCAGCAGCAGGCCATAGAAGAACGCGGCGATGATCAGAATCCCGGCGACACCGAGGGTCGCGGCGATCTCTACGTAGTCGTCATGCGCGTGCTGATACAACTTGTCGATCGATTCGCTCTGTCCGATTGAAACGACGTCGGCGAACGTTCCGGCGCCGCTTCCCAGAAGAGGAAACGCGCGCCAGACGCGGAGCGCCGACTCGATCCCTGTCCTTCGGCCGCCGAGCTGACCGGGATCGGACTCGCCAGACTGCATGCGCGCCATCGTGCGCCGTACGCCGAGGAAACCGATGAGCCCCGCGATGACGAGCGTCATCACGGCGACCGTGAACGCAGTGCGTCGCACCGCAACCCCGACGCGGCGACGGCGCGGCGACTGATCCGCGTCGCCCGCCACGGCGAGCACTCCCGTGACGAGCGCCATACCCGCCACGATCGACAGCAACGCGCCGCGCGACTGTGCGAGCAGGATTCCCGCGACGCACGTCAACATCACCGTGGCCGAGAACGCGAAGAGAAAGAACCGGCGCTCGATCAGCGCGGCGAGGTGTCGTCCGAACGTCATCCGCTGCCCTCCCGCCGCGTCGCGCCACGCGATCGCGCCAAGGTAGATCGCGAACGGAAGCGCGACGCCGAGGTAGTGCGCGAAGTGATTCGGATTGACGAACGTGCCGGTGGTGCGGTCGAAGATCAGGCGATTGACCCGCCCCCAGATCGCGTAACGGTGGAGCGTCGCCTCCCGAATGCCATACAACGCCTCGAACAGCGCCGCCGCCGAGAGCGCGAACGCAAATGCGACACGGCGCCGGTACGTGGAGATCAGCAGCGCCGACGCCTCGAACGTCGCGAAGAGCGCGATGAGGCGGAACAGCTCGTACCACGTTGCGTTCGGATTCACCGTGATCGGATGGGCGCGCGGAACAGCGGCAGCGTCATGCGTCAGCGCCACCACGCGATCGGCGGCGCTCCAGATCGCGCTTGATTCCGGCGAGACGACCGCTGCCATCGACGGCGGCAGCGGAACGAGCTGCAGCGCGCAAATCGCGATGACGGCGACGCCGGCGAGGCTCCACGTGCGATACGCCCGTGACAGATGCAGGCCGGCCGCCGACATACTGCGAAGCAGCGCGGCCGCCGCGCAGAGCACCAGCGGCGGAATGACCAGCGGAAGATATGCAGCGGCGACGTTCGACCCGAAGGGAAGCGGTACCCAAACGAGGTACGCGAGCAGCAGCCCCGCGCACACCGCCTCACCCGTTGTCATTTGCTTTTGATTGTAGCGTGCTACACTCCGGCGAGTTTCGGCCGGTTTCCATGAAGAATCGATTGGGTGGTGTTGTTCGTTGCGCGGCTGCGCTGACGCTGGTGAGCTGTGCCTTTGTCGTTTCGGCGCAGGAGGGTCTGCGTGATCGCGACCCGACCTTCGCCGAGACGAAGAAGATCGCGACCGACTTGAATCAGGCGTCCGTGCACTCCGGACCGTTCTACCTCCTGTCGCATATCCAGATCTCCGACCTCGGATATAACCAGGAGACCTACCTGCCGCTTGCGGCGACGTCGCGAGGACTGTCGTTTGCGGCGACCGCTCCGCAACGGCTCTACTTCGTGCCGGGGCGAAAGACGGTTTACTCCATCGAGGTGACGCCGTCATACGCGTGGATTCGAGGCAATTCGGCCTCGTATCGCGGCGGCAACCAGTTCGGCTGGACGGCCCGCGCCGACGCGCAGTACCTCTTGAACCACCTCTACCTCGATCTGTATGGCTTAGGCGTAAACGACCTCCGCGTCTCCTCTCCCGAGATCAACCGGGTCGTGACGGAGCGGGACCGCGAGCTCGGCGGAAAGGGGGAGATCAAGTACTCCACCCGGACCAGCCTTCTCTTTAGCGCCGCCCACCGTAGCGCACGCTATCCGCTCGATCGTTTTCAACCGGATGACGTCCTCGCGTTGCTGCCCCTCCTCGACCGGAACGAGAACGACTTCCGCGTCTCCCTGCTGCACAAGACCTTTCCGTTGACCTCGTTACTCGTCGCGGCCGAGCGGAGCGACTACACGTTCCCGAACTTCTCCTCGCGCAATGCCCGGCGGACCTACACCGGCGCCGGCTTCGTCTGGAATCACGGGAGAGAAGCCTGGCACCTGGAGGTCGGGCCTTCCAAGGTCGACTTCAAGACGCCGGGCGCGAAGAACTTCAGCGGCCTCGTCGGCAACACGGACGGGTCGTTCCGCATCTCCGAGCGGACGGGCTTCAACGCGGCGGCTTCTCGTGACATCGAGTTCTCAGTCTTCGCGCAGAACACCTACTACCTGTTCGACCGAGGGCAGATATCGTTCGACTACGCGGCTACCCGGCACCTGACGTTGCGTGTGATCTCGGAAGTCGGCCGCGACCTGTACCAGGTCCCCGTGAACGGCTTTCTCCGGCGCGACCAGTTCTCATTCAGCGGCGTCGGCTGGGACTACTCCGTCCAGCACGTGCAGGGTGGCTTCGACGTTGGCTACTACAAACGGAGTTCGAACTCGTCGGCGGGCGACGAGCAGAGTGGAATACGCCTGCTCGCACATTTGTCGTTCAGACCGTAACAAATCGTAAATAACTTCCAGCCATCGCGAGAAGAAGTCGGTGTTTTGCGTAATTTTTACGGCACGCGCATGGTCAAGTTATGAGCACGAGCTTAGGTTGAGTGGGTCCAGGGTTCGGTCCAATAGTCCGAGGAGCTTGATGAAACGTCTCTCTCTCATCGTGGTCGCGGCCTTCGGCCTCGTCGCTGCTGCGGCCGCTCAGAACCTCGTGGGCAACAGCTCGGAGGTGCGGATCGGACCTCGTGACGTCGTCGACGTCAAAGTCGTCCAGGACGACAAGTTCAACACGACCGGCACCGTAAGCGACGAAGGAGCGATCACGCTCCCGGGCGTCGGCAAGATCGTCATCAGCGGCATGACCCAGCGTGAGGCTGAGCAGCGGATCCAGCAGGTTCTCGAGTCGCGCGTCCTCAACAAGGCCGACGTCAGCCTCCAGATCACCCAGTTCGGCAACAAGCCAATCTCGGTCGTCGGCGCCGTCACGAAGCCAGGCAACGTGGGCGGCAGCAACATGACCCTCATTCAGGCGATCACCGAAGCGGGCGGCCTCGCCCCCGGCTACGGCAAGACCCTGTACGTCATCCGCACCGGCGCGAACGGCCTGAGCGAACAGATCGCGGTCGACATCGACGACCTGATGGTCAGCGGCAATCCCGACCTCAACCTTCCGCTCTCACCGAACGACGTCATCAACGTCCCGGTCGAAGTCCCGCTCACCGTCTTCGTCATGGGCGAGGTCACGCACCCGGGGAAGATCGAGCTCCGCCGCACGCAGTACGCGTCGCTTCTGCAGGCCATCGCGGCCGCCGGCGGTCCGACCGACCGCGCGGGGAAGACGGCGAGGATCACACGCAACGAAGGCGGCACGTCGAAGACGATTGCCACGAACTGGAAGCGCATCGCTGAGGGAAACGGAAAAGACGTTCCGCTGCAGGACGGCGATACGATTTACATCAAAGAAAGCGTTTTTTAACTCGATCGGCGCGATGCGATGGATCTGAATACTGCTCAGGAAGTTCACCTCTCCCATTATTGGAACATCATCTACAAGCGATGGAAGATCGCCGCAGCGATCGTCGTCGTCGTGATGATCGGTACCTTCCTGGCGAGCTACTTCTCCACGCCTCTCTACAAGTCGTTCGTCTCGATCCAGATCGAGCGCGAGAATCCGAACCAGCTCACCGTCGAAGACCTCTTCGGCATCGAGGCGTCCGACCAGGAGTTCATGCAGACGCAGTACTACCTGCTGAAGAGCCGCGGCCTCGCCGATCGCACCATCAAGGACCACAACCTCCTCAGCGATCCTGACTTCTACCCGGCCGGAATCGCCGCGAAGACCCCGGCGGAGATCGACCGGCTCCGCTCCGGCATGGCGGCCGGAATGCTCGGCAACATCATCGTCGAGCCGGTTCACGGCACGAGCCTGGTGAACGTCTCGTACATCGCGAGCTCGCCGAAACTGGCGCAGAAAATCGCCGAAGGCCTTGCCGACTCGTACATGCGGATGAACGTCGAGAAGAAGCTCGATGCCACCCGGCAGGCGAGCGACTTCCTCGCGCGCCAGATCGCCACCGTCAAGGGCGACATCGATCAGGCCCAGCAGGAGCTCACCAAGTACGGTGCGAGCAAAGACATCATCTCGACCACCGACGCGAGCAACGTCACCGTCCAGAAGCTGACGCAACTCAACAGCGACCTCACCGTCGCTTCGAACGAGCGCATCCAGAAGGAGAGCGCGTACCAGGCGCTCCTCAACGCCAGCCCGGAAGCAGTCGCCGCCTCCGACGCGCTCGTCGTGAAGCTGTCGAATGACCTGGCCGGCTTCGAACGCGACTTCGCGCAGAAAGCGAACGTCTATCGTGCGGATGCTCCCGACATGGTCTCGCTTCGCGCTCAGATCGAGAAGACCAAGCAGGCGCGCCAGGCCGCCATCCGCGACGCGTACGAAAAGGCGAAGTCCAACGCACGGTCCGAAATGGCCGCTGCCGACGGACGCGAAGCGTCGATGCACACCGCGTTCGACGAGCAGAAGCGCGAGACCCTCAAACTGAACGAGAACGCGTTCACCTACACCGATCTCCGCGGCGTCATCGAGAGCAAGCGCGCCCTCCTCGACCAGCTCACCAAGCGTCTCAGCGAGACCGAAGTCACCTCGCGGCTCCGCGGCGCGAACACCTCCAGCATCCACCTCGTCGATCACGCGGAGCTGCCGACCGGCCGCTTCAACGTGACGATGAAGAAGAACCTCCAGAGCGCGTTCCCGCTCGGCGTGATCCTTGGCCTCGCGGCAATCTTCTTCCTCGAGTACATGGACCGCTCCATCAAGACGCCGGAAGAGCTCGAGCGCGTGACGCACTACGCCTCGCTCGGCGTCATTCCGGCCGCCGCGTCGGTCAACAACGCCCAGTCGTCCTACGCTTACCGCTACCTCGGATCGGCGCGGCTCCGCGTCGTCGAAGAAGAGAAAGACGGCACTCCGGCTCCCCCGCCGAACGTGGAGCTCATCCCGTTCCGCGACAGCCGCTCGCCCATCGCCGAGGCGTACCGCGCCTTCCGCACTTCGCTCCTTCTCGCCTCCGCGAGCTCGCCGAAGGTCATGGTCATCACCTCCACGTTCGCACGCGAAGGAAAGACCACCACCTCGATCAACCTCGCCACCGTGCTGGCGCAGATGGGCAAGCCGGTGCTCCTGATCGACGCCGATCTGCGCCGCCCGCGCATCCAGAAGGTCTTCCGCGACAAGATGAACCTCGGCCTGGTCAACTACCTCGCCGCGAACATCGACGTCGACGACGTCATCCAGCCGACCGAGGTACCGAACCTCTCGGTCATCCTGTCGGGCCCGACGCCTCCGAATCCCTCGGAGCTCCTCGCATCCGACCGCATGAAGCACCTCATCGAAGAGATGCGCGGCCGCTTTGCGTACGTCATCTTCGACTCGCCTCCCGTCATGGCCGTCACCGACGCGATCGTTCTCTCGTCGAAAGCCGACGGCGTCGTGCTCACCGTTCATGGCGGCAACACGCCGCGTGACCTCGTGCAACGCGCGGCCGAGAAGCTTCGCCAGAGCAACATCCCGGTCCTCGGTGCGCTGCTCAACAACCTCGACCTCCAGCAGTACGGCTACACGTACAAGAAGAACTACTACGACTACTACGAGCCCGAAACGCCGCGCGCCGCGGCCCGCAAGGCTTAGGCGAAGCCGTAGTGATCAACAGTGATCGACATTCACCATCACTGTCTCCCGGGAGTCGACGATGGGCCGCGCGATCTCGAAGAAGCCGCTGATCTCTGCCGTCTCGCTGCCGCCGACGGCATCGAGACCATCATCGCCACGCCGCACGTGCTGCGCGGCCGATGGCAGAACACTTCTCGAGCGCTTCTGGAAGAGAAGCTCGCGGCGCTCCAGGACGCGGTCGGCCGCTCTCCTCGCCTCATCCTCGGCTCCGAGTACTACTTTGCGCACGATATGAACGAGTCGCTCCAGAACGGGACCATCGTTCCTCTCGCCGACTCACGGTACGTCCTCGTGGAGCTCGCTTCTCACGCCGTGCCGCCGCTCGTCCAGCAGCCGCTCTATCAGGCGCGACTAGGCGGCTGGACGGCCGTGATCGCACATCCCGAGCGCAACCTCGTCTTCCAGTCGAAACCGGAGATGCTGGCGTCACTCGTAGCGAATGGCACCAAGACCCAGATCACCGCCGCGAGCCTCCTCGGCGACTTCGGTCCCGACGCGCGGCAGTGCGCCACCGACTGGATCCGCCGCGGGATGGTCCACTTCGTCGCGAGCGACGCCCACAACCGGGCCAAACGCCCGCCGCGGATGACCGAGGCAGCCGAAGTCGTTCGCGAGATCGCGGGCGACGACGTCGCTGACGCCCTGACCCGCCGAAACCCCGCCGCCGTTCTCGAAAACCAAGGCCTCGAATACGACCCCGAGCCGCAGGCCGCACCGAAGCGTGGAGTATTGGACCGGCTCGCCAGGTTCTGGAAATGACCCCAAGCAGCGTAGAATCGACGAACTCGGAGAACATCATGAAACGGATCGCCACCCTTCTCGCCGCCCTTTCGCTCTCCGTCGCCGGCGCTGCCTTCGCACAGCCGGGCGACGTCCTCGACTACACACCGGTCGAGTGTATGCGGGGTGGAGATTCGTCCGTGTTCCAGCTCAACGTGACGCAGAAGGGCGAGCTCCGCGCCTACTTCCGTCATGTGAACTCCACCGAGTGGTGCTCCGTCATCGGCAACAACGAAGGAGTCCTGTCGACCGTCGTGATGCCGAAGTTCGAGGTCGGTGACGAGATCGAATACTTCTTCGTCCTCGTCCAAGGCAAGCGCGTGATCGCGAAGAGCCCCGAGATCTATCGCGTGAAAAACACCGGCGGTTGCGAGATCAACATCGCGCGCCACTCCACCAGCTTCACGATCGACTGTGGCCAGAGCGTCGCCGGCATGCCTGCCTCCAACGCCGCGGCCCACGCACTCGGCTTCAACGCCAACCCGCAGCCCGTCTCGCCGGAACGTCCGTAGGCAGCTATCGCGTCGCGTCGACCGGCAATCCCGCGGCCATCCACCCGCTGATCCCAGCGGACATGACCCTAACGTCCGTATAGCCCATCCCCTCCGCGCGTCGCGCCGCGTTCGGCGCTTTCCTGCAGAAAAGATTCGAGCAGTAGAAGACGAGCGGCGACGCCTTGTCGGCAGGGAGGTCCCCGCCCGTGAAGGCAATCGGGTCGAGGTGTATGGCGCCCGGGACATGCGCCTCCATCCAGCTTTGCGGCGAGTTGACGTCGTAGACCGACACGGTCGCCAGAACATCCTGCAGTTGCCGCGGCGAGATCGTCTTCAAACCCATTAGACGCGCGAACATGTGGATCCTCCTGCCGCCGTGATCGAGCGCGACTCGACGAGCGCCGTCAGGGCGGCGTACGCGAACCAGAACACGACCACCATCCACCAAGCGAGTCCGAAGAAGACGCCGATGCAGGCGGTCGCGAAGACATAGAAGAACGCCAGCAGGAGCGAAAACATCAGCTTCCGCGACTTCGTCGCGGCGCCCGGTTTCGGCGCCTGCGCCCCCGACACCGCCAGCCACGTCCACGAACCAGCGATGAGGAGGAGTGACACGATGCCGGCGAACGACGAGACGCGGCGTGCTTCCGCGATCGGCAAGAAGAGGAACGCGCTGACGTAAACCGCGCCGGCGAGAACGAGCACCCATCCGGCGAACCGTTCCGCCGCGCTCGAGCGCTTCACGCTTCCGGTGAGCAGCGACAGCGGCCGCACCTTCGGAAGAACGTTCCCCACCAGAACCGCGGCGGCGCCGATCACCAGTCCGACCGTCCGCCGGAAGACGGCCGCGTCGATCAGGTCGAACTTCAGCGCTACCGCGAGCGCCATGATCGCCGCCATCAAACCGAGAAAACCGGCGACGGTCCCCTTCACAGTGACGATTGCTTCAGACGTCGTTTTAGACACGGGAATGCCTCCTCTTCGATGGTTCGCGTTCCTCGAGCTTCCAGCCGAACGTGCGAGCGAAGCCGAGAAGCGCCTCTTCGAGAACCGACATCTGGAGCTCGTAGACCACCGACTTCCCATCCTTCTCCGAGGCGATCAGCCCCGCCTCGCGGAGAACGGCAAAGTGGGCCGACATCGTCGCCTTCGACACCTCGAAGTGTTCTGCAAGCTTGCCGGCCGTCATCGGCCCTTCACGCAACAGCTCCAGGACGTGCCGCCGCGTCGGGTCCGCGAGTGCCTTGAAGACCGAGCTCACGATTCGATATTTAGCCAATTATCAAATTGTTGTCAAGTCTGATCCCCCCGTAGTCATTGCTATTGGCGCTCATACGCCCCACATTGGAGTGCATCGAGGTGCTTTCATGCATCCGTTCGATCCGAAGTACCAGGCTTTCCTAGTCGAATCCGCCCCTGACGGAATCGTGGTCGTCGACTCGTCGGGCGCCATGGTGATGGTGAACTCGGAGACCGAGCGGCTCTTCGGCTACTCCCGGCAGGAGCTCCTCGGACAGCCCATCGAGATGCTCGTTCCCGCCCGCTTCCGGCAAGCGCACGTCCATGACCGTGACTCGTACATTGGACACGCGACCCTGCGGCCCATGGGCGCAGGCCGCTTCCTGACCGGCCGGACGAAAGAGGGAACCGAGTTTCCCGTCGAGATCAGCCTCAGTCCCATCGCCACCGAGAACGAGCGCATGGTCATGAGCATCGTGCGCGACATCACCGAACGGCGGCGCGCAGAAGAGTTGATCCAGGCGTCCCTCCACGAGAAGGAGGCACTACTCAAAGAGATCCACCACCGCGTCAAGAACAACCTGCAGGTGACGTCGAGTCTCCTGCGGCTCCAGGCGGCGGCGATCACCGATCCCGCCGCGCGCGAGATGTTCCAGGAGACCGAGAACCGGATTCGCTCCATGGCGCTCGTGCACGAGAAGCTCTATCAGTCGACCAACCTCTCCCGGATCGATCTCGCCGACTACATCCGCTCCCTCGCCGACCTCCTCTACCGTTCCGCCGCCATCGCTCCGGAGAACGTCGCCATCGAAGTGACCGGCAGCGACATCCATCTCGAGATCGACGAGGCCGTGCCGTGCGGCCTCATCGCGAATGAGCTGCTCTCGAACGCGTTGAAACACGCGTTCCCCGGTGGCCGGCGCGGACGGATCGAAGTTCACCTCGCGGAGCGGTCCGACGGATCGATCTCCATGCGCGTGAGCGACGACGGTATCGGCCTTCCGCCCGACTTTCAGCCCGATCTTGCCGAGAGTCTCGGTTTGCACCTCGTCCAGGCGCTCGCCCGGCAGCTCGACGGGACCGTCGAGTTGCGCAAGCGAGACCTCGGAACCGAATTTGACGTCATCTTTCAGGGGAAGCGAGGAACAAATGCAGCCGCGCATCCTGATCGTTGAAGACGAGAGCATCGTGGCCATGGATCTCGCCGTCACGTTGCGGCGACTCGGCTACACGGTGGTCGGAACGGAGAGCAACGGCGCCGCGGCGATGGACACCGCGGCCGCAGCCAAGCCCGACCTCGTGCTCATGGACATCCGGCTCAAGGGAGCGATAGACGGCATCGAGGCCGGATCGTCGATCCAGCGCGACCTCGGCATTCCCGTCGTGTTCCTGACGGCGCACGGCGACGCCGACACCGTGCAGCGCGCCAAGGCCGCCTCGCCTTACGGCTACCTCGTGAAGCCGTTCGACGAGCGCCTCCTGTACCGGGCCGTCGAAGTCGCGCTCAACCTCGCGGACCGCGAAAAGAACGAGCGGGACCGCGCCCTCGACGCCCTTTGGACCAGCGAGGAGCGCTTCCGGCTGCTCGTTGATGCCATCCAGGACTATGCGCTCTTCATGCTCGACACCGATGGGCGCATCCAGAGCTGGAACGCCGGAGCCGAAAGGATGACCGGCTACTCCGCCGGAGAGGTGATCGGCAGCCCGCTGACGCGGTTGTATGGCGGGGAACGGCTGAATGAAGTTCGCGAGCGCGGGACACTCGAATGGGACGACGTCGCACAGCGAAAGGACGGCACCAAATACCGTCCCCACATTTACTGCACCGTGGCGAACGATCGCGCCGGGCATTTCATCGGCTTCGCATGTGTGACGAGAGACGAGACCGAAAAACGGAGCCTCGAGGCGCAGCTCGTCCAGGCACAGCGTCTCGAGTCGATGGGCCATCTCGCCGGAGGCATCGCGCACGACTTCAACAACATGCTGATGGTCATCTTCGCGCGCTGCGAGCTCTTGCTTCGCGGTCTCGATTCCCCGAAACAGCGGCAGCTCATCCACGACATCCAGACGGCGGCGAAGCGCAACCGCGACCTCACCCAGCAGCTCCTCGCCGCCGCGCGACAGCAGGTCCTCGATCCGGAGATCATCGACGTCAACGACGTCGTCCGGACCGTCGTTCAACTCCTCGCCCAGACGCTCGGCGAGAACATCGTCATCAAGACCGAGCTCGGCGATGATCTCTGGAGCACCCACGCCGACGCATCGAAACTGTCGCAGGTCCTGATGAACCTCGCCATCAACGCGCGCGACGCCATGCCGTCCGGCGGCACGCTCGCCATCGAGACCCGCAATGTGCAGATCGACGCGACCTATGCGCGGCTCCACATTGGCGTTCGCCCCGGCGACTACCTCTCGATCGTCGTCTCCGACACCGGTACCGGCATTCCAAAAGAGCTGCAGGACCGAATCTTCGACCCATTCTTCACGACCAAGGAGGCGGGACGCGGCACTGGCCTTGGTCTCGCCGTCGTCCGCGGCATCGTCGAACAGACGGGCGGACATATCTGGATGTACAGCGAGCCGGCACTCGGCACGACCTTCAAAATCTTCCTGCCGCGCCACGCCGGAACTGCGTCACGCGAGACCGTACTCCCCGAGGGAACGGCCGAACGCGGGTCCGGAACGATTCTCCTCGTGGAGGACGAGCCGCTGCTCGCCACCATCGTCCGGGAGACGCTCGAGGAGCACGGCTACAACGTCTTGATGGCGGGTGGACCCGCGGATGCCCTGGCGATGAGCGCCGCACATCCCACGACCATTCACCTCCTCCTGAGCGACGTCGTCATGCCCGGCATGCCGGGAGACGAGCTTGCGCGCCGCATCGTCGAGCAACGTCCGGACATCAGAGTCATCCTCATGTCGGGATATACGAATCACTCCCTGATCAACGGCTCGCCGCTCCTCGAGGGAGTGCGCGTGCTGGAGAAACCGGTCCCCTCCTCCGTGCTCCTCCGGACGGTCGCCGAGACGCTCAACGCTCCCGGAGAGCCTCGGAAGTAATGCGCCGGCCGCGCAGAGCGGCGTTCGAGAGCTGCTCGGCCATCCGCGCCAGCCGCGGGTCGTCGGGATAGAAACGCCCGAGCATCTCCGCGACTTGCAGAACGCACATGAGCACATTGTTGAAGTCGTGCACCATCGCTGTGGCGCGGCGCTCGAGAGCCTCGATCCGTTCCGCATCCTCGCTCATGAGATGATCCCCGTATAGACGTCTCGCATGCGATCCACCGTGACCGAAAAAATCACGTAAACTATTGTTGTTACATGATTTGCGGTCATGAACCTAATATGGGCTCATGGTCAGCGGCATGCAATCCGAAATGTCGAGCGCGGCTGTGCCGAAACAGAGACAAAGCCTCCGGCTTCTGGCGCGGCGATTTCTGATCGTCACGCTGACGCTGATCGGCGCGATGTGCGGCGTCCTTGCCGTGCTCTTCGAGCGTTACGTCGAGCTCGCACGGCAAGCGATGATCGGCGCCGCGCTGCACCGTGAAGGGCCGCGACGCATCCTCCTCGTCATCTTCATCCCGGCGGTCGCCTTCGCGATCATCGCGTACCTGATCCGCCGCTTCGCTCCGAAGGCCGTCGGTGCGAACCTCGCCCGGGTCCGGATGGCGTTCATGGAGGGCCCGAAGCTCCTTGGCCCCAAGAGCGTCGGCGCCACGTTCCTCGCCACGCCGCTCTCGCTCGGTGCAGGCGCGCCGCTCGGTCCCGAGGGGCCGATCGTCGTCATCACCAGTGGCTTCGCGTCGGCCGTTGCCCGCTTCCTCCAGCTTCCCGAGCGCGTGGTCCGCGCCATGATTCCGGTCGGCGTGGCGGCCGGCATCGCGGCGATCTTCAACGCGCCGATCACCGGAGTCGTCTTCGCGCTCGAGGAGATCGCCGGCACCGGCGATCGCGGCCTGCTCGCCGGCATCCTGCTCGGCGGCGTCGCCGCGGCGGTCGTCGAGCGCCTTCTCCTCGGCGGACGCGCTCTCCTCGCCGCACCGCTGTCGACGTGGTCCGATCCGCGCGAGATGATCGGCTTCGCCCTCGTCGGCGTAGTCTCAGGCATCGTCTCCGGACTTGCGATCGCCTGGACGCATCGCCTCAAGCGCGCGTGGGCCGAGGCGATGCCGTCGATGATCGTGCGCGCATCGCTCGCCGGCCTCCTGATCGGCGGCCTGGGAATCATTGCACCCTCGATTCTCGGCGTCGGCTACGACTCCATCTCCCTCTGGCTTCATGGCGGCGGCACCGCCGAGAACACCGGCATCGCGTTCCTACTGAAAACCATCGCCTACGTCATCGCGATCAGCGGCGGCATCCTGGGCGGGAGCTTCGCGCCGTCGCTCTTCATCGGCACCGCGCTCGGCGCGTGCACCGGTCACCTCTCCGCCAACCTCTTTCCGGGCGCGCGAATCGATCCGCGCGCGTACGCCATCGTCGGCATGGGCTCCTTCTTCGCCGGACTGCTGCGCAGCCCGATGGCGTCGATCCTGATCGTCATCGAGCTGACGCGCGACTACGACCTCGTGCTGCCGCTGATGCTCGGAGTCATGCTGTCGATCACCATCTCGCGGCGGATCTCGAAACTGAGCATCGTCGAACAACAGATGCTCGACGAGGGCTACGTCGAGTCGCATGACGAAGGCGACCCGCTTTCGCGCGTCAAGATCGGCGACGCCATGAGTCCCGCGCCCCTCACCTTACGCGGCGACACCACCCTCGGCGAGGCCGCGCCCACCGCGCTCGGCACCTCGCACCGCGTCTATCCGGTCGTCGACGATGAGGGCCGACTGATCGGGACCGTAAGCCGCGAGACCGTCGCGCGTGGCCTGAACGCGGAGAACGCCGCGGTCCTCCTCCGTGATGTTGCCGAGGAGCCCAAACTCGTCGCCACCGCCGGAGGGACCGTCGTCGAAGTCGTGGAACAGATGGAGCTCCACGGAGTCGACCGCTGCCCGGTGGTCGACGACGAGGTCTCCCGGAAAGTCATCGGCTTCCTCAGCCCCTCCGACATCCTGCGCGTCCGCATGCGCCGCGGCCGCCGCGAAACCGGCCGCGAGCTCGAGCTGTTCGAGACTTAGCGCTCCGCATTCTCCGTTCGCGGAAGAAGGACGTGAAAGACGCTGCCCTCGCCGAGCGTGCTCTCCGCATACATCTCTCCTCCGTGCGCGCCGATGACCTGGTAGCAGACCGCGAGGCCGAGACCGGTGCCGGAGGGTTTGGTCGTGAAGAGCGGTTCGAAGACGTGAGCCAGCGTGTCGGGCTCGATCCCTCTCCCGCTGTCCGTGAATGCGATCTCCGCGTACTTCTGATCGCCGAGCGCGACTTCTTCGATCGTGAGCGTGGCCCGTCCGCCGCGGGGCATTGCGTCGCGGGCGTTGATGGCGAGATTCGTGAGCACCTGTTCCAACTGCCCCTGATCGGCGCGGACTTCGAGATCGTCGAACGAAGTCTCGACAGTCAGCGAAACCCCGAGTCCGAGGAGACTCCGGAGGTCGGCGCTGAACGAGGTCAACCACGCTTTGAGAAGCAGCGGCTGTAGATTCAATTGAGCCGGCCTGGTGAAGCGCGCGACGTCGCCCGTGATTCGCTGCCCGCGCTTTACCGCCCCGGCGATCCGTTTTGCAAGCTGCGCGACGATGACCGGATCGCCGCCGCGTTCGAGCTGTGTTGCCGCCGACTGAATGATCATCAGCACGTTGTTGAATTCGTGCGACATCGTCGTGGCGAGGCGGCCGAGGCTCTCGATCCGGCGCGACTGCTCGACAAGGCTTTCGGCCCGCTGCCGCCGTTCGCGGTCGGCGAGCTCCTCGCGCGCGCGGATGATCGCGGGAGCGAGACGGCTGAGGCGGTCCTTGAGCACGTAGTCCGTTGCGCCGAGTTTGAGCACTTCCACCGCCTTCTCGTCTCCCAGAGTTCCGGACACGATGAGGAACGGCAGATCCGGATACCGCTCGCGCGCGATGCGAAGAGCGCTCAGACCGTCGAACGTCGGCAACCTGTAGTCGGCCAGCACCACGTCCGGAACGTCATCGTTGAGCTCGCGGACGAAATCAGCCTCGTTATCGACCCGCCGGAGTGCGTACGACAGCTCCGCGCGGCGCAACGCGCGCTCCACGAGCTCGGCGTCCGTATCCGTATCTTCGAGAAGAAGAATGTTCAGCGGCATGATCAGGACGCGTTGCGATTGAGGAGCATCCAGTACATCCCGATCTCGGTCACCGCTCGCGAGAACGAATCAAACTCCACCGGCTTCACGATGAAGCTGTTCGCGCCGAGCTCGTACGTCGCCAGACGGTCACGCTCCTCGGCGGAGGACGTGAGAATGACCACCGGCACGAGCGCCGTGCGCGGATCCGATTTGATCCGGCGCAATACCTCGGTGCCGTCGACCTTCGGCAGCTTCAGATCGAGCAGCACCACGCGTGGAGCAACCGACCCCGGCGCGAACAGGTAGTCGAGCGCCTCCGCGCCGTCGCGAACAGCGAGCACCTTGTTCGCGAGATTCACCTTCTTCAGCGCGCGGAGCGTCAGCTCCAGGTCGCCCTCGTTGTCTTCCACCAGCAGAATCTCCACTTCCTCGTCACGCATCGTTTCCTCCTCCGCTTTCGGGGAGCGTAAAAAAGAAAGTCGCCCCCTCGCCCGGCGCCGAATCCGCCCAGACCTTGCCGCCGTGCCGGTGGACGACGCGCTCGACGATCGCGAGCCCGACGCCGGTGCCGCTGAAGTCGTTCGCCGAATGCAGCCGTTGAAAAACGCCGAAAAGCTTGTTGGCGTACTTCATGTCGAAACCGACGCCGTTGTCCCTTACGAAATAGCCGGCCTCCCCGTTCTTCAGCGTCCCGACTTCGATGCGCGGCTGTTCGCGCGGCTGGGAGAACTTCACCGCGTTCGAGAGAAGGTTCGTGAGCACCTGCCGCAGCATCGGTAGATCGCCCTTCGCCGGAGGGATGTCGTCAAGGACGAACTCGATCTTCCGATGCTCGTCGCTTCCGGCGACTTCGGCGAACGTCCGCGCAGCGAGCTCCCTCATGTCGACCTCCACCCGCGCGATCTGCTGCCGCGACAGCCGCGAGAACGTGAGGAGGTCGTCGATCAGTTGCGCCATCGTCACCGTGTTCCGGCGGATCACGCCGAGGATCCGGATCCCCTCGGCGTCCAGCGTTCCTCCGTACTCCTCGACCAGGATTCGAGAGAAACCTTCGATGGCGCGGAGCGGGGAGCGGAGATCGTGCGAGACGGAGTACGAGAACGCCTCCATCTCGCCGTTGGCGTGCTGCAGATCCTCCGTCGCCTTCGTGAGCGACGCGGCCATCTCGCGGAAGACGCCGTCGACGCCGGCGATCTCGTCGCCGGGAGAGAGCGGCGGAAGGAGCTGCCGGCCGGCCGCAAGCCGCTGCGCGTTCTCCGTCAGGACGCCCAGCCGTCGGTTGATGCCGGCCGTAAACGAGAGCGCGAGCCCGCTGGCGAGGAGGATGTTCAGGGCGAACCCGATCGCGACCACCGTGATCGCCATCCGGTTCGACGCGGACGCCTGCGCATGCCGCGCTTCCGCGAGGCGCTGCTCCGTCGCGAGGAACGCGTCCGCCGGGACGAGAAAACGCTCCATCAGGCGCTTTCCTGCCTGAGTGCCGACGAGCGAAACCGCTGCATCGCGCCGGCCACCGAGAACGAGGTTCGCGTTCACGTTCTGGAAGTCGAGCACCGCGGCGGCGGACTTTGCCATTTCCCGGACGCGCCCGGACTGGAGCGCATTGTCCGCAACCAGTCGTGAAAGGCGGGCGATTGCCGTGGGGACGTCGCGCTCCGCCACCCGGCAGTCGGTCAGAAAATCGGCATTCCGGGTCAGCACGTACCCGCGAAGGCTCCCCTGCGCAATGAGGAGAGCGGTCTTGATGGCGTACGTCTCGGTGAGAACGTGCTGCGAGTGCAGCTCCCTGGCATGCGCCTCCACCGCCTTCCGGCTGGCCGCGAGAAGCGCGACCCCGAAGACGATTTGCGCGACCAACGGAAGGGCGACCAGGAGGAACCCTTTCTTCGCGATCGTGAGTGTGCTGAAGGGACGCCGCACCATGGCCCGATCCGGCATCATGACATACGTCACGCCATAATTAAAGTGACGCATAGGTGACGCTGGATGCCGTCCAGATTCTGGACACGACGCGGACCCGAGGACACCATGCGCTGGAGGTCATGACGATAAGTCACCAGGAGTCAGAGACTTGAACAGGACGGACAGTGGTATGTCCCTTGATCATTGGACGTCCCATGCGAATCGTCATTCAAGAGGTTCAGCCCAAGACCGCAAGCGGCGACTACCACGAGTTCTACGCGTTCCGCGACTCGATGGTCGAGCTGCTGGAGGCGTTGGATTCTCTGCCTGCCGAACCGGTAAGGCCGCAGCCCACCCTGATCGAAATCATGGCGGTTCTATGTGTGACCTAGCGATGGACTACGCCACGCAATCCATCCTCCTCATCGACGACGACCGGATCATCACCGAAGGCCTCGGCGCGGGGTTGCGGCGCGGCGGTCGCACCATCATCACCTGCAACGACATCGAGTCGGCTGAGCTGATCGTGGAGAACCTGCATCCGTCGCACGTCGTCAGCGATGTCCGGCTCTCCGGCGAGTTCGCGTTCGAAGGACTCGACTTCGTCCGCTTCGTACGGCGGCATGCGCCGGACAGCCAAGTCGTCCTCATGAGCGGCCAAGCCTCGGACGCCATGCTGCAGGAGGGATCCGAGCGCGGCGCCGTCGCATTTCTCAGGAAGCCGTTTTCGCTGCGCGAGCTCGACGCCGTGCTCGATGGCGCCGAGCCGCTCTCAGACTCCTCCCCTGCCGGCGATCGCCCCATCATCCGCGTGCCGCTCTTCGACGACCTCGTCACCGGCGACGACCTCCGGCCGATGTTCCAACCGATCGTCTCCCTCGATGAAAGCAGACGTGTCATCGGATACGAATCTCTCGCTCGGCTCCGTACCGAGTCGCCGCTGCGCAACCCGGAGCTGCTGTTCCGCTACGCCGCCCGTAAGGAGCGCGTGACCGACCTCGAGCTCGCCTGCCTCGATGCCACCATGCGTGCGGGAGCGTCGCTCCCCGACGAAGCGCTCATCTTCATGAACATCCACCCGTTGGCGTTTCAGGAGGGACCGCGCCTCATCCAGCACCTCGAAAACGGAATCGCGAGCAATGGCCTCTCTGCCAGCCGCTTCGTGCTCGAGATCACCGAGCAGGCGTCACTCCCGAGCGGCTCCGGCGTCGCCGAGACACTCGCGGCCATTCGCAACCTTGGGATGCGGTTCGCCTTCGACGACGTCGGCGTCGCCTACTCGCACCTCCCCTACATCGACCTCGTGCGTCCGTCGTTCCTCAAAATCAGCCAGGATTTCGGGAGCGGCTTCGAAATCGACGAGAGCCGAACGAAGATCGTAAAAAACATCGCCTCGCTCGCCACCGACTTCGGCTGCCAGACCATCCTCGAAGGGATCGAAGAGCCCGCGACCGCCCGCGCCGCCGAGCTCCTGAACATACCGCTCGGCCAGGGGTACCTATTCGGCCGGCCGCGGGAAATGTCGGGCGCTCACGTTTAGCAGCCGCAAGCCCAATATTGCGACTTACGGCGAAGCGTCATGTGAAGCCGCGACATTCCAAAACGACACTTGAGCACTTACTCGTCAAGTAAGACCTTCCGACATCGCGACGTCCGTCACCTATCCGTGCCGTACGTCATTTTTTACTTGTTTCCGGCTTACCGCCATGTATCATCCGCGCCTCGTCCAGCGCCACGGACGATACGCTTCAGCAGAGGAGTCATTCGTGACCATCGGGAACATTGCAGACGGCATCAAGCGACTCCGATGCGGAGCGGTTCGTCTCCTCGCCATCGTAACAGTTTGTGTGACCGCCTTTCCGGTCGCGGCCACGGTCAGGTTCACGGACTTCGAAGCGCCGGTAAAGACGACGTATAGTCAACCTTCACTCTACGAAGACTACAACCCCCCGAACACTGCTGACGAAGTCCGGTTCTCACGAGGGTACCGTGCGGCGGCGATTCCGACATGGACTTCGTCAACCACCTACTTCAACTGGAACGGCCAGGACGAGGTCGAGATTTACTTCTCCGTCCCAGTGAAGAATATCAGCTTCAAGATGTATGGGTTCTATAACGATACTCGCGGACGAGCCGCGTCAATACAGTACACCTCGAAACCGTATGATCCGGCACCGGCCGGAACGCTCGCGCCTGATCCGATACTCTACTACGCCCCGACCAGCGGGCCGACGACCGTCACCGTTCCGGCGGACGGCATCCGGTACATGACCGTCTATTACGGCGGCCAACCGTTCGCGATCGACGATTTCAGCTTTGACGACGGGCCGGCATACGACTACACGGTCACCGGGCAGATTCTCGATGGGTCCCCGCAGGAAACAAAGCATCTCGCCGCGGAGACGACGGTCTACGCGCAGGTACCTCTCGGCCTTGAATTGAAGCTGGCGCTCCTGAACAACGGTTCGCCGGCGCCAGCCCAGTTCGTTCTTGCACCCGCCGTTCTAGATGGGCTCGCAACCCCAACTCTCTACCCCACCAACGCGGTGCTGGAATATGACCGCGACACGACGGCGACTACGAAAACGTTCCGGGCAGTTCACATCGGCACCCAGACGCTCTACGTCAATCCGGGCCTTCAGACACCGGTCGTGAAGGTCACCGTCGGCGTGTTCGACCCGGGGTCGCTCGGCGACAACGGAAACGTCGACTACGATTCGATGATCGTAACCTGGGGGAATCGAAGAGGCATCCCGCCGCACGTTTTGAAGGGCCTGATCCTTCAGGAGACCGGCAAACTCAATCCGCTCGAGTACCGCTACGAGCCACTCACCGGCGGAGGCGTCGGCGACTACTACATTCACCAAAAGGTTGCGTCGGAACCATACCGCCACTATCGGTTGGCGACTGATTCAGGGCTCGCGAAAGGGGACTCTCTTTTCGACTTCAACGCGGGAGACAAATATCTCGTTGACGACGACGTCTCGCCTCGAAAGGTATTCGTCCTGCCGCGTGCGCAAGACGGCGCCGAAATCTCGATTCGGCCAATGGATGCTTGTCCCGATCTGTGCGTATCGGCACGCGAGATCTTCGAGAACAACGACAAGACATCCGCGGGAACCTCCCAAAACTGGAGTGCGAAGAAGAACGCAGGCTCGACGAACTGGTGGGACGCCCAACACCTTTCGATGCTCGAATTTACGGCGCAGACACCTTTGGCCGCCAGCTACGGCCTCATGCAGATCATGTATCCCACTGCCGTCGAGACCTACAACTGGGCGATCGCCACGCAGCAACAAAACCCTTCTTACCTTTTTGACACGCCGGAAAACGTCAAGACCGGTGGCGGAAGCTTGGCTCCCGGCACGATGAAGTTCTATGACGCTTACGACGATGCGCGCGACAACGACTGGATCCACGATCCGAACTTTGCCGACAGTGATGACTACAAAGACCTCATGATCGCAGCGATGAACTGGTACAACCACGGGAGCCAAAGCGTGAACACCGACTACGGTGACAAAGCTTGGGCTCTCGGCCAGAAATGTAGCCCCAGCCATCAGCAGAGTAAGATCTTCCCGTAGAAAGGCATATCGCGTGAGAATCCCGAAGACCCTCGGATTGCTCGGTCTGGCGTTCATCGCCTGTATCGCTTCTGCCGCTCAGCCCTCGGATGACGACGTCGTCGCGAACGCCTTCCCTCCGGGGCTGACCCTGGGCAAGGGCGTTCATGGAAAGTGGTGGACTTTCGCGACGGCCGATCTCAATCACAGCGGCCAGCCGCTTCTCGTCGCGCTCTACACCAACGGTTCGCGCGCCGCGCTGGAAGTCGTAAGCAGGTCCGGGAGCGTTCTCGCCGGCTCGCAGGTAAATGGGATGAAGGGGACCACGGGTGAGATCGAACTCGCCGACCTGGACCATGACGGTACGCCGGAGATTCTCGCGCACCTGTATGCCGGGCACGGAGTGAATCGACCGGACACCTGGGTATTCGCGTGGCGTAATGGCGCGTTAACTCTCGTCTCACCAATGCAGGTAGTTCGTGGCAACGCAATCACACTTCTGGGCCAAACGGCGGCCGTTGACCTGGCGGGTGATGGAACCCGGCAACTTCTCGCGTTTCCGGGCGCCGTCTTTGACGCCGACGGGAACGACATTTCGGGCGACACGATCGTTTACTCGTATTCGAACGGTGCTCTACAGAAAGCCAGCGGAACGTACGTCTACGCCGACGACTTCCGGAGGAGCACTGCGAAACCCGAGGTTTCGTCAGGTGCGTTCACGTCTGCCGTCGGCGTGTCGACGCTGCACGTCGTCCAAAACGACACTCCTGTTACGAGCGGCCGTATCACTCTGAACGGGACTGAAGTTGTCGCCGCTGACGCCTTCAAGGCGAAGGCTCACGCCTTCACGGTGCCCATCACACTAGCGGCGCACAACACGCTCAGCGTTCAGTTGGAAGGTCAGCCGGGTGCCAGCGTTCTGGTGATGATCGAAACGCCTCGCGCTTCTCAATAAGACCGAACCTTCCACCCGGCGGGTCGAGCCTCGATTGCGGAGAGGGGGGGGCGTCAAATGTTCTCCGATCGCCGTTGAAGCATGCGGGTCCACGGCTATCCGCGCCCGCTAGTCGGCAAACCGGTGCATGAGATCGTGTTTGCGACGAGTTTCTGGGTCAGCCCGGCGGTATCGAAAGCCAGTTGTCCAACGCATCGAGAACCGTAACGATTGTTCCGATCCAGGGACTGGGCGGCTTCTCAGCCTTTCTGACTTCGCGGGGATGGCGCGTTTGCGCGAGATCGTCGTTACGCGGCGCACCGAACGCGCTGGCGGATAGCGCGAGCGCGAGCGCACTGCTCGCGACTAGGGACTTCCGAAGTGCCTGCATACACCCTCCTCGGGCCAACGTGTGGTCGGCGAAGTGACGAGGAGGGCGCCCTCTTCACGGAGAGGTGCCACGGCAACAGCGTTCTGTGAGTTCGGTTTGCCTATTGAGGCGGGGGAGCGGGAAGCCCGAGCGGCTGCGTGGTCAGGTTCTCGAGGTAGATTCGCACTTCGTGCACCAGCGTCGCGGTTCCCCGACCTTTGGCGAGGGCCTCGTTGAGATCAGCCAGTGCTCGCCTCGCGTGCCGCTGAAGCTCCTCGTCGCCGAATACGACGAGTAGGCTGCGGCAGGCCTCCGTCACGCCAGACGGCTCGTTCAACGCCAAGCGACCTTCGGCCCACATGAGCGTCGCGAGTGCGGCATCATTCGTTAGGCCAAGTTTTGCTAAGTCTTTCCGAATCGACGCAAGCCGCCGAGTGCTTTCAGCCAATTCGCCTCGAGCAAGAAGGATCATAGCTAGCACCCATTCGGTTCGGGCTTTCTCGGTGGCAAGATCGAGCTCGTCGTAGATAGTGACGGCCTCAACGTAGTAACGCTCGGCACGATCGAAATCCTGAAGGTCCTTGAGTGCGGCGGCGCAGTTGCTTAGCGCGCGAGCCAGCATGCCCCGATCGCCGTTCAGCCTGCAGATGGTGATTGCTCGCTCGAACGAATCAGCCGAAAGACGTGCATTCCCCGCGAGCAGAAGGCAACAAGCGTCAACCATGACGGCACTGAGCTCGCGCGAGACATCCCCGTAGTCCCTGAAAACGGAAGCAACCTGGCGTGCGAGCGCACTCCCCTCCTCCAGCCGCTCGCTCTTCATGTACACCGTCGCCCGGATCAGCAGCACGATCGCCTGATCGAACGGGTCCGCGCCCGGCGTGCCGTCGAACAGCTTCTCGGCGTAGTCCAGCAACTTCAACGCGTCCTTGAACCGGCCGAGGTATCGGAGGGCGTTGGCGTGCTCGCGGAGGGCCATCCCCATCAGGGCGCGTTTGGCGCGGTCGGGGACATTCGTCAGCTTCGTGGCGACCGTATATGCGACCCCGGCCATCTGCTCGCTCAACTTCGGCCGTTGTTCGTGGAGCGCGTTCGCCTCGGCGCAGAGGACACGGACCATCCCTTCGGTGTGATGGCGCGGCTTCTCGGCGATGTCGACGGCGGCGTTTCGGAACTTGAGCGGTGAGTTGCCGATCCGTGCGAGAAACGTCCGCGCCTGCCGTTCCTCGTCTTCTTTGCGTTTTCGGTAGCCGAGGATCTCGTCGAGGCGGTTCCCGCCGTTCCGCGACGCGTCGACCGTCGTCCAGGTTTCCGAGCCGCGGAGCGCGTGGTCGATCTCGCGAAAAACGGCCGCGCCGTCGCGGCAGATCTCGCACTCGTCCAGGTGCTTCTCGACCTCGGGGCTGCCCGTTCCGTCGAGGACGTATTCGCTGAGTACGTTGTCGTCAAGGTGCTTCATCGGTCTCCCTTTCGGGTTCCTTGGAGCATCTCCTTCACGCGCCGCCGGCACGAGACGAGGAGTTGCCGCACGTAGCCGGGCGAGGTCGAGAGGTTCTCCGCGATGCGCTCGTTCGACTCGCCGCGCCAGTAGTAGCCGCGGAGCGTTTCGCGGCACTTCTCGCCGAGGCGCGCCACCACCGCGCCGACCGAGATGCGCCATGCCCACTCCTCGGCGTTCTCGCCGGCGGCGGGTGTCTCGTCGATCGTCTCGGGCAGCGGCGCTTCGCGCTTGCGGTCCCGCCAGTAGTGCTTGCACGCGTTGCCCACGGTTCCCATCAGCCACGGCTTGACCTCGCGGATGACGGTATGCCGCTCCAGGTACGCGATGAAGGTGTCGTGTACCAGCGCCTCGGCGTCGTCAGGCGGGACGCGAAAGCGGCGCATCGCGATCGAGCGCAGCAGGACGCCGTATTCGAGGTACAGCGCCTCGAATTCGGCCTCGCCTGTTGGAGGAGTCGACTCTGGCAGGGTGAGCCCCCGGGGACGAGGCGAGGATACCGGATTGAGGTAGGGCATGCCTTCCGCCAGCGCCGGCTCGAGGTGGAAGAGATCGCTCGCCCGGACGGCGTAGCCCGTGAGCTCGCGGATCGCCGCGACGATCAGGAAGATCTTCCCTTCCGTGGCATGCGCCTCCCCCTTCCGCACGCGCAGCAGTTGCTGCCGGCTGATCCCCTCGGGCAGTCCGAGCTCCTGCGCGATCCGCTTGGCAGTCGAAGCGACATGCGTCGGCTTCAGGCCAAAGATCGCGAAGATCTCGTCGAGCGGTGTGGCGGAGCGTTCGCGCATTCGAGACGTACTCTTGGAAGAGGAGTGTCGTCTCGAGCGGAATTACCTACCCCTTAATGGAAGTGCGCCGGATACGAGTCTGCAGGCTGGCGGAATAGCCCTCGATCCGGCAATACCCACGCCTTGGCCGATCAGAATGGGAACCGCGTCGGACAGGAATACAGCGGTCTGCTGCCATCGATCGTCGAAGGCGAGACGACAGCGCACGAAACCGTGCATTTCTGGGTGCACGCTGGCGGCGTCGATGGGAACGGCCACTGTCTGGCCCAGCGGTGGCAGCACGACGGACTGAATTGCCTGCTCCATCGCCCGTACGCAGGGCCGGGGCTCGCAGACGGCTTGGTCGAGTTACACTACGAAAACCACGGCAGCGATAGTGAGTACATGACCGTCCGGGGTGCCGCTGACCCGGTCCCCCAGCAATAACAGGAGACGGACAAATGAGTGTCAGAAGATTGATCGCGCGCACCATTCGCTGCGCTGCCGCGCTTTTCACCGGCATCACGCTGAGCGCGCAGCAGCTCCCCACTGCGCTCCTGAGCCTGAACCCCTCCCAGGTACTGCCCGGGTTGCCGGTTGCATTCCTCGTGACGGTCAATAACCCCAATAAGCAGCCCGTAACATTGCTCGACGCGATGGAGCTGCAAGTGGCGAGCGCCGCCGGGACATTCATGGCGACCGGAATTGGGGGGCGTAGCGGCGTCACTTTGCCTCCCGATGCGGTGACCCCATGCGGAAGCGCGAAGTGCTTCGTCATTCCAGGAAACGGCCAAAAGCAATTGTACGTAGACTACGGCGGCGCCCTTGCCGAGAATGAGTTTTTTGCGGATGAGCGACTGAACGTACCAGGTGTCTACTCATTGCAACTCGTCTTGTATGTCGATACATCGGACGGAAGCAAAGCGCCGATCACCTCGAATCCGGCCACACTAACGGTATCGGTACCTTCCGGTGTCGACGCGGACGCGTGGACCTTTCTCCGGCAGCAGTCGCCAACGCACGTTTGGTCGCTCATGCAGTGGGCAACAGGTGGCGATGCCATTGCGACGAGAATTCGCTCCGATTTCCCGACATCTGCGTATGTGCCTTGGATCGCGGGCTACGGCCGCGCTACGGAGCCGTCAGTCACTGTCAAGGTGATTGATACTGCGCTGGCGCAGAATCCACCGGACAGCCTCCGCGATAATCTCCTCTGGATGAAAGGCACACTCCTCGAAGGGTGGAGCGACAACGCGCTCCACGCGGCACGGAACCTGGATCTCGCGCTCACCTACGCTGATCAGGCACGCACCACCCTCGACACGCTCAAGAGAGTGGCGATCGCTGACGTGACGAAGCAGAAGGCCACCGCAACACTTGCAGAGCTCTACACGAACGCGACTGCTCGCACGTCACTGGATCGGATGGCTGCGGGCGATCCTCCCGCTCCCGCCCAACTGGTTCCGCACGTCGATTGTGTTGTCCTCGGCAGCGATTCGAGCTTCACGGCACAGTTCGGCTACGTGAATCCGAACGCAGCGAACAAGGTGCTCCAAATCAGCGATCTCAACCAAGTTACCCCTGCGCCGAGAGACCAGGACCAGCCGCGGATCTTCCGGCCGGGCTCGCACGATCATGTCTTTGGTGCTACGAACCCGGGCGGCGAGCTGAAATGGCATCTCGACGGCAACGTGGCGACCGCAACAAGGGATTTCGCGACACCCTGCTCGGCACCCTAGCGAGTTCCCCCCAAACACCAAACTCCTCGGGTTCGAATGGAAGTCACTTCTCGTCAAGGAGAGTCTGCGGATGGGCAAATCCCTACCTCCTCCATGAAGTGACTCCTATGCGTGTCGCTTGGAGCATGCGCTTCGTGAGGCGCGACGTAACTCATGCGCTACTTATTGACGGCTAATATCGGCGCATGTAGCATCCGTCCCGACCCCGAAACAGCCGTGCGCTAACCTCGAAACAGGCCACGGAAGGAATCGAGGAGAATCATGAAGACTTTTGCAATAGCCCTGTTCGTTGCCACCACCACCTTCATCGCCGCTCCGCGTGCACACGCCGCCGACCAGCAGATAGTGAACGATGACCCGTGCCAGGGCACGATGGACATCGACATCTGCATGTGGTCCGACTCGGACCCAGCCAGCGGCGGGAACTACATCTCCTGCCAAGCTCTCGGAACGCAGAACCAGGGTTGTCAATCCGTCACGAAGGACCAGATCTTCGGCACCGTGTCCTGCGCGACGGTTTACTACAGCGCGAAATGCAACTGCGACCCGAAGACAAAGAGTGCCACCGGCAACTGCACGTACGTAGCAAGATAGATGCGTGCAGCCTACTTACCTCTACTGCTGGCGGCCATGTCGGCCAATGCGACGGGTGTCACCATTACCTTCGTCCCCGGCAGCGCGGGCGAGGCTACCGTGGAGCTTCGCCAACTGAACCGTGTTGGCGACTATGACAAGCCGCCTGGCTTACGCCGGCAAGTGAAACTTTCCGGGCCGTTGTCTCTGGAGGTTCCGCAAGGTCATTGGGCGCTTGACGTCGTCTCGCAGGGCGTGTGGCATGCCACGCAGACGTTCTCGGTCTTCACAGCGCCCATCACGCTACCGGTACCCTTGCGGGAAGCTGCCACCATCATCGGCCACCTCGAGAGCGCAGCAAAGGAGGAGATCCCGCCGGTGGTGCAACTCGCATTCGACGATAAGAACGCGCCATCGGCCTGTCCCGTATCCTTTGGCGCGTTTCATTGCACGGTCCCCGCCGGGATTCTTGACCTGCGCCTTCGAGCGCCGGGGTGTGTTACGCGTTTCTATTGGCGTCAGAACGCGCCGGCCGGCACGATAGTCGATTTGGGAGTGGTCACACTCGTTCGGGGCGCGACACTCATCGGGCATGTGGATGTCGAGCGCGGGACCAAGGTTCAGGATCCAATCCGAGTTCGTGCAAAGGGGCTGAACGAGTCGCTACGCGTGAATGCCGGCCGTAACGGCACGTTCCACTTGGACGGTATCTCTCCCGGGAGGTACGAGATCACGGCGTGGGCCGGCCAGTATTTGAGATCGCAAAGCGCAAACGTCGAGGTGAAACCTTTCGTCTCGGCCGAGATGCATGAGGTGCTCCGGCTGCAGCACGCCAAATCATTGCGCGTCTTTATCGTTCCGCCATTCGATCCCAACGACCGGCCCTGGCGCGTGGAACTCGACCACAGGGCGGACACGGCGTCGGTCACGGGGGAGTGGTCCATCCACTCACTTCCGGCCGGCAAGTACGACTTCAGGGTCTTCTCGAGCGATCGGAATGAATGGCACCGGGAGACCGTCGAGATCGCAGACGCTGATGTCTCGTTGAACGTCGTGGTTGCGCCCCGAATCGTTCACGGCGTGCTCAGGCGCGCGGGTAAAGGTATTTCGGCACATGTCGAGTTGGCGGACGAAGATTCGACCATCTCGTTCGATACTGACGCGGAGGGACGATTCACCGGCGCGGTACCGCTCACCTCTCCGGAGTGGACGGCGACTATCAAGTCGGACTCGCCACCGATCCGCTGCAAGCTCGAGCACCTACGACCGTCCAAGCGAACCGGCTCCAGCGACGCCGATCTCGTCATTCATCTTCCGAACACGGCCATAAGTGGCACGGTGGTGGACGAGAACGGATCTCCCGTGGCCGCCCTCGTCAACATCAGCGGCGAGAGCGGCATTCAACAGGTGAGCGCGGGCGATGACGGATCCTTTTTCGTCTCGGGTCTTCCCTCGGGTCGCTACGGCCTCCAGGCTTCTGCATTTCTCAAGGAAAGCGATCCGTACGAGCTGGGCGTCGCCGAGGATGCCGTCGCTGATGACGTGAAGCTCGTCGTCCAAGACGTCGAGAAAGTTCACGGTCGTGTGATGTCCGACTTCGGTCCCGTTCCCGGTACGATCGTGGTGGTCACGCCGACCGACGTCCTCTCCCGTATCACTCCTGTGAATTGGACAGACGAAGGCGGAGAGTTCTCCACGTATGTCGGTCATGGCGCGCGGCAGGTGAACATCTTCGCGGCAGCGCCAGGGTACCCCGTAAAGTTTTTTCATTCAGCGATGCACCGGGGGCTGCTCACAATCCCCGTCGGTCAGTCGGGAGGTTCGGTTCGCGTTATGAAGCACGCCGGAGATACCGAGCCATACCTGCTGCACGATGGCGCCATTGAATCGGTTGAGGGGATGCGGTTCGCCGGCGTGTTCATTGATCAAGGCGACGCATATCTGCTCCCCGCCGTGGACGCCGGTGCTTACGCTCTGTGTCGCCTCACGCGTGACGAAGCTACCGTTGCGCGTGCCGTGGGGACTCTGCCCGCCGAACGCTGCCAGTCGGGTTTCCTGGCGCCCTTTGGGACGCTTTCGTTTGCACAGTGAGCCTGCCCCAGTTTCACCGCGGCAGTGCGGAACGGCGGCGAGATTTCTTCTGCGCGATGCGCCACTTCGGGCCGCCGCTCCACGTGATGACGATGCGGTATTTCTCCCCCGGCTCGGGGAGCAGGGAACTGATCCTAAGGGCGCGGGACGTCGGCGGGGTGGGCACAGCCAATCCCCATATGTCCCTGCCGCTGACGACGACCTTACCGCTTGGGAGGATTGGGAGCTGGATCTCGAGCTCAGGCCCGTCCGGTTCGCCCCATCGCTCCTCTTTGACGATCTCTTCGAACTGCGCGCGGCTCAGCGACGCGGGATGGCGGTCTTCGTCCCGCGGTGTCCATGGGGGCTTACGTTCCCGTTTCCTCGGCTTGGCAGGCATACGGTTAAGGTGTGGCGGGCGGCGGCGCTAATGCTACCCCTTGGCCTCCGCGGCCCACGCCTCCGGATGACGCCGATCAGTAACCAGGCGGCTATTTCCCCCGCCGCTCGCGACCTTCTTGTCATCGAGGTCCTGTCGGATCATGGCGGTCGCGATTTCGAGCACGGCGTTCCGGACGTGGGGGCTGACTCGTTCGAGCGCGAGGATGGTCTCGCGCACTTCCGGGACGGCGCGCATGGTGCCGTCGTTCTCGCGGCCGTAGACGAGCCAGTCGAGTGAGTGGTCCATGAAGAGCGCGATGCGTGTCGCAGGGCGGAGGCCCGGCAGCTCTTCGCCGTTCTCGTATTGACACAGCCGCGAGCGCGGGATCGCGGCTCCGTCCGCGAAGTCCTTTTGCAGGATCTGGTGCTCTTCGCGGTACAGCCTGATGCGGTTGCCGATGTCGACCGCGAGCGGGTCCTTGAGTGCCGGCGTTTTTTTCATTTACGAATCCATCCTGAACGGCATGCCGCTGAGCGAGAGCGAGGACTCACGGTAGGCAACCAATGCCCGCGCGCCGCGAAACGTCGTATCGCTCACGAAGTCGCGGATGCCGCGGACGCTCGCGGGGGTCGCGTGTCCCGTGGCGACCGTCTCGCGTAGAAACGCGATCGCGGTCATGGCGGCGCCATGGATACCGGCGCGGGTGAAACGCTCGACGAGGTCGCGACAGACGGCGGGAACGTCGCCGACTCGGCCGAGCGCGAGCAGCGCCTCGACACGCGCCAGCTTCGCGAGCGCCGCATCTTCGTCCAATCCGACTGCGTCCATCTCATCCGCCGCCTTTCCGAGAACCACGATCGCCTCGTCGTGCCGGCCGATGGAGCTGAGGGCGAGGCCGATGCTGTAGCCGCACTTGATCCGGTTCACGGTCAGACCGAGGCGATCGAACTCGGTCGCGGCCCGCGCGTAGCAGCGCGCTGCCTCTTCGAATCGCCCCGTGGCTCGGGCGCAGATGCCCATGTTGTGGAGGCGGACAGCCTGAAACTCGGCCGTGAGCAGGTCGCTGTAGCGCTCCATGGCGCGCCAGATGTCCAGCGCGCTCGCGGGGTTGCCGGCCGAGTAGAACGCCGCCGCTTCGTAGTTGCGCGCCTTGAGCCACGAAGTGCGCTGGCCGAAGTCGAGGAACGTCTGCCCTCCACGGCGCGCGGATGCAATCGCGTCGTCGTACTTTTCGCCGCGGCGCGCGACGTCGGAATCGACCAGGTCGAGGCGCGCCAGCTCCAAGTCGGGGATGGGGATCTGCCGAAGCAGGAGACGCGAGAGACCGGCCGTTCGCGCGGCCGGCTTCAGCTCGCCGCGGGACGAAAGAACGAAGGCCTGCTGGCGGAGCGCCTGGCCGCGGAGTTTCTGGACGTGATCGTAGAGATAGTCGTTGGTCTCGATGAGGTTCGCGATGCCGAGCGCGATCTCGCTCAGCACGAGCGCGTCGTGCGTCGATCGCCGCAACGCGGCCTCGGATCGCTCGATCAGCGTGGCGACCATGCCGGCGGTGCAGGCGCCCTCCTCCGCCTTGACCGCATTCGCCCACCAGGCCGGGGGGCCGGTGAGCACACGGTCGCAGATCGCGGCCGCCGCCTCCTGCTCGGCGACGAGGCGGCGGTGGAACTCGAGGCGTTCGGAAACGCGCTCGGGGGCGAGGAGCTCTCGTTCGAATGCAGCGTTCATGACGGGTGGTGACGAGCATACGAGTCTTTTGCCCCGAGGGTGTCCTTACAAAAGACTGTGCGGAATCAAGGCGCCTCCGTCACTTAATGGAGAGCTTCGTGGAAGCTCGCGGAGCTTCGCGGAAGCTTCGTCGAGCTTCGTGGAAGCTTCGTTGAGCTTCGCGGAAGCTTCGTTGCGCTTCGCGGAAGCTTCGTTGAGCTTCGCGGAAGCTTCGTTGAGCTTCGCGGAACCTCCGTCTAGCTTTGTAAGAGAGCGATCGATCTTTGAAAGACCTCGTACGATCTTCGCCGAAGGTCGGTGGATCTTTGCGAAACCTCGAACGATCTTCGCGAAAGATCCGTTCAGCTTTGCGGAAGATCACGCGACCTTTGCAAGAGGTCCGTCGAGCTTTGAAAAAGCTCAGACGACCTTCGCGAAAGCTTCGTCGGAGCTTTTTCAAAGCTCGAGCGATCTTCGCGAAAGCTCCGCGGACCTTTTCGGAAGCTCCGGCGATCTTCACCGAAGCTCCGCGCAGGTCTGACGAAGGTCGGACGAGGTTTTAGGAAGCTCGGCGGACCTTCGTCAAAGCTCCGAGAGGGTTTACGGCAGCTTCGCCGATGCCCGCAAAAGGTCGCCGGACCTCTCAAAAAGCTCCTCGGCTGGTTTCCCCGCCGCTCCACCGGTCTTACGTCCACCTCTATGGCGCTCCAATTCCGAATTCGTGAATTTTCCTGTCCCGAATTCGGAATTCGAACGAACGAAAGAATCCTGGACTTACATACCGCTCAA
This sequence comes from Thermoanaerobaculia bacterium, assembly GCA_036488085.1. Classification (GTDB taxonomy): domain Bacteria; phylum Acidobacteriota; class Thermoanaerobaculia; order Gp7-AA8; family Gp7-AA8; genus DASXHZ01. Next base: position 113,330 of record DASXHZ010000012.1, read on the forward strand.
TTAGCTAAGCCATTGGAATGGAATGACTAAAGTCGCGTTCACCGTTTAGACACTATTTGTTAACACCGAACTCCTTCATTCGCTTCTGTATCGTGATTCTCGTCCGATCGGAAGCAACACAGCGCCTGCAGCGCTGATCGCCCAAGGGGGTTCGGCCGAACCGCCAAGGGTAACCCGAAGCGAATGCCCGTGGTGCGCGTGGCACTACGGAGCATTCGAGAAAGGAGCTTCCAATGGCAGACCAAACCACCACTCCCGCTGTTCCTGTCCCCAATAGCGCTTTCGCCGACCCGCCGGCAACGCCGACGGCTGCCGAAGCGGCTGCGAAGGACTTCCTCAACGGATTCCGGGAGCTGACGAAAAAGCTTCCGAAGTTCGACTCCCCGCATCCGATCACCGCGGCATCCGTGCGGGGCCGTCTCAACACTCCTCCCGCGTTCGCGAAGGCGGTCGCTGGTGCGGTCGCGGTCAGTCCCGACCTGCAGGCGATCACCGGCTACGACCTCGAGGCAGCGCAGACGGACGTTCAGCAACTCGAGGCGGTCAAACCGGTGATCGCAGAGGTGCGGACGTTCCTGAAGGCGATGGTTTTCTGGGCGAACACCAAGCAGGTCAAGCTGAATAACTCCGGACTCACCATGTACAACATGGCGCGCGTGCTGGCGCGTGACCCCAACTACGCGCACATCGGCGCACTGGCCGACACGATGGCAGACGCGAAGCGCCGGAAGAAGCGGCAGACGGCATCCCAGGCGGGACAACAGCCGCAGAACGGAGGTCCGATCGTCCAGACGACAACGACGACAACGCCAACGCACTGAGTAGTTACGCATGAGTGGCCGGGCCGCGTTTGGAGACGCGGCTCGGCCCGACACAGCCCCTGGTCAACCCGACAAGACGAAGAAAGGAAGAGTCATGGACACCATACATCACCATTTTTGCGGCGTCATACCGCCGCACATCCTCAATCGCATCGCCTCCCGTAGCGGCCCGGAATCGAGCGGACGCGCCCTCGCCACCATCGAGCAGATGCAGCAGCTCGTTGCGTTGCGGGGCATCCGCGCCGAGGTCGTGGAGTCAGTCAAAGGCCCTCAGAAGAGCCGGCGCGTATACGACGCGAAGAACAAGCGCCAGACGCCCGGCACCCTCGTCATGGACGAGCACTCCAAAAGGGTCGTCGACATCGAGGTCAATGAGGCCTTCGACGGCGCCGGAGTCGTCTACGACTTCTATTGGACGGTCTTCGGCCGCAGCTCGATCGACGGTAAGGGCAAGCGTCTCGACAGCGTCGTGCATTTCGGCCTCAAGTTCGACAACGCGCTCTGGGACGGGCGCCAGATGATCTACGGCGACGGTGACGGGAAGATTTTCCGCCGTTTCACCGCCTCGCCCGACGTCATCGGCCACGAGATCACTCACGGCCACACGCAGTACCTCTCCGGCCTCGGCTATTCGGGCCAGACCGGAGCCCTCAACGAACACCTCTCCGACGCGTTCGGATCGATGATCAAGCAGTGGCTGTACAACCAGCTCCCGCACGAGGCGAGCTGGTACATCGGGGAGGAGCTGTTCGGCCCCGGCGTCAACGCGCACGGAATCCGTTCGCTGGCCGCGCCGGGCACCGCGTACGACGATCCGGTCCTCGGGAAAGACCCGCAGCCGGACCACATGCGCAACTACGTGGTCACGACGTCGGACAACGGCGGCGTCCACATCAACTCGGGCATCCCGAACAAGGCGTTCTACCTCGTCGCGACGTCGCTCGGCGGCTACTCCTGGCAGACGGCGGGGCACATCTGGTTCGTGACGGCTTCGACGCGCATGCGGCCGGACATGAATTTCCTCGACTTCGCGCACGCGACCGTCGACGTCGCCGGTGAGCTGTATGGCAACGGCGGCAACGTGCAGGAGTCGGTGGCCCAGGCGTGGGCACTCGTCGGCATCTTTGTACCGCTGGTCGGTAACAAGGCGGTCGCCGAGACCGGCCCTCTCTCGCCGCGCAAGCCGAAGGCCAAGCACTCCACCCGCCGCCCGCTGCAGCTCGCCGCCTGAGCGGCAGAAAGAAAGGAGAAGTCATCATGATGTACTCAGCGACTCACGACGAAATCATCGCCAGCCTGGCGCCGCTCAACGGCGTCACGATGCCCGACCCGAACACGCTTCAGGGCGACACCCTTCTGACCGCCGCCCAGCGTGCCGTGAAGGTCTATCGGCCGGCGATCCCGCTCCTGATGCTGCTCTCGAGCAACCCGTTCTTCCCCGCCTCGATCCGCGCGGCGCTCACGCTGCTCGCTCAGGCACTCGACCTGCTCGCGTCAGCAACTCCCTCCACTCCGGCGCCGTTGCCGGTGACGGCATCCGCCGCAGCCGACACGACGACCACCGATCCGATGAGCACCGATCCGTCTTTCAAAGCGGGAAAGGACCTGTAATGCGATACGCCGTCATCCAGGTCGAACGTGACTCCCGCACCGGGGAGTTCATCCCCTTCCGCGCCCCCCGACAAGCATCGTCGGGGTAGGTTCCCATCCCCCATTGCAGTACGTGAGGCCCGCGCAAGCGGGCCTCACGGTTTTGGGGCGGGGCACCCCTCGACAGGTCAGCGAGGGTTGGATCGAAACTTCAAACTGACATGCGGCCTTACCGCCGCAGCAAGGAGATCGAAATCGACGACGATCACTCCCGCCGAGTCGCACCAGAGATGTTCGATACACCCGCAGCCAGCGTCCGCCCGTCCGCGCGACGGCGCGGCTAACGCCGCGCGGGCGGACGAGGGCGTCCGCCCCTCCAACGAATCGGCGGAACAGACCACGCCGCAGCCTCCCGATCCGCCACGGCGGCTGAACATCCGCTCGTGAACGCGCTGAGCGGCTTCCGGAGGTAGCGGCCCACGGCAACGCCTTGGTGTTCGTTGGGGAAGGTCCGGTTTCAAGCCCACTGCAACGCGGCGGCGATCTCGCCGCCGAGGCTGAGGGGATCGAATGGCTTGGCGATCATGGTGCGGACGCCTAGCTCGGTGAAGCGCCGTTTGTCGGCTGCCTGCACTTTGGCCGTGAGAAAGATCACCGGGATGTCGCGCGTCTCCGCGTTGTCCTGAAGGAGACGGAACGTAGTCGGACCGTCCATCCCGGGCATCATGACGTCGAGCAGGATGGCGTCAGGCCTCAGGCTCGCCGCGACGCGTAACGCCTCGGCGCCCGAATCGGCGGTGGCGATCTCCCACCCGCCGGTCAGCTCGAGGCTGACAGCTGCGATCTCCCGGATGTGTTCCTCGTCGTCCACGATCAAGATCTTTTTATGCTGCACCTTGCACCTCCTGGCATCCGTCGATCGAGGCAAGCAGACCGACGACGCGGTGTTCGAATTCCTCGGGAGTGACGCGGCTCTTGGTGATGAATTCGGTCGGTCCGAGCCGCAGGTTTTCGTGGTCCGCGGCGGTGAGCTCGTGCGCGGTGTAGACCACCAGCGGCACATGCGCGAGCGGCTCGTGCTCCCGGAGCCAATGGACGACCTCGAAGCCGCTCATCTCCGGAAGCACGAGGTCGAGGATGATCACGTCCGGCTTCTCGTCGAGGCACGCGGCGACAGCACTCCGCCCGCTGACGACATGCCGCGTCTCGAATCCGCGCGCCTGGAGTGAGGCGCCCATCACGCGCGCCAGGTCGACGTCGTCTTCAACGATCAGCACCACCGGCCGTTCAGGCGCCGCCGGCGACGCGGTCTCTTCCGGAGCGAGTGCGATCGTTTCTTCCTCGTACAGCGGGACGGTGAAGCGGAAGGTCGTCCCCTTCCCCTCTTCGCTCTCGGCCCAGATACGGCCGCCGTGCGCCGCCACGATGCTGCGGCAGATGGCGAGGCCGAGACCGGTCCCGCCTTTCTGCCGCGAATCCGACGCGTCGACCTGCTTGAAACGCTCGAAGACGTTCTCGAGCTGTTCCTTCGGTATACCGCGCCCTTCGTCTTCGATGGCGAAGGTGTACATGCCGTCCGCGGCCGATCCGTTCAACAAGACGGTGGTTCCCGCGGGCGAGAACTTGACGGCATTGCTGAGGAGGTTCGTGAGGGTCTGGATGATCCGGTCGTGGTCGCACCAGACTCCGGCGTGGGATGGGTCGGCGATCACGGTGACGCGCGCGCGCTCGGCGAATGGCTGGATGCCTTCGAGCGCCTCGATCATGAGGTCGCCGCTGTCGACGATGGCGCGATTCAGGTCGACGCGGCCGGAGTCGATCCGCTCGAGGTCGAGGATGTCGTTGATGAGCCGCACCAGGCGGTCGGTGTTCGTCACCGCGATGTCGAGCATCCGCTGCGCACGATCGCTCACGGTACCGAGGAGGCCGCTGCCGAGGAGTCCGAGCGCACCGCGGATGGACGTGAGCGGCGTTCGGAGCTCGTGGCTGACGGTGGAGACGAATTCGTCTTTCATCCGCTCGATCTGGAGCTGCTCGCTGATGTCGCGGAAGGTGACGACCACGCCGCTGGCGTTGCCACTGGCGTCGACGATGGTGCTGCCGGTGTACTCGATCGGGACCGTGGTGTTGTCGAAGCGGTTGAACTTGCCGCGGCCGGTGCGGACGGGTAGATCGAGCCGCGCGCCACAAACACGGCAGTCCGCGTACGGGAGGGTTCGGTCGGGGCAGGTCGCGGAGTGAATGTTGGCGTGGAGACTCTTGCCCACCGGCTTGAATTCGGTAGATCCGAGAATCCGGGCGGCGGAGGGATTCATGAAGGTGACGATGCCGTCGAGATCGAGGCCGAAGATCCCGTCGCCGGCGGAGTCGAGAATGGCCTGGTTCCGATCGAGGACGACGCTCAGCTCCGCGGTGCGCTCGTGCACCTGGTGCTCGAGCTCATTCCTGTGACGTTCGGCCTCGCCGAGCATCTGATTGAAGGCCGCGACGAGGTCGGCGATCTCGCCGGGCGCCGACGTCCCCGGCGCCGGCGCGCGCAGGCTGTAGTTGTCGTCCTGCGTCACGCCGCGCGCCACGCTCGCGAGCTCGGCGATCGGACGCGAGACGATTTTCAGCAACTTCGACGAGAGAACGAACGCGATCGCCAGGGTGATCGCGAGGATGCCGATGAGGATCAGGACGTATTGCTTCAGGCGCGTCTTCACCATGTCGCGCGAGCCTGAGATGTAGAGCGTGCCGATCTTCTCGCCGTCGAAGATGACGTCGGTGAAGACCTGGATGTGGGAGGGGTGAGAAGTCCGTATCACACCGCTGAGCGAGCCGGGAGTGAAGCTTCCATGGCGCGAGTAGGTGACGAACGGTTTACCGGTGCGGTCGAAGATGGCGGCCTCCACGACGCTCGGCTTGGCGCGTAGGGAGGTGAGAACTTCCCGCGCTGCATCGCGGTCGCGGAAGGTCAGCGGCGCGGTGCTGTCGATGGCGATGACATTCGCGAGCGTATTCAGGTCCCGGCCGGTGATTTGGCTCAGGGATATGAAATCGACGACGACCGAAGCGGCACCGGCAAGCAACAGGACGATGGTGGTCGTGATCATGATGATCAGGCGGAGGCGGGGTTGGATGGAGAGGCGATAAGAGGTCATGGTCACTCCGTCGTCCCGCGGACGGCGCGGGCAATCTGCAGCAGTTTGGAGCTGATCTTCATGTGCCCCTCGGCCGCTGCCTCGGTGTTGATGTCGAACAGGACGCGGTGTTGGACGGTCATGAGCTCGATCATTCCGCCCCGTTCCGTAAAGTTGTCGACGTCCGCGACGGTGAGCAGCGAAAAGCCGCGCACTGCAAGGAGGATCGCACCGAGGTGATCGAGCTCCGACGAGCTGATGAAGATCATCTGGCACCCGCCGAGCGGATCGTTCCAGCGGAGATGGCGGATGACGAGCGGGTGGCCGTTCGCATGCTTGCCCGCGATCTCGTCAATGGCGCGGCCGAAGGGATCGTCTCCGACCAGGCCGATCACGATCGGTGCACCGGGAGGGAGGACGCTCTGCGGCCACTCGACGAACTGCGCGAAGTGATGCAGGTAGGCGGCCTTGATCTGGTATTCGCCGGCCGCGATGTCGCTCGCCGCCGGCGCGGACCCGGCGTGAGCGGCGATCAATGCGGCCAGCAGCAGCGCCGCGCTGCACCGGCTCACCGCCGCCACAGGATCATCCCCGCAATGGTTCTCGATGCCGGCGTCAGCGCCGCGTTTTCAGCGAAGCCACGAAACTCGAGGTGGCTACCGCCGGCAAGGTTCCGGCCGCTGACGCTCAGCTCGAGACCGGGCCTCGCCTGCCAGGCGACGCGGGCGTCGAGGCGGACGTAGCGCGGCAGGTCCTGGACGTCCCACCGGACGCCGCCGAATAGTTCGGAGTAGACGGTGCGGCCGTCGATCAGGACGAGGAGCTTGTTCGACCACCGGCCGTTGAATCCGCGGGCGCTGACGGCCCAGAGGTTGCGGTTGATTTGCGCGACGTCGAAGCCGGGAACCATCCGGAGTAGATCGGGGATGCTCGTCGCGCCGGAGCGGTGGATATCCTCCTCGCTGATGACGAAGGTGGCCGCCGCCGTTTCGGAGAGGCGCTGGCCGCGCCGGGCCACGGACGTCACTTCGACCTTCATGAGGTCTTCGACGCTGAGGTTGGAAAGCTCGTCGTTGCTCTGTGCGAGTGCATTCGACGCGACCGCCGCCCCCAGCAACGCGGCAATGATGATCGGCTTCATGCCGTGTAGTCGCTGGGCGGCGGCGAAAAATACAGCTACGAGGCGAGGGCTGCTCCGTGCGCGAGGGGGACGAGGCCTGCGAGCAGGTTGCTAAGCTCCGAGAAGTCGATCGGCTTGGTGAGGAACGCGTCGGCGTTGTAGCGGAGCACCGCCTCGTCGGCGTAGCGGCGGGCGCGATAGAGCGACGTCATGACGATCACCTTCTTCGCCGCCCCTTCCTCCGTATTCTTCACGCGGAGGCAGAGCTCCCGGCCGTCCATGTGCGGCATCAACGCGTCGGTGAGCATGATCGCGACCTCGCGCGAGCGCGCCAGCATCAGCGCATGGTGCGGATCGCCGGTCGTCACGGCGCGGTACCCGAGCTGGCGGATCCGGCAGGCGACGAGCGAGCGGATTGCCTCATCGTCGTCCACGACCAGTACCACCGGCGCCAAAGTGTCAGACGCCTGATAGCCGGAGGCGCCGCCATCGTGGAGGAAGCGTTCGGGCGCTTCTTTCATCGCGCGCGGCACGGAGGCCCAGAAATCGCGCTTGTACGGAATCGGAGCGGTGCAGAAGCAGCGCTTGCATTCCGGACAGACGAGCGTCCGCAAGGGGCGCACGCAGTCGCACCACTTCAGATTGGTTTCATCGAACTTTGCGTAGCAGTGATGGCAGGGTTTCATTGATTTGCACACTCCTCGACGATCTTGATGAATTCGGTGTGGTTGAACGGCTTCGAAAGGACGGCGAACGCTTCCGGGTGCGGTGTTCGCCTGCGCGAATAGCCGCTGAGGATGACCACGCGGCGCAATACGTCCGGCGCGGTCAGCTTCCAGTAGTCGGCGAGCTGCGCGCCGCCGAAGACCGGCATGTTCATGTCGAGCACGATGACGTCGTAGTTCTTCGTCAGCTCGGTGGCGTGAATCCCGTCCGCCACGGCCTCGACTTCGAAATCGCGCGACTCGAGCAGGACCTGGACCAGGTCCCGCAGCGCCTCGTCGTCGTCGATCACCAGCGCCAGACGGTTCCTGGTCAATGCTGCCTCCCCTCTTCCAACGCCGCGATCTCGGTGAGGAGCTCGTCGATCGTGAAAGGCTTCTGGAGGAACCGCGTGTACGCGTCCGCCGGGGCCTTTCGACGGTCGCCGTGGCCGGTACAGAAGACGATCGGAAGCGCGGTCATCTTCTTCCGGAGTGTTGCGCCGAGCGCGGCGCCATCCATGTCGGGCAGGCCGATGTCGAGGAGCACCACGTCCGGCTTCCATCGCCGGATCGCCCCCTCCGCCTCCGAGCCGGTGGCGACGGAGCTCACTTCGAGGCCTTCCATCTGGAGCATCGACGAGAGTCCTTCGCTGACGCTCGCCTCATCGTCGACGATCAGGACGCGATGCAGATGCAGCGGCGCCGGCGCGTGCTGGCATTTCCGGGTCGCCACCGGCGCCGCGGCGATCTTCGGGAGAAAGATGTGGAAGGCCGTTCCGGAGCCGATCGCGCTCTCCGCGAAGATCGTCCCGCCGTGGCGCTGCACCACCTGGTGCGCGACGGCAAGGCCGAGACCCGTGCCGCCGTTCTTTTTCGTCGTGAAGAGAGGCTCGAAGATGTGGGCCATCACGTCGGGACGGATTCCGGTGCCGGAATCGGCCACGGAGATCTGGACGAAGCGCTCCGGCTGCTCGACGAGGGCGAACCCGAAGGTCTCGTCAGGCGCCGGCTCGCGGACGCTGAGGGTGAGGGTGCCGCCGTGCGGCATCGCGTCGCGCGCGTTGTTCGCCAGGTTCGTGATCACCTGCGCGATCTGGCCGCCATCGGCCATCACGGCCGGCAACGCGCCGGAGTGCTCGAACGTGACCGCGATCGAGTTGTCGCATTGCCCTTCGATCTCGGGGATGAGGCGGGAGAGCCACTCGACGACGCGCAGCGGTTTCGGCTCCGGCGCCGAGGGCTGCGTGAATCGCAGGATCTCGAGAGCGACGGTCTTTCCGCGCTGGATGGAGTTGCCGATGTGCCGGGCGCACTTGACGAGCATCTCGCTGGAGATCGTCGGGCGCTCCAGCAGTTCGGCGAACGGCTGAATCCCCATCAGAACGTTGTTGAACTCGTGTGCCACGGTCGCCGCGAGCCTGCCGAGGCTGTTGACGCGGTTTGCCTGCTCGAGCTGCCATTCCAGGAGGCGGCGCTCGGTGACGTCGCGAGCGTTGAGGATGGTCGCCTCGACCTGTCCGGCGCGGACGATGTTGCGGGTCGCGACCTCAAAGGAGCGGAACGTTCCGTCCGCGCGCCGCAGCTTGACCTCGGCGGTGTACGACGCCGCCGGCACGCCGGCCTGGCGCGAGAAGAACTCGCGCATCCGTTCGACGTCCTGCCCATGGACGAAGTCGAGCAGTGCCGATCCGATCAGATCCTTGCTGTAATGACCGAGCGTCCGCTCCATGGCGGGGTTGTGGTAGCGGATGACGCTCTGTGGAGTGAGGACCGCGATGACGTCCGAGGCGTTCTCGACGATCGAGCGGAAGAGCTGCTCGCTCTCTTTGACTTTCCGGAGCTCGAGAGCGGTCTCCGTGACGTCGAGCGCGGTGCCCTGGATCAGGTTTCCCTCGAGCCGGTTCTCGTACTGCCACACCCGCACGTTTCCACGTCTCGTAACGACCGACATCATTCCGCGGGCCACGCCGTGCGTGACGACGGTGTCGAGGTATAGATCGAAGGACGACGCCCCCTCGGCGGTCAGGATGTCGCGGACGTTCTTTGCGGAGAGCTCCCCGGCATCCATCTCCAGCGCCAGACAGGCCGCGGCGTTGACCGAGACGATGCGTCCCTCGAGATCGTGCGCGCAGAGGAGGTGCATCGTATTCACGGCGCCACCGTGACCCTTGCACGGCCCGCGTGCTTCGAGGCGTACATCGCCTCGTCGGCGCGCTGTTTCCACGACTCCAGGCTCTCGCCTGAATGCAGCTCCGCCACGCCGCTGCTGAACGTGACGGGAACTTTCCTGCTCATCGTGATGCAGTCCCGGAGGACCTCGTTCGCGAGGCGTTCGGAGGTGCCGGCGCCGGCACGGCGTAGGAGAAACGCGAGCTCGTCGCCGCCGCAGCGGCCAACCACGTCGGTGCGGCGTACAGAGCGGCGGAGCAGCGATCCGAGGGCGGCGAGGGCTCGGTCGCCGGTGGCATGGCCGTGGTTGTCGTTGATCGACTTGAAATCGTCGACGTCGATGGTGACCAGCGTGAACGGCCCTTCTCCCCGCCGCTCCTCGATCACCGCGTTTTCGAGCTGGCGCTCGAACGCGGACTGCGTGAGTAGACCGGTGAGGCCGTCCGTCTCGATGAGCGAGCGCATGAGGCGCGCGCGCTCGATACGCGTCTCGACCGTCGTCAGCAGCAGCGCGGCCGAGATTGGCTTCGTGAGATAGTCGTCGCCGCCGGCGCGGAGGCCGTCGAGCTGGGTGTCGAGCCCGCGGTCGCGCGTCAGGAAGAGGATCGGAAGCGTCGCCGATCCCGGCGAGTTGCGCACGACGCGAGCCAGGTCGATCCCGCTGGCGTCGGGAAGCCCGACGTCGAGGATCAGAAGGTCGGGGCGAAACGAGGCAAACGCGCCGTCGAACTGCCCGGCGTCGCTCGTCCACGCCGTCTCGTAACCCGCTTCCTCGAGGATGGCCGTGATGTACGCAACCTGGTCGGGATCGTCTTCAACGCAGAGGATCCGCATCGCCTCGGCGGCGGTTTCCACCGGCTCCTCCGGCGGCACGAGCTTGAGGGCGGGCGGCGTCGCTTCGGCGGCGATCGCGGCACGCAGGTCCGCGACGATGGCGTGCAGCGACCGCATCGCGCCGGCGTCGACGATCGGATCGCTGCAGATTTCCTCGCCATGAGCGGCCAGCTCGGCGATCCGGTCGAGGCCGTATGTGCCGGCCGTTCCGGCCAGCGTGTGGAAGTGGCGCTCCAGCGCGGCCGCGCTCCCGTTGGCGGCCATCTCGCCGAGCTCCGCGTCGATGGTCACGATACGGACCGCGAGGCCTTGAACGAAGCGATCCCGCAGTACCCGGATCTTTTCTTCTACCGATGCAACGGCGCCCATCATCTTCTCCGCTTCTGGCTACGCGACGCGCAGTCTTGGTGTGGTGTTGAACGGGATGTGGAACGGGATTAGGCCGTTGGCCTGGAGGTAGAAATCGACGTCGGTTGCGGTGAGGGTGTAGAGCATGCGGCCATTGCCGCGCGCCATGGCGGAGAGGAAGGCAGTGCCGTCCTCGCGGATCATGAAGGCATCGCCGACGAACTCGTGCGGCAGCGAGGTCAGGAGATCGAGAAACTGCGAGGCGGTGGCGCCTTGATCGAGGATCACTCGCTCGATGTCGAGCGCCACCGAGAGGTCGACGACGGCGACGGTCAGTTCGGCCAGCGCGTCGATCGCCATGATCGAGGTGCCGGCGAGGTCGGTCGTCTCCCAGTCGCGGGAACCGCCGCGCAAAACGAGGGTGATTCTCTGATGTTCCATGGTGGGCCTCCTCAATGAGCGAATTCGACGAGAGCGGCGCCGAATGCGATCGCGAACGACGGCAAGGTGACGGTGAGCAGCACGCGCCAGCTCGAGCGGCCGCCGCGCATGTCTTCGATGGTGGTGTGGATGAAGGCGGTCACTGGCGCACCGCCGTCGCTGAGGCAGCGGCCACTTCCGGCGCCACCGGCTGCTGCTGTCCTACCGGCACGGTGCGGGTGCCGAATGCGTCGCGCGGCCAGACTTCGAGCGGGAGCTGACGGCCGGCGTGTTCGTATGCGGTCGTATGCTTCCCGGCGAGCAGTTCGATCGAGCCGGTGGCGGGAATCAGGTAATCGGAGCCCTCATAACGGAAGGGCGTTCCGGGCGTGCCGACGAAACGGTACGAGACCGTCGTGATTCCGCACGACGGCGCCGGAGCGGCGCCACGGCTGAAGATGGAAGCGAGGTGGAGCTGGGTGGCGAGGGCGGCGACGAGGAGCGGTGTCATTGTCGTGTTCCTTCTTTCGGGACTCCTCTAGTCCAAACGTCACACCACGGGCGTACAAGACATAAATGATAGTCACACCTATACTTAGCGGTATTACGGTTCAGGACGACGTGTCCAGAATCTGGACAGGCGTATGATCGGCAGCCAAATGCCGGACAGTCGAGGCCGAATCCTCATCGTCGACGACGATGCGACGATCGTTGCCGGTCTGGAAGCGCTCCTCAGCGACGACTGGGAGGTTCGTACGGCGACCACCGGCCGCGACGCGATCGTGGCGTTCGGCGAGTTTTCCCCCGACGTCGTCGTGCTCGACGTTCAGTTACCGGACGCCTACGGGCTCGATCTTCTCCACCAGTTCAAGATGTACGCGGAGACGGTCGAGGTGGTGATGATGTCGGGCGTCGGAACATTCGACCGGGTCGTGGAGGCGATGAAGCTGGGCGCCGGAACGTTCCTGCAGAAGCCGTTCGACTACAAGACGCTCGACGTTGCGCTCGCGCAGGCGTCGCAGGTCGCGGAGCGGAACCGCGAGATCATGGCGCTGCGGCGCGCCGGCGCGTCGGGCACTGCCAGCCTTCCCGGCATGTCGCCGGAGATCAAGCGGCTGAACGAGATGATCGACGACATCGCGCGCGCGCCCTCGTCCGTGCTCATCGAAGGAGAGTCGGGGACGGGCAAAGGCGTCCTCGCGAAGATCATTCACGAGCGTTCGCCCCGCGCGCGCGCACCGTTCGTCGACCTCAATTGCGCCGGCCTCTCGAAGGAGCTCCTGGAGTCGGAGCTGTTCGGCCACGAGCGCGGCGCATTCACGAATGCGATGAGCACGAAGCCGGGCCTCTTCGAGATCGCGGGAGACGGCTCGCTCTTCCTCGACGAGATCGGCGAGATGGAGATCACGGTGCAGGCACGCGTGCTGAAGGCGCTCGAAGACAAACGGTTTCGCCGCGTCGGCGGCGTGCGCGATCTGAAGGCCGATTTCCGGCTGATCGCCGCCACGAACCGCGACCTGAAGTCGGAAGTCGGCGCCGGCCGCTTCCGCGGCGACCTTTATTACCGGCTGAACGTCGTCCGTATCCGGATGCCGCCGCTGCGCGAACGGCTCGAAGACGTTCCGATCCTCGTCGAAGTGATGCTCCGCGCGCTGACGAAAGAGATCGGCCGGCGCATGCCGAAAGTCAGCCCGCACGCGATGAAGAAGCTGCAGTCGTATCCGTGGCCGGGGAACGTGCGCGAGCTGCGGAACGTCCTCGAGCGCGCGTTGCTCACGCTTCACGGTGACGAGATCCGCACGGACGATCTCATCATCGAGGCTGGTGCGACCGCTCCGAAGAGCGGCGCGTTCCCTTCCGAGGAATGGGAGATCGAGCCGCTCGACGACGTCATGACGAAGTACGTCGTCGCCGCCGTGAAAGCTGCCGGAGACAATGTCCGGAAAGCCGCGCGGCAGTTGAAGATCAGCCCCTCCACGCTCTACGCACGCTTGCCAAAGTCGTAAACATTGGCAGGGGGGGAGGGGGTGTTTCTCTTTATTTCCGGCACTCCATGTTTGATGGGCATATCGTCCCCCCATCAAGGTGAACGTGCCGATTGGAAAATCATGTCGAAGAACGCCTGCGGCGGCATTCCGCCGAGCAGGAATCGCTTGCAAGTCTGAGCGGTGAGGCGCTGGGCGGCCGTCCGATGGCCGATCTCAGCGCCGACGCCGTGACGATGATCGTTCGCGTCCTCGAAGTCCGAGGGGCAGCGATCTGGCTCGTGCCGAAACGCGGCTCGATCGCGCTTGCGGAGAGTTACGGCGAACAACTCTTCTCCGAGGACGTCGTCCGCTCGCGGATACAGAACAGCCAGTCGTCGATCCGCGACAAGAGCGCGCTCCTGGTGGTTGCCGGGATGGATGGGCCGGCGGGGCTGCTCGCCGTCACGGCGGCGCACCCTCTCCGCGCGGACGAGGTGCACTTCCTCACCGCCGTCGCGAACCTGCTGGGGCAGGCGGTCGGGCGCCGCCTTGCCGAGGATGAGTTGCGGAACCGCGCCGCGCAGCACGTCGCCATCGCGCAGTTCGGCCGCTTCGCGCTCCTGGGCATCACGAGGGAGCTGCTCGAGCACATGTGCGACGTCGTTCAGGCACGCCTCGACGTCGACTACGCGACGTATCTCGAATACGACGCGGAATCTAAACTGTTCCACCGCGGGGCCGGCCGCTGGTGGGTCGCGGACGACTCGCTGATCCCAGGCGACGAATCGACGCTCTCCGGTTACACGGCGCTCCATGGCGGGCCGGTGATTGTCACCGACTTCGCGACCGATACGCGTATCCACTTCCACGCACAGTTCGCGGAGGCGGGAATCGCGAGCGGGATCGCCGCGGAGGTGCGCGGCGAGAGCACTCTCTTCGGGGTCGTCACCGCCCAGAGCCGCACACCGCGGCGCTTCACTGACTCCGATGCCCGTTTCGTGCAGGCGCTCGCGAACGCGGCTGCCGAGGCGATGGAACGAGCGAACGCCACCGCCGAGCGGCGGCGGCTGGAGGAGCAGATCGAGAAAGCGAACCGCGTCGCGACCCTCGGGCGCCTCGCTGCCACGCTGGCTCACGAATTCAACAACGTGCTGATGGGGATCTCGCCATTCGTCGAGGTCCTCAGGCGGCCGGACCTCGCCTTCGAGCGGAGGATCAGCGCCCTCGATCACATGTCGACGGCGATCGCCCGCGGACGCCGCATCACGGACGACATCGCGCGGTTTGCGAATCCGCCCGAGCCGCTCTTCGAGCCGGTGCAGTTGTGGAACTGGGGGCAGGCGTTGGCGCAGCAGTTCGGCGCGTTGCTCGGCCCGCGCATCACGTTCACGCTCGATGCGAACGATCACAAGCTTCGCGCACGCGCCGACATCGGCCAGTTGCACCAGACGATCACCGATCTGGTCGTCAATGCGCGTGACGCGATGCCAAACGGCGGCTCCGTCACGCTGCGGATGCTGTGCGAGGAGCCGGGTACGCAGTTCGGCTTCGGCGCCGTGCCGCAGGTCGAAAGATTTGCGCACCTGGTCGTCGAGGACGAGGGGCCAGGGATTCCAGCCGAGATCCGGCCGCGCATTTTTGAGCCGCTCTTCACCACGAAACGCAACGGCACGGGCCTCGGGCTCGCGATCGCGCACCAGATGGTGAAACGCCACGGCGGCCTGATCTTCCTCGAGAGCGAAGTGGGTCAAGGGGCTCGGTTCCACATCTTCCTTCCGCTCGCGGAGGGGAATGTTCCGAAGCGGATTCACGACAAGGCGGCGAAGCGCCGCGTGATCGTCGTGGAAGACGACGCCGACGTCGCCATCGGAATTGCGCTCCTGCTGCAGGAGGAGAATTTCGCCGTCGACGTGGTGAACCGCGGCAGCGACGTCGCCGCTGCGATCGAACGCGTCTCACCGAACGTGGTGCTCCTCGACGTCGGGCTGCCCGACATGGACGGGACGAAGGTATTCGAGCAGATCGCCGCCGCGCATCCGCAACTCCCGGTCATCTTCTCGACCGGGCAAGGCGGCGAACGGCGACTGGAGCCCCACCTGACGCGCAGCAACGTCGTCATTCTCACCAAGCCGTACGACATCGACGCGCTGATCTCGGCGATCAATCGGCTGACGTCAGTTTGAGAGCATCGCGCGCATCCTCTTGCGGGCGCGGATGTAGAGCGGACCGACGGAGCCGAGGGGGATGCGGAGGGCGGTGCTGACCTCATCGTACGAGAGCCGCTCAATGCCGATGAGCTCCGCGAGTGCGCGCGTCCGTTCGTCGACGCGCTCGAGCAGTTGTCCCACGATCAGCACGGCGTCCGCGGCGACTTCGTACGCGAGCTCCGGCGCATCCTCGGCACGGACTTCGGCGCGAGACTTCACGCGGCGCGTGATCTGCTGCCGGCAGAGGTTCGCGATCGTTCCCGCCAGCCAGGCGCGCGGCTGCATCACCTTGGCGCGCTGTTCGAGGAAGAGGCACCAGCTCTCCTGTACGAGCTCCTCGGCGTCGTCGCGGTCGAGGCCGAAACGCTTCCGCGCGATCCCGAAAAGCAACGGCAGGGAGCTTGTGTACAGCGTCTCGATGTCGGCGTCCGACGCGGGCGCGACATGCTCGATGGCGGCGAGCATTTCGCGCAGCACCCGCGCCGTCTCGAAAACGTTGAAGGGCTTGAAGAGGACGAGCGCTGCACCGCGAGAGAGGATCTCCTGCTCCATCCCCGGCGCCGCGTACGCCGTCATCGTCGCCACGCGCGAGCGGGGGCTGAGCCGCGCCACGGCGTCGAGCAACTGCAGCCCGTCGTCTTCCGCCCGCATCCGCAGGTCGGTGAGGATGATCGGGAAGAACTCGCTCGCGATCCGCTCCTCGGCGGCAGCGCGGTCGTGCACTCCAACGACGTCGAACTCTTCGAGGCTGAGCGACGTCACGAGCGCTTCGACTATCACGGGGTCGTCATCGACTACCAAGACTCTCTGCATGCGCCTGCTCTAGATCAAGGGCGGCGCCACCATGCCTGAACGGCCAAGTCGCTGATGTGTCGATGGTTACGCGATTCGAAGCGATTCACACCCCGTCCGGCGATCAGTCAAGTGTCCAGTTTCCGGACACCTTTACGCTGACCGGCTCTTTCGAAAGGACGACCCGCGTCGAACGGCTGCCGCTTTTCAGCGTGTACGTTCCGGCAGGCATCGACCGGAAGAGGAAGTTTCCTTCGGCGTCAGTCGCGACGCGGCGATGGAGCTCGACTACTTCCACCTCTCCCCGATGGGCGAGGCGCCCGGCGATGGAGCGAATGGCGGTCACACTGAAGCCAACCGTCTTCGGCGTACCGCGATCGAGCGCGATCGGCATCTCGCCGCCTGCATCCGTGTAAGTGCTCGGAAGTGAGTCGCGATCGATCGACGCGCGCCACTCGCCGGGAGGAACGGCGATGGAGAAATGCCCGTCCGCACCAGACGTCGCGGTGATCCGACGGTCGCCTTGCGCCAGCACGACGACGATGCCACCGACACCGACGCCGGCGTCGCTGACGATGCTCCCGATCATGCGCGCGGGCGTGTTCGCGATCCCGAAATCGACGACCTCGCCTGCCTTCACCTCGCTGTTCGAAGCGGTGGTGAAGTAGGACGCTAGCGACGGGAGCTGCGCTGCAACGCGGTGCATCCCCTTCGAGACGCCGCTGAATCCGTAGCGTCCGCCCGCGTCGGTGGTCGAGCTGCGCCCGCCATCCAGCCGCACTTCGACGCCGGAGAGACCGCCGCCATCCGCCCTCCGCTCGCCGCGCATCTCCTCGTCAGCGAATACGGTCCCGCTGATCGAGCCGCTGCCGAGGGAAGGCATCTCGTCGAAACGTTTCCGGATACCGATGTCGACCGAGCGGTCGCGCGTCGAGGATGCGACGCCGGTCTTCGTGGTCCAGGTCGAGAGCGACGCCTGAATGTCCGTCGTGTCCGTGATGCGACGCGAGTACGAGAGGGTCGCAATGTTCGAGGTCGTCGCAAAGGCAACGCGCTCGGCCCGGTCGTGGAGGAGGCGCAGACGGAGCTGGTGACGGGCCGACGAATTGGAAAGCCACGCTAGCTCCAGCCCCGCCTGCGTGCGGAGAAGGGAAAGGTCCACCGTCGCCCCTTCGATGAACCCGAGGTTGAAGAGCGCTGCGTTGTCGCGGAGCAGGCGCGCGATGTCTTGCGGTGACTCGGCAGTCAATCCCAATTGCTCCAGGGCGAGCGCGAGGTCGGGTCGTTCACGGTAGATGAGCTGGAGGGTCGGCGCCTCGCTCTGCCGATCGACGTAGGCGGTCGCGAAGAAACCGCCGCCCGAGACTCGCCCGGTGAAGCGGAAGCCCTGCGTCGACGAAGAAGAAGACGAGTCGCCGAAGCGTGCCAGTGCCGTGAGGCCGCCGTGCGCGAAGTCGAGCGCCACGCCGGCGGGAAGAACGAGGCTTCGCGTCGACGCGCCGCTCGGTACGATCGCTCGGAAGTCGCCGTAGTTCATGCCGCCGAGGAACGAGAGCGACTTGGTGGCGCGATACCGCACCTCGGCGTTCGACGTCGCGCTGCGCTGCTCGAAGTGCGGCAGGATGTAGTGATTCGCGGAGGCGTCGACGATCGCGCTGACGCGGTTTCCGAAACGGCCGCTCCACGACGCATCCGAATAGAAGCCGTGAAGGTCGCTCGGCCCCGCGCCCGCAAAACGGCGCGGCTCGTAGCGAACGTCGGCGCGGAGCTGGCTCGCTCCGCGATCTGTCGAGAGCTGAAACGCTCCGCCGAGGCCGCGGCTGATGCCGATTTCGCCCCGAGCGCGCAGGAGGTCGCTGTCGCCGTACTCGGCGAGCAGCGATGCGACTACGCCGCGGCGGTCCTCCGCGGCGTTGCGGCTCGGATAGAAGAAAACACTCGGCATCAGCCGGAGCACCGGCGATATGCGTTGCACGTAGGAGGCGCCGAAGACCATCTCGCGCTGCACGGGGAGAACGAGCCCGTCGTAGAACGCGGCTCCTGTGTATCCGGCGTGGATGCGCCATGTGTCGCTTTCGAGGTGGAAGCCGCGCACGTTGGTCCGCGAGAGGGTGAGTGGCGAGTTGTCGACCGGGCGGTCGAAGAAGGTGATGCGGCGCGAAGGAGTGACGATGGAGTACGAGGCCGATGGGAACGACGCCCTCGGCTGATTCACGTTCATGACGTGAACTTCCGTGCGCCGTTTGTCGTCTCCGCTGGTCGCGTCGATGATCGTCGTCGCCTGGCGCGTGCTGCTGCTGTAACGCGTCTCCGCCATCGCGGCTGGCGGCTTCGCCTCTGCGATCGGTGCGGCTGAGACTCGGGCGACGACGACCACGTCGATCGTCCGGGTATCTTCCATCGTCACGATGACGACCCGCGTTGTGCCGGGACTCTTTCCGGAGATGGTCACGACGCCGCTGTGTGACGAAGCCTCCGCGATCGAGCCGTCGACCGCGTAGGCGGCCGTGACTGCCGGCGTCAGAAGCTGCCGGGACTCACCCGCCGTGACGGTGAGATCCGCCGCAAGCGCCCCTCCGGCAAGGAGGAATGCGGCGATGACGCAGAGAGCCCGTTTCACCGGATCACCATCTCGGCGTTGCGCGTGACGACTTTGCCGCCGGCATCGCAGGTGAGGAGCACGCGGTAACGGCCGGCCGCGAGCTCGCCCGCGAACTCGCCGTGGAGGACGACGTTCTCGCCCGGCAGAACGCGGCGCGATTCGAACGGCGCCTTGCCGACCAGTCGTCCCTGGCCATCGAGGATCGCCGCGATTCCTTTCGCGACGAATGGTTCCGTTCCGTTGTTGACGAACGGCTGCGTGAAGGCCGCATTTGACGTCGCACTCTGCGGCGTGATCGAAGGTGCGCCGGCATCGAAGGCGATCGAGTCAGACAGCGCGAACGTCATCAACGTTCCAAGCGACGCCGTCATCGCGGTGTTGCCGCGCACGATGCGGTCCTTGCCGTGGAAGAGCGCCGTGACCGCGCGGACGGTCGTGCGCGGCGGGATCGTCACCGTGACGTCGACGCCGGCCGTCTGTCCGGCGGCGATGGTGACGCTGCGTTGCGAGAAGACAGCCGTGGCGGCGATGCTTCCGTCTGTCTCCCCTGCCGGCACGAGGACGCGCTTTCCGTTGTGGACGACCACGTCCTCCGCCACGAGCTCGAACGAGAATGGTCGCGAGGTACCGTTGGTCAGCAGCATCCGCTGCGTCGTGCTTTGCCCCGCTTCGCCGCGCAGCATGATGACGGCGGGCGTGACCGACAGCGCACCAGTGCTCGCGTGCGCTGCTGCGGCGAGGCCGAGAATGAGTAGGACGATCAGTCGTCGCATCATGTTCATCAGCTCCTAGTTGGTCGAGGCTTCCCACCCGATCGCGGTGTTGAGCGGCCCCTCGGCCGCCGTCACCGGCACTTCGATGTCGATCCGGTGCGAAGTCACGGCTCCGATCGGAATCTGCGGGTCGATGACGATCGGCGCGGCACCGAGAAGCTGCCCATCGACCCGGATGGAACAGCGGGCGTCGGGCGCCGCGACGAAGGCCCGCAGAGATGCCGATCCGCGGCTGCCGGTGCGCCGGTCGATGCGGATCTGGATCGTCTCGCTCCGCATCGTCCGATCCCGCTTGTCGTTCCGCGCGGTGTGCGACACGCTGCCGAGGTCGAGAAGGCCGGCGCGGGAGACGAAGGTGATCGTCAGCTCGTCCTGGACCGGCGCGACCGCGCGGCGGCGCGGGGCGGCGAGAGCGATGCTGCCCGCGCTTAGAGTCAGCGCGAGCAGCATCGCGATGGCGTTAGCCTGTCGCATGGCGTGGTTAGTTCGAGGTGGCCGTGAAGTTGATCGTGTTGTCGATCGCGGCGGCAGCGGCGCTGTCGGCGACGACGATGTCCCACGAGTACGAGCCGGTCGATCCGTAGGTGCCGGTGCTCGTCAGTGTCGTGGCGGCGCTGTCGGAAAGCGTCGAGCCGTTGAGCTTCCACGCGACGCCCGAAGCGGGTGCGGACCCGAGCTGGGCGGTCAGCGTGTAGTCGGTGCTGGTCAGGTTCGCCTTGTCGACCTGCACGCCGACGGTGGACGAGAGCGTCCAGTTCGACGCGCCGCGCGCGAGCGTGAAGCCGGTCGGCGCCGACCCGTACTTGCTGATCGAGCCGAGGGCCGACGTCGCGGCGGCGGTCCCGGTGCCGCTGGTCGTTCCGCCAGCCGATTCCACCGTCAAGCTGATCGAACTGTCGATCGTGCCCGTGACGGTGAGCGTGGCGCTATTGGTGGCCGCGAACGCGGACGTACCGAACGCCAGCGCCGCGATAACGAGGGAAGACATCAGAAAACGTTTCATTGCACTCTCCTTCTTTCGTTGGGTTGATTGCGACTTGCTACCCGTCGAGTGAGTCGCGGAGAGGGCGAAAAAAATACAGGGGGGTATTTCGCGAGATGAGGGACTGGCCGGACCTAGAGTCGATCGGCGATGTTCGCGGTCATCGCCCCTTCGCCTGCTCGCCGCGCAGTACCGTGCAGGTACTGGTCGCTTTCGCGACGAGCTTTTCCTCGGGGAGCGAAACGAGGTCGCACTCGAGGTAGACGAGGGTTCGGCCGCTGTGGACGACGCGGGCGCGGGCTTCGAGGTGGGCGTCGAGCACGGGGCGGAGGTAGGTCATGTGGAGCTCGATGGTGGTGAAGGACTCGCCGAGCTGGAGGAGGGTCGCGCACGCCATCCCCATCGCGGCGTCGGCGACGTCGCAGAGGATTCCGCCGTGGACGGTCCCCATCGGGTTCGCGTGTTTGTCGCGGCGCGCGTCGAGGCGGAAGACGGCCGACCCGCGCTCGGCGTGCACCGCCTCGAAACCGATCAGCGTCGCGACGGGCGGCGGCAGGAGCATCGCGAATCCTTCCGTCGGCTCGCCGCGCAGCGCGCGTTGGATGGCGTCGAATACATCCATTTGGATGACGCTGAGGATAGCTCACGTCGCAGGTGGGCGATCGCCGCGGTGAAGGACGGCGAAAACGGTCGGCGTCACGACCAGCGAGAGGACGAGTGCGAACAACAGTCCCCCGATGACGCAGATCGCCAGCGGCTGGAGGAGCTCCGAGCCCGACCCGAGTGCGACCGCCAGCGGCAGCATTCCGAGCATGGCGGCGAGGGAGGTCATGAGCACCGGACGGAACCTCCTCCGGCCGGACGCGCGGAGGGCGGTCGCGAGATCGACGCCGCTGCGCAGGTGATCCTCTACCGTGTCGAGCATCAGGATGCCGTTCTTGGAGACGATGCCGACGATCATGATCATCCCCATCATCGAGACGACGTTGAGCGTCGTGTGCGTGAGCAGCAGCGCGCCGACGCTGCCGGAGAGGGCAAGCACCGCGCCGCAGACGATGGCGGTCGGATGGGTGAACGAACGGAACTCGATCACCAGCACGATGAAAACGAGCGCCACGGCCAGCGCCAACGCGATGAGCAGCTCGCGGAACGACGCCTGCTGCTCCTGATAGAGGCCGCCGTATTCGACCGTCATCCCGGCGGGGAGGTGAACCTGACGCGCCATCTGCGCCTGGATGTCGCGAATGGCTGACCCCAGGTCGCGGCCTTCGAGACGGGCGGTAACCGCGACGGTCTGGCGCAAGCCGTCGCGATCGATCTCGGTCTGGCCGGCGTCGTAGTCGACGGAGGCGATCTGGCTGATACGCACGGTGCCGTTGGTAACCGGCGAGCGGAGCGGGAGGGCGCGCAACTCGTCGAGCTGCCGCGGCGGGCCGGCCAGCCACACCCGTACACCGACCGAGCGGCCATGCTCGATCACGTTGGAGACGACGTCGCCGTTGAGCGCAACGGTGAGCGCCTCGTTCACGTCGTTCGCCGTAAGTCCGAACAGCGCAGCGCGCTGCGGATCGACGCGGAACGTCACCGCGGGACCGCTGACCACGATGCCGTTGAACACGTCAACCACGCCATCGATCTTGCCGATGACGCCGGCCACCTGGTCCGCCGTCCGGCGCAGCGCGGCGGGATCTTCGCTGAAGAGGCGGATCTCGATCGGCGAGGGGGAGCTGACCAGATCGCCGATCAAGTCGGAGAGGATGCCAAGGAACTCGACGCGCAGCGCCGGCTCGCTACTCTCGATCTTCTTGCGCAGCGCCGATGTGACGTCGTCCGTCGTCGCCGATTCCTTCACCTTCACCGCGAAGTCGCCCGTGTTGGGCTCGGTGACGCCCGCGAGGCCGAGTTGCAGCCCGGTGCGCCGCGAATAGCTCTCGATCTCCGGCGTCGCTTTCAACATCTGCTCGACGTGGCGGAGCATCCGATCAGTTTCGTCGAGTGACGCGCCGGGCGGAGCGACGTAGTCGAGGATGAAACCGTGCTCGTCGAACTCGGGCAGGAACTCCGAGCCGAGGAAGCGGTAGGCGACGTATGAAAGCGCGGCGACAGCGATGATGATGATGAACACGATGCCCGTGCGCCGCAGCGCGTGCGCCAGGATCCACTCGTAGGCATCGATCAGCCGCCGGAGCAGCGGCCCGTGATGCTCTTCATCCTCCCCTTTCTCATCGCCTTTCTCATGCGCCGGAATGCGTATGAAGCGCTCTGCGACGACCGGCGTGAAGGTCAGCGCCAGCACGAGCGACGTCAGGAGCGCCACGCTCATGGTCAGCGCCAGCGAACGGAAAAAGACTCCGGTGATGCCGGTGAGCAGCGCGAGCGGAAGGAAGACGACCACCGGCGTGATGGTCGAGCCGATGATCGGGCCGGAGATCTCGGCGACCGCGCTGTGCACCGCCTCGGCGCGGCCCTGGCCGCGCGCCATGTGGGTGTAGATGTTCTCGACGACCACGATGGCGTCGTCGATGACGAGGCCGATCGCCGCGGCCACGCCGCCGAGGGTCATGAGGTCGAACGACAGCCCGACGATCCACATCGCCACGAACGTGATCAGCACCGTTACCGGGATGACCAGCGTGGCGACGAGCGTCGTCCCCCAGTTGCGCAGGAATCCGTACAGGATCAGGACGGAGAGGATGAGACCGATGAGGATCGCGTCGCGCACCGAGCCGACCGAGCTACGCACGAGAATCGACTGATCGTAGAAGGGCTTGATCTCGACGTCGGGCGGCAGCTGCGACTTGAGGCTGTCGAGCGTTTTCTTCACTTCGTCCACTACCGAGACGATGTTCGCGGTCGGCTGGCGTAGGACGTTAACGAGCGCCGCGGGTCGTCCGTCGGCGGTGACGATCGTGAAGCGCGGCTCCAGTCCCGGCTGCACGTTGGCGACGTCGCTGACGCGCACCGGCACGCCGTTGACGTTTGCGACCACCAACGCCGCCACATCGTCGGGCGTGGAGGCCTGGCCGCTGACGAGCGCCAGCTCCAGTTGATGGTTCTCGTTGATCAGGCCGGGACTGAGGATCACGTTCGCGTTCTTGATGGCGTCGCCGACCTGTTGCAGCGACAGCCCGCGCGCCTCGAGGCGCGTGCGGTCGACGAGGACGTGGTACTCGCGCATCTGTCCGCCGTCCACCGACACACGCGCCACGCCGGCGATGCGCGCCAGCGGCGGCCGGATGATGACGTCGGCGAGGTTGCGCAGCGTGCCGGGATCGCGCTTCGGCGAAGTTACGCTGTAGCCGACGATCGGGAAAACGGCGAAGGTGAGCCGCTCGACGCGGTCGAACGTTGCGCCGGGCGGGAGCTGTCCCGACAGTGACGAAGTCTTCGTCTGCACGAGCTGCAGCACCTGCTGCATGTTGGCCCGCCAGTCGAAGAAGAGATCGATCTCGCTCGAACCGCGTGCGGTGATCGAGCGGATGCGGGCAATGCCCGGGATGCCGCTCAT
This sequence comes from Thermoanaerobaculia bacterium, assembly GCA_036488085.1. Lineage (GTDB taxonomy): Bacteria > Acidobacteriota > Thermoanaerobaculia > Gp7-AA8 > Gp7-AA8 > DASXHZ01. Next base: position 137,289 of record DASXHZ010000012.1, read on the forward strand.
GGCCTCCTCGATGGGGCGCGTCACGCTCACGAGGGTCTGCTGCGCGGGAGCGACGCCGTTGTCGGCCACGATGATGATGCGCGGGAAGTCGGTCTGCGGAAAGAGCGCGCGCGGGATGCGGAAGAGGGCCACGACGCCGGCGATTGAGAGCAGCGCGATCACCAGCAGCACCGCGCGCGAGTGGCGCGAAACGACGCGGCCGAGGTTCATTGCGCGACCGTGACCTTCGTCTTGTCGGGGAGGCCGTAGTTGCCTTCGATCACTACGGTCTCGCCACCGTGCAGTCCCGACACGATCTGCGTCCGCTGCCGGTCATGCGCGCCGATGGTGACGTGTACCTCGTTCGCGACTGACTGAGCGTCGACAACGATGACGGTGCCGGCGTTGGCGTTCGTCGCGTCGAGCGTCACGGCGGCCGTCGGGACGATGACGGCGTTCGCGGCCGCACTGCTGGCGATGGTGACGTGCGCCGCGGCGTTCGGACGCAGACGGCCATCGGGATTCGGCAGCGTGACCCACACTTCGACGGCACGGCTCTGCGGATCGGCGGAGCGGCCGACGAGCGTGACCGCCGACTGCAGCGTGACGCCGGGGAGATCGTCCGGCATGACGGTGGCCGCGTCGCCGGGATGGACGCGTGCGGCCGCGTCGTCGGAAAGCGGCGCCTTGACGATCACGGTCGAGGCGTCGGCGATGGTCAGGAGTTTGTTGCCGGCGGTGGCGAAGTCGCCCTGATACGCGAATTGATCGGTGACCACGCCGTCGAACGGGGCGCGGACCTCGGCGTAGCTAAGCTGCGCATCGAGCGACCCGAGGTGATTGGCGGCCTCGCCGATCTTGCTGTTCGCGGTCTTGAGCGCGCCGGCGGCGTTGGCAACGTCGAGCTGCGACGACTCGAGGTCCTTCTTCGAGATGCCGCCCTTCGCGTACAACCCCTGCCGCCGTTCGTACACGCGGCGCGCGTTCTCCAGCGCCGCCGCGGCGGGCGCGACGGCGTCTTTCGCGGTCGTCACCGCCGACGCGGCCTCGGCGCGCTGCGCCGTGAGGTCGCGCGCCTCGACCTGCGCCAGCAGTTCGCCGGCGCGGACGGTGCGGTTCTTCAGCAGCGGCATCTGTGCGATCTGTCCGTTGATCTTGGAGCTCACGGTCGCCTCGCGACGCGCGGTGATCGTCCCCACCAGATCGATCGGCTGCGCGATCGTGCCGACTTCCGCCTTCGCGACGCGGACGCTGACGACCGGAACCGCCTCTTTCTCGGATTCAGCGCCATGACAGGCGGCGAATAGAAGCGCCAGTACGAGCAGTCGTTTCCAGTCTCTATTCATGGCCCTGCCGCCTCCTGAAGTTGCGCGCGCGCGACTTCGAAGTCGAAGAGCGCCTGCTGCAGATTGAGCCGCTGCTGCGCCAGCAAGGTGAGCGCGTCGGTCACCTCGGTAATCGGTGCTTCGCCCGCACGGTAGCGGGCGATCGAGATGTCGACGTTACGTTGCGCGTCGGCGACGGCAGCCCGGGCATTCGCCGCCCGGCGCACGGCGGAGAGCGCCGCCTCGCGCGCCTGGAAGTCCAACTGCTCGACGTCGCGCCGGACGAGCGTGAGCTGGCGCGTCGCCGACTCCTCGCGGATCTCCGCCTGCCGCTGCCGCGCCTTCGCCGCCCCCCAGTCGAAGATCGGAACGCGCAGCGACGCGGTCAGGAGGTAGCCGGAATGCTGGCGGATGACGTCGGGCTGCAGCGATGGCGAGTCGAAGCCTTCGTCCGCCGAGTATGTGAGCGACGGCAAGCGGTCTCCGCGCGCCACGCCGACGTCCTCGTGCGCCGCGCGCTGCTGCGCGGCAGCTTGGACGAGCTGCGGCCGCTGCATGATGGAGACGGGCGTGAGGTGCTCGACGTCGGTCGCGGACGGCTCCGGCGTCAACTGCGACACCGCGATCACCTCGGCGGGTTGATAGCCGGCAAAGACGCGCAGCGCCGCCGCGGCGATGATCTCCTGCGTCCGCGCCTGTTCGAGGTCGTCGCGGCGCTGCGAGGTCTGCAGCCGCGCGCGGATGACGTCGACGTCCGGCGCCTCGCCGTACTCGTGCTGCAGCGTGGTGACATGCTCGAATTCTTCGGCCGCCTTCAATGACTCTTCCGCGCTATGTCGCTTCGCCGTGGCGAGCGCCAAGCCGAAGTACGACTCGCGAACGGAGCGGAGGAGCTCGCGCCGCGCGACCTCGGTTCCCGCGTGCGCCGCCGCGAGCAGCTCACGGCTCCTACGGACGGCGGCGCGCAACCCGAAGTCGAGCGACCCTTCAGCACCGACGATCGACTGATACTCCCGCGGCGCGTTCTGCGCGATGAACGACGGATCGGTGGAGTGCGCCGTCAGCGGCTTGTTGAACGTGACGGTGCTGATGTTGCGAATCTTCGGCAGCAACGCGGCACGTGCCTGCGTCACGTCGAGCGCCGCGATCCGCTCGTCGTCCAATGCCTGCTGATACACCGACGCCTGCTGCAGCGCGCGCTGAGCGGCGTCCGCCAGCGACAACGGCTGCGCGCTTTCCGTCGCCACGACCGGCGCGGGCGGTTGCGGTTCCGGCTGCGGAGGCACGGCGCTCTGCATCGCAAGAAAGATTGTCAACACGGCACTCCAGGGCATGCGCGCCCGGCAGTTTCACAGCGCGCGCCTAAACGCTGAATAAACCGGGGGATGGGTGGTGGCCTCAGCCAGGCGACCAAAATGGCCTTGATTCAAAGTGATTTCGGCCTCGCACGGTAGCTCGTCCGGGAGTGTGTCCGAGGTGGCTGAATCGGTCCCCTCGCCCCGGCCGGAGGGTGGGGAGAGGGGCACGAATGGTTCGCGCTCTGCGGCTACCGGCGCCGGCTCGATATGACAAGACGCTACGATGCAACCATGCGTGTCCTGGTCGTCGAAGACGATCCCGATATGGCGCGGTTCATTACGCGCGGGCTCGGGGAGCAGGCGTATGCCGTCGATCGCGCGGGAACGGGGGACGAGGCGATCGAGCGGGCGCTGACGACTCCGTATGACGCCATCGTGCTCGACGTCATGATTCCCCGGCCGGACGGGCTCGACGTCTGTCGCGCGTTGCGCCGAGGCGGGGTGGAGACGCCGATCCTGATGCTCACGGCGCGCGATGCGGTGCGCAACAGGGTCGAGGGGCTCGACGCCGGCGCGGACGACTACCTGGTGAAGCCGTTCGAATTCGCGGAACTGCTGGCGCGGCTGCGCGCACTCATGCGGCGCCGCGGGGCGCCGCATGCGCCGCTGATCGAGATTGACGACCTGCGCATCGACACGCGCTCGCATCGCGTCATGCGCGGCGCCGAGGAGCTCGTGTTGACGACGAAGGAGTACGGCCTGCTCGAGTACCTCGCTGTGAACGCCGGGCGCGTCATCGGACGTGAGGAGATCGCGGAGCATGTCTGGAACGAAACCTTCGACCCCTTCTCGAACCTGATCGAGGTCTACATCGGGCGGCTGCGGCGGATCGTCGACCGCGGCCGTACGACGCCGCTGATCCACACCATGCGCGGGTCGGGCTACATCATGGAGGCGCGGTGAGCCTCCATTCGATCCGCGTGCGGCTGACGGCTTGGTACGCGTTGGTACTCGCGCTGGCCTTGCTCGCGGCGGGCGCGGTCAGCTACGCGGTAGCGCGGCGGCAGATCGAGCGCTCGGCCGATGACGAGATCGTGTCGACCGCCCGCGACCTCGTCGCCGGGCTGCGCGACGAGACGGAAGAAGGGCACGGCGTCTTGCGCCCGCGCTCGGCGAACGAGCTGCTGGCGGAGTTCCAGAACGCGGACCGCGTGGTCGCCCTCTTTCGCCCCGACGGCAGCGGCTTCGCCGCGCAACAGACGCCGATCGCGCGAACGGTGGACGCCGCGATGCTGCGCCGCCGCATCCAGGCGCACCACCTCGGGTGGACGACGAGTGACTGGGTGCGGATGTATCTGACATCCGCACGTTTCGGCGCGCAGCCGTTTGTCCTCGTCGTCGGCCAGTCGGTCGCCGCGCAACGGGAGACGATGCGCAACCTTCGCAACGCCATGCTCGCCACCGCGCCGGTGGCGCTCCTCATCGCGATCCTCGGCGGCTACGCGCTCGCCCGCAAGAGTCTCGCCCCGGTCGTGCGCATGAGTGAGAAGGCGCGCGCCATCAGCGCCACGAGCCTTTCCGAGCGGATCGAGGTCGCGAACGCGCGCGATGAGCTGGGCGAGCTGGCGACGACGATGAACGAGTTGCTGGCGCGTCTCGAGCGCTCCTTCGGCGATCAGCTCCGTTTCATGGCGGACGCCTCGCACGAGCTCCGCACGCCGGTCGCCATCCTGCAGGGCGAGCTGGACGTCACTCTCTCGCGCGACGACCGCGACGCCGCCGACTATCGCGAGAGCCTCGAGGTCATGCATCGCACGGTGCGCCGGCTGACGCGCATCGTTCGCGATCTCTTCCTCCTCGCGCGTAGCGACGCCGGCGACATGCCGCTCCGGCGCGAGCCGCTGTATGTCGCGGACGTCGTTTCGTACACCTGCCGCGCGTATAAGACGCTCGCGGCCGAGCATGACGTGACGCTCTCCGCCGACTGCGAAGGCGACATCGCGGTGGATGGCGACGAGGATCTCCTGCAGCGGCTGATCGGCAACCTCGCCGAGAACGCGATCCGCCACAGTCCGCGCGGCGCGGAAGTCAGCGTGCGCTGCTTCGTCGACAACGATCGTGCGCGCATCGAAGTCCGCGACCAAGGCGCCGGCGTTCCGGCGCACCTGCGCGAGCAGATCTTCGAGCGATTCTTCCGCGTCGACACCGCCCGCACCGCCACCGCCGGCAGCGGCGCCGGCCTCGGTCTCGCGATCGCGCGCTGGGTCGCGCACGCGCATGGCGGGGAGCTGCGTTTGGAGTCGACCGGCCCGGACGGCAGCATGTTTGTAGCCACGCTTCCCCTACATGCGTCCGGTTTATCGGCCGTTTAGGCCCGCTCGGATAGCGTCCGCGTCACGATGAAACGATTCGCGATGATGATGCTCTTCTTGCTGCTCGCTGCCACCGTCAGCGCCGCTGACTACACGGTCAAACCGCTCCCGCTCCCCGGCGGAACGACGGCAGGCATCGCGATGGACTACATCGCCTTCCACGCCGCCACCAACACGGTGTGGGTTCCGGCCGGAGCGACCGGTGCGGTGGACGTCATCGATGCGTCGACCAAGAAGATCCGCCAGGTCACCGGGTTTCCGACCAAAGAGATCACGGTGCGCGACCGCAAGCGCGTCATGGGGCCGAGCTCCGTCACCTTCGGCGACGGCGAAGTCTTCATCGGCAACCGCGGCGACAACAGCGTCTGCGCCGTCCATCCGAAGACGCTCGTCCGCGGCCGCTGCCAGGTGCTCGACTCGATGCCCGACGGGTTGGCGTATGTCGGCCCGACGAAGGAAGTGTGGGTCACCACGCCGCGCGACAAATCGATCCGCATCCTCGACGCCGGCACCCTGCACGAGAAGTCGAAGCTCACCTTCGAGGGAAATCCTGAAGGGTTCGCGGTCGATGCGAAGCGCCATCGCTTCTACACCAACCTCGAGGACAAGGATCGGACGCTGGCCATCGACCTGACGTCGCACAAGACCGAGGCGACGTGGAACCCGGGATGCGGCGAAGACGGACCGCACGGACTCCGCATCGACGAAAAGGCGGGGCACCTCTTCGTCGCCTGCAGCGCGAAAGTCGAAGTGCTGAATGCCGGCGGCGACGGTGCGATTCTCTCTTCGATCGACACCGGCAACGGCGTCGACGATTTCGATTACGCCGGGGGACTGGTCTACGTCGGTGCCGCACGCGACGGAAAGCTCACCATCGCCCGCGCCGATTCATCCGGCCACCTCTCTCTCGTCGCGAGCGTGCCGACTGCTGCCGGCGCCCGCAACCCGGCGGTGGCAAAGAACGGCGACGTCTTCCTGGCGCACGGCGGCGGCACGGCCTCGAGCGACCTCATTGTCGTCTCGCCGGCAGCATCGCCCGAGCCGACGCAGGCGGAGCTAGAGAAGGAAGCGAAGATCTCGATGGAGAAGGCGCGCGACATTGCCCTCGCCAAAGTGCCGCACGGAAAGATCGCGAGCGAAGAGCTCGAGCGCGAGCACGGAAAACTCATCTACTCGTTCGACATCAAGACCTCGCAGCCCGGCGTGACCGAGGTCAACGTCGACGCCATGAACGGACACGTCATCGACGTTCATCATGAGACGCCGAAGGCCGAGGCGACGGAGAAGAAGCAGGAAGCGAAGCATCCGCGGTAATCGCCCGGTTGGTTTCGCCGTTAGAACGCGCGGCTGATGGTGAGCGCGAAGGTCGTGCCTTGGGAGAACGTCTCGTCCTCGGACGCGTTCAGACCGTGCGAGTAGAGCTCGCGATAGACCGATGACGTGACCGTCGTACCGAGGAGCGGATACGCGAGTTGTAGGCGCAGGCCGCCGTTGGAGAAGCCGGTCCCTTCGTCGAGCGCTCCGTGCCAGCGGCCGATCGTTTGATACTGGCCGGCCGCGCTGAGACCGATGGTTCCGCGGCCGGCAGCGAACGACGGCCCGGCTGTCCAGCGGAAGTTCTTCGGCGCGCGGAAACCGTGCTCGTTCGTCGTCAGCGGCACCGTCGCCTGCAGCAGAACCGACGCGATCGCGGTACGGAACGGCCGGCTCCATGCGATCTCCGCCTCGGGTGCGTAGACGCCACTGCCGAATTGCAGATGCTCGTGCGTCTTCCCCTCCAACCCGAGACGGACGGGATCGGGGACCGTGTGGCCGAGCGGCAGCGTCGTACCGAAGCCGAAGCGCCACCGCGACGCGCCGGGAGTCGCCGGCGCCCAGAGCAGCAGCAGATCGGCGTCCGACTTGCCGTAGAGCGTTTCGGTGCGGTGGTGAATGTCGCCATACGGTGGGATGAACGGCTGGCCGTCGAGCGTCGTGTATCGGACGTGCTGGTCCTTCACGTCATACGGCAGCCGTAGCGACACGCCGACGCCGTCCCGAACGCCGTACGCCGCATCGACCTCGGCATGAAAGAGCGCGAGGCGCACGTGGTGCTCGTGATCGGGAATCGTCATCGCCGCGCACTCCACCGGCGCAACGTCGGGACAGGTCGCGACATGCGAGGTGTTGAACGTGCCGTACGCGAACGAAGTGGAGATCGTCCACCGCCCGGGAGCGGGAACCGTTTGCGTTGCCCCTCCGCCGGAGAGGTTCGGATTCGCTCAGGCGGGTCAGGCGTACGCGCTCGGCAGCAAGCCGAGCATCGCCGCGACGATGGCGGCGTAGCGAAGCGCGCGCCTCACCGCTCCGCCTTCTCGATCGCGGCGAGCACTTCGTCCCACATGCCGCCCGTGACGGCGGCCACGAACTTCCCGCGCGCGTCGTAGACGCGCAGGTACGGCAGCACCTCGGCGCGCAGCTCGGTCGCCTGTTTCGCGGCGTCGTTGTCCCACTTCCCGATGTTGACGCGCCGGACGGCGAGGTCCGGCTTGCTGCCGTTCATCAGGTGTTGCAGCCGTGTCTCGAGTACGCGGCACGGTCCGCACCAGTCGGCATAGAAGTCGACGATCGTCACCTTGCCCGGAGCGAGGACGCGGCCGAGGTCGACGCGCCGCCCGTCCGTGAATGCGCGGATATCGAGCTTCGCGGCCACCGCGGCCGGCAACGGCTCGATCTCCTTCGCCGTCTCGCCGGGAAAGACCGCCTCGAAGCCGGCATTCTCGACCGCAGCGCGCAACTTCTCGCGATCGAATCCTGCGGGGACCTCGACCGTGGCGGTGTTCGCCTTGGCGTCGACGCGCGCGCTCTTCACTCCATCGACCGCGTCCAGCGCTTTCACGATCGGCGGCCCGCACTTCTCGCAGTCGATTCCGACGACGTGAAAGGTCAGCGTGTTGGCGGCGACGAGGACGGCCGCGAAGAATGTCAGCACAAAAGAGCGAGACCGTACCGCGACTGAAAAGATTCCGTCGGCATATCGCATTCAGCTAACTGGCGTACTCAGCCCGCGTCTAAACGCCGCATGGTCCTTCTGACTTCGCTCGTACTCGCAACGCTGGCCACGGCAACACCCGTCATCACGGCGGATGCGGTCATCGAGCGCTATGTTGCGGCTCGCGGCGGGCTCGAGAGGATGCACGGCATTCGGACGATGATCTACCGCGGCGAATATCGCGAAGGGGAACATGTATCGCCGAATGCGGCCCTCACGCTCATGCGGCCGTACTACAAGCTCGTCGGGGATGCCGAGCACCCCAACCCCGATTTCGCGGAGGGGTATGACGGAAGTGCGTGGGAGTTCTACCGAGACCCAGGCATCGTCGTGCGCACGGTCGGCGCGGCGTCGGAGGCGGGACGGCACGCCGTGTACATCGACGGCCCGCTGATCGGATACCGGGAGCGCGGATGGGAAGTCGCTCTCGCGGGGAAGGAACGCATCGACGGCCGTGACGCGTGGCACCTCGCCATCACGATGCCCGACGGATTTCGCCAGGACGACTTCATCGACGCCGAGACGTGGCTGCTCATCGCGGAACGGAAGGCGGCGCCGATTCACGCGTTCGGAAACAAGGTCACCTCGGAAGAACGGATCGGCGATTATCGCGACGTCGCCGGAGTTCTTTTCCCCTTTGCGCACAAAGAGGTGGAGCTTTCGACAGGCCGCGTGCTCAACGAGATGCGCTGGAAGGAGATCGTCGTGAATCACGACCTCGACACGGCCGTCTTCTCGCCGCCGGAATGGCCGCGAACGCCGATTCAGATCCTCATGGCGCAACTCTTTGCGGAACGATCCGATGTGAAGGCGGTGATGTGGACGTACCGCGATTTCCGCGCGGCGCATCCGGCAGCGGACTCGGATGTCGCGATGCAGGCCGTCGGATATCAGATCCTGAAGATGGGCGACGTCGCGTCCGCGGTGGCCCTCCTGAAAGAAAACGCGACTGCGTATCCGCGCTCCTCCCGCGCCGCATTCGGTCTCGGGCGGGCGCTCGGTTCGGCCGGAGAGTGCACCGCGGCATCGCGCGAGTTTCGGAGAGCGCTGGCACTGGATGGCACGTACAAGCGAGCCGAGGACGCGCTCAGGGCATTGGCGTGTTCGGCCTCGACGCCCCAATAAAGAAAAGCGCCGCCGGTTGGTACCGGCGGCGCGAAGTAGTTAAACGAGCGAGTGCCTAGTAGTGGCGATGATGGCGGCGGTGGCGGCGGGTCGTGTAGTGACGTGTCGACTCGTGATGTCGCGCGTACTGCACTCCATTGCCGAGCGCGGCGCCGACGACGGCACCCTTCGTTCCACCGACCAACGCACCGGCGACGGCGCCGATGACGGTTCCCTTCGTACGGCTCTGCGGTTTCGACCAGTCCTGCGCGAATGCTCCGCCCGCCGGAAGAATCAGGGCAGAAGCGAGCACCGCTGCTTGAATTTTTCGTGTGAAGTCAGCCATGTGAATAGCGTCTCCTTAGCCCGTTCAAATTGCGAGGACGATGCCGACTTTGACCCCCATTGGGTGAGCAATGGACGAGCAACGGATGAGCAGCAATTTTGCAATATGAAATAGGTAGGTGGACCGACGGAAACCGACCCTATCCTCCCCCGATGAGCTCGCGCAGATCGCAGAGCAGCTCCGGCTGATCGTCGATAGCGTTCGCGACTACGCGATCTATCTGCTCGACCCGGAAGGGCGCCTCAAGAGCTGGTCGCGCGGCGCTCAACGCATCAAGGGCTACACGCCCGACGAGGTGATCGGCCGGAACTTCGAGATCTTCTATCCGCCGGAAGACGTCGCGTCCGGAAAGCCGCGCCGCCAGCTCGAGATCGCCGCGGAACGGGGAACGTACGAAGACGAGAGCATCCACGTCCGGAAAGACGGGTCGCGCTTCTGGGCGCAGGTGGTCGTCAGCGCCATTCGCGATCAGAACGGTGCCCTGCTCGGGTTCGTGAACCTGACGCACGACGTCACGGAGCGTCGCCGCCAGCGGGAACGCCTCGCGTTCATCGCAGACGCCAGCCGCGCACTTTCGTCGTCGATCGACTACGCGGAAACGCTCGCGCGGATCGCCAAGATTGCGGTGCCGCGCATCGCCGACTGGTGCGCCATCGATCTGCTGTCGGACGACGGCCAGTCGATGTCGCGCGTCACGGTCGAACACGAAGATCCGGCCAAGGTCCGGCAGGCGAAGGACCTTCAAACGAAGCATGCCGTCTTGCCGTCGGACCCCGGTATCGCAGACGCCATTCGCGAGCGGCGCGTCATCTTCTTCCCCGACGTTTCCGAGGATGTGCTGCGAGAGAGGGGACTTTCCGAGGGACGTCTCGCTCTGATCCGAGAGCTCGGACTCCGCTCGACGATCGTCGCGCCGCTCATCGCGAGCGACCGTGTGCTTGGGACGCTGACGCTGGTCACGGCGGACAATCGCCGGCTGATGGCTGAGGACGTCATCGTCGCCGAGGACGTGGCGTCGCGCGCTGCCATCGCGGTGCAGAACGCGCAGCTCTATCGGGAGGCGCAGGAAGCAAACCGCGCAAAGGACGACTTCCTGGCTACGGTGTCGCACGAGTTGCGGACGCCGATGACGGCGATCCTCGGGTGGGCGAAGCTGATGCGCAATGAACGCGATCCGGCGATGCTCACCGAGGCGGTGGCGGCGATCGAAGGAAGCGCGATGGCGCAGGCGCAACTCATCGACGACATCCTGGACGTGTCGCGCATTCGCGTCGGCAAGCTCCGAATGCGTTTCGACGAAACGCACCTCGCGGACGTGGTGGAGCGGGCGGTGGAGACCATGCGTCCGCTCGCCGAGGCGAAGAACATCGAATTGCAGGTCGACCTGGCCTCGCGCGACGCCGCGGTGAAGGGTGATCGCCAGCGGCTGCAACAGGTCGTCCTGAACCTGCTCTCCAATGCGGTGAAGTTCACGCCGGACGGCGGCCGCGTTTCGGTCACGCTGGCGAAGAACGGCACGACCGCGCGCATCACGGTGAGCGACAACGGTCCCGGCATACCGCCCGAGTTTCTGCCGCATTTGTTCGAACGGTTCCGGCAGGCCGAAACGAATCAAACGCGCGCGCACGGTGGCCTCGGTCTCGGTCTGTCGATCGCGCAATACATCGTTTCGACGCACGGCGGAAGCATCCATGCGGAAAGCGCCGGCGAAGGAAAGGGAGCGACGTTCACGGTCGAACTGCCGCTCATTGAGACCGAGAAACTTCCGCCTTCCCAGGCGGACCATCGCACCGAACCTTTGCCATCGCTTGCCGGCGCCTTCGTCCTGGTCGTGGAAGACGACGAGGCGACGCGCCAGTACATATGCTTCGCACTAGAACGAGCGGGCGCCGAGTGCCGGGATGCTCGATCGGTGGAGGAAGCATTGAAGTCGATCGCATCGCGTCCGCCGGCCGTCATCGTCTCCGACATCGCCATGCCCGACCGGACGGGCTACGAGCTGGCGCGCAACGTACGCGAGTCGGGCTGGAAGATCCCGATGCTCGCGGTGACCGCCTCGGGCGTCGTCGCAGACCGCGACCGCGCGTTGTCGAGCGGCTTTGACGACTACCTGCGAAAGCCCGTCGAGCCGGAAACGCTGGTCAGAACGGTGCACGGACTGTTGACGCGCATGTGACCGGGGTCACGCGACCCTCTCCTTGTGGCGTGTAGCTTGAACGCGGCGCAAGGGAAACATGAGCGCACTCTCTGAACGGCGCAAGGCGCCATCCCGCAGTTCTTTTCCGGTCAGACTCCTCATCGTCGACGATGATCCGACCTATCTCGGCTACGCGGCGGCGCTGACACGGCGGATCGGATTCAGCGTCGAGACGGCCTCGGATGGGGAAGCGGCGGTCGCGTGTCTCACGGGCGGCAGCTTCGACGTCGTGATCATCGATCAAGAGATGCCGCGGCTTTCCGGGATCGAGACGATCGGCAGGCTTCGCGGCAACGATGAGACGCGTTCGCTGTACGCGGTGATGCTGACGGGTCACGAAGACGCCGAGACGAAGCTGACCGCGCTCGATGCCGGCTTCGACGACTTCCTCAGCAAGGCGGCGCCGGAGAGCGAGATCGTGGCGAAGCTCGTCGCGGCACAGCGCGTGGGCGCGCGGCAGAGCAGCATGAACGGCGAGCTTCGCGCGCTCCAGGGTCTCGCCAGCCGGGACGACCTCACGGGCTTGTTCAATCGCCGTTTCTTTTCCACCGAGACCGAGCAGCTCATCGCCGCCGGCGGCGCCGTGAACGTTTTGATCCTTGACCTCGACGGGTTCAAAGAGGTCAACGATGCGCGTGGTCATCTCGTGGGAGATGCCGTTTTGCGGGACGTAGCGATCGCGCTACAGCGTCACACGCGGCCCGACGACATCGTGGCGCGCCTCGGGGGCGACGAATTCGTCATCGCGGTTCCTGGCGTCGAGCCGGAGGTGGTCGAGACCATCGCCGCCCGGCTGACCGCAGCGATCGCAGCTCTCGAATGGCAGGACGGCGGCACGTTTCAGATCAGCGCCTCGGCTGGCTTCGCCTGCTCATCGCTCCTCCCCGACGCAACACTCGCACGACTGCTCGAGACCGCCGACCACGACATGTACAAGGAGAAGTGGCTGCGGAAGAATCCTGAGCGGCGGCCGGGGGAAGCACGGATGTTGCAAGCCGATCCTGGCGAGATGCGTGCGGGGCGAATTCTGGTGGCGGAGGACGATCGCGTCATTCGCAATCTGCTGAAGCTCATCGCGCAACGGTGCGGAGAAGTGGTCGACGTCGCGCCGGACGGTGCCGAGGCGCTCGCCCTGTTGCAGCGGAACCGCTACGACGTCCTTCTGCTCGACCTCATGATGCCGGAGATGAACGGGTACGAGATCATCCAGCACCTCCGGACTTTCACGGAACGGCCGGCGGTGATCGTGGTGACAGCGATGTCCGGCGATCGCTTCCTGGAGCTGGACGCCGATGTGGTCACGGCCGTGGTGCACAAACCGTTCGACGTCGACTCGCTCGCGGATACGGTGTCGCATGTCGCGAACGAGATGGCGTCGGCCCGCATACGTAAAGACGTGCCCGCTACCATCCCCATCGCTTCCGACGGCGCTCCGCCAGCTCGCAAATCGGGACATACGATACCGATCACTCCTGCTGAGGGGATGCGCACGCTGCGGCGCTCGTAGCCTCGTTCAGCAACCGTTCGACGTCGAACGGTTTGTGGATGAAGCGAACCACGGGCGGACAGATCTTTTCGGCGACAGTCGGCCCGAACGCGGTCATCACGATCAGCCGCTCAAACATCTGCGGCGCATGATCGGTGAGGTAGTGAATGACGCCGAAGCCGTCGATGCGCGGCATCATCAAGTCGAGCACGACGACGGCGTAGTCGTGCTGCATGAGATGCTCGATCGCCGCCGCGCCGTCCGGTACGGCATCCACACGAAAGCCGCGACGTCCGAGGATCTTCGCGACGAGAATGCGGATCGCGGCGTCGTCGTCAACGACCAGAGCGAGTCTTTCGCACACTCCCGCCAAACGTCTCCTTCCGCCCTGCAAATAAGCAATCGAGGAGCCATGTCCCCAGTCGGCCGGTATGATTCGCCGAATCGTGCTCCGGCTGATCACTTACCTCTCTCCCAGCATTCCCGCGGCGTTGTACCAGTTGATCGCGCGCGATTTGGCGGCGCAGTGCGGCGTCGCGACCGACGTGACGTTCGAAGAGCGGATCTCCGGGCCGCTCGCCGGCGACGACGATCCGTTCGCTGCCGGGGCCGTCGACGTCGGTTTCGTCTGCGCGCCATCGTTCCGATTTCTGAACCGATCGGCACGCGCGGTCGAGTTGCTGCCGCTGCCTGTCCCTTCGGACGCTCGCGCTGGCGGACAGCCTGTTTACTTCGCGGACGTCTTGTCAGCGAAGGATCGCGAGTGCAAACGTTCGAAGAGCTACGCGGTACGCGATGGGCCTACAACGACCGCAACTCGAAGAGCGGCTGGTTCTCGATGGCGGAACGTTGTGCGCCTCAGGCTCCCGAGGAGTTTTTCGGCGAGCTGGTCGGCTCGGGATCCCACCTCCGCTCGCTGGACCTCGTCTCGAGCGGACTCGCAGACGCCGCGGCAATCGACTCCAACGTGCTCCGGATGCAGCGAACGCCGCTGCGCGTCCTCGAGTCGTGGGGACCGTTCCCGATTCAGCCGGCCGTGATCCGCGCTTCGCTCCCTGACGAAGCGAAGCGCCGCATCACCGGCGCGCTGCTGTCGATTCACGAACGCCACGCCGAATCGCTCGCGCAATTCGGCGTGCTTCGATTCGTCAGCGGCAGCGAAGCCGACTACTGCCGCTAGTGCGCCCGCGCTTTCTTGACTTCCTCGGTGAGGGCGGGAAGGACTTGAAACAGGTCGCCGACGACGCCGAGGTCAGCGATGCGGAAGATCGGTGCCTCGGGGTCTTTGTTGATCGCGATGATGTGCTTCGATGACGACATTCCGGCGAGGTGCTGGATCGCGCCGCTGATGCCGGCGGCGATGTAGACGTTCGGGCTGACGACGCGTCCCGTCTGGCCGACCTGGTGCTGGTGGTCGATCCAGCCGGCGTCAACGGTCGCACGCGATGCGCCGACAGCGCCGCCAATGGCATGCGCGAGGTCGCGGATGTACGAGAAGTTCTGCGCCTCTTTCAGACCGCGGCCGCCACTGACGATGATGTCCGCCTCGGCGATCGACAGCTCGCCGGCTTCCGCAACCTTCGTGTCGATGACTTTCGCTTTCGGTTCGACTTTCGTGAACGCCACGTCGACGACTTCCGCCGCACCGCCGCCCGCTTCCTCGGGAGGGAACGCGTTCGGACGCGTCGTCGCGAGCGCGGGCGTGCTGCTCACGTCCACCGTCGCGAATGCTTTGCTCGAATACACCTGACGCCGCGCGCGGAGCTTGCCGTCCTTCCACTCGAGGCGATCGACATCGCTCGCGACGCCCGCGTTCAGCCGTGCGGCGACACGCGGCGCGAGATCTCGGCCGTTCGACGTACCGCCGAACAGAACGATCGAGGGCTGCGCCTGTTGGATGGCCGCCGCGAGAGCAGCCGTGTACTGCTCCGTGTTGTACGCGCCGGCGTCGGCGACGTAGAGCTTCTTCGCGCCGTACTTGCCCGCTTCGTCAGCGGCTCCGCGCTCGACCGAAAACGCGGCGAGCTCGCCTCCGGCGCCCCCGGCGAGCTTGCGGCCGATCGACAACGCCTCGCGCGAGACCTTCTTCAGTTTTCCGTCTTTGCTTTCGGTGAATACCAATACGCCGGCCATCAGAGTGCCTTCGCCTCCTCGCGGATGTACTTGAGAATCTCGGCGGCCGCGGCGTTGGCGTCGCCGCCGTCGATCTTGCGGCCGCCGCTCTTCTCGGGCGGCAGCTCCAGCGAGACGAACGTCACGCGCTGGTTGAAGACATCGGAGTCGGAGAGGCCGAGGTCCTCGACCGACTTCGTCTCGATCGGGATCTTCTTCGCGGCCATGATGCCTTTGATCGACGCGAAACGGACTTCGTTGAGTCCCTTCTGCGCCGTGATCACCGCCGGAATCGACGCCTCGATGATCTCCTCGGCGCCTTCGATCTCGCGGTGCGCGGTGAGCTTGCCGTCGCCGATCTCGAGGTGCGTCACGACGTTGACTTGCGGATAGCCGAGGAGCTCGGCGGTCATCGGGCCGACGAGCGCGTTGTCGGTGCCGACGCCCTGTTTGCCGAAGAAGACGAGGTCGTGCGGGATCGACTGGATCGCGGCGGCAAGCACCTTCGCGACGCCGAGGGAGTCGGCATCGGCGGCGTTGGCGGCTTTGACGTGGAGCGCCTTCGTGGCGCCGCGAGCGAGACACTCGCGGAGCGCCTGCGCGGCGCGCTCGGGGCCGAACGTGACGACCGTGACGTCGCCGCCGCTCTTCTCTTTCAATTTGATCGCTTCTTCGAGTGCGAACTCGTCGTACGGCGACACGATGAATTTCAGACCTGCTTCATCGACGTGCCGTCCGTCCGCACCGATCTTGATCCGCGACTCCGTGTCGGGGACCTGGGAAATACAGACGACTGAATTCAAGGGAACCTCCGTGGTGGGTTGGCGGGGGCTGAATTCTAGGGAAAAGGAAGCGGCGTGGCAACCGCGGCACGCAACTTGTAAAGCCTCCAGCATTCAGCAATCCATTCGAATTCATAGCGCGGTAGGGAGGTCTCGAATGTCGTTCTCGCACAGGCCCACGGAGGCCGACGGAAACTACGCGGTAAACCGCCGGATGTTCCGGTCGATCACAGCCGACATCAAACGGAGCCCTCGCGGGAACGGCAACGGCAACAGCCGCCAGCAGCGGACCGCTCCCCCGGAGTCGACCAACGCCGAGAACTTCTACTACCTGAAGCAGATGAATGCGAAGACGCCGATGGTCATCATCATGACCGACGGCGAGGAGATCCGCGGGTGGATCGAGTGGTACGACCGCAACTGCCTGAAGATCAACCGCGATAACCAGCCGAACCTGCTGATCCAGAAGAAGTGCATCAAGTACATGTTCAAGCAGGACGAGCTCTGACGGCGTTATCCGTTATCAGTTATCAGTGTGGTACCGATCACGGATGACGGGTAACGGATAACGACTCCGCACCCTACCAATCCGCCTAGAATGTCCCCATGAAGCCGCTCGCCATCACGCTCGGCGATCCGGCGGGTGTCGGTCCTGAGGTCGTGGAGAAGGCGCTGGCCGAGGTCAGCGTGCCGGCGCGGACATTCGGGACGCTGAAACCGCATGGCGGGTACGGCGTCGTTTCTGCCGAGAACGGCCGCGCGGCACTCGATGCGATCGACCAGGCGCTCGAGGCGGTTGAACGGGGCGAGTGCTCCGCGCTCGTCAACGCGCCGATTCACAAGCAGTCGATCGCGCTCGCGGGCTGCAAGTTCCCGGGACACACGGAGCTGCTGGCGTGGAAGGCCGGACGCACGCGGTACGCACACGACTACGCGATGTACTTCGACTCGCCGTCGCTCCGCGTGGCGCTGCTGACGGTGCACGAGCCGCTCTGGAGCGCGATCCGCCGCGTGAACGGCGAGGACATCGCGGCGCTCACGAAGCTCACCGCACGCGAGTACGCGCGCCTGTACGGAGCGCCGCCGAAGATCGGGGTCGCGGCGATGAACCCGCATGCCGGCGAGGGCGGCAAGTTCGGCGACGAAGAGGAAGAGATCCTGCGCGGCGTCCAACTGGCGCAGCGCGCGGGCGTCAATGCCACCGGTCCGCTGCCTGCCGACACGCTCTTTCTCGCCGCGCGCGAGGGCAAGTACGACGTCGTCATCGCGATGTATCACGACCAGGGGCTGATTCCGGTGAAGACGCTCGACTTCGCGCGGTCAGTCAACGTCACCATCGGCCTCCCCTACCTCCGCGTCTCGGTCGATCACGGTACGGCGTTCGACATCGCGGGAAAAGGGATCGCCGACGCGGCGCCGATGCGCTACGCGATCGAGTGGGCGGCGAAACACGCGGAGAAGTTCCCGGAATGAATCGCTGGGGCGTCCGCATCGCCGGTCTGTTGATGCTGCTCTTCTTCGCGCTGGTGTTCGTGGCGATGTACAAGCAGATGGCGGCGCTGCAGAAGAACCGGCCGGCCCCGACATCAACGACGACTTCGACGAGGTGAAACAGAACCACCTCGCCGCCTTCGCGATCCTCGTCGTCGCCTGCGCCTGGGGCTCGACGTTCGCGCTGATCAAGAACGTTCTGCGCTCGATCGCGCCGGAGCCGTTCATCGCCATCCGCTTCCTGATCGCCGGTGCGTTTCTCTGCACCATCGTGTTCTATCGCCGTTCGCTCACCGCCGCTGCGCTGGCCCCGAGCGCACTCCTCGGTACGCTCGTTTTCATCGGCTACTGGGCGCAGACGCGCGGCCTCCTCTTCATCTCGCCGTCGCGGTCGGCTTTCCTGACCGGGTTGTATGTCGTGATCGTGCCGTTCGCGGACCGGCTCGTCCGCGGCAACCGCCCGCCGCTCACCGCCTGGATCGCCTCAGTACTGGCGGTCCTCGGCACGTCGTGGCTGATCGGCGGATTCGACACGCGTCCGTCGATCGGCGACGTGCTGACGCTGGTATGCGCCGTCTGTTTCGCGCTTCATGTCGTCTACACGGCCGACTACACGGCGCGCCATTCGGCGATCGGCCTCGCGGCGATCCAGGTACTGATCGTCGGCGTCGAAGCGACCCCGGCCTCCTTCATCGCACCGCGGATCGCGTTGACGCGCGAGGTGGTCGTGGTCGTCCTCTTCACCGCCATCGTGACGACGGCGCTCGCCTTCGTCGCGCTCATGTGGGGCCAGGCGCGCGTGACGGCGACGGAAGCCGCCGTCATCCTCTCTTTCGAGCCGGTGGCCGCATCCATCACGTCCGTCGCGTTTTACGGAGAGCCGCTGACGCATGGCATCGTGGTCGGCGGGCTGCTGATCCTCGCGGCAATGATGATTGCGACCGGAGGGGCGGACGCCTTCGTCCGCCCGGCGCGGCGAACGCCGCGCTGACGCGCGGCTGGGCGGACGAGAGTGTCTACCCCTCCCTGGCCGAGGCGTCCGACGTCCTACGCTAAACTGCGCCGTCCACATGCCCCGCATTCTGGTCACAAACGACGACGGCATCTACAGCGAAGGTCTGCGCAAGCTCGCGGCGGTGGTCGCGCCGCTGGGCGAAGTGACCATCGTCGCCCCCGACCGCGAACAGAGCGCGGCGTCGCATGCGCTGACGCTCAACCGGCCGCTCCGCATGATGAAGCTCGAGGAAAACGAATGGATCGTCGACGGCACGCCGACCGACTGCGTCAACCTCGCCGTCCTGAAGGTGATGCGCGATGCGCGCCCCGACATCGTCGTCTCCGGCATCAACTTCGGCCCGAACCTCGGCGACGACGTCACCTACTCCGGCACCATCTCGGCCGCGTTCGAAGGGGCGCTGCTCAACATCCCGTCGATCGCCTTTTCGGCGCTCGTCGGCGAGCACTTCTCGTTTGACCGCTGCGCGGCGTTCGCCGGCGCGCTGGTGCGCCATGCACTGGAGCACGAGCGCGATCCGAACGTGATCCTCAACGTCAACTTTCCGGTCGGGCCGTTCACCGGCGTCAAGGTGACGAAGCTCGGACGGCGCATCTATTCGGAAGCGGTGATCGAACGGCAGGACCCGCGCGGGCGGTCGTATTACTGGATCGGCGCCGGCCCGCCGACGTGGTACCCCGGCGAGGGGACCGACTTCGAGGCGGTGCAAGGCGGCTACGTCTCGATCACGCCGCTGCACCTCGACCTCACCCACCACGCATCGATCTCGCGGCTCGCGCCGCTCGAGGAGCTCCTTGGCGACGTCGCAAAAAACGCCTAGCGCGAGCGCCGCGGAAGAGCGTGAGTTCGCGCACCAGCGGACACTCATGGTCGATCGCCACGTCGCGTCGCGCGGCGTCACCAACGACAGGATCCTGAAGGCGATGCGCGAGGTGCCGCGGCACCGGTTCGTGCCGCAGGTGGTGGCGTCGAAAGCGTACGGCCCCGGCGCGCTTCCGATCGGCAAGGGGCAGACGATCTCGCAGCCCTACATCGTGGCGCGGATGATCGAGCTGCTCGACCTCGGCGGCAACGAAAAGGTGCTGGAGATTGGCACGGGAACGGGATACCAGGCGGTCGTACTCTCGAAACTGTGCGCCAAAGTCTTCTCGATCGAACGGGTCAACGAGCTCGCACTCCGCGCGGCGGAGGTCATCCGCGAGCTGAAGATCCACAACGTCTCGGTGAAGGTGTTCGACGGCACGTACGGTTGGTCGGACCAGGCGCCGTTCGACCGCATCATCGTCGCCGCCGCAGGGCCGGAAGTCCCCGAGCCGCTGCTGCAACAGCTCAAACGAACCGGGAAGCTTGTCATGCCGATCGGGCCGGAAGGAGCGCAGCGGCTCGCGCTCGTGACGCGCGTCGGGACGCAATGGCGCATCGAGGATCGCGGTACCGCCGAATTCGTTCCGCTCGTCGGAAAGTTCGGCTGGAAGGAGTGAGCCCATGCGCGCCCGCGGGCTGCTGATCGCCACGGCGATCGTCTCCGCGATCCTCGGGGCCGTCGTCGCGTACCTCGTCCTCACCGTTCCGAACGACATCCAGGCCGCCGCGCTGATGAAGCGCGCGAAAGATCAGATCGCATCGGGAAAGATGGATCAGGCTCAGACGTCGCTCGCGAAGATCGTCCAACAGTATCCGCGCACCGATGCCGCGGCCGCCGCGACCCTCGCACTCATTCGTCTCCGCGACGACGATACGGCGCAGACGCAGCACGAGCTCAAGACCATCCGCGAATCGCTGTCGATGACCGTGGCGCGACTCGCCGCCGCCGAGAACGAGATCAACACCATCAAGTCGACTCCGCCGCCCGCCGCGGCCGTCGTTCCCGCTCCGAAGCCCGAGCCGGTGAAGAAGGCGCCGGCCAAGAAGGCCCCCGTGAAGAAAAAGCGCCGCCGCCGGTGACATAATCGCGCCGCCATGAAAGAGACGCGATTGATCCGGATTCACGGCAAGGTGCAGGGGGTGGGCTACCGCTTCTTCGCGACGCGCGTCGCGCGGCGGCTCGGGCTGAAGGGATACATCCAGAACAATCGCGACGGGTCGGTCGAAGCTGCGGTCGAGGGCGAAAAAGAGGCGATCGACGAGTGGCTCGAAGAGCTGAAGGAAGGGCCGCGCTACGCCGAGGTGACCAAGATCGACCAGGAGTCGAAGGACTACACCGGCCGTCTGCCGGACTTTGACGTCAAGTTCTGATCATGAGCGCCGACGAGCTGCGATCGTTCATCCGCGACGTCCCCGACTTCCCGAAGGCCGGGATCATCTTCAAAGACATCACCCCGCTCCTGCGCGATGCGGTGGCGCTCGAGAAAACAGTCCGCCTTCTCGCTGAGCCGTTCCACGGCGAAGGGATCACCAGCGTCGCCGCGATCGAGTCGCGCGGATTCATCTTCGGGAGCTGCGTCGCGCGCATCCTCAACTGCGGCTTCGTCCCCATCCGCAAACCGGGCAAGCTGCCGTGGACGAAACGCCGTTACGAGTACGAGCTCGAATACGGCAAAGACGTCCTCGAGATCCACAACGATGCCGTCGGCAGCAGCGATCGCGTGCTGATCATCGACGACGTCCTCGCCACCGGCGGCACGATGGCTGCCGCGGTCGCCCTCGTCTCCGACCTCGGAGCCGAGATCTCCGGCATAGCGACCGTGATGGAGCTCGCCTTCCTCGACGGCAGGCGTAAACTCACGAGCGGAGCGAGATTTCACACACTTCTTACCTACTAATCAACAGTCACCACTCCAATGTACGACCTCATCGTCATCGGCTCGGGACCGGCCGGCGAGAAGGGTGCGGCCCAGGCGGCGTATTTCGGCAAGAGCGTCGCGCTGATCGAGCGCGACGCGGTGCTCGGCGGCGCTTGCGTCAACACCGGAACCGTCCCGTCGAAGACGCTGCGCGAGTCGGCGCTCCATCTCTCCGGGTTTTCCATGCGCGCGTTCGGCGACGCGGTCGGCCTCACCATCAAGGACAACATCACCGTCGGCGACTTCATGCGCCGCAAACAGATCGTCGTCGAGCGCGAGTGGCAGCGCATCGAAGCCAACCTCCGAAGGCACCTCGTCGATCGCTACTCCGGCAACGCCCGCTTCCTCTCGCCGAACCGTCTCGAGATCTCGAACGCCCTCGGCACGCAGGTGATCGACGGAAACATCATCCTGATCGCCACCGGCTCGTCGCCGTACCGTCCGTCGAACGTCCCCTTCGACGACGAGTTCATCTGCGACAGCGACTCGATCCTCGGCATCGACGCCATCCCGAAGACGCTCGCCGTCGTCGGCGCCGGCGTCATCGGCTGCGAGTACGCCTCGATCTTCGCCGCCCTCGGCGTCGAGGTGCACCTCATCGACGGCCGGACCTCGCTCCTCCCGCAGATCGACCGCGAGATCATCCGCATCCTCATCGCCGACATGCAGCAGCGACTCGGCGTCGTCATCCACCTCGGCTGCGACGTGGGAGAGATCGACCGCTGCGAGCATGAGGTCGCTCTGACGCTGAAGGACGGCCACGAGATCGTCTGCGACAAGGTCTTGTACGCCGCCGGCCGCTCCAGCAACACCGCCGACCTCAACCTCGAAGCCGCCGGCGTGAAGACCGGCAACCGCGGCCTCGTCATCGTCGACGACAACTACCGGACGAACGTCGAGAGCATCTACGCGGCGGGCGACGTCATCGGCTTCCCCGCGCTGGCGTCGACGTCGATGGAACAGGCCCGCGTCGCCATGGTTCACGCGTTCGACCTCAAGTACAAAACGCGCGTCGCCCCGATCCTCCCCTACGCCATCTACACCATCCCCGAGCTAGCGACGGTCGGCCTCACCGAAGAGGAGTGCCGTAAGAAGGGGATCACGCCGGCGACCGGCCGCGCCTCGTACCGAAACAACACCCGCGGCCAGATCATCGGCGACACGAAGGGGATGATCAAACTCGTCTTCGACCGCGACTCGCTCGCAATCCTCGGCGTCCACATCGTCGGCGAGAACGCCTCCGAACTCCTGCACACCGGCATGATGGCGATGCAGTTCGGCGGGACGATCAACGCATTCATCGACTGCGTCTTCAACTTCCCCACGCTCGGAGAGGCGTACAAGTACGCGGCGTATGATGGCCTCGGAAGCCTCGCCCTCAAACCAAAGACGCTGCCTGAACAACCACAGGAGACCGTCGCATGAAACAGCTCGCAGAGATCATCGAAGACCGTCCGCTGGTACATGTGGGGCTGAGCGAAACGGTGAGCGACGTCGCGCGCCGGATGCGCGAGAAGAACGTCGGCGCAGTGGCAGTGCTCGACGGCGAGAGGCTGGTCGGCATCTTCTCGGAACGCGACGTCGTCACCCGCGTCGTCGCCGACAATCTCGACGCCGCGCAGACGCCGATCGGCGTGGTCATGACGAAGGACCTCATCGTCGCCGATCCAAGCGACGAAATCGACGACGCCGTCCAAAAGATGATCACCGGCAACTGCCGCCACCTCCCGATCGTGAAAGGCGGCAACCTCCTCGGCATGATCTCGATCCGCGACCTCCTACAGATCGACGACGAGACGAACAAGGCGAAGGCGTCGTTCCTCAACGAACTGGTGACGTACTCGCCGGACTACGAGAGCTAGATCGGAGGATGCATTGCGAAAGGTATCGCGACGGAGCGACGCGACGCACTCGTTCGCCAACGGCCCTGTTCGTCATCATAGTTGCCCCGCCCCCTGATCTCGCCCCGTCAACCTTGATCACACCGCGCTCACCCTATATCACCCGAACACACTGCGATCGCCCCGATCACACTGCGTTCGCCCCGAACACACCGCGTTCATCGTGATCGCAACCGCGCCGGCCGTGAACGCACGCCGTTCAGGGCGATCGCAACCGCGCCGCTCGTGAACTCACGGCGTTCACGGTGATCGCAGCCGCACCGGTTGTGAACACACGGCGTTCACGGCGAATCGCAACCGCACCGGTCGTGATCACGCGGCGTTCACGACGGTCGCAACCGCGCCGCTCGTGATCACACGGCGTTCACGGCGAATCGCAACCGCGCCGGTCGTGATCACGCGGCGTTCACGACAATCGAAATCGCGCCGCTCGTGAACGCACCGCGTTCACGGCGAATCGCAACCGCGCCGGTCGTGATCACGCGGCGTTCACGACAATCGAAATCGCGCCGCTCGTGAACACACGGCGTTCACGGTGAATCGCAACCGCACCGGTCGTGAACACGCGCCGTTCACGGCGAATCGCAGCCGCGCCGGTCGTGATCACGCTGTGATCGGTGGCGGCTAGAATGCGTCGCGATGCGACGGTCAGTCGACCGTCAGACGCAACCGCACCGGCGTGCCGTGGACGTGGACGCCCTGCTGCAGCTCGAAGCCGTCGGCGCCGCCGACATTCTCGCCGCCCAGGAGCAGGCAGAGACGCGCGAGGTGCTTGAACGCATCCGGCTCCGCTTCGATCACGATCGCGCCGTCTTGCACGGTCGCGCGAAGCGGCGAGCGGGTGAGACCTTCCAGAGCCATCATCGCCAGGTCGTAGTTCATTCGTCCTCACCTCGATAGCAGACCGAGTTCCGTTCGGTCTCGTGCAGCACGACCTGGTAGAGCTCCCCGACCTCGATCGCCGGCGCGAGCTCCTGCCAGAAGCAGCGTGCGAGGTTCTCGGCGGTCGGGATGACGCCGCGCAAGAAGTCGACGTCGGTGTTGAGGTTCTTGTGATCGACGCGATCGATCACCGCGGCGCGCATGATGTCCTTCAGCTTTTTCAGATCGATCACCATCCCCGTCTCCGGATCGATCTTGCCGCGCACGCTGACCTCCAGCGCGTAGTTGTGGCCATGGCCGCCGGGGTTGTCGCACTTGTCGTACATCGTGCGGTTCCAGACCGAGTCGTATTTCGGGTTGTTGAGGCGATGCGCCGCGGAGAAGGTGAGGCGTGCGGTGACGATCATTCGGTGAGCTACATCGCGATCTGTGCCAGGGCGGCACGAATCTCGTCCTGACGCGCGGTCAGCGCCGCTCGGACGGCCTGGTACTTTGCGTCGCTGGCGAGGAAGGAGAAGAGCGGATCGGCGAGGACGTAGCTGATGGTCGGCTCACGCCGGTTGTCCGCGCTCTGCAGCGACGAGACGACGTTCTTCGCGTCGCCCATCATTGCGTACACTTCGGCAGCGGATGTCCAGTAGTCGTCGCCGGCGTGCGAGCCCTTCAGCGCCTCTTTCAGGTGCGTCTCCGCCTCGCCACGCGCGTTCTGCCCGGCGGCCACGTACGCCTGCAGGAGGTGATAGCCGTAATTCGGATCGACCTTCTGCAGCTTTTCGAGCTCGATCTTCGCGATGTCGGGCGTGTGACGCAGCACCGCGAGCCGGCCGATCTTCAGCGCCAGCGCGGCGTTGTTCGGTGCGTTGACCTCGACGTCGTAGTACTTCTGCACCGCGTCCTCGTACTTTCCGGCCGCCAGCAAGAGGTCGGGCTCCTGGATGGCGCTGTCGCCGAGGCTGAAGCGATTCAGGCGCGTGACCGCGGCGGAGAAGTGGCGCGCGTCATTCGCCGAAAACGCGTACTTCCCGACGGTGTTCAACGCCTCGGCGTCATCCCCCGAGTGTTTCAGGATCGCGCCGTACGCCCTGAGCGCCGACGGAACATCGCCGGCTGCGAGGCTTCCCCGCGCAACGCGACGTGCCGCGTCGACGTTTGCCGGCGCGAGGGCCAACACCTGCTTCGCGGCGGTCAGCGCGTCTTTGTCGTTGCCGCGCGCGGCGAAGAGGTTCATGGCGACGAGCTGCGCCGACAGGAAATTCGGGTCGGCCGCGACAGCGGCGCGTAACGCCGTCTCCGCCTTGGCGTCGTCGTTGTTGGCATGCGCCGCGAGCGCGTCGGCGAACGCGTTGAGCGCCGCGGGGGCACCGGAACGGATCTGGAGGTGGGTCTGCGACGCGATCCACTGAGTGAGCGCCATGATTCCGGCGGCGCTATCCGCGAGCGCTGCGGGCGGACCGATTTTCGATCCGGCGGCCGGCACGAACTGCGGCGGCGAATTCGGATGGATCGCGGCGCTGCAGGTGATGGCATCGACCGATGCGTTATCGATCACTTTCACGTCGGGCGTGTTCTTCAGCAGCTCGATCACGGCGAGACGGATCGCGGCAGCACGCTCGAGCAGCGCCGGCTCCGCGCCTTCCACGCTGAAATTGTCGACGACGATCTCGTGAACGGCCGGCGCTACCGCCTTCGGCGCGGCGACCACCGCCGGCGCCTCTTTCTGGCGCGACATCATGATTCCGCCGACGCCCGCGGCAAGAAGAATCACCCCCGCTGCGGCATAGAACATCGAACGGTGCCGCTTCGGTGAAACGGGCGGCGCAGGCGGGGCGTCGATCTCGGTCGCATGCGTGTCGATCTGCGTCGGCGCATTCGCGATCGTGACCTTCGGCTCGGGAGGGACGATCTCGTACAGCTTCATCCCGGCGCGCGCGCCGGCGTCGCGCAGGCGCACGTTGCCCCGCCCCTGCTTCACGAAGTCTTCGCTGATGTACAGCTTCCGCTTCGGCATGGCGGCGAGCGTCTTGTACGCGCGCGCCAGCGCATCGCCTCCCGGCGTGCCGTCGGTGAGCGTGACCTCGCCAGCATGGAGAAGAACGCGGATCGGAAGATCGGCGCGCTCCTGCTGCTCGGGCTCGATGTCGAATTCCGCCTTGCGCGCCGCTTCCAGCGCCGCGTCGACGGTCGGGAGCTCCGCGACGAGCTTCGCGCCAAATGGGTCGATCACGTTGCCGTCAAAGAGGTAGACGGCCTCGCCGATGATCTGCTGCATCTTCGCCGCGTCGCGCGCCGGATCGCTGCTCTCGTTTGCGTCGACGTCGGCGATCAGGAGGATCTTGGATCGTGCGGTCGTCTCCGACTGCGCGGCCGGCGCGCTCGCCGTGGCGCCCATATGGGCGACGAGGTCGTTCGCGAACTTGAGGGCGTCAGGCTGGGTCCGCGCGATCTCCTCGACGATCGCACGCGCATCCTTCTGCCGTTTGAACGGATCTTTGAAGACGCACTTGCCGATGGCCTCCATCACCGGCCCTTCGATCTGCGGGTTGAGCGCGCGCGGCGACTGCGGCTGCCCCTCCACGATCGCGCGCGCGATGTCGGACGCATTCGTCGCGGTCCACGGCAGCGCGCCGGTTGCGATCTCGTAGAAGACGACGCCGATCGAGAAGACGTCGGTGCGGAAATCCACCGCCTGGGCGCTGATCTGCTCCGGCGCCATGTACGCGACCGAACGCGGGTCGCTGCCGCGCTGCTGATACGCAGGCGACGAGGCCCCTTCCTTGCGCGGGATCAGGTTCAGAAGATTGAGGCCGCCCAGGCGCACCTGACCGTTCGATTGGACCATCACGGCGTCGCCGGTGATGTTGCCGTGCACCATGTTGCGGTTCTGGAGAAACTTCGCCACGTCGGCAAGCTGATACGCGAGGCGGAAGAATTCCTCGCGGCCGCGCGGCTTGCCGTCGAGATACCTCGAGAGCGGCTGGACGTCGATGAAGTCCATCGCCAGCGCGAGGACGTCGCCAGCGACGACGATGTCGCGGATCGGAACGAGGAACGAGTGATAGAGAGCGGCGCCGAGGCGGACCTGCTTGAGCGCCTCCTCGCGGCGCGCAGGGTCATTCCGCATCTGCTTGGTCAGGATTTTCAGCGCCGCCGGCTTGCCGCCCCGCGTGTCGTCTGCCCGCCAGACGGACGTACCGATGCGCTCGACGAGACGGTACTGCAGCAACTCGCTGCCGGGTGAAACGGGGTCTGTGGGCATGGTGGCGGGTTATTTTACGTGATGTGCACGAGCGGCGCGCCGCTCTCGACCGTGTCTCCGACGGTCACGAAGACTTCCTTGATCGTGCCGTCGATCGGCGCCTGGATCTCGTTCTCCATCTTCATCGCCTCGAGGATGAGCAAGCCGGTGCCGCGGCTGACGGTCTGTCCCGGCTCGACCAGCACGCGCACGATGCGTCCCGGCATCAGCGCATTGACGTCGCCCGCCTCGCCCTCTTCGTCGTCGCGCGTCTTGCGGCGGAGCGAGAGGGGGTCGATGATCTCGATGACCGCCTTCGCGCCGCTGAACGAGATCTCGTGCTGCGTTCCATGGCGCTGGTGCACGAACGCGAACTGCGTCCCATCTTCTAACCGGAGCGAGTGGAGCGATTCGCCCGCCTTTACGAGATCGACCGAGATCTCGCGGTCGTCGATTTTCACGATGTAGCCACTGCCGTGCCGCTCGACCTCGACCGCCAGAACGTCGCCTTCGTGTTGCGCCACGAACTTCATTGTTCGCAGTTTATCCCGAGCGTAGCGAGGGATCTCCGGTTACACCGCGCAAAGCGTTACCACGAGCGGCGCGAGTACGTTCATCGCTCGTGCGCAACCTCCGAGCGGTGTAACTGGAGATCCTTCGCTGCGCTCAGGATGGACTGAAGCGACGCCCCGCCAGCTTCCAGTGTGACCCCCCTTCCTGCGGGAGCTTCACGCGCTGCGCGTCTTCGAACGCCATGATCGCGGCGGCGGCGATCGCGGCGTCCGAGGTCGGGCCCTTCGCCCTGCGATGCTCCAGGTTCATCTTCGGCAAGAGGCGATCGATGTAGCCGGTGTCGAACTTCGCCGCCACGAAGTCGGGGTCGTTCATGATGTAGCTGAAGAACGGGATCGACGTCTCGATCCCCTCGACGCGGTACTCCGTCAGCGCGCGCTTCATCCTCGCGATCGCCTCGTCGCGCGTCGCGCCGTGGCACACGAGTTTTGAGAGCATCGGGTCGTAGAAGACCGGCACCGTGTAACCGGCATAGACCCCGTTCTCGTTGCGGACGCCGGGACCCTGCGGAAGGTTGAGATAGCGGATCAATCCCGGCGACGGCGCGAACTTGCGCGTCGGATCTTCAGCGTAGATGCGGCATTCGATCGCGTGGCCGGTGGGCGACAGCTGTGACTGTTCGACGTCGAGCGTCTCCCCCTGCGCGATCCGGAGCTGCCACTTCACGAGGTCGAGTCCCCACACCATCTCGGTGACCGGATGCTCGACCTGGAGCCGGGTGTTCATCTCGAGGAAATAGAACTCGCGATCGGGACCCATGAGGCACTCGATCGTGCCGGCGGAGTAGTAGTTGACCGCGCGTGCCGCTTTGACCGCCATCGCGCCGAGGCGCTCACGTAGCTCGCGGTCGACGACGGGAGACGGGCACTCCTCGACGACCTTCTGATGGCGGCGCTGCAGCGTGCACTCGCGTTCGCCGAGGTGAATGATGTTGCCGTGCTGATCGCCGAGGATCTGCACCTCGATGTGGCGCGGCGAGGGGACGAACTTCTCGGCGTACACCGAGCCGTCGCCGAAGAACGACTCCGCCTCGCTGGTGACGCGCTCGTATGACGAGCGGAGGTCTTCTTCGCGCTCGACGAGGCGCATCCCCTTCCCGCCGCCGCCGGCGCTCGCCTTGATCATGATCGGGAGGCCGGCACTCTTCGCGAAGTCGACGATCTCCTCGACCGACTTCACCGCCTCCGTGAGGCCGGGGACGACCGGAACGCCGGCGGCCTGCATCCGCTGCCGCGACTCCGTCTTCGATCCCATCGCCTCGATCGACTCGGGCGAGGGGCCGATGAAGAGGATGCCGGCGTCGCGGCACGCGCGCGCGAACTCGGCATTTTCCGCGAGGAAGCCGTAGCCGGGATGGATGGCATCCGCTTTCGACTTCTTCGCCGCCTCGATGATGCGGTCGATGCGGAGATAACTCTCGCGCGACGGAGCGGGTCCGACCGGGAGCGCCTCGTCGGCGTAGACGACGTGGAGCGCGGCGCGATCGGGCTCCGAGTAGACGGCGACCGTCGGGTAACCCATCTCGCGGCACGCTCGGATGACGCGCACCGCGATCTCGCCGCGATTCGCCACGAGAACTTTCACGCGCCGCGCATTGTAGCGATAAGATCGCGCGCCATGGCCGATGAGTCGATTCACCAGCAGCGGATGCAGATCCTGTCAGGCGTCGTGACGGCCCTGCTCGATGAGTTGAAGAGCGGCAACGGCGACAAGGACCGGCGGCGTCAGGTCGAAGAGTGGATGCGCACGCTCGCCGAAAAGTACCCTGAGTTCAACATCGAAGTCGGCCTCCGCGACTACTACCTGGCTGAGGCGGCGAGACTGAGCGCCGACTTCGGCAAGACGCCGGAGCTGTCGGAAAAGCTATCGCTCGGACGAGCGATCGAGTCGTTCCTGGATCGGGCGCAGGACTACGACAAGCGGATCAACGGGACGTGATTCGTTACTCGTTACTCGTGACTCGTTACTCGAGTCACGAATAACGAGTCACGAATCACCCTCTGATGGTGCCCAAGGCCGGACTCGAACCGGCACGGATTTCTCCACACGCCCCTCAAACGTGCGCGTCTACCAATTCCGCCACTTGGGCAGGCGATTCAAAGAGACCAGCTACTACTTCTTGACCGGGGCCGTCGGGGCCGAGGTGTGACCGCTCATGACCGAGGAGCGCGGGTGCGCTTGCAGGATCGCGAGAGCCATCGAGGTCAGAACGAACGCCACGAAGAATCCGGTCGTCAGCTTGTGCAGGAGCGTTGTCGCGCCGCGCGCGCCGAACGCCGTCTGCGAGCCGCCACCACCGAAGGCGCCGGCGAGGTCCGCACCCTTGCCCTGCTGCACGAGCACGACGAGGATGAGGAAGATGCTGATGACGACGTGAAGGATGACGAGCAATACAGTCATAAATTTCCCGAGGGATTCTCCGAGTGCCTTGCTGCAAACCCGGCAAGGGTGCGAATTCTTCCCGGAAACGGCTCAGCCGTCAAGCCGCCGAAAGCGCCGTGTGGATGGCGAGAAACTTCTGCGAATCGAGGCTGGCGCCGCCCACCAGGAAGCCATCGATCGCACCGTTCGCGACGAGGTCTCCGACGTTGTCGGGCGTGACGCTCCCGCCGTAGAGAATCGCGCCGTCGTGGAGTGATTTCGGCCAAGAGTAACGCACCGCCGAGCGGATGTGGCGCACCGTCTCGGCGCACATCGCGCCGGTGGCGTTGCGTCCCGTTCCGATCGCCCAGATCGGCTCGTAGGCGATGATGACCTCTTTCGCCTTCTGCAGCGACTCCGAGACGACCGCGTGCACCTGGTCGGCGAGGAAACGCGTCACCTCGCCGGCATCGCGGGTCTCGAGGTTCTCGCCGATGCAGAGCACGGGGGTGAGGCCGTGGTCGATCGCCATCGCGAGCCGGCGCCCGACCAGCGCGTCATCCTCGTGGTAGACGTTCCGCCGTTCGGAATGACCGACGATCACGAACGTGACGCCGACGTCTTTCAACATCTGGGCTGAGACCTCACCGGTGAACGCCCCGGTCGCGCGGTCGCCGCAGTTCTGGGCGGAGACGGCGACCTTCCGTGCGATCCGCGCCACGTCGTCGACATAGACATAAGGAGGTGCGACGACCAGCTTCGCTCCCTCCGGCGCGCTCTCCAGCGTGCGCATGTAGGGCTCGATCCCTTCCGGCGGGAGATTCATCTTCCAGTTGGCGACGGCGTAGCGCTTCGGCATTGGCGCTGAGTTTAACTGCTCGCGATCCGGTTCTTGCCGCTGCGCTTCGCTTCGTACAGGCGCTCGTCGGCGCGGCGGATGACGTCGTTCGCTGACTCGCCGTTGCGGTAGTCGGCGAGGCCGATCGAGACGGAGCAGCGGATGGCGCCCTCTTCGTCGGTCGGGATCGTCAGCTCGCGCACCCTTTCGAGGATCCGCTCGGCGACGGCAGCGGCACCGGAAAGGTCGGTATGCGGAAGGACCACCGCGAACTCGTCGCCGCCGAAACGGACGAAGAAGTCGGGGTGGCGGATGGTCTCGCGGACGGCGCCGCAAAGCTCCGAGAGGACGACGTCACCGATGGTATGGCCGAAGCTGTCGTTGATCTGCTTGAAGTCGTCGACGTCGAACATCAGTAGGGACAGCGGCAGGTTGTAGACGCGCGCACGTTCGATCTCGTGCGGCAGCTGGCGGCGGAAGTAGCGCTTGTTCCAGATGCCGGTGAGGTCGTCGCTGTCGGCGAGGTCGAGGATGCGTTCGCGCGCGTTCAGGTTGTCGAGCAGCAGCGCCACCTGACTCGTGAAGATGTCGATCAGCGAGTGATGGTCGTCGGTGAACGGCAGGTCGTGCCGGTAGAGGAAGACGAATCCGGCGACACGCCGCTTCACCTCGATCATCGAGTCGATGGCGTGATCGAGCGGCAACGCCTCGCCGCGCGGCGCCAGGGCATGCGACTCGGCCTTCACGACCACGTCGGTCGTCGCGAACGAGACGGGAATGCGCGACTGGAGCGTCTCGCGGATCCGCTCGATCAGCGCCTCGTCGACCAACGACTCCGCCCCCGCCCGCGTAGAAATGTAGAAGTCGAGGTTCTGCTCGATCATGACGGCAACCGCCACATCGAAGGCAACGCAGCGGAAGAGGGTCGCAAACGCGCCGGAGAAGAGGTCGGCCGTCGACTCGCTGGCGATCCCGCGGCTGGTCAGCTCTTGAATCAGAGTGACTAGATCGCTGATTCGTGCATGGTCTTCGGAGCCGACCGAGCTCTCAGAAGTGCTCACTCTCGGAACGCGTCCATGATAACGCCCCCTATAATCCGGCGCAGAATGGCCCTCGAAGCGGACGCGATCCCGTTCGAGCCGTCGCGCCTGCGCGGCGAGCGGCTCCTGGTCCTGGCTCCCCACCCGGACGATGAGGTGATCGGCTGCGGAGGCCTCGTCGCACAACATTTGAACGCGGGAAACAGCGTCCGCGTCGTGGTGGCTACCGACGGCGGGCAAGCGGGCGTTCCGGCCATTCGGGAAGAAGAGTCCCGCAAAGCCCTCGCGCTTCTGTGTGGGGCCGACCCGGCCGGACTCGCCGCCGAGGTCGGCGGCGCTACACAGTTCCTCGGCTACCCCGACCGGGAGCTCGCTTCACACCGCGACGAGCTCTCGCAGCGGCTTGCGTCCATCCTCCGTGAGTACCGACCGGACCTCATCCTCGTCGCCAGCCCGATCGAGTTCCACCCCGACCACCTCGCGCTGGCGACCACCTTCTGTGAGCTGATCCAGCGCGATGAGACTCTCTTCGCCGATCTCGCGGTCGCGAAGGTGGCCTTCTACGAGGTCGGCCAGCCGCTGCGGCCGAATGCGATCGTCGACATCACGGACGTCGCCGAGAAAAAGTACGCCGCGATCGCGGCGCACGAGTCGCAGCTCGCCGTCCGCGACTACGTCGGCTACGCGCGCGGATTGAACGCGTATCGCGCCATGACCATGCCGCGCGAGGTCAAGTTCGCCGAGGCGTACTTCGTCGTGGCGCTGCCGGAGCTGAGGAGCATCGCGACGACACGCCTCCAGAGCATGATGGGCGACGCGCGCGGGATCGCGATCGACGTCGCCGAGCCGCTGCCGATCAGCGTCGTCCTCCGGACGAAGGACCGACCCGCGCTTCTGCGCGAGGCGATCGACTCCATTCGCGCGACCGGCTATCCGTGCGAGATCGTCGTCGTGAACGACGGCGGCGCGCGACCCGAGATCGACGGCGTCACGCTCATCCATCATGAACGGTCGCTTGGCCGCAGCGAGGCGGCAAACGCCGGTGTCCGTGCGGCGAAGAACGCGTACATAGCGTTTCTCGACGACGACGATCTGTTCTACGCCGATCACCTCGCGACGCTCGCGAACGCGGCGCGCGACTCACAAGCGACGGCGTGGTGCTCCGACGCCGTCTCCGCGTTTGTCCGCCTCGGCGGAAACGGCGCGCTCGAGACCCAGCAGCGCCTCAGGCTCTTCGGCGACGACTTCGACCGCGACGCGCTTCTAACGGACAACTACATCCCCCTCCCGACGCTCCTCTTCCGCCGCGCCGACTTCCTCGACCTCGGCGGCTTCGACCCTGCCTTCGATCTCTTCGAGGATTGGGACTTCCTGATCCGCCTGTCGCAACGCGGCAAGTTCGTGCACGTCCCGCGCGTCACCTGCGAGATCCGGCATATTGAAACCGCGGGATCGATCACGATGGCATCGCCCGAGGGATCGTCGACCTTCCGCGACGCGAAGCTCGCGGTCTGGCGCAAGCACGCGTCGCTCCTCACGAACGACGTCTTCGCCAATGCACTGGAGCACCAGAAGCGCCGCCTTGGCAAGCTGCAGAACGACGCCGTCGAAGTGCGCGGTCTCCATCATCACCTGCAGATCGACATCGCCCGTCTCCAGCGCGAGAATGCGCGGCTCATCGGCGACATCCAGCGGCTGAACGACACCGTCACGCAGGACGCGATCCGCATCAGCAATTTCGAGGGCATCGACCTCGCGCTCCGCCGCAGCGAGGCGGAGAACGAGCACAAGGCGGTGCAGCTCGCCGGCGTGCAGCAGGAGAACCGCGAGCTCCGCGGCGCGTTCGACGAGACGCAGACGACCGTGCAGTCGCTGTACGCCGAGGTGAGGAGACTCCAGTCGATCCTCGACATGATTTACGGATCGAAGACGTGGAAGCTGCACACGATGGTGGAGAAAGTGAAGGGGCGGTGAAAGCAGCATGAGCCGCGTGATGCTCGTCTGCCCGGAGCCGCTCGGGAAGAGCCAGCCGGCGGGGATCGGCATTCGCTTTTTGGAGATGCGGAACGTGCTGGCGGCGGACGGCCACAACGTGACGCTGCTCTCCGCCCCGGTGACACCCGAGGAACTGCGCGACGTCAGCGCGAGCGCGGACGTCGCGGTCGTGCAGGGCCACATCGCGAACGATTTCTTCGTGCACGCGCGGACGATCCCGACGGTCGTCGATCTGTATGATCCGTACATCGTCGAGAACCTGCACTACGACGACGAGCGGATCTTCGCGCACGACCATGCGACGTTTCTGAATTCGCTGCTGCACGGCGACCTGTTTCTCTGCGCTTCGGAGGCGCAGCGACTTTTCTACCTCGGCGCGATGCTGGCGACGGGACGGGTGAATCCGGCCACGTTTGGGAGTCTCGAGGGGCTCATTCGGGTGGCGACGTTTGGGGTGGCGCAACCCCGAGCCGCCGGGTCGGCGACTCTACACAGAGGCGGGGTTCTGTTCGGGGGGATCTATGACTGGTATGACGCGGTGTTGGCGATCGAGGCGGTGAAGATCGCTGGGCTGACGCTGACGTTCACCCGTCATCCAAACCCCGACATCACGCCGCAGGGCGAGCTGGCGCGAGCGATGGAGCACGTGAAGGCGAATGGCTACGACTTCGTCGAGTTCGTCCCATGGGTTCCGTACGACGAGCGTGGCGCGTTCTACGACCGCTTCGCCGCCGCGCTGATGACGTTCCCGCAGTCGCTCGAGACGGATCTCTCGATGCGGACGCGCGTCTATGACTATCTCTGGGCCGGCCTGCCGATCGTCAGCAGCGCCGCACCGGGAACAGACGAGATCATCGAACGATACGGCGCGGTCGTCCGGAGCAACGATTCGGCGGACTACGCGAATGCGCTCGCCCGCGTCGTCGAGACGCCGATCGACACGACAGCATTCGTCGAAGAGCATCAGTGGTCGAAAACGCTCGCGCCTTTAGTCGACTTCTGCCGCGCACCGCGGATCGACGAATCGAAGGAGGCGTTCGGCGTCCGGATGTTTGCGCCCGAACGCCCGGCGACGATCCTCGACCGGATCAAGCGGAAAATCGGAGGCCGGGCCTGACGCCGTCGGTCGACGTCATCGTCGTCAACTGGAACGGCCGTGAAGACACGCTCCGCTGCCTGGCGGCGGTCGCGCCGCAGCTCGCCGAGGTCCATGGGTCGATCGTTACCGTGGTCGATAACGGGTCCACGGACGGATCCATCGCGGCGATCACGGCGACGTATCCGAATGCGCGCTTCGTCCCCCTCGGCACGAATCGCGGGTTCACCGGCGGCATCGCCGCGGCGCTCGCAACGTCGCGCGCACGGAACGTCGTCTTTCTCAACAACGACGCGGTTCCGGAGCCGGGGTGGCTGGCGGCGCTGACACGAGCGATCGACGGCGCTGCCGACGATGTCGTCTCCGTCGGTGGCCGGATCGTGACCCTCGACGGAAAGCAGATCGACTTCATCGGCGGCGCGATGACATTCGACGGCCACGCGTTCCAGGAAGGCTTTCGGATGGCGCTCGGCTCCCGTCCGGAGCCGGAGACCGGCGCCGAGATCCTCTTCGCCTGCGGCGGCAACATGATCTCGCGCCGCGAACGGCTCCTCGAGCTCGGGGCGTTCGACGACGACTACTTCGCCTATCTCGAGGACGTCGACTTCGGCTGGCGCACCTGGATCGCCGGCGGCCGTGCTCTCTTCGAGCCCCGCGCCACTGTTCGCCATGCATCCAGCGCCACGAGCAACCGCCTCGGCGACTTCGAGCGCGGGGTCCTCTTCGAGCGCAACGCGCTGCAGACGGCGATCAAGAACTTCGAGAATCTGCAGGAGAACGCGTCGCCGATCCTCCTCACGTACCTGCATCGGCTCCACCACTACGCCACGACGCGCAATCCGAACGCCCAGGAGCTGACGCGCGAGCTCGGATCACCGTCCACGCTCCCGCCGCGCGAGCGTGGTCTGCGCGGCCGCGTGAAACGGAAAGTCCGCGGCACGCCGCCGCTGGCCGCCATCGACGATCCGCTGACGGCGATGCAGTTCCGCGCCTTCGACTGGATCATCCGTAACGAGGCAAAGCTGACGGAGAAGCGCTCGCGCGTGCAGGCGATGCGCAAGCGCAGCGACCGCGAGATCTTCGAGCGCTTCCCGCTGCTCGTCGTGCCGACCTATCCCGGCGACGACGCGCTGATGTCGACGCAGCTCTTTCGCATCCTCCGCGGCGGGCTGCCGTCGGTCGAGCGAACGCTCTCCGATATCATCGCGAGGTGACCCGGTGGCTTCGCCGATTTCTCGTCCGCGGTGTCGGTTGGCGAAAGTTTCTTC
Source organism: Thermoanaerobaculia bacterium (assembly GCA_036488085.1). Lineage (GTDB taxonomy): Bacteria > Acidobacteriota > Thermoanaerobaculia > Gp7-AA8 > Gp7-AA8 > DASXHZ01. Next base: position 173,799 of record DASXHZ010000012.1, read on the forward strand.
ACTGGGCGGTCCTCAACATTCCGACCTGGCTCGAGCCGCTCGTTATCGGCTGGTGGTCGTTGTTTTTTCTGCTGTGGGGGCCGGGCCGCCGCGGAGTGATGAGGAATCTGAGCGCCGTGCTGCCGGGTTCGACGGCGTTCGGCAACTTCTTTCGCACGTACCGCGTGTTCTGGAACTACGCGTGGAGCATCACGGACAACGCGCGCTTCCGGCTGTTGCGCACGATCCCGCGCTGGGAGTTCGAAGGCCGCGCAAACTTCGAGGCGCTGCAAGCGCACGACGGCGGCGCGATTCTCCTCACCGCGCACATGGGTTCCTACGACCTCGGCGCCGCGCTCTTCGCCGAGCTGACGACGCGCCGTATCGTGATGGTGCGCGCGCCGGAGACCGACCCTGACACGCGCGAGTACGAAGAACGCGTGCACGAGGAGAAAGGGGTTAGCGGTCTGCGCGTCGGTTTCAACACTACGGCCAATACCACAGGGAGCGACCTCGCATTCGACCTTCTTTCGGCGGTGCAGAGCGGCGAGATCGTCGCGATCCAAGGCGACCGCGTCACGCCCGGCGTGACGTCCGTCGAGACGATGCTCTTCGGAAAGCGGACGCTGATCCCGGCGGGACCGTTCGCCCTATCTATGGCGTCGCGTGCGCCAATCTTTCCGCTGTTCGTAATGCGGCGCGGGCGGCGGCGGTATTGCCTCCTGACATGCGAGCCGATCGTCGTGACACGTACTTCGCGTGACCGCGATCATGACATCCGCCGGGGCGTGGACGAGTGGGTGCTCGCGCTCGAGGCGGCGATCCGCACGGGATGGCAGCAGTGGTTCGCGTTCGAGCCGTACTCGGAGGAGCTCGCGGCGTGAACCGCTTCGCATTCTTCCGTCCCTTGCCGGTCGAGGAGAACTACGTCCTCTCGATCATCGCGTGGCTCACGGCCGGCTGCTATGTCTACGCGCTCGTCCCAAACGTCATTGGCGCTCTCGTCGGCTTTTTCTTCACGCCGTTCCTGCTGCAGATTCCGCTCTTCGCCACCACCGCGTTCTTCGCACCCGACCGCCCGCACTACGACGCCAACTCGCGGATCATGTTCACGTTCCTGCTGCTCATCTCCGCGTACTTTGCGACGACACAGTCATGGGTACGCGTCGTCGCGTGGACCTTCATCGCGCTCTTTACGATCAACGCGATCGCGAAGGTCGTCACCGAGCCGATCGCGCTGCTCGTCCCGAATAACGAGTGGCTCGGCCCTGTGGTGTCTCGGTTCGAAACCGACAAGCGTGAGGTCTGGCTGACGATCGACGACGGGCCAACTGACGACACGCACGCGCTCCTCGACCTCCTGGAATCACGCGGCGTCCGCGCCACCTTCTTCGTCAAGGGAAAGCTCGCGAAGCGCGAGCTCATCGACGCGATCGTCGCGCGTGGGCACACGATCGGGAACCACTCGCAGAACCATCCTTCGGCGACGTTCTGGTGCGCCTCGCGGGAAACGACCGCCCGCGAGATCGACGAATGCGCCGCCGCGATTCCTCCGACGCAGCTCTTCCGCGCGCCGGTCGGCCACAAGAACCACCACCTGCACGCGCTCCTCGCCGAGCGCCGCATGAAACTGATCGGATTCAGTGCACGCGCCTACGACGCGGTCGTCCACGAGCCGGCCAAGATCGCCAACGCGATCGTGAAGCATCTGGAGCCGGGGGCGATCGTCGTTCTCCACCAGGGCCGCCCCTGGTCGCTCGACGCCATCGCGCGCACGATCGACGCGATCCGCGAGCGAGGCTACGCGTTCGTCATCCCCGCTTCGTGAAGACGAAGAGGTAGTTGTTGAACGGGGTCGCGCCCCACAGCGGAGTCATCTCGACATCGAAGCCATTGAACGCTTCGACGATCCGCTCGCGCGTCGGAAAATGCAGACGCTCCGCGCGAATCCAGTGAACGCCGCGGGCGAAGATCTCCGCGGCGTACGTGGCGCGATACCGCCAGCTTCCGTCGCGCACAGCGTCGCGGATGATCGCGACGCCGCCGGGAGGAACCGCGCTCGCAACGTTTTCGAGAATGCGCACCTGTTCCTCGGCATCGAAGTAGTGCAACACGTCGAGGAGCAGCACGCTGGAGCCGGCCGAAATCGCGTCGCGGGCATCGCCTGTCCTGAAACGGATTCCGTCGTACGCGGCGCGGCTCGCCTCGGCGATCTTCGCAGTGTCGTGATCGATTCCGGCGATCGGCTGCGCGAATCCCTGCTCGCGGAGGTGAAACGCCATCAGGCCGATTCCGCAGCCGACGTCGACGACCGGATGTTCGTGACCGCGGAGACGGCGCGCCACGGCGTCATACAGCGGATCAGTCGCGAGCTTCGAGCGCGCGTACCAGCGGAGGAAGCGCGTCTCGTACCGCGGCGCGATCGCGCTCACGGCGAGATGTGCTCGATGACGTCGATCAGCTCGGGGAGGTTGAACGGCTTCGGCAGAATCGCCTTCACCCCCATCTTGAGGATCGCCTGCGGGTCGACGTGCAGGTGCGCCGACACCACGATGATCGGGACACGGCCGAGGTGGCCGGTCTCCTGGAGCCGCTGCAGGAAGTCCCAGCCGTTCACGTCGGGCATCGCCAGGTCGAGCAGGATGACGTCCGGGTTGTGAATGTTCAACGCCCGCTGGCCCTCAGCGCCATCTCCGGCGAGGAGCACTTGAAATCCGTGCTGCCGCAACGCCGCCGCAAGCATGCCGCGGAGCGGGAGATCGTCGTCGATGACGAGCACGCGCTTCTTGTCGACGTCGGCGAGCCGCTTCGTTCCCTGGCTGTTCTGTGACTGCAGCTCATTCATCGCGGCAGAACCATTTTACCCACGGCTGACTCCGGCTATGCACAGCGCGAGCCCGAGAAGGCCTCGGACTCAAAAGAGGTCGCCGTCTCCCAGCGTGTAGTAGAGACGGTCGCGCATCCGTGTCGTCGCATCGGCGTGCACGAACGGTACACACATCAGGCCGAGGTCCTGCGGCTCGGGCTGAGGCTCGAGCTTCAGATCGCCGAGGACGCGGTCGAACCATCGCGGACGGGCAGGAAACCATCCTGCGATCCGATGCGCTTTGAGCTCTGGCGCCATGTGACGGAGCATCACGTGAGCAGCATCGCGAACGCGGTAATCGAACAACGCATCGCCCCAGAGGAGCATGCCGTCGCGAACGCGGAAGACCGACCAGCCGGCGAGCCGCTTCCACTGCCGGATCGCGATCACGATGTACTGCACGTCGGGGCATTCGAGGTAGCGCCACCGGACGTACGCCGCATCGCGGCGCACGAGGAAGCCGAAGTCGCGCGATACGCGATCGAAGAAATCGTCCCACTCGCCGTCGACACTCCGCACCTCTTGCAAACGAAACCCGCGCGCCCACCGCTCGGCTCGCGTGAGCGGCCGCATCGGATTGCGATCGAGATCGCGGACGCGATACGGCACGCCTTCCGCGCGGTCGCTGCGGAGAAAGCGCATCGAGAACTTCTGGATGTTCGCCACGTTGAAGCCGTAGTTGTACGCGACCTTCCCTTCGCAAAATTCGGAGTAGAAGTGCGCGGCGGTGCGGCCGAGGATCGAGGTGGGACCGCGGCCGACGTGGCGGACCGCGGGCGACGTCATCGTGTCGCCGATCTGGTGAGCGAGGAACGTTTCGTCGCCGTCGACGAACGGCACCGGATATCCGGCGTAGTGCCCGGCGAGCCGTCCTTCCTCGTCGAACGTCAGGCTGATATGGCCGTTGCCGGACGGATTGCGGCGGTACTTCCAGTCGAACGACTGGCGCGAGCGCGGCGCGTGCGGAAACGAGCGCGCGAAGAGGTCGAGAATCGCGTCTTCATCGCCGTCCTGGTACGCGCGCGTGACGAAGCGCGCGTCCGTGGGTTCAACGGGCATGCGTTGCTTCTACGGAGCGGACGGCGCGGATGTCGACGGTCGTCCCGGCGCGCCGCTTCGCGATGACCCGGATCGAGCCGGTTCCGACCAGGAGCGGATCGGGGAGCATTTTGAGGAGCGCGTTCACGATCGGCGCGAGGATCGGCCAGCGCGCGCCTACGACGTGCCGCAGGAACCGGTGATCGCGATGCTCGAAGTCGGGGCCGATCACCTCGATCTCGAATCCGGAGTGCTCCAGCAGCTCGATGAGCGCGGAACGCGAGTAGAGGATCAGGTGGGTCTGGAAGTTGTGCGCCATCCGCTTTCGTTCGGTGAGCAGGTACAGCAGCCCCTCGGTGTCGAACATCGTCAGGAACAGCACACCGCCCGGCTTGAGGAGGTCCTTGATACGCGCAAGGGCGTCGTGCGGATCGGGATGGTTCTCGAACACGTGGAAGAGCGCGATGGCGTCGAAGAGCGGGCCGGTGTTGACGAAGTTCGCGAGCGTCGCGCAATAGACCTCGAGCCCCAGTCCGCGCGCCGCGCGCGCCACCGGCTGCGCGTGGTCGATACCGACGTATTCGAACTCCTGCGACGACGCGAGGCCGAACCTGCCGTCGCGCACGCCGATCTCCAGCATGCGAGCACGAGGGGCGAGGTGTTTGCGGAGGGCGGCGAGACGCCGCAGCGCCGTCCTGTCGCGCGCGGTCGACGAGTGCGACTCCTCGCGCGCTTCGGCGGGCGCCGCATGTGCACGGAGGATGCGGCGTACGGGCCGGGCTTCGTCGTCGGTCGTGAACTGGTTGAGATACCGGCACTTGCAGCGCGAGCAGGCACGGACGATGTTTCCCGGGATCTGCGCCGCGGTCCAGACGTCGCTCGCGAAACAGACCGGGCAGCGGCGCGATGCGCGGTACCCCATCCGGCGTGCCGTCATCCGGATTGAGATCACCGCACCGAGACTGAGGTTCGTGAAGGAGAGGCGGCGGCGCGATTTGGTAGTTGCCGGTTGCCGGTTGCCGGTTGCCGGATCTGCTTCTGGCCACCGGCCACTAGCAACTGGCAACTTTTCACTCAGCGTCACCAGCAGCGGCTCGACGCGGAAGCCGTACTTGTTCGCGAGGAACGCGATCTCGATCTCGCACTCCGTGCCCGCCAGCTTCGTCTCGCCGATCGCGAGCCGCGCCGCGCCGGCGCTGAATGCCTTCAGCCGGATGGCCGGATCGGGAAGGATGTCGACGAGGAGCCATCGGATGACGGCGTGCCGCGAGTCGTCGCTCGCCGTCGTCGCGAAGACGATGTCCGTGGCGCCCGACTGGATCATGGCGATCGCATCGCCGATCGCGCTCGCACCGTACGGCAGGTCGTCGTCCGCGATGACGATCGTCTCGCCCTTCGCTTCGGAGATTCCGCGCCGCAGCAGCGTGCCGTATTGCTCGCCGTCGCGCGGCACGAGCGTCAGTACCTCGAAATCGAGGCCGGTCGACCGCAGAAAACGCGTGATGGCGTCACATCCCGCGTGCGCCTCTTTGACGTCGGCGGCCAGCGGCAGCAACACCGAGACGCTGGTGGCGCTCATGCCGTCATTTTAGCGCTCGGGCGGTTGTCAGAACCTCGCCTGAGGCCGGATCGACGACCCGGAGATACAACGCACTTCCGCGGAATGCGCTCCAGACTTCCGCCGGCACCTCGACGCGCCGCTCTCCCGGCGACGCGAGATATCCCGCCGCCGTTGCGAACGATCGCATTGGCGATGCCTCGACGATCAGGCCGTCACGGGACAGCTCCATCGGCGCGGAAGGCGGTGGCTCCGGCAGAGTGACGGGACGTTCCATTGACTTGAGAAGGCGGGCGACGAACGGGCCGTTCCACTTGGCGAGGTACCGCTGCTCCGATTCCAGGTAGCGCCGTCCAGCCTCGTCCGAATCCTGTCCCGCGCTCTGGTTATAGATGTGGCGGCAGCGCGCGGCCGGCACGTAGACGATTGCGCGGCGCCGCTCCGCGACGCGGCGAAGGAAGTCGGTCTCCTCGAAGTACAGCGCGAAGCGCTCGTCGAATTCGTCAGAGTCGGCGGCGCGGATCGCCATCACAGCGCCGGAGATGGACTCGACGTGAGTCGTCGCGTCCAGCGACCAGAAAGCCGCGCGCCGGCGGATGCGGCGACGATCGCGCGCCGCGAACCATGCCGAGGAACGACTCGCAAGCACCTCGTCGACCTTTTCGATGGCGGTGAGCCGCTCGGCTGGTGGGAGACACCAGCGCATCGCTGAATCCCAGAAGAGCGCCGGGCCGGCGACCGCGACGTCGCCCGTGATCGCCGAGACGAGCGCATCGATCGATCCCGCGGTGAACGCGACGTCGGGATTGCAGACGATGAGCACGTCGCCTTCGCACGCGCGACGGCCGTCGTTGATCGCGCCGGCGTAGCCGCGATTGGTCGCCGACACGATCAGCACGTCGGCGTGGACACGGAGCGAATCGGCTTCGCGCGGATCGCATGAATTGTCGACGACGACCACCTGAAGCTTCCGCGCCGTCGCGGCACGTGCCGAGCGGATCGCATCGATTGCGAGCGCGCCCGAACGGTAGTTGACGACCAGTAGCGACAGCATCAAGGCAGCGTCAGACGCGATATCGAAGGCGACAGGGCGACGCCCGCCGCGTGCGGCTCGAGCTGCCAGCGATGCTTGATGTCGATCAACCCGATGTCGAAGCGGTCACCCGAGACCGTGAGGGCGGGACGCAGATCGCGGCGGTCGAAGACCGTCATCGCATTCTCGTCGCCGACGAACGCCACCACGTCGTAGTCGGCGCGCTGGAGCGGTACCTCGAGTAATTGCACGATGACCTCGTACTCCGATTGGCCGGAGTAGGGCGCGACACCATCGGCATGCGTGCCGACCGCAAAGCACTGAAGGTCATCGGCCGCACGGTTCACGCCGACCATCACGTGGATCGGCTGCTCCGGGCTGTCGGAGTGAATGGTCAGCTTCACGTGAATGTCCTCGCCGCGCGTGAAACGGTCGCGCGGACGGCCGCTACGGTCGCAGACCACGATGTCGCGAATGCGGACCGGCGTCGGCGGTCGCTCCCCTTCGGGCTGCCCCTCGCTCGCGGGATGCAATCGATCGCGTTGCAGGAGGAACGTCTCGTACTCGTGCACGACGTCGATCGAAGGGCCATACCGCATCACGTTGCCGTGGTCGAGCCAGAGCGTCCGGCGGCAGATCTGCGAGATGTAATACAACGCGTGCGAGCAGAAGAGGATCGTCCTCCCCATCTCCTGGAACTGCCGGATCTTGTCGATGCACTTCTTCTGAAAGTGTCCGTCGCCGACCGCCAGCGCCTCGTCGATGACCAGGATGTCGGGATCGACGTTTACCGCGACCGAGAACGCGAGCCGCATGTACATCCCCGAGGAGTACGTCTTCACCGGACGGTCGAGAAATGAGCCGAGCTCGGAGAACTCCAGGATCTCAGGGAGCGCTCTCTTCACCTCGGATGGCGAGAGGCCGAGGATCGCGGCATTGAGCGCGGCGTTGTCGCGGCCGGAGAACTCCGGATGAAAGCCGGTTCCGAGCTCGAGGATCGAAGCGATGGTGCCGTGCGACTCCAGCTTGCCGCTGGTCGCCTGCGTGACGCTGCAGAGAAGCTTGAGGAGCGTGCTCTTCCCGGCTCCGTTCTGGCCGATGATGCCGATCGTCTCGCCGCGCTCGACCTCGAACGAGACGTCCTGGAGCGCGGGAAAGACCGTGTGGCGCGCCCGCTGCGTGACCAGCTCGATGAGACGGTCCGCGGGGCGGCGATAGATGTTGTACTCCTTCGAGAGTCCGACTGCGCGGACGGCGACGTCCATTGCAGACATTCTACGGAAAAGGAAAGGGCGGCGTCGGTCGACGCCGCCCTCGGGTGGAAAACGAGGGAAGCTAGTGGTGCACGCCGCGGCGTCTCGCTGGTGGTACCGCGATCTTGTGGCTGACGATGCCGCCCGTGCCATCCGTTGCAGTCACGGTGACCGTGTACGGCTTGTCATCGGGGAACGTATGGGTCTGGATCGCGCCCGCGTTATAGGGCGGGATGATCCCATCGCCGAAATCCCACTTCCACTGCGTCGGCTTCGACGGGCTATCCGGGCTCACGACGACCGTGAAGGTGTACGAGTTCGCGGGAGCGGACAGCGGAACGATGTCGAAGTCGAACGTGTAGTTCGCCTTGGCAGGAGCGCTGACGTTCACCGTCTGCGACAGCGTCGCCGGCGTGTTGCCGTTGTCGATCGTCACAGTGGCCGTATGCGGACCGCTGGTCAGCGACGACACCGAGGCGTGGTCAGCATCCGTACCGAGGGGCCATCCGTCGACCGTCCACGTGTAGTGGTGAGTACCGCAGGTCGGGCTGTAGTTCGAGTAGTGAACGGAGAACGCGACCTCCTCGCTTGTGCTGCACGAAACGTCCAAATTGGAGTTGGTGCAGCCGGACGCCCCGCCGACGTAATTGAGAGTTGCATTCTGATTCGCGATGAGGACCGGGCAGACCGGTCCGCCAGTGACGACCACGTTCGTCGACGCTGTGCCGTGGGTGCCGTTGAGGGTGGCAGTCACCGACACCGAGTGCGTGCCTGGCGTGGAGAAGCTGTGGGTCACTTCGGTACCGCCCGGAACACCCGCCGCGCCGTCATACGACCACGAGTACGAGGTGGAGCAATTGCCGGGCTGGACGTTCCAGAGGGTGGCGTCGATCCTGAGTGTCTCGTTGGTACCGCAGGTTCCACCGTCGTGGCACGTGCTGCTCGTTCCGTTGAAGCCGATCGTCACGTTCTGATTGGAGAGCGTGCCGCAGGTTGGCGGAGGCGGCGGAGGCGATCCGATCGTGATCAAACGAGTGAGGGTGATGAGCGTCAGCGTTCCCGTCTTGAGCGCTGCCGTGATGGTGTGCAGGCCGGCTCCAAGGCTCGTGTTGAACACCGGCCCGGTGCCCTGCGCACTGCCGTCGACCAGCCACTGATACGTCAGGGTGTTTAGACAGGACTGATCGGGATTGATCGGGAAAAAGCCGACTGTGAACTGAATCGGCTCGCTCGGCAGGCAGACCGCGCCGTCCACACAGGTCGAGCCCTCGGCGGTTCCGGCGTACGTGATAAAGCTGTTCGACGTCGAGAACGTCGGGCACTTGCTCGCCGGCGTGGCGATCGCCGTCGAAGTCGTCACGGTCTTCGAAAGACCGGTCTTGTTCGTCACGACGACGGAGACGGGGAACGTCCCCGCGGTGTAGTAAGAGGTCATGAGCGATGGCCCGACACCGCTCGCCGGATCGCCACCGGTGGTGGTCCATGCGAACGTCCAGGCGTCGCTCGTCAAGACGTTCGAAGGCGAGATGATGGTGTATGTGCAAATGCCGGACGAGCAGCTCGATTGGAGCTGGGCGTCAGGAGTGACGAGCGCGCTCGACGTCGCCGACAGCGGCGCAAACGATCCGCCGGTCTGCGAGCAGGGATCGACGCCGCTGACGGTGAGCGTCAGACTGCCCTTGTAGCCCGCCTCGGTGAAGGCGGTCTTCGAGACGAGATACCGCGGGATCGTGTCGAAGGACGTCGCCGTTCCTGACTGCGTCGGAATTGCCGTCACCACCGCACCGTCGGAGTTGACGACGGCCCAGGTGTACGAGATCGTCCGGCCTGCCAAAGCCGCCGAGGCGCGAGAGGTGCTGAAGAACTCCTCGCTGCCGCTGATCGCGTTGTACGACACGTCGACAGCTGGCGCGAACGGCACCGCGTTGTACGTGAACGGCGACGCGAGGCTCACCGGAAAATCGACGTTGCTGGGGCTGTATGCGGTGTAGCCGTAGTGCGCCGTCATCGCCAGCGTGTGCTGACCGCAACCGCCGACTCCGACAGGGGTGAGAGGATCGGTGAGCTGCGGGATGAACGTTGGCGAGGTGATCGTCGCGACATCAGGACCGACGCGCCACTCCGTATAGTGGCCCGTGGTGTCGCCGTCCGACGCGTCGACGAACGAGTCGTCCATCATGATCGGCTTGCCGCTGCCGGCGAGATACTTCGTGCCGCTCGCGGGGCCGTAATTCACTCGCGCCGTGCCGGTCTTCAGCGTCACCGGCGCGTTTCCGGTGAGTCCATTCGCGGAATTCGTGACGGTGACCGTCACCGGCGAGACGACATCGGCCTTCGAGAGACCGCTGTATTGGTGCGTGATCGGTGCTCCGAACGTTCCCGGCAGTGTATTCGCCGGGTCATGGAGCGCGCCAAAGTCCCAGGTGAGTGCGCCGCCCGCGGTATTGCTGCTCAGGCTGGCGCTCATCTTCACGGTATCGCCGTAGAAGACATCGCCGACCGCTTTGGCCGGCGCATTCGGATTCCATGGACCATTCGTGCCATTGATGGCGACGTTGACCGAGTCATCGGTGCGGATCTGATAGACGTCGCCGAGGCCGTCGGCATTCACGATCAGATAGAGCTTGCCGCCGGAGACGATCGGGTCGGCCGACCAAATTCTCATGTGAGAGGGAGGGGCGGCGTAACCGGCCTGGATTCTGAAGTAGTCGCTGATGGACGTGATCGGAATTTCGACGGGCGAGCCGCTACCGGTCTTGTAGAGGTGGATATTGCGGCCGTTACTATCGAGAGTCACCGTCGACAGATATCCGCTGTTGTACTTCAGAGCGATGGGCTGGCCGGAGTTGGTCGGAAAGTTCGTACGAGTAAACCCGCCGTTGCCATCGGGGGAAAGCTTGGAGATCACGCAATTTAGCGCGGGTGTAAACGAGGCGGTCCAGAAGTTCGTGCCGTCGAACACGATGTGCGTGATCGTCGTGCCGGTGTACGGGATTGTCTGAACCGGCGAGCCGCCGCTGACCAAGTCATGATTGGTGTAGACGAATACCGTGTTGGACGTCGGCGTGACGAAGATCGCGCTGACGCCATTTCCACGCGCCAGCCCCCCGATTTGCTGCGAAAACTGGGCGACCTCCGTGACGTTGTTATACAGCGTGACTTTGAAGACGTGCGCTTTGGTCGAGTTCACGTTCTGCAGCAGCGCGTAATAATTGGAGCCGTCCTTGACCCAGAACGCGCGCGACACGGGACCCCAAGTAAGCGAGTTTTTATCCTGCCAGGACGGCATCAGCGTGGTGCCCGGCTGATCGTTCGCCACGCCCCAACCGAACATGGAATACGCCAGATACACGTACCCGCGATCATCGACGTCGTAGTTGATGAGCCGATCCTGTCCATCCGCAGGAGGCGTGGACCATCCTGACGGCGTGTTCTCGGCATAAAAGAACCGCTCGTAGTTCAGGAAGATCTCGAGAGGGCTGTTGAAGCGGTTGCCGGGGGCGACCGAGGGGTTGGTCGGAACGTTCGCGACCGAGATGAGTGGTTCGTGCGCGTCGATGCGACGGAGAAACGAAGCGGTATCCCAACTGGAGACCGCGTTGCCGAGCTTCATGATCAAACGCGAATTATCGGGAGTGAATTGAATTCCACCGTCCCGCGCGGTTCGGAAGGGCTGCGCGTAATCGCCGACAAACTCCGACGACATGAAACGGCCCACGAAGCGTACCACCGGATCCTGCCAGCCGGGCGACGGAAGGCCCGCGTTCGCGTCATCGCACGCCGCGGCGGTGCAAATCACGTTCGTGTTGGGTGTCGTGTAGCTCGGCAGAGGCCAGGACTGCGCATAGGCCGAACAGCAGAGGAACCCGATCACGATCGCGCAATAGTTTGCCTTCTTCAGCACAATCAGATCTCCTTTTGGACAAGTGGAGCGGCGATGTACAACGATGGACGGCCGCCATGGTACCGGAAGTGCGTTCGTGTACGCAATAACTTTTTTGAACGTCATCCGGGATCGTTCCAAAAACAAAACGGGCCGGAGGTGATCCGGCCCGTTTTACTACTACGTTGGAGTTGAGATTACGGAGTGGTGTTGGTTCCCGTGTACTTGCCAACGCCAGGCGTGCAACCCGGATCGCCCTGCGGGCAAACCAGGATTCCGCCAGCCGGACCGATGCCCGGGTTGACGGTGGTGGTCGGCGTCGCGGCCGGCGGGGTGCAGCCGTTGCCAAGCCACGTTGCGTCGAAGTCAACGCCGAACAGGCCGTTGCTGCTGGCGCCGCCCGTGCCGCCGTTCATCGAGACGATGACCCAGTTCTGCGACGCGCGAGCGCCTGCGTTGGGCCAGGTCGGATGAAGTGCGAGATTGGCGATGCAGTTGGCGCAAACGGTCTTCGAGTTGAGGTCGAGGTACATCCAACCACCGGCGTCGCCAGCCGGCGAACCGCTGGCAAACTGCGGGAAGTTGGCGCTGGTCGTCGAGGTCGTCGACGACTCGGGGAACAGCGAAGCCGCCGGAGTCGGCACCGGACCCGAAACTCCGGGAGGCGTCGAAATCGCCGGGTTCTCATGCTCGTCGAACCGGACGATCGCGGTCACCGGGAGCGCCGAGTTGAGATCGGCACCGTTACCACCGCCGAGGCACGTGGTGCTCGCGGCAGTCACGCCTTCACGCCAGATGCGATAGCTGGTGTTGAAAGCGTTGGCTCCGCCCTGAATCCAGCGGGCGGCAAAGGTCGACGGAAGCGGCTGACGGCGGTCATAATTGACCAAGCCGCCGGTATACGTCGTGATACCGACAGTCTGACCGTTGATGTAGCGCGAATAGAAGGTGTACGGCAGGTTGGTCTGCTGGCCGGCGAGGGCCACACCAGCCGGTCCACCCTCAGGGATGGCGCGGATGTGCACGAGCGGATTGCCGCCCGCGTAGTTCGAGCCGGCGGCCTTGTTGAGGATCTCGTAGTCGCCGGTGAGAACGTTGTCGAACAGGATTTCCGTCGCCTGATAGGTCGCGGAGTCCGTCATGTCCTGGGTGCAGTTGTTCGCGACGTCGACCGTCACGTAACCAATCGCGGTGGTCGCGGTCGGGTGCGTGGATGCGGCGGAGCCGGCCAGGGTGCAGATATTGGTCGCGGCGCCCGTCACGAGCAGCGAAAGCACGTTGGTGCGAATGAAATCGGGAATCTTGCCCGGCAGCGCCGCGCACCCCGTGAGGGTGGCGATGTTCGGGTTCGAGTTATTGGCTCCCGAGAAGGGGCCGACCGGGCTGAGCACCACGCCACCGGCGGTGGCTGTGCCGCTCGAGCTCGTGCCGCCCAGCGAGGTGCTGTTCGGAATCGGGGCGATGATGCCGTTCACGATGATGTCGTACATCGAGAGCGGCTGAACGTCGTACCCGGTCAGGAACACGTTGAAGTCGAGGACCGGGTAAGACCAGTCGGTCCAAACGACGACGTGCGCGATCTGCGGGAGGTATCCCGTGTTCACGATCGTGAAGAACGTGTCGACCGAGCGCGTTGCGGTCTCGACTTCGAAGTACGGCAGAAGCAGCGTCGCAGCAGGCGTGACGCCGATGTCGCACGAATCATCATTGTTCGTGGTCGACGGGCCCGCTGCCGCGCCGCCCACGCCAAACGTGAAGGTGGCATTCGGAGCGGCATTGACGTGCCGCTCTGCGAACGCCGAACCCGCCACGAGGAGGGTGGCCACGAAGGCCAGCGTTGTCAGTTTCTTCATTGATTTTCTCCTACACATTTCAAATGGAAATACTCGTTTTTCATCGGTAGCTTGCTCATCCTCGCTGGACGATACGATCACCTCCCGAGAAGTAGTCAAAAGGGCATCGAAAACTAAATTGCGCGTAGCCTATGGCCAAAATGCAGCCGAGTCAAGTCAAAAGTGAAATTTTATGGGGTTGCACCATAGACACTCTCTCCCCGCCCCCCGTTTCACCCTCAACCCTCTCGTTCGTCATCATTGGCATGAGTTTTGGCCCGATCAAATAAGTCAGACGCGCCGTCCGCGTCGTTCAAAAGTGATTCCAGCAGCTTACTACTGGACCCCCTCGTTCAGGAACACGTGGATCGACCCGTTCTGGAATCCCAGCGCTCCCTGCTTGTCCGTCTCGTACGCGATGATCACGTCCGGCCGGCCGTCTTTGTTCACGTCCGCGATCGTCAGATCGTAGTTCGTCTGCGGCTGCGCGCTGATCCCTTCGAGCTTCGCGCGGGTGAACCCGCCCTTGCCGTCGCCGAGCAGCAACACGAACTCGCGCTTCGGCGACCAGCCCGCGTAGATGATGTCGGCGTTCCCGTCGCCGTCGAAATCGCCCGACCCCACGCCCTCCACCGGACGCGCCGCCGCCACGCGCAGGATCGCCTTGCGCATCGGGGTCTTTCCGGTGAAGGTCACGAGATCGATCCCCGAGATCGTCTTCATCGCGGGCGGCGCCACCTGCTTAGGATCGAGCTCCGGAAACTCGCGGTTGTACGCGAACACCACGTCGTCGAGCCGCTTTGTTGAAAAGTGTGCGGTCGTCACGCCGGCATAGCTGGACATCGTGCTGATGATCGCGTCGTCGGACTTCCCCTCGTGCCACTTGAGCAGTCCGCTGCTCAGCCACAACAGGTCCGGCGACTGGTAGAAGACACTGCCGCCCGCGAAGTCGGGATAGCGGTCACCATTGAAGTTACCGGCCGCGAGCGTGTCGCCCGCGAAGTACTTGTCGGCGGGGACGACGCTGGTCTCTTTCCAACTCGTCCCCTTCTGATTGACGAAGGCGCGCACCCGCGGGCCCGGGACGACGCCCTGCGCGACCGCCCCCTCGCTGATCGCGACGATGTCGGCCCAGCCGTCGTCGTTCACGTCGATCGCGAGCAGCTTGCGCGACGGGAAGGTCTCCACCGGCAGCCCCTCGTTCGATTCCTTGAAGTGACCCTTGCCGTCGCCCAGCCAGCAGACGACGCCGGTGAGATGGATCGAGAAGGCGAGGTCCATGTGGCCGTCGTGATTGAAATCGGCGGCGACGACCGCGCCGTAGTCGATGGCTCTCGGCCAGACTGCCTCGGACCAGATGCGCCAGTGGCCCTTGCAATCGCCGAGGAAGATGGACGGTCCGCCCATCGCAACGCCGCGCTGCGACGGCGCGATGATGTCGGGACATCCGTCTCCATTCATGTCCGCGACCGTGAGCGAATTGCGCCACGATCCGCTGTCCGGCAGGCCCTGCGACGCCTCCTGGAAGTGAATGGTCTTCCGCGATTCCTGCGGCAGGAGCTCGTTGAACTCCGTGCGGAGCTTCTCGACGGACTTCAACTGCTCCGCGGTGTACTTCGGCTTCTGCTCGCGCGCCGCGGCAGTCGTCGCATTCGTGCTCGCTTCCGGCACCCACATCCAGAGGTACTTCGCGTTCCGCTGATAGAGCTCGAAGCCGGTGTTCACCTGCGCCATCGGCCGCACCCAGCCTTCGGGAACGCGGTCGTACGCTTCCCACTGGCGGGTGAATTTCTCGATGTGGTACTGGCCGCCCATGCGTGTCCAGATCTTTTTCGGATCGGGGTCCGGCCCCGGATCCTCCGTCGTGCCGAGGCGCTTCATGCGCTCCTCGGGCGTCTCCGGCTTGACATACTGCGGCGCGCCGCCGTCCATCTCCGACGGATTGGTGGTGGTCACCGTAGTCTTCGTCGTGATGGTCGTCGTGGCCGGCTTTTCCGTCTGCGCCAGCAGCGGCGTCACGGCGAGCAGCGCGAACACGGCTGCCGCGGCGGATGTCTTTGAAACGGGCATTCGGGATTTCTCCTTGTGGAACTCAGATGAGGTCAGCAAAAACGCGCTGCGCGCGGCGAAAGAAGCTGAAGCTCGCCACGAACAGCGCGGCGGCGACGAACAACAACAATACGATCGAGGTCACCGGAGGTATCGCTGCGCCGAGCACCGCCGCCCGGAACAGTCCGAGCAGCGGCGTCAGCGGGTTGAACGCGAAGATCGCCTGAAAACGTCCCGCCGCCGGATAAAGGATGGGGCTTAGATAAAAGACGATGGCGAGAACGAACCCGAGTATCTGGCCGAGATCGCGGAGGAAGACGTACGTCGCCGCCAGCGCCAGCGCGATCGCGACCTGAAGGAAAAGCTGCAGCAGGATCGCGATCGGCAACAGCCACACGCCGCGCGGGAAGCCGTGGAGGAACGTCATCGCAAAGGTAAAGAGGATGAAGGCGATCAGCTCGAAGACGGCCGCCGTGGCGTTTGGGACGACCACCAGCAACTCGCTCCGGAGCGGGATCTTCCGGACCATCGGTCCGTTCTCGACGATGGTGGTCATCGAACGGGTGAGCCCTTCGCTGATGGCAAACCACGGAATCAGGCCCGAGATCAGGAAATAGAGGTAGGCGTCCCCTCCCCCGACCTTCGACGGAATCATGAAGCTGAAGACGAACCAGTAGACCCCCACCATGGCGGCAGGCTGTAGAATGGCCCAGAACAAGCCGAGGCCGGAACCGGTGAACCGGGCGGCGAGGTCGCGCTTGATGAGCTCGCGGAGGAGATGGAGATCTCGAGTCACAGCGAAGGGAGAGCGACAGCTCTCGTTACCGTCGCTTGCAAACCCAACGGAGAGTATTGTCTAATAGCATAAAAGTCAACGCCGATCCGATGAACAGGCCCGCACAACTCGAACTCGTAGGACGAAAAATCCGCCAGCTCCGCCGCCAGCGAAAGCTGACGCAGGTGGAGCTCGCCGAGAAGATTGGGATCCATCAATCCGATCTCTCGCGCATGGAGCAGGGCGAGTACAAGGTCGGCCTCGACACGCTGCTGAAGATCCTCGGCACGTTCAATCTCGGCATCGGCGAGTTCTTCGAAGAGAACAACGATCTGGAGACGGCGTTCGATAAGTTCCGAACGTTGAGTGCCTCGGCGCAGCGCGAAGTCGAGAGCTTCATCGAGTTCAAACGTCGTCAGGAAGAAGATTCATGGGATGATGATGGTGGTGGGGAGAGCGAGGGTGGGAACGATGTTTGATCGCGTGACGAACAGAATCGAGGAGCTGCGGCAGACCGGCCTTGCGAAGGTCCGCGACGGCGCGCTCGAGGAATCGCTCGGCTATTACGACGAGGCGTTGTCGCTCGCCGAAGACGAGACGGCGCGCGAGCTGATCACGATCAACAAGGCTGACGCCTTGATCGCGCTCGAACGCAATGCCCCCGAGGTGCAGGAACTGGCGCGCGTCATCATGCGGCGCCGCACTCCGCGCCACGTCTACCTCGCCGCATACGCGCTGCAGTACAAGCACCGCCTCGAGAGCAACCTGAAGCGGGCGCTGTTCTACGGCGAGCTCGCACTACGCACCGCGGAAGAAGCGGAAGAGGTGCTGTGGCGGCGCGTCGTTCTCCTGGAGCTCGGAAACCTCTACACGATCGACTCGCAAATCCCGAAGGCGATCAACTGCTACGAGCAGGCACTCGCAATCATCGGTGAGTCGGAGTTCCGCGAAGCCGATCTATCCCATGGATGGGCGCTCGAAAGCCTCGGCTACTGCATCATGCTCGACGGCCGCACCGAGGAGGGTCTCGCGCGCATTCACGACGCGCTGCAGATCATCAACGAGCCGCTCGGCCTCGCCGAGGCGTACGTCGACCTCTGCTACGGCTATCTCGAACTGAGCAATCTCGATGAAGCGCGGAAGTACGGCGAAGCGGCTCTCGCAATCGCCAACGATCCGCGCCACATCCGCAACGTCCACTACCTTCTCGGAGAAGTCGCGTACACGTCGGGCGACACCGACGGTGCCGATCGCCACTTCGAGGCCTTGGCCCGCTTCTATCCCGAATTCACGAACCTGAAGAGTCTTCTTTTTGCGATCGACCTGCGCAGCATGGTGAATCTCAAACTGTGATGATCAAACGTCTCCTCATCCTCCTCGTCGCGCTCGTGCCGCTGGCCGCATTCGGCGCAACGATCGACCGCGACGTCGTGCTCACCGACGACGGCACGCTGTACACCGTCGAGAGCACGTTCGCCAAAGACGTCCCGAATCTCCAGACGTCATCCGACCGCGTGCTGATGCTGACAGTGCAGCACGGCTCCGAAGCTCCGACCACCTCGGTCATCCCGGCCACGACGACCGGCGGATGGCACGTCTAT
The DNA here is from genome assembly GCA_036488085.1 of Thermoanaerobaculia bacterium. GTDB lineage: Bacteria > Acidobacteriota > Thermoanaerobaculia > Gp7-AA8 > Gp7-AA8 > DASXHZ01. The sequence continues at coordinate 191,666 of DASXHZ010000012.1, forward strand.
CCGGCGCTCGCGTACGACACGCCGAGCAGAACGCTGTTCGTATTCTGGGAAGCCGCCCACAACTCGTTCCTCAGCACCGACGTCGACTTCTGCGCGTACCACGACGGACAGTGGGGCCCCGCCGCGGCGCTCGATAGCGCCCAGTGGGCGTCGCGCCAGAACTTTCGCATCGCCGTCACCCGCACCTCCCAGCAGTTCAATGCCGACGGGACCTCGACGAGCGTTCCCGAGACGAACGTGCACGCCGTGTGGTGGGAAGACAACGGCGGCGCCGAATGGGCGCGCTACGCGATGATCACCGTCGACAACGGCACGGCGGTCGGCATCCATGTCCAGGACCTCGGTGACTTCGTGAACGGCGCCGGTACGACGACGCCGGCGACCAGCGGCGCGGCGCGCGAGCTGCTCCGCCATCCCAGCGTCGCTGAGAGCCACACGCACGACTCGGTCGACGTCCTCTTCGGCGACATGAACGTCGTCACGATGCGCCGCGTGAGCATCCGGCCGACCATCCAGGGTGGACGCCTCCGCGTTCCAGTCGGCCGCTCCGGCAACAATGTGCCGGCACCGTCGGCGAACCTGATGTCCACCACTCCGGTCGACACGATCACGAACGGCGACAGCGTCGCGATGTACTACGACGGCGAGAATCCGAACACCCTCAACTACCTCATGTACGCCAACGGCGCCTGGTCGTCGGTCCGGACGCTGACGCTGAACGACAAGTTCTCGCACGACTCCGCGGTCGCGGCGCTCCAGAAGTTGATCACCGCGCAGTAATAGGCCGCAGCGTCACGTCGATCCTCGCCGGGCGCTGGAGGTACATCGCGCCCGTTCGAGCGTCGAGCCACGATGGGGCGATGAGGCCGGCGAGGCCGCCGGTAACCGCGCAGGCGCCGTAGGCGGTTCCGGCGGGATGAGCGGCGGTGCAGATCAGCACACCGCCGACGACGCCGGCGACGAAGTGAGGACGGACGCGCCGACGTTGGCGATCATCACCTTCGACTTCGTCCGCTGCAGGACGATGGTCTCGGGCTGGTAGCCCTCTTTCGAGATGCGGACGGCGCACTCCTCCGCGTTGCGGCGCAGGAGGAGCGTGCCGGGGCTGACGACGGTCGACGACGTCCCGTCGGCGCATGAGACCTGCACGGTTGCGCCGGGAGGCGCCGTCGTCACCGGGAGACTCTGATTGACGCCGTGCGTCACGGTCCCGCAGCCAAACGCGGCGAGCGTGATGAACGCAACGACTGTTCGGCGGATCACAGCGGCGGAGGCACCGGTGCTGGAGTGGTCGTGGTGGTGACCGTCGTCGACGTCGTGGTCGACGTCACGACCGGCGCGACGATCTTGAACGAGTCGAACATCTGCCCCACCGCCGGGACATCGCGCTCGGCCTGCGTGCGGCCGACGTAGAGGAGCTGATACAGCTTGTCTCCGTTGACGATGAGACGCGAGCGGAGGAAAGCGGTGCCGCTGCGGAAGAGGAGATCGCGCGCCGGAAGCGGGCCGGCGAGCGGCTGCTCGCTGTCGAGCGTTCCCTTCACGCTCTTGAGGAGCGAGTCGCGCGTGCTGTCGATCACCTTCGAGGGGTCGGCGATCTTCGCCGGCATCGTCGAGACGGAGATCACGACCGCCTCCCCTGTCGGCGCTTTCGCGATCCAGGTGCTGGTCGATATGCCGTTCTGCGTGGCGGTGCTCATCACCGGCGCGGCGTAGGCATCGGGAAGATTGACGCTGAAGAGATCGGTCGTCACCGCTGCCGCCCCCGCAGCGAGTGCGACCATGAGGACCATGAGACCTTCGATGCAGATGCGGACCGTTCGTGACACGTGAGTCTCCTTCGGATCGTCGGCTGTAACAAGAAGCGAGCCGTGTTTCTTCAACTCTATCTAAACGTTGAGGTCGGGGCATCTAAACGTCGATGCCGATCTGGTCAACGTTGAAGCTGAACTTGAACTAGAAAGGAGGTGAAACAACATGGAAACGAACGGAAATACCACGATCGACCCGGTCCCGGCGGCAATCACGCCCGAGGAGCTGGTGGCGCAGTTGCGCGCGTACAGGGAGCGTATCCCTGACTACGGCCAGCTCACCACTGCCGCTTCCCGGCAACGGCATCGCGTCGCGTTCCTGAAGACCGGCTTCGTCGTCGCTTCGATCAACGCGGTCGGAGCTTCCGACACGGTGCAGACGGCCGTCGGCCAGATGCCGGCGGAGCTGCAGGGACAGCAGGCCGATATCGTCCGGTGGTCCGCCGTCGAGGATGAGCTGCGCGCGATGCTGAAAGGCGTCGTCGCCGCGAACCTCGTCCGGCGCCACCGGCTCGGTACCGCCGCACTACAGTCGTACTCGATCAGTCGGAATCTCGTGCACCTGCCCGAGCATTGTTGGGGCTCGGCTGCCCGCCCACCATCGACGTGTGCCACTGAAAGCTGAATCCTGACTTTCCTGCCGGCGCGGTGAATGTCACCGCCTCGTCGTAGTCGCAGTTCTCCCAGAACATCGGCGGACTGAATCCGCCCGCCGTACAACTGACGCTCGACTTCTTGCTCGCGGTGCCGGCCTCGCCACTCGCGAAAAACACGGTTGAGACGGAGTCGGGCAAGAAATCGACCGACTCCGTGCCGAGGCGGTCGTCGAGCGTCCACACCTGCCCGGACGCGAGCAGACGGTACCGGCCGTCCTTCACACTGGCCGCGGCGGGCTGCTTGCCACACGTGCCGCGCGGCTTCCCGCACGTGCCGCGCGGCTTCCCGCACGTGCCGCACGGCTTCCCGCACGTGCCGCACGCCTTTTCACACGTGCCGCGCGCCTTGCCACACGTGCCGCGCGGCTTCCCGCACGTGCCGCACGCCTTTTCACACGTGCCGCGCGCCTTGCCACA
>DASXHZ010000076.1:0-145678 GCA_036488085.1 Thermoanaerobaculia bacterium
CCGCCGCGCGGGGACCGCGCGCCGCCGGACGGGGACGGCGCACCGTCGGACGGGGACGGCGCACCGTCGGACGGGGACGGCGCACCGCCGGGCGGGGACGGCGCACCGGCGGACGGGGACGGCGCACCGACGGGCGGGGACGACGCACCGACCAGCGGGGACGGCGCACCGCCGGGCGGGACGACGAGTTTGAGCTCGATCACGGCGTGATCGGGGGCATCACATCGACGCCGGTCGCCGGCGCGGCTAGAAGAGCCAGCTGCACAGCGCGACGGCGACAAGCGCCGCCACGACGTCTCCCATCAGTGCAGCAGCGACTGCATGCCGGGTGCGCTTGACGCTGACCGCGCCGAAGTAGACGGCGAGCACGTAGAAGGTCGTCTCGGAGCTGCCGTAGAGCGTTCCGGCCATCCGGCCGAACACCGAATCGGGGCCGTAGCGTTTGGCGATGTCCGTCGCCAGCGCCAGCGAGCCGCTGCCGGACATCGGGCGCAGCACCGCGAGCGGAAAGACTTCGGGTGGGAAGTTGATGGCGGCCAGCGCCGGGCGCAGAGCATTGGTCAATAGATCCATCGCCCCCGAGGCGCGGAACATCCCGATCGCGACGAGGATGCCGACCAGGAACGGGATGATTTTCACCGCGACGCCGAAACCTTCCTTCGCCCCTTCGATGAAGGTGTCGTAGACCTTCACGCCGCGGATCATCCCGATGAGTGGAATGCCGACCAATAGCACTGGGAAGGCCCACAGCGAGACGGCGTCAATGCCGGCGCGGATCACTCGCCGACCTCGGTTTGCGAGTTTTCGAGCGCCTCGTTCGTTCCTTCAGGCCCCTCGTTCGGGCTTTTCGTGGCTTCAGGCCCCTCACCCGGCGCTTCGCGCCATCCTCTCCCGGAGGGAGAGGGGGAGAAGCGTTGGAGGACTTTCGACATGGTCACGGCGACGACGGCGCCGCAGAGCGTGGAAATGAAGGTCGGCGCGATGATGGCGGTGGGGTTTTTCGATCCGGCGGCGGCGAGGACGCCGATCATGGTCGCCGGGATGAACTGGATCCCGGCGGTGTTCAGCGTCATGAAGGTGACCATGGCGTTCGACGCGGTCTCTTTGTCGCCGCTGTTGAGCGTCTGGAGCTCTTCCATCGCCTTGATCCCGAACGGGGTGGCGGCGTTGGAGAGGCCGAGGAGGTTCGCGGCGACGTTCATGATTATCGAGCCGATCGCCGGGTGATCGGGAGGCACCTCGGGGAAGAGGACGCGCGAGATCGGCCGCAACATCCGCCCGAGCAGCGCGATCAGTCCCGCCTTCTCGGCGACGCGCATGATCCCGAGCCAGAGGGTCATGATGCCGATCAGGCCGAGGGAGATGTCGACGGCGGTTTTCGCCGAATCGACCGCCCCCTTCGTGACCGCGGGCGCGGAGCCGGTGAAGATCGCGACGACCAGCGCGATCGCCATCAGCGCGAACCAGATGTAGTTCAGCATCCGGTAAGTGTAGCGGCCTCAGGAAACACGCGATGCCGTCGCACGTAATGTAACTCGATGAAGCGAACCGCGATCGCCGCCGCCGTTCTCGCCGCAATCGTGGCAGGTGCTGTTTGGTACTTCCGAGGACGCGAGGAGCCGCCACAGCCGAAGGCGGAGGTCGTCGCAGGGATTGACGGCTACCTCTCCGGGCTGACGTCGAAGGGCTTCGCCGGCGCCGTCCTGCTCGAGAACGATGGTGAGGTGCTGCTCGACAAGGCGTACGGCGCCGCGGATCGAACGGGTGGACGCCCGGTCACGACCGCGACCGGGTTCGACATCGGGTCGCTCGTGAAGCCGTTCACCGCCACGGCAATCCTGAAACTCGAAAGCCGAGGAAAACTGAGACGTTCGGATTCGATCTCGCGCTTCTTCCCTTCCGCGCCGCCCGACAAGACGCGCATCACGGTGCAGCAGTTGCTGGAACATACGTCGGGCCTACCCGACATCGTCGACGCGGCGTCGAAGCCGCTCGGTTACACGCAGGACTACGACTACGAGCCGGTCTCGCGCGACGAGATGGTCCGGCGCGTCCTAAACGCGAAACTGCTGTCTGCCCCAGGCGAGAAGTCGCGTTACTCCAACAGCGGGTACAGCCTTCTCGGCGCCATCATCGAAATTGCATCGGGAGAGCCGTACGAGCAGTTCGTACGCGAGACGATCTTCGAGCCGGCGGGGATGACGCGCACGGGATATCTCGCTCCCGGCTGGCAGCGCTCCGATCTGGCCGTCGGGTACCTGCGCAACGAGCGTTGGGGGACGCCGCTCGATCACCGCTGGCTGTCCGACGGGCCGTCGTGGAACCTGCGCGCGAACGGCGGCATGCTCTCCACCACCGCCGACCTCGCGAAGTGGATTCACGCGCTCGCGGGAGAGACGCTCCTGACCGCGGCCGAGAAGAAGGCGCTGTTCGACCTCTATGTCCACCGCAACAAGCGAGGTGCCCGGACGATGGGCGCCGCCGGCAGCAACGACGTCTTCGACGCCTGTTACCTCTGGTATGTCGACGAAAACCGTCTGCTGGTCATGCTGACCAGCTCCGACGCCTGGCGCGCCGAGGAGATGATTCCCGATCTCGCAAAGCGAATGCGCCGGATTCAACGTGCGCGCTAAGCGTGGCCATCACGGCGTGCTCGGTGGGGCGCCGGCGGCCTCGCCGGCGGGGCCGCGCGATAGCGCGGCTGTCGCCGCGCCGAGCCGGCGAGGCCGCCGGCTCCTCCACTGAGAGCCGAGCTTCAATCTACACTTCGGCGCGCATGAAGCGTCTCGGAATCGCCATCGCGTTCCTCCTTCTCGCCGCCTGTCATCGGGAGAAGCCGGTTGAGAGTCCGGTTGAGCGGCCCTCGATCCTGCTCGTCACGCTCGACACGACGCGTTCGGACGCGATCGGGCCGGACGCGAAGAACGTCGAGACGCCGTCGTTCAACGCGCTGGTGCCGCGCGGGATGCGCTTCCGCGCCGCCTACTGCGCGGTACCTCAGACGTTGCCGTCGCACACGTCGATGATGACGGGGCTGTACGCGGGCGGACACGGCGTGCACGAGAACGCGCGGCATCTCGCGGACAACACGCCGCTCGTTGCCGAACGGCTTCACTCCGCCGGGTACAGGACCGCCGCGTTCATCTCGGCGTTCGCGCTCGCGAAACGTTTCGGGCTGGCGCGCGGGTTCGACGTTTGGGACGAAGACTTCGGCGCCGATCGCGCGGAGCGGAACGCGCAGGAGACAACCGATCGCGCGCTTGCGTTTCTTCACCAACAATCGTCTTCTCAGCCACTGTTCCTCTGGGTCCATTATTGGGATCCCCACTATCCGTACACGCCGCCCGAGCCGTTTCGCACAAAGTACGCAAAGGATCCGTACTACGGCGAGATCGCATTCATGGATCAGCAACTCGGCCGGCTCGTCGCGGCGTTCGAGCAGGGCGCTCACAAGCCGGTCGCGATGATCTTCGTCGGCGACCACGGCGAAGGACTCGGCGAGCACGGCGAGCAGCAGCACGGGAACCTGATGTACCAGGCGACGATGCATGTGCCGCTGCTGCTCATCGGTCCGGGGGTCGGTTCGGGATCGACCGAGACACCGGTGAGCACGCGGCGGATTTTCCATACGATCCTGGACTGGGCGGGGATCGACGCCACGAACAGTCTCCGGACCGCCCCGACCGAAAAAACCGTCGCGGCCGAGGCGATGAAGCCGTTCCTCGACTACGGCTGGCAGCCGCAGGTGATGGCGGTCGAAGGGACGCGCAAGGCGATCCTCGCCGGGTCACTCGAGGTCTACGACGTCGCCGCCGATCCCGGCGAGACGCATAACCTGGCGCCGCAGGCGAGTCTCACGCGCGAACAACGCGCCACGTTGCGCGACTACCCGATTCCGTCGCTTGCTCAGGCCGCGAATGCAACGGCGCCCGCCGACGCCGAGGAGCGGAAGAAGCTGGCGTCCCTCGGATACGTGACGGCGGACGTGAAGCCGCTCATTCGCAAGGACGCGCCCCGCCCGGCCGACATGGCTCCCCTCTTCCCGATCCTCGACGAGGCCGCCGCGCGCTTCGTGCGCGAGGAGTACGCGGCAGCGATCCCGCTGCTGGAAGAGATCCTGGTGAAGGACCCGCACAACCTCGACGCGGCGTTGCGACTCGCAACGGCGCAGTCGTCGCTTGGCCACGACCAACAGGCGGTTGCGGCGTTCGAGCGCGCGCAGGCGATCGCGCCGGACTCGCCCGACGTGCGCACCTACCTCGCCCTCCATCTCGCACGGACGAATGACTGGAAGAAGGCCGAGCCGATGCTGGAGCAGGTGCTCGCCCAAACGCCCGACAAGGTTCCCGCGATCGAGGCGCTGGAAGCGATCCGTGAACGCGAAGGACGCGTTCCCGACGCGATCACGCTCCTTCAGAAGCTCTTCACCCTCCGCGCGCCGAACGGCGCCGATCTCGCCCACCTCGGCGCGCTCGCGATGCAGGCCGGCGATACGAACGTGGCCGTCGACGCGTTCGAGAAAGCGCGAGCCGTGCAGGGATCCGCGTTCCGGAACGACCTCGAGCTCGGCGTCCTTTATCTCGCGGCGCATCGCTTCCCCGAGGCACGCGACGCGCTGGATCGCATCCCGCCGTCGCATCCCGACTACCCGATGGTCCTCTTCAAGCGTGCGCAGGTCGCGGTGCTCCTGCACGAACCGGACGCCCCCGCGCGGATCGAAACGGCGAAGCAGCACGCGAACACGACAACGCGCGAGCTGATCGCACGGGAGCGGCTGTTTCGATAAAAAAAGGGCCGGCTGAGAGCCGGCCCTTACACAACAAATGTCCGAAACTTAGAACTGAATACGCGCGGTGATTTGGAAGCGGCGCGGACTGAGGAACGTTGTCGCGAACGGCGCCACGACCGCGTACTGATTCCGCGCGAAGTCGGTGCCGCCTTTGACTTGCGTCTTCAACGTCGCGTCGGGAATCGAGTTCGGGATCGCAACCGTCGCTCCGGTGTAGGCCGTCTTGCATACCGACGACGTCTGCACGCAAACGATGCCGAGGTCGGTCGAGACGCGGTCGGCGTAGTTGTAGCCCGTCTGGCGGTTCAGGACGTTGAACACTTCGAACGTCACCTGGAAATTTGCTCCGCGCCTGATGCCGAACGTCTGTGTGTAATTGAAATCGAGGTCGCTCTGCATCGGGGTGTGGCGGCTGCCGGCAGGCTCGGCGTAACGGTCCGTGTCGCTGGTGGAACCGGTGAGCGGGCGATACGGAAGAACACTTTCGAGCTGGTACTTCTGGCCCGACTCGAGCACGGCGAAGAAGCCCGCCGACGCGTTCCACGGCAGGTAGTAGCTGCCATACAGCTTCGCGATCATCGGGCGGTCGCCGCGGAGGTTGCCGGACTTGAAATCCCACAACTGGCGTCCCGCCGAGTCGCCGATGTTCGACGAGCCGATGAAGACTGCCGCGTCATTGGTACCGGCGGTGCTGGTCGTGCTGTAGTCCTGGTCGAAATTGCCGTAGTAGTGGCTCCAGGTATACGTGCCGTGCAGGAAGCCTTTGCTGCCGTGCCATTCTGACTCGGCGGTCGCTTCGTAGTACTTCGTAAACGCGCCGTCCAGGTTGGCGATGACGTACGTCGAGCCGCTGCCGATGGCGCCGCGAACCGTGTTCGCCGGGCATTTCGCCAGCGCCACGTCGCAGAGATCCGGGACATAGTCGCCCGTCGGCACGCCGGCCGGCGGGTTGAACGCGGAACGGGAGGTGTTGTTCGTATCCTCGAGATAGTGGTCGCCCTTGCGCGCGCGGCCATACACCTTCACCGACAGAGCCTCGTTGATCTGGCGCGCAGTACCGAGGGTGAGCTCCTTGATCTCAGGCGGCTTCACGCCCGCCTCCCACCACTTGCCGGAGGAGGAACCGACCGGATCGACGCCGATCAGTTTTCCGTTCACGTCGAAATAGGAGTTGACGGTCTGAACGAGACCGCGGTCCCACGACGCGGCGCGCGCGTCGGAGTTGGCGGGGGGGTTGTAACGCGCCACACTGGCGAAGACCGTGTCGCGTCCGTTGTAGGCCCACGTCGCGCCGAGGCGCGGCTGGACCATGTCCTTCCAGTCGAACACGTGCATGAGGTACTTCGTGCCCGGCGACGCGACGAAGCCGGCGTAGTTGCTCGAACGCGCCAGACCCTGGCCATACAACTTGTCCTGGCTATCGAGCACGCCGGCGTTGAACGTCCAGTCGTGCCAGTGCATGACGTCGTTGATCTCGATGTTCTGCGAGTGGTACTCGGAATGGATCACCGGCAGGGAGCCGATGCCCTGCGCCGCGAAGGTCGCCACGAAGAACGCGGGAGTCGAGACGCCGCATGCGCTGGCCGGGCAGGTGCCCGCCGCTCCGACGCCGGCCGGGATGCTGAGGGCACCCCATCCGTTCGAAGTGCGGTTGAGGTCCTCGTAAGCGCTCTCGCGCATGTAGCCGAAGTGCAGGTCGTGCACGACTGTCGAGCCGACCGTGCGGTTGTAGGCCATCTGGCCGCTCTTGCGTCCGAAGCTGTCGTTGTCGGCCGAATTGAGTCCGAAGCCGACGACGCCGCCGCCCGCGGGTTGGCCAGGCGTGCAGCCCAAAGTGCCGGGATCCTGCGGGCAGATGTAACCGTACTTGTTGATGTACGGCTGGACGAAGGCGTTCTGCGCCGTGTTTCCGCCGATCAGGAGCGGCACGGTGAGCTGGCCGATCTGCGCGAGGTTGTTGATGTCGATGGCCGTCCCGAGCGCCGTCGACGGCGTGACACCGGCGAGATTGTCGGCGCGGCCGAAGCCCGGCTGGGCCCACGACGTCAGCTTGAACGTGAAGTAGCTCTTGTTGCTGATGATCTTCGAGCCCTCGACGTTCGCGAGTCGCGTCTTGCTCTCGAAGCCCGTTCCGGCAGTCCCCGCGGTGCGCGTGGTGAAGGCCGCCTTGGAGGTCTCGATTTCGTGCGCGTTACGATAGCTGCCGTCGAACAGCCACGAAGATGTCGGCGTGAACGTCAGCTTCCCGAACTCCTCGTTGCGTGTGTCGCTGTAGTTCGGCAGCGATCCATAAAGGTTGGCCGGATTGCCGCGCTGCGCGTACGGGCGGTAGTACGAACCGTAGAAAAACAGCTTGTCGTGAATGACCGGGCCGCCGAGGTTCACGTCGACCCAGCTCTTCTTGTTCTCGAAAGCCAGGTTCTGTGTACCGGTCTGTTGGGAGACCCAGTTCGGATTCTGCGCCTCATAACTCACCTGGCCGGTGAATTGGTTCGTCCCCGACTTGCTGACGGAGTCGATCTGGAACCCGCCGGCGCGGTTGAAGTCGACCGCGTTCGCGGCGCCGCGCGTGATGTTGACCTGCGCGATGTCGTTCACGTTCGGCTGCGCCAGCAGCACGCCGAACAGCGGCATGGTGATGTTCGCGCCGTCGAACAGGTAGACGTTGTCCTGGCCGCTGGCACCGGCGCTCGGGCCGCGGACGGTGTCCTGGGTGTACTGCACGCCCGGGACGAACTTCTGCAGGTCGCCGTAGTTCTGGACCACCGGCAGGGTGCGGATCTCCTGCTGAGAGATCCCGCTCTGGATCGCCGTCGACTCCTTGTTGACGAGCGTCTGCTCGGCAGTGACGGTGATGTTCTCGGATACGGCGGCGAGGCCGAGTTTCACGTCGACAGCCGCGTCCTGTCCGAGAAGCACGTCCGTCCTGCGGGTGACCGCCTGCATGCCGGATAGCGTGAACGTGATGGTGTACGTTCCCGGAATCAGCGCCGGCAGGCGGTATTCGCCGTTGGTGTCGGTGGTGGTGACGCGAGCCTGGGGAAGGACGTTCGATCTCGCCTCAACGGTCACGCCGGGTAGCAGCGAGTTGTCGCTGGCCTGGACGCGCCCGTGAAGCGCGCCTGTCTGCTGCGCGAATAGCGGAAACGCCAGAGCGACGACCGAGAGGAAAAGGATCGCACGAAAAAAGCGATGTTGAACCATCAAGCCTCCTCGATTTTTCGGGTGGTAAAAGACCGGTTGGGCGATATGGTAATGAAACTCGGCGCTCAGGGCGTCAGCTTTTTTACACGCTCGCTACCGGAGCGGCCACTCGAGTTCTCCAAGGAACCGCTCGTCTTCCCGCCACTTCTCGTGAACGCCGACGTGCAGGTCGAGGAAGACCTTCGTCCCGAGGATCGCTTCGAGCTCCACCCGTGCCTCGGTACCGATCTTCTTGATCATCGACCCCTGCTTGCCGATGACGATCGCCTTCTGCGAGTCGCGCTCGACGACGATGGTCGCGTAGATCTTGATCAACTTTTTCGCCTCGTCTTCTTCGAAGCGATCGACGCTCACGGCGGTCGTGTACGGCAGCTCCTCGGAGGTATTGCGCAGCACTTTCTCGCGAACCATCTCGGCGGCGAAGAAACGCTCCGGCTGCGTCGTGAAGTCTTCATTCGGATAGCGCGGCGCGCCCGGTTGCATGCGGTCGAAGAGGACGTTGACGAGCTGCTCGACGCCGTCGCCGGTCGATGCCGAGATCGGAATGATCTCTTCGAAAATCCTGAAGTCGTTGTACTGCTGGATGAGCGGCAGGAGCTTGTTCTTCTTCAGCCGGTCGATCTTGTTGAGCAGCGCGAACCGCGTCGTCCCTTCGGTTTGGCGCAGCATCTCGATGACGAATTCGTCGCCTCGCCCGAACGGCTCCGAGGCATCGACGATCAGCGTGATGACGTCCGCTTCCGTGAAGGCCGTGCGGACGTGGTCCATCATCCGGACGTTCAGCTTGTGCAGCGGACGGTGGATGCCGGGCGTGTCGAGAAACGCAATCTGGCCCCGCGCCTCATTGAGGATCCCGACTATGCGGTTGCGCGTCGTCTGCGGCTTCTCCGAGACGATGGAGACCTTCTGCCCGAGGATGCGGTTGAGGAGCGTCGACTTGCCGGCGTTCGGACGGCCGACCAGCGCGACGATGCCGAAGCGCGGCTCGTTACTCGACATCTTCTTCCCGCTCCACGTTCCACTCCAGGTCGCGCGAGACCTTCACGCGATAGATGCGCTTGCGGTCCGAGCGATCGACTTCGAAGATCCAGCCGTTCTTCTTCACGGTGCTGCCGACGTTCGGAACTCGCCCGAGCGTCGTGAAAATGAGGCCGGCGACGGTCTCGTAGTTCTCCCCTTCGAGATCGGCGTCGAGCTTCTCCTCCAGCATGTCGACGCGGAGCAAGCCGCTGACCAGATAGTGATCCCCGCCGAGGTCGACGATGGTCGGCTCCTCTTCCTCGTGCTCGTCGGCGATGTCGCCGACGATCTCCTCGAGGATGTCCTCGATCGTGATGATGCCCGCCGTCCCGCCATACTCGTCGACCACGACGGTGATCTGTACATGCTCGCTCTGGAACTCGCGCAGCAGGTCGGAAATGCTCTTCGATTCGGAGATGACGTATGGAGCCCGCGCGATGTCGCTGGCGCTCTTCTGCTCCCCCTTCACGACCGCGTCGAAGAGGTCCTTGATGTGGACGATGCCGGTGATCTGGTCGATCGAGTCGCGATAGATCGGGATGCGGGCGTACTTCGAGTCGGAGAACAGCCGCCCGAGCTCCGCGATCGGACGTTTGGCGTCGAACGCCAGGACGTCGATGCGCGGGGTCATGATCTCGCGGGCCACGCGGTCGCCGAAGTCGACGATCGACTGCAGCAACTTTCCCTCCGCCGGCTCGAGGATGCCTTCTTCCTCGCCGACGTCGATGTATGCCTGCACCTCGGCGTCGGTCGGCTCCTCGGCCTCTTCATCCGGGTCGTCGACCCGCTCGAAACGCGCCATGAGGCTGCGCAGCGGGAAGAGCACCGGCCAGAAGAGGTAGTAGAAGAAGTGCGAGACCGGAATGAGCCCGCGGACGATCATCTCGCTCGCCTCTTCCGGGACGAACGCGAGGACGAACTTCCATAACATCGCAATCGGAATCCAGATCGCGAGCGCGACCAGCGCCGCCTCCCCTGCCGTCTGCTCGGGGTGATCGAAGGCCGCGATCGTTCCGGCGACTCCAAGGGTCAACGAGATCTGCAGAAGCGCGCCGCTGACGAGCTGGAAGTTCTCGACGTCGTACCGGCTCCAGCGGCCCTGCCGCTTGTCGGCGTCCTCGGCATCGCCAGCCAGGCGGCGCAGCCGGACCGCTCCGAGCTGCTGCGCGAAGTAGCGCGCCGCGTCGAAGACGAGGTACAGCACGCCGCCGACGACCGCGACGACGATCCATATCCCGCTGGCGCTGCTACTTCCCATGTCCTGACAAGCGGCGGATTCTATCGTGTTCTAAAATCGGGCTGTAAGGGGCCTCCATGAATACACTCCTCTTCCTAGCCACCCTCGTGCTTTCGTCGAACGCGAACCAGCCCTCGTCGGTGATCGCGAACCGCCCCGACCTGCAGAAGCTGAAGGTCACCGAGGCGGAGCGGCAAAGGCTGATCGCGACGCTCGAACAGAATCACTCGGGAGTGGAAGCAGTGCCGCTCCATCTCGCCGACCTTCCGCCCGCGCAGCGCGTGAACACGGATGAGGAGTGGTCGTGGCGGAAACGCGCGCAGGCGTACGAGGAATCGATCCGTCAGGCGAAGGAGAACCTCGATCTGCTGCACCAGCAGGCGGACGCCCTCCGCTCCCACATCACCGGCCTCCTCTCGCTCGGATACAAACCGGATCAGTTCAGCTACGACGTGTCGGTCCTACAGTCGACCCTCGACCAGATCCCGTATGCCGAGCTCGCGGTGAGCCGCGCCGAGCGCGCCTACGCCGAGTTCCGCGAGGAGGCCCGCGTGAAAGGAATCACGCCGGGGTGGCTGAGGTGAGTGGCGTCAAGGCTGCGGACCGAAGCTCTCGGTGATCAGCGACTCCGCGTCGAGCTCGAGATCGCGAAGGGTGGTACGCGCGCGCTCCAGGAACGGGTCGAAGCCGGCGGCCATGATCGTGGCGTCGGTGAGCGAGCGGCGGTTGCGCTCGATCAGCGTCTCGATGCGGCCGCTTTCATGGATGATCGCGCCGCTGCGCGCCAGCGGATCGAAGTCGGCGGAGTAGAGGATGTAGCGGCGGTCGGGCTCGTAGAGGACCGTGATCGCCCGGTCGTCTTTCGCCGCCAGCATGTGCAGGACGATGCTCCGGACAGGCGCGATGCCGGTATCGCCGGCGAAAAACACCACCGGCTTGCTGTCGTTCGCAGGCAGCAGGAACTCGCCGTACGGCCCATCGATCGTCACTTCGGCGGTTGTCTTCAGGTTCTTGAGCGCCGCGCTCCCTCGGCCGGGACCGATCCGGACACAGAGCTGAATCTCGTGCGGACGCTCCGGAGCGGAGGCGATGGTGTACGCGCGCGAGACCCCTTCCGGAAACCTGAAATTCACCCACTGACCCGGCTGGAACTCAAAGCCGTCGTCGAGCGACACCGTGATCTGGAGGACGTTCGGCGCGAGCTCCTGAATCTCGCTCACGACCGCTGGGTGGTTGCGCACGGCGAGAGTCTATCGCGAGGGGGGTTACGGGGTTGCGGGGTTACGAGGTTGCGGGGTTACGAGGGTTGCGGGGTTACGAGGTTGCGGGGTTACGAGGTTGCGGGGTTACGAGGTTGCGGGGTTACGAGGGTTACGGGGTTGCGGGTTACGAGGTTGCGGGGTTACGAGGGTTACGGGGTTGCGGGTTACGAGGTTGCGGGGTTACGAGGTTGCGGGGTTCGAGGTTACGCGAGCACAAGTCGGCGGTCTCACAACCGCGTAACCCCGTCACCGCGTACCTCGTAACCTCGTAACCCCGTAACCTCGTCACCGTCACCACATCCCGCTCTTCGCGAGTTTCGCGATCTTTTTGAGAAGGCGGTCCTTCTTGAGGCCGCGCAGGTGGTCGACGTACAGCGTTCCGTTCAGGTGGTCGGTCTCGTGGCACATGGCGCGGGCCATCAACCCCTCACCCCACATCTCCCGCTGCACGCCGCCGCGATCGAGGTAGCGGAGCTTCGCGCGCGCGGGGCGGACGACGGTCTCGGTGAAGTCGGGAACCGACAGGCAGCCTTCGTCTTCCGACTGCTCCCCCTCCCGCTCGACGACCTCGGGGTTGATGCAGACATGCAGCTCGCCGGGCTTCTTTCCGACCGACAGGTCGATCACGCAGAGCCTCTTCGAGATGCCGACCTGATTCGCCGCGAGGCCGACGCCGGGAGCGGCGTACATCGTCTCGATCATGTCGTCGATCAGCTTCTGCAGCGCGTCGTCGAACTGTGTGACTACTTCTGTCGGCCGGCGGAGCACGTCACCGCCGTATTTGACGATCGGGAGAACGGCCAAACTCAGGCGCCCTTCTTCTTCAGATTCTCGATCATCGCTTCCACCGTGTGCTTCGCGCGGCGTTTGTAGAAGTCGTCGAGAACGCGCCGGATGCCGGGGTACTTCGCGAGTGCGTTGTCGAGCTTCACCTTGTCGAGGCGGAGCAACTCCGTCCGCTGGGCAGCCGTGATCGTGGCGGTGCGCGGTTTGCCGGTGAGGACGCTGACCTCGCCGAAGAAGTCGCCCTCGCCGAGCTGCGCGAGGTAGACGGGCGTTCCGGCGGTCCCTCGCGTGAACACCTTCACCTCGCCCGACGCGATGAGGTACATCGACGATCCGCTCTCGCCTTCGCTGATGACGATGTCGCCTTCGTTGTGCGTCTCGACTTCCATCTCGCGGACGAGTGCGTCGCGCTCCTCGTCGGTGAGCACTTCGAAGAGAGGGCTCTTCGGCACCTTCTGAGTGAAGAGCGGCTCGTCTTTGCCTGGCTGCGCCTTCGCGCCGCTCTGGGCGCTCAGCTTCTCCGCTTTCTTGCGGACGGCGATCGCCTGCACGGTAAGGTCGTTGTCCTCGTAGTACTTCGCCGTCTTCTCGTATTGAACGATGGCCTCTCCGGTATCGCCCGACCCGGCGAGCGAGTCGGCGTACTGAAGGCGGATGCGCGGATTGTTCGGATACTTGTCGAGGTCCGCTTTCAGCAGCGGAACCGCACGTGCGTACTCGCGCTTCGCGAGCAGCGACGCGCCGCTTTCGGTCTCTGGCATGGCCGCGACATTCTACCTAGTACTTGATCCGCTTGAGCTCGAGCTTGGCGGAGGCGGCGGATGAGGCGTAGGGATAGCGGCGAATGACCTCATCGAGGGTGTTGCGCGCCATGCCGAGGTCGCCGGTCTTCTCGAACGAGAGGGCGACCTTGAAGAGGGCGTCGGGCGCTTTGTTCGCCTCGGCGAACTCCGTGGTCACGCGCTTGTAGAACTTCATCGCTTCCGAATAGTTGCCGGCGGCGAAGTACGTCTCGCCGATCCAGTACAGCGCGTTGTCGGCGAGGTCGCCGGTCGGATCGGCGTCGAACACCCGCTGGAACGTCTTGCGCGCGTCGTCGAACTTGCCGCGGCCGTACTCGATCAGCCCGTTCCGATACGTGTCCGCCACACCGGCGGAGACGAGCGCACGGGAGGGTGCAGTCGACGATTGCGGTGCCTGGGCCGTTCTCAGTGGGACGGCGGCGGCCTCGCCGCCGCTTCGGGCCGGAGCAGGCGCCGCCGAGGCCGGCGGCGCTACACCGGCTTGTTCCAGCTTGTTCATCCGCTCGTTGAGCACGTCGATGCGCTCGAGCAGCTCCGTCATCGACGTCTGCATCTCAGCGAGACGGGCGTCGGTGTTCGGAGTCGATGCCGGCTGCGAGAGATCGGCCGGCGGCACCGTCTGCGGCACGACGATGTCCGGATCGCCATGCTGCGAAGCACAGCCGGTGAGAATCACGATCGCGGCGAGGATGGCGTAACGCTTCATGTCGAGGCGAGGCTCTTTTTCGCCCGCGAAGCGTACTCGCTCTTCGGGAACTCCGAAACCACGCGCTCGTAGTAGAGCCGAGCCTCACCCTTGCGCCCGAGGTGCTGGAGGCACACCGCGAGGTCGAAGAAAGCGGCATCGCGCTCGTTGTACTGGCCGTACTCGTCGATCAGCCCGTTGAGCCGCAGCAACGCCGCGTTCCAGCTTCCGCGCCTCATGTAGTAGCGCGCGATGAGGTGTTCGTGCTTGGCGAGGCGGTTCAGAACGTCCTGACGCCGCGTGTCGGCTTCGGCGCGGAGCGGGCTTTTCGGGTACGCGCGGATGATGTCGTCGAACTTCTCGAGCGCCTCGCGCGTCTTCGCCGGATCGCGGTCCGGCTTCTCCATCTGCTTGTAAGAGACCATCGCGATCTGGAGCATGGCGTAGTCGGCGCGGTCGCTTCCGGGGTAACGATTGATGAAGTCGCGGTACTTGTACTGCGCCTCGACCAGATTCACCGCGTCGCCCTGCATGTAATACGTGTCGGCCACGCGCAGCAGCGCGCGGCGGCCGAGCGGATCGTTCGGGTACGTCTCGTAGATGTGCTGGTAGTACGTCCGGGCGCGCGCGTACTTCTTCTTCGCGAACCACTCTTCGCCCCGCTGAAAGACCTGCTCTTTCGAGAGACTGATGAACTCCGGATTCATGTGCACAACCGGCTGCCGGCTGCGGTGATGACAAGCCGGGGCGGCGAGCGCAAGCAGCGCCACCAGCGCGACCGGTAATGTATTGCGTCGATTCAATTTGCCTCCATGGGGCTACGCTCTCACGCCACTAACAGCAGTCCGGATCGCTTCCATTGCAGCGACTCGGTCCGGCTTTCCGAATACCGCCGACCCGGCGACCAGGATCGTGGCGCCGGCGCCGGTCACCGCCGGAGCTGTCTGTGCGTCGATGCCCCCGTCCACCTCGATCTCGACCTGGAGCCCCCGCTCCTGGACCATTCTCGAGATATGACGGATCTTGGGCACGACAGGTTCGATGAATTTTTGACCTCCGAACCCGGGGTTGACGGTCATGACAAGGACGTAGTCGCAAAACTCGATGGCGGTCGTGAGCGATTCGGCCGGCGTGGCGGGGTTGATGGCGATCCCGGCCTTCGCTCCGCCGTCGCGGATCAGTTGGAGCGCGCGCTGGAGGTGCGGCTCCGCCTCGAAATGCACCGAGATCATGTCGGCGCCGGCATCGAGGAACGCCCCGATGTACTTCTGCGGCTCAGAAATCATGAGGTGGCAGTCGAACGGAAGCTTTGACTGCGCGCGGCACGACTTCACGATCGCCGGCCCGATGGTGAGGTTCGGGACGAAGTGGCCGTCCATGACGTCGAGATGGAGCAGATCGGCGTCACGCTCGATGGTCGAGAGCTCGTCGGCGAGCTTCGAGAAATCCGCGGACAGCAGCGAGGGCGCAATCTTGATCATTACTGTGTGATCGTTACTCAGTCGTCGTGGGCTGCGTTGGCTGCTCGATGATGCCCTCTTCCTGCTTGCTCACGACGACCGTGATCGCGTCGCGCGCGCTGACAGGGGCTCCCCGCAGCGGAAACTGGCGAATGATAATGCCGTCGCGGATGCCGGGATACGCCTCGTACTTCACCGTCGCGATCTTGAGGCCGTGCCCTTCCATGTAGGGTCGGATCTCATCGAGCGGATGATCGATCAGGTCCGGCATGATGTACGGCTCCGGCGACGGCGGAACGGACACCAGCAGCGAAACCTGCGTCTGCGCCGCGACCACCGTCCCCTTCGGCGGGTCCGCCGAGACGATGCCATTCGCGTTCGTCGCCTCCGAGTACGCCAGGTTCCCGAGTCTCAGATTCTGCTGCCCGAGGCGCAGCACGGCGGTGCCGGCCGAGGTAGCGTCGAGATCGGGAACGCGAATGACGAGCGGACCGGCCGACAGCTCGACGCGAATCGTCGTCCCGCGCTTGATCAGGTTCGTGTTTCCCGGATCGCGGTTCTGCCAGACGACGAAGCCGGCCGGAACCTTGTCCGAATTCCGCTTCGCTTTCGGATCGACGATGAGAGAGACGCCGAGGTCGCCGCAGACCGCCCGCGCCTGCGAGACCGATTTCCCGATCAGGTTCGGCGTCGGCAGCGAGGTCCCGCGGATGAAGAAATTGAACCAGAAATAGGTGGAAGCGCCGAAGACGAGGCAGAGGATCGCGATGAAAAGAATGTTGGCGAGGCAGCCTCGTTTCATCCGCGCTCGCTCTTCTGATGCTCGGCGCGGTACTCAGCCTCGTCGTACTTCCGCTCGTGGGAGCGGACCAGAAACAGCGGGATGAGTGCTTCCTTCCAGACGTCCTCGACGCGCTCGGCGAAGACGAACTTCAACTCGTTCCTGATCTCTTCCGGCACTTCGGTGAGGTCCCTGCGGTTGCCTTCCGGCAGGACGACCGTCTTCACGTTCGCGCGGTGCGCGGCCATCACTTTTTCCTTGATTCCACCGACTGAGAGCACCTTACCACGCAGCGTGATCTCGCCCGTCATGGCGACGTCGTGCCGCACCGGCCGCTCCCCCATCACCGACGCGATGCACGTGGCGATCGCGACGCCGGCCGAGGGGCCGTCCTTCGGAATCGCGCCGGCCGGGAAGTGGATGTGGACGTCATGCTCGCTGAACATCCGGTCGTCGATCTCGAGGTCGGTCGCCTTCGAGCGGACGTAGGAGTACGCCGCCTGCACCGACTCGCGCATCACGTCGCCGAGCTGGCCGGTGACGGTCGTGCGTCCGCTGCCGTTCATCCGCGTCGCTTCGATGAACATGATCTCGCCGCCGAACGAGGTCCAGGCGAGACCGGTCGTGACGCCGATCTCGGGATTCCGTTCCGCGAACTCGTGCTCGAATGACGGGAGGCCGAGGTACGGCTCCACGTCCTTCACGTCGACCGCGTACTTGGCGTCGCTCTCGGCGGCGTCACCGGATGCGACCTTCCGCGCGATTTTGCGGAGGATCGTCGCGAGATTGCGCTCCAGATTGCGCACACCCGATTCCGCCGTGTACTCGCGGACGACCGCGAGGATCGCCTCGTCCGTGAACGACACATGGTCGGCCGCCAGGCCGTGATTCTCGAGGAGCTCCGGAATGAGGTGCCGCTTTGCGATCTCGAGCTTCTCGCGCTCCGTGTAGCCGGAGAGCCGGATGATCTCCATTCGGTCGCGCAGCGGCGACGGAATCATGTCGATGATGTTCGCCGTACAGATGAAGAGCGTGTGTGAGAGGTCGTACGGAATCTCGAGATAGCGGTCGACGAACGCGTGGTTCTGCTTCGGGTCGAGCACCTCGAGCAGCGCGCTCGACGGATCGCCGCGGAAGTCCTTCCCGATCTTGTCGATCTCGTCGATCATGATCAGCGGGTTGTTCACGCCGACCTGCATGTAGCTCTGGATCAGCTTCCCCGGCATCGCGCCGATATAGGTCTTGCGATGTCCGCGAATCTCCGACTCGTCGGTCACGCCGCCGACCGCCATCCGGACGAACTTGCGGCCGAGCGCTTCCGCGATCGCCGCGCCGAGCGACGTCTTGCCGACGCCCGGAGGTCCCGCGAAGCAGAGGATCGGTCCCTTGAGATCGCCCTTCAGCTTCAGCACCGCGAGGAACTCGAGCACCCGCTCTTTCACCTTCTCGAGGCCGTAGTGCCGCTTGTCGAGGCTCTCTTCCGCCTTCGCGAGATCGAGCCGATCCTCCGTCTTCTCCGCCCACGGCACCTGGAAGACGGTATCGAGATGACCCTTGATCACCGCGTAGTCCGAGGATGACGGCGAAAGCTGCGCGAGCCGATTCACCTCGCGCCTCAGCGTCACCTTCTGCTCCTCGGCGATCGGCAGGGTCTCGACCCGGTCGCGGTACGTGTCCGCCTCGCGTTCGGCACCGTTCGTGTCGCCCAGCTCGTCCTGGATGATGCGGAGCTGCTCGCGGAGATAGTTCTCCCGCTCGCGTCGATCGATCGACGTCTGGATCTGGCGCTGCAGCTCGCGGTCGACCGTCGCCTTGCCGAGGTCGCGCTGGATGTATTCGATGAGCAGCTCGATGCGCTCGATCGGATTGACGGTTTCGAGCAGGAGCTGCTTCTCTTCCAGCGGGAAATTGACGAACGACGAGAGGAGGTCGGCGAACGTGTCGGGACCTTCGCTCATGTTCATCTTGAGGATGTTCAGGAGCTCGTTGGAGTACTTGTTGTCGCTCTCGACCAGCTTCTCGAAGACCGAGAGCGCCTTGTTCATCAGCGTCTCGGTCTTGACGCTCTTTGCGATCGGCCGCGGCGCGACCTCGCGGAGCTTCGCTTCGAAGTACGGCTCGCTCTGGAGCATCTGAACGAGCTCCACTCGCTGTCTGCCTTGCAGGAAGAGCTGATAGCGGTCCGACGAGAGCGGGAGGCGTTGCACGATTGCGGCGAGCACGCCGATCTGCGCGAGATCGTCGGCGCGCGGGTTCTCCTTGTCGCCCGACTTCTGGCAGAACGCCGCGATCAGGTTCTGGTCGTCGGGGAGCGCCTTCAGCAGCCGCACGTTCCGATCGATGCCGACCTGCAGCGAGAGCACGCCGCCCGGAAAGAGGACCGAAGAGACGAGCGGAATGATCGGAAGACGCGTCGGGACTTCGACGTCGATCCAATCCGACGGGTTGTTTGCCGATTTTCCGCGGTTGGTGGTTGCCATCGAAGAGTCTATCCTGAGCGCAGCGAAGGATCTCTGGTCACACCGCGATGATATTGCGTTCTGCGCCGTCGTTGTACCGCGCGTTTGACATCACCGGAGATGCTTCGCTGCAGCTCAGCATAGACTTTGAATCGCATAGCCAAACAGATGAGTGACGCGACACCGGACGTCTTGTCCGATTCAACTTCCGATCCGAGCCTGAAGCGTGCCGATCTGCACTGCCACAGCCGGTTCTCGGTGTTCAAGTATTTCCGCCGAGCCAACACCCGAGACTGCTACAACGCTCCGGAAGACGTCTACCGCATCGCCAAAGAACGCGGCATGTCGTTCGTGACACTCACCGATCACGACTCCATCGACGGTTGCCTGTACCTCCTGAACAAGCGGCCCGACATGACCGATTTCTTCATCGGAGAAGAGGTCGAGACCTACTTCCCCGAAACCGGCCAGCGCATCCACATCGGCGTCTGGGGCCTCACCGAAGTGCAGCATCGTGAAATTCAAAGACTGCGCCGCAATATCCGCGAGCTCGTGCCGTACCTGAAGGCCGAGCACCTCATCTTCGGCGTCAACCACCTCTTCCAGAACTATCGGATGAAGAACGTCGCGGCGCGCTACATCAGCGAGATGCTGCAGATGTTCGACATCTACGAAGTGCTGAACGGCGCGATGGCGTCGGTGCACAACAAGATGGTTCAGGACCTGGTAACGACCGTGAAGGAGCAACACGGCAAGCAGGTCTCGATGGTCGGCGGCTCCGACGCGCACACCCTGAAACACGTCGCGAAGGTGCACACCGTGTCGCGCGGCGATTCAACCGGCGAGTTCCTCGAGAACATCCGCTCGGGCAACTGCTTCGCCTGGGGAAGCGAGATGCGCTTCCGCGAGCTCGTCGCCGACATCTACCTCCTGACCATCGCCTACAACAGCCAAGCCCGCGCCGACCTGCTCTCGACCGACTACACCGTCACGGACAAGACCATCCAACTCGCTACCCGCCTCGCCTCCATCCCCACCGCCATCTCCGGCCTCCCCGCCGCCATCACCTCGCTCAACTACCTCAAGCAGATCGTGGTGACGAAGGGTCTATCGCTCCGCTTCGCGAAGCTGGTCGAGGAGATCCGGCCGGGGTTCGGGGAGCGGTAGGGGGCGTCGAGCAAGGCCGGCGAGCATCCCCAGGCGGAGTAAAGAGGAGAGGAAAGTATCAGTCGAAAAGCCTCTCTGCAAACCACGGTACACATACTTCCGAGTATGTAACCGCGATTATGGTAATCGCTACAGACAATATCTGTCGCGCTTTCCACGCTCTACGGACATAAGGGATCACAAGACCTTGTAGGAAGTAGCCCGGGAGCATGAGTCCTCCGGCCATGAGAAGGACCGTCTGCTTCGCGACGGCCGGCAACGGGATTGTACCGGTAACCCGTCGCGGATCCACGAGCAGCACCCAAATCGTCGAAGCATGCAAGAACGCGGTGACAATTAATAGTGCTAAGGACACCACAGGAGCGCTAGCGATATATAACTCACACCGCCACTTGCCCAAGAGCGTGGCTACCACCATACCTAGCACGGCGGTAGCGCAGAGATACACGATCGCGACCGTGTTGAGAGCTGAGAGCGAATTGAGATTTGGTAGGTACTGAGTCATAGAAGCTCAATATTTGCAAGGAGCTACGCCTCCGTTAGGCGTGGACTCCCGAAACACGCTTTCCCTTCATGGTTGCCTCTTGGCATGAGGCACTGATGCCAAGAGGCGATCTATCCATCCTATGAGCGACAGCGGTTTGGCGCGATGGCCCGGAGAAGCAAGGGTTGTTATCCTCGCGGTCCGGGATCGTGTCGCCGATTCTAACGAATAGACAGTTGGATCGACGATTAGGGAGCCATCGGGTAGCACCGGAGCCTGAATGCGGGGAAGATCAGCGATCAATTCGCGAAGCGTGCGTCCCACTGGCAATTCGACTGTGTGCACAGCTATTGCGCTCAGCAGAGCGTCCACACCTTCGGTTGGCCGCGCGCCATGCAGCGCCTGCAATTGATCGAATATGGTACCAGTCTCGGGCTCGGTGACCAGCGCTTTGATCGTTCCGTCGCTCCGTCGCCAAAGCCTTATACAGATCTCACGCCGCCCGGGTATGGTCGGCATCGCGCGAGCGGCGACATACCATACGTACCCGTCACGTCGCCAAAAAGATTCGGGGGGGGGCGGCGCAGTCGAAAGCAGACGATCTACCGCATAATCATAAGCCGCTCCCCGCCAATATTCCGCCGATCCCTCGGCAGACGCCGAAAACGCCAGCACTTGCAGAACAGCGAGCGCAGCGCCGCATAATCGGAGGGCGCGACGACTTACTGACATGAACAGTCCTTATCCTGAAGGCCCTTCCGCCAGTTCGGACCTTCTTCTTGCGAAACGTGACCTTGCGGGTCGACTTTCCAGATACCTTTCCGACTGATTGTGTAGTATGGAATCCCCGTGCTGCGCGCGTCGAATGCATCCGTCGGACGTGAAGCAGAACCGCCCGTTGATGGACGTGGATCAAGCGAGTCCGGATGGGTATGAGCTTGTGCGACTGTGTCGTCGGGGATTGGCTTGTCCCCCGGCCACGTATCATGGTGTGGTGTCGCTGACGAAGCCCACGGAACCGTTCCATAGACTGAGTTCTTGTGCGTTATCCACGTCGATCGTTCGGTTGGGTCCGCTCCGAAGCCAGCGAGTTTCCAGAGATGAAAAAAACATCTTCGAACATTGGGGTCTTGTGTAAGTGCGTCAAGACCAAACGGATCGACGTAATTGACTGGATCCGCGAAAGCATAGTTGTACAAGTCAGCGTCCGTGCCTGCGAAAAGGATCGGATCCTTAGCCGTCCAGCGCCCAGTAGGCAGATCGACATCGCGCGCGCCGAACCGCACCAGCTTCGTGTCTGGGTCGTAAAGCCCTCCGGCAAACCCGAATGGCACAAACCCTAGATTCGTGTCGGAGAGAACGTTCCCGAACTCGTCGTCGGTGATCGCCTCGGCCAACGTTCCGGCGCTCGCATGCAGCACGTACCGTGGGCTGCCGAGGTGGTCGGTGATGATGCGGTACGTGCTCCCCTGCCACGTCATGTATTCGGGGACGTTGGTGCGGGAGCCGTAGACGAAGCGCTTCGTCACGGCTCCGGTGCCGTCGGTCTCCGCGATGATGCGGAGTTGGTCGCCGTAGATCCAGCCGGTCGTCAGCGTTCCGTTGACCTTCTTCCCCACCCGCCGATTCGAGGCGTCGATCACGTATTCGATCAGCCTTCTATCCGGCAGGCTGACGCTCCGCAGGTTTCCGAGCACGTCATAGTTGTACAGCGTCGTGCCTTGCGCGTCGATCTTCTTCTGCAGCTCCCCGTTGTCGGAGTAGAAGTAGCTGGCGCCGTTGTAGGTCGTCATCCGGTCCTGCGCGTCGTAGGTTGCGGCGATCGTTCCCGAGGGGGACGTCACCGACGTGCGGTTGCCGTTTTCGTCGTAACCGTAGTGGGTCGTCGAGGTGCCGGTGGTGACGTCGGTCAGGCGTCCGGCCGGGTCGTAGCCATACGAGGTCGTCGTAGTCTGGCCGTTCACGGTTTCGGTCTTCGTCGCGATGCGGCCGCCGTCATCGCGGCCGTAGCCGAACGTGATCAGCGGCGAACCGCTCAGTTGGACGGCATACGACGTTACTTCACCGAACCCGTTGTAGCCGTAGGTATCGACGAGGTTTGAGAGCGTCGTCCCGGTGAGAAGGCCGTTGCCCGCGTCGCGCCGGAGCGTCAACGCGCCGGCGGAGGTAAGCAGGTCGTCGTTGTCGTATCCGAAGGAGATCGAATTCGCGCCGTTGATGCCCTCCGAGGTTAGCCGGAAGTTGCTGTCGTAGCCGAATGCGACGGTCGACGGCACGCCGCCGCTCGAGATCACGCTCTTGAGCAGAGCGCCGTCGTAGGCGAACTGCAGTTCATTGCCTCCGGGCGACGAAATCGAGGAGAGCGTTTCCTTCGCCGCGTCGTAGTGAAGACATGCTGGCCGAGGGGCTCGGTCATCGTGGCGAGGCGTCCCGCGGTATCGTAACCCGCAAGGGTGCTTGCATCCGGACGCACGACGCTCGTGAGCTGACGATCGTGGTGCTCGTGTTGAAACAGGCGGAGTTGTCCACGGAGAACGCCGAAGCAGGCTGTCCACGCATAGCCGCAATCCGCCCGTCCGGATCGAAACTGATCAAGTGACCTTTGTCCTGACAAGGGACCACAGCAGCGTAGTCCGGCTTCAGGAAGACTTCTTTATTACAGACAACTGCTTGCTCAAGCGTGCCGGTAGGCTATGACACCATTCGATAAGCGGATGTGGGTGACGATCCTGTAGAGTCGGACCATAAAGCACGTAAGAAGCGCTATTCATGCCCGCGCGATCGACAAAGGAGTACTGCGGCACGTCCAGGTAAATGGCGGCCACCTGACGCGCCGGAACGCGAATCCGGTCGAGGTCCGAAGACATTGCCCGCAAAGGTGCCTGATCGACCACCTCCGTTTCCTCGATCGACAACTTACTGATCACCTCGCCGCACGTCAGAGCCCGCTCTGCTTGTAAAGCGCGCATTTGCGCGAGGAGGGACGATCCGCGTGGCTTCCGCAACGTAGCACCATACCGACCATCTCGCGACACACGGATTATCACTCGAAACTCGCGATCGACGGTTGTATCGCCGGGTATGTATCGTACGACTATCACTTCCCGCGCACCACGCTCTTCATCCGCATCAGGCGAGACCGGAAGCACGCGATCATAAAGGTCAAATGCGCCGCATGGGACATCCGCTTGGTTTCCGGCGATCGCCGATGGGGATACCAGACTTAACACACCACACAGCAAGCATGAAAGAGCGGCCGCGAAATGTCCAGTTCTCCTCATCTGGTGTCGCCCGAGAAGAAACTGAGCCACGCGAAAACCATCCAAGCAAAATAGCTTACGTGTACGACCAAGGGAAAGTACTTCCAAAATCCCTTTTCAACGCGAACGGCAATTCCCACCGCTATGGCGCCGACGATCACAATGAGAGAAATGAATAGCAGCTCAAACCAATCATTGTTTGTGTGATAAGCGGCGTACGTTGCAAGCAAATGGCACCCGGCGGTAAGCAGTCCGCACTCAACCAAACGCCGGCAGACGGTAATCATTGGCGCTCCCCCGTAAGTTTTTGCCATCCGTAGCGGATGTATGCCGGCAACACGCCAGAGTCGTTTGTCACGACCACGTCACCTGACTTGGAGTTGCCAAGCGTATAATCGGGACCGTATTCATCCCCCTCGATCTTTTCAGCCTTGCCATTATTAGAATAATAAGCAATGTCGTAAATGAGATTCATGCGGTTCGGCTGGAAGGGGCACGATGAAGCCCGGCCTCGCTTCTAGGTATTTGGCGTATGTCCTCGCCTGGCTAGCATTCGGGAATGACGGAATTGGATTGTCGGCACCACCATAAACGCGTCCGTCGGGAGGGACGACGCCGAACACCTGATCGCCAGAACCATTCACACGACACGGATCGCCGCTGATAATCACAGTGTCACCCGAAATGTTTCTAACGGTCGCAAACCCACTTTGGTCATTCCAATTCACCGGATCCGAGAAGGCGTATTCAAAGATGTTGCTCTCGTGGCCTCGGAACAGAATCGCATCCTTCACCGCCCACCGCCCTATGTGCGGATCATAATCCCTGGCACCGAATCGCGTAAATGTTGTGTCAGCGTCAGACAAGCCACCCGCGAAACCGAAAGGGACAAACTTGGGATTCGAGTCGGAAAGCACATTCCCAAATTCGTCGTAGGCGATCGCCTCAGCCAGTGTGCCGGCATTCGCTTGGATTACGTACCGCGGGCTGCCGAGGTGGTCGGAGATGATGCGATATGTGGCCCCCTGCCAAACCATGTAGGCGGGGACGTTGGTGCGGGAACCGTAGACGAAACGCTTCGTCACGGTTCCGCTGCCGTCGGTCTCGGCGATGATTCGGAGTTGGTCGCCGTAGACCCATCCGGCGACGAGGGTGCCATTCACCTTCTTGCCGACCCGGCGGTTGGAGGCGTCGATCACGTATTCGATCAGCCTTCCGTCCGGCAGGGTGACGCTTCGCAGGTTCCCCAGCACGTCATAGTTGTACAGCGTCGTGCCTTGCGCGTCGATCTTCTTCTGGAGCTCGCCGTTGTCGGAGTAGAGGTAGCTGGCGCCGTTGTAGGTGGTCAGCCGGTCCTGCGGGTCGTAGGTTGCGGCGATCGTCCCGGAGGCATTGGTTACGGAGGTACGGTTGCCGTTGTCGTCGTAACCGTAGTGGGTGGTCGCGCTGCCGGTGGTGACGTCGGTCACGCGTCCGGCGGGGTCGTAGCCGTAGGAGGTCGTGGTGGTCTGGCCGTTCACGGTTTCAGTCTTCGTCGCGATACGGCCGGCGTCGTCCCGTGTGTAACCGAAGGTGATGATTGGCGACCCGCTGTTGGTTGCGTCGCGGCGGAGCGTGAGGGCGCCGGCGGAGGTGAGTAAGTCGTCGTTGTCGTATCCGAACGAAACGGAATTCGCGCCGCTGATGCTTTCCGAGACGGTCCGGAAGCTGCTGTCGTAGCCGAAGCCGACAGTCGATGGAACCGCTCCGCTCGAGATGACATTCTAGAGCAGATTGCCGTCGTAGGTGAACTCTAGGCCGTTGCCACTCGGCGACGAGATCGATGACAACGTGCCTTTCGATGCGTCATAGGTGAAGATGTGCTGGCCGAGGGGCTCGGTCATGGTCGCTACGCGGCCGGCGGTGTCGTAGGCGAACGAGATGCTGTCGCCGTCCGGCCGTAAGACCATCGTCAACTGGCGATCGTGGTTATAGCTGTAGGTCGTGCTCGTGTTCCCGCCGGCGAGAACGACGGCCGAGTTTCTCGAGAACGTCCGCGATGACGACTGCTTCGCCTGGGGAAGCGAGATGCGCTTCCGCGAGCTCGTCGCCGACATCTACCTCCTGACTATCGCCTACAACAGCCAGGCCCGCGCCGACCTGCTCTCGACCGACTATACCGTCACGGACAAGACCATCCAACTCGCTACCCGCCTCGCCTCCATCCCCACCGCCATCTCCGGCCTCGCCGCCGCAATCACGTCGCTCAACTACCTCAAGCAGATCGTGGTGACGAAGGGGCTATCGCTCCGGTTCGCGAAGCTGGTCGAAGAGATCCGGCCGGGGTTCGGGGAGCGGTGATTCGATCACCCTCCGTATCACTTGACGAACTTGCGTCGTCGAAACGCATCGGGGTCGCCATGCGACCTTCTAGAAGCAGACGCGCCAACTCGGCGTATCGATCACCAACCTCCAAAACCCTCCATATTCGACAGGGTCAGCGCCGCGAACCACCGATCTGCTATCCGGCCGGCAGGATCTGGCGCCGCCGAGTGTCGTAGCGATCGCCGCTTCCGCGGTCCGACCCTTGCCGTTCACGGCCGCGACTCCGTCACCGAGGCGCGACTGAGGATTTGAGCGCGTCGCTAGCATATCTAATCGGAAACGGGATACGCCACCACCTGAATCGTCGCCGAATAATCGGCGATCAAGGCGACGAGCTCCGGGTCGATAATCGTCGTCGCGCATGCAGTGTCAAAGTAAACCGCGATGTTGAATATTACCTCGACCTGGAGGTTCGCTGCTCGCAGACGATCTGCCGGCATTCGAGCCCGTATGGCATCGATCTGTTGCCGGAGGGCGGCACGTTCATCGAGGTTTGGTTCGAGCCTCAGTACGCTTGTCGACACGACACGGTCACCGGGTAGGGCGTTCCCTATGCTGCGCGAACCGGAGCCACCCTTCAGCATGAGCGCACGCTCGATATCAGCAAGGCTCAGAATCCTGCTGGTGATGTCCAGCGATATTTCCTCTCTCATGTGCAGTATGGGCAGTTGTCTCCGTTACGAAAAAGATCAGAAGGCGTCAAATGCGTCGGCGTGATGACGCCCGCTGGCTGAAGCCGCAGTTCGGGGGCGAAGATCGTAATCGCCGAACTCAGAACGCCCAGCAATATCAGCTCTAGCACGTCTTTCGCGCCAATCGTTCGGTTACTGCTACTGTGCTCGTCGTTTTTCGCGTCGCAGGATTCGCCTTCTTCTTCGTCGTCGTCTTTCGTGCGATGGCCTTCTGCGTCGGGCTCGCCATTTTCCTTCCACCACTTGTGAAGGTCTTCTGCCTGCTTCTTACCGATGTCGGGATCACCTGGTTCTTTGTACTGTCTGTGATACCAGCGCCAAAATTCGTTTTGGTAGACCATAACGCCGATCGCCCGGCGCTTTACCAATTCGGTCAGTCAAATTGATCGGATCGCCGTCGACGTATTCACAGAGATTAGTACTTCCCCCACCGAACCGCAATGGGTCCTGGGCGGTCCACCGTGCCGTCTGCGGGTCACGGCTCCGGTGCCGTCGGTCTCCGCGATGATGCGGAGTTGGTCGCCGTAGATCCAGCCGGTCGTCAGCGTTCCGTTGACCTTCTTCCCCACTCGCCGATTCGAGGCGTCGATCACGTATTCGATCAGCCTTCCATCCGGCAGGCTGACGCTCCGCAGGTTTCCGAGCACGTCATAGTTGTACAGCGTCGTGCCTTGTGCGTCGATCTTCTTCTGGAGCTCGCCGTTGGCGGAGTAGAAGGAGTTGCCGCCGTTGTAGGTCGTCATGCGGTCCTGCCCGTCGTAGGTCGCGGCGATCGTTCCGGATGGGGAGGTGACCGAGGTCCTGTTGCCGTTGTCGTCGTATCCGTAGTGGGTGGTCGCACTACCCGAAGAACCCCTGCCCTTGTCGTCACAAAGTGTTACCGATGTCCCCGGTCCGAAGTGTTACCTATCTCCCAGGTTGCACAGTTCGGGGAGCGGTAGGGGGCGTCGTGGAGCGGCAGTATCTGGATGCGCAAAGATAGTTCGTTCCTTCGTCGAACCGCCAAACGCGACGGTGAGCTGTCGGGCGAGTAAGACCTAGTCCGGGGCCAGATACCACCGAGTTACCCGAAACGACTGCCGGCTGACAAAAACGTGAGTTTCCCATGCTTCCCGCCGCCGCTCCGTATCTTCGTTCGTGAAGCGATTGGGAAACACTGGTTCAAAGACGATCTCGTAATCTTCACCCTTGTCGCGAGTATCGATATTGTACCGCCAAGGCAACCGCTGCCGTATCGTCAAGGAGTGATTACGTTCGAACTTCCAATACCCTACCGCCAACGCCACACCCTTCCGTGGTTCGTCAAGAACGCCTGGAAGGGTGTGGCGCACGGGCCAGAGAATCAGTGAGAACATTGTAGCGGCGACAAACAATACGACCGCGACAACAAACTTGACCCTACCAGAGCTCTGGCTGGTTTGGCTTGGCGAGCTTGCAGCCGCACGTGCCGACTTGTGACTCATGCCCCTCCCACGATCTCGGGTACGGTGTAAAACGAAGGATCTTTCCGAACGGTGTTACCACATAGGCTGGGATGCCATCCAAACTGGCCCTGGCCCGATCAGTATCACTAATTTCGTTTGGCTCTTCAGGTGCCGCGTTCTCATGGTCAGGATGCGTGTGATACTCGCCTACAGCTCGGGCACGATTGGTCAGGTACTCTGATGCCGGCCGGAGATTTTTCATATCGTATGCGTAGCCGTGTACAGCCGGTGTGTAGCTAAATGTGCCATCGGAACGTTTGTAGACGTACCCACCAAATTCCCTTCCGATCTCTCGCGACATGCCGCAGACGTCAGCGAGGGCTGCCCGCGCCGCATCGTCGCGCGTTTTATAAGGATCACCCGGTTTCATTCCGTCAACATCAAACCAGTTCACAGGGTCGTTGAAAGCATAAGCATACAAACTCACGTCTGAATCAAACAGCAATGGGTCCTGTGTCACCCAACGGCCGGTGCTTGCCTCATAATCGCGCACCCCTAATCGTGTGAGGCTCGTGTCGCGATCGTACAAGCCACCCGCAAACCCGAACGGAACAAAGCTCGGGTTCGAGTCAGAGAGGATGTTGCCGAGGTCGTCGAACGTAAGAGCCTCAGCTAGAGTTCCGGCGCTCGCATGGAGAACGTACCGCGGGCTGCCGAGGTGGTCAGAGATGATTCGGTAGGTACTTCCCTGCCAGATCATGTAGTCAGGGACGTTTGTGCGGCCGCCGTAGGCGAAGCGCTTCGTCACCGATCCGCTGCCGTCCGTCTCGGCAATGATGCGGAGCTGGCCACCGTAGATCCAGCCGGTCGTCAGCGTTCCGTTCACCTTCTTCCCTACCCTGCGGTTCGAGGCGTCGATTACGTACTCGATCAGCCTTCCATCCGGCAGGGTGACGCTCCGCAGGTTTCCGAGCACGTCATAGTTGTACAGCGTCGTCCCCTGCGCGTCGATCTTCTTTTGCAACTCCCCGTTGTCGGAGTAGAAGTAGCTGGCGCCGTTGTAGGTCGTCATCCGGTCCTGGGCGTCGTAGGTTGCTGCGATCGTCCCGGAGGCATTGGTTACGGAGGTACGGTTGCCGTTGTCGTCGTAGCCGTAGTGCGTCGTTGCGCTGCCGGCGGTGACGTCGGTCAGGCGGCCGGCGGGGTCGTAGCCGTACGAGGTGGTGGTGGTGGTCTGGCCGTTGACGGTTTCGGTCTTCGTCGCGATGCGGCCGCCGTCATCGCGGGTGTAGCCGAACGTGATCAGCGGCGAGCCGCTCAGTTGAACGGCATACGACGTCACTTCGCCGAACGAGTTGTAGCCGTAGGTGTCCACCAGGTTCGCGAGTGTCGTTCCGGTGAGAAGGCCGTTGACGATGTCGCGCCGGAGCGTCAGCGCGCCGGCCGAGGTGAGCAGGTCGTCGTTATCGTAGCCAAACGAGATTGAGCTCGCACCGTTGACGCTCTCGGAGGTCGTGCGGAAGCTGCTGTCGTAGCCGAAGGCTACCATCGACGGGATCGCGCCGCTCGAGATGACGCTCTTGAGCAGATCGCCGTCGTACGCGAACTGTAGCGAGTTGCCTCCGGGCGACGAAATCGATGACAAGGTGCCCTTCGACGAGTCATAGGTGAAGACGTGCTGGCCGAGGGGCTCCGTCATCGTTGCCATGCGTCCCGCGCTGTCGTAGCCGAGGGCGATGGTTGCACCGTCGGGCCGCAAGACGTTCGTGAGCTGGCGATCGTGGTTGTAGCTGTACGTCGTGCTTGTGTTTGCAACGTTCACGAGTGACGGCGCGGTGTAGAGGTCGACGAGGTCGACGGGCGTGAAGGCGAAGACGTGCGCCGGACGTGAAGGGGGCGTCACGGACGTGACGTTTCCCGCCGCGTCGTAGCTGAAACCAATCTGGCGTCCATCGGGGAGCGTCTGAGTGGTGACGCGATCGGCGGAGTCGTAGTCATACGAAACCGTCCGGTTGAGGGAGTCGGTCACCGTCTTGAGTCGCTGCTTGTTGTCATACGTGAAGCTCGTCTGTCGCGCGCCTTGGATCATTGAAGAAACGAGGCCGTGTGGTTCGTATCCGAGCGTGAGCTGTGTGAGGCCAGGCACCTGGACCGAAACTGCGCGGTCGAGCGAGTCGAGAACGGTCGTTTCTGTTCGGCTCTGCGGAGTCGTGAGAACGACCGTCCGATTTGAGCTCGTGTAAGCCGATCGGAAACTGCGACCATTGACGGTGAGCGTCTCGACGTATGACGTGACGGAGAGAGGGTTGTTCGGGTCCGAGAGCGTCGTTTGCCGTGACACGGTCGTGGAGAGCTGCAACCCTGACGGCATCCGCAACGAAGCCGACGACGCGACCGGTGCGCTCATGCCGAAGCGCGAGTCGGCCGTTACGGCTAGCGTGGCGTTGGTTCCTGTCGGCGCGGTAACCGTGCTCGATCCGTCGCCGTTTTCGAGCGCAGTCGTCGTGAGGCCGTCATTGCCGACAGTCGGTCGAGTGGTCAGAGCGTCGGAGTTCTGCTGCCAGCCCGCGGTGCTGGTACGGCCCTCGGCTGTACCTTGGAGGACTGTGAAGTTCGAGCTGCTGCCGCTCCGCGTCAGCGACAAAAAGCCACCGGCCGGGTCTTCATCTTTGATCAGGTGACCGGCATCGTCATAGGTGAAGTGGTGAACTCCTCCGCGCAGATCGGTGAGCTGCGAGAGCAGGCCGAGACTGCTGTTGTACTGGAAGCCATACGACGCGCCGGCGGGGTCCGTGATGCTCGACAGCCCCTGCGAAACGATCGAGATCCCGGTGCGCTGGCCACCCGGAGCGACGATCGCGGTGGCGTTCTCGGAGGAATCGCGCTCGATGGTGGTCGCCTGCCCGTTCACGTCGGTCACGGATGTGAGATAGCCATTCAGGTCATAGCCGAGGGTCTCGAGCGTCGTGCCGGTGATGGTGCTAACGGTTCGCACATGACGCCCGTTCTGGAAGATGTAGCCCACCGTCCCGTCCTCGGACGGAATGATCGTCGACGCGCTGCCGGGGGTGAGCGACGGGAACGTAGGACCGGTCTTCTCGATCACGTCCTGGTCGGAGTCAGCGATGAGGGCGCTGCCGTCGGCGGTGACTTTGACGTCGTAGACGTAGGTCAGCTTGCCGCCTCGCGCCAGGGTTCCGCTCGGAGTGAGAGTGAAATTGCCGGAGTCCGTACCGGCGAGCACGTGAACGATCCCGCCGTTGATGGTCCAGACGCGGTCGTGGCCGCCGCTCCGCTCGGAGAAGAGGACCGTCCCGTCGTTCGCGACAGCGATGCCCCACGGGAAGCCGTTCGTGCTGTGCGTTGCGGCGACGTCGCCATCCTGCATCGCGGTGGTGGATCCGTCGCCCGTCAGGTAGTGAATAAAGCCGTCAGTGGTGACGTGTGCGATGCGGAAGTCGGCGCAGAAATAGACGCTTCCGTCCGGGCCGACCGTGACGCCTTGTACACCGGCGACGTTCGCCTGGGCGGCCGGAATGTTGTCACCCGTGCCATTGCCCCCACCTGCAATCGTCGTGATGAGCCCATTCAAGCTGACGCGGCGAATGCGAGAGTGGCCGCAATCGGAGAGGTAGAGAACGCCATCGGGGGCGAACGCCAGGCCGCAGATCGTTCCGAGGTTCCCGGCCGAGACGGGACCGTTGTCGCCGAGAGGCGCCGTGCCTGAGGTTCCGCCGCCGACCGTTTGGAGTATCCCGTTGACGATCTTGCGCAGGCGATCCGAACCGCCGGCGCTGTCACTGAAGTAGACCGTGCCATCCGGTGCGACAGCCGTCATGAAGGGGTCCATGGAACTGCTCGCCGCGGGAGCACCGTCCGGCGTGAATGCGGTCGAGTTGGATGAATTCGGCAAACCGGCAACCAGCGACAGAGCGCCAGCCGGGTCGACGTAACAGATCGCGCTGTACCCGTTATCGACGAAGTAGAAGCCTCCGTCTGCGGTCGGCGCGAGGGAGGTAGGAAAGCTGAGGCTCACGCCGGTGGCGGCGCCACCGGTGAACGTGCTCGAGAAGGTACCGTTTCCGGCAGCGCGATAAAGACTCGCCTCGCCATTCCGAGCGGTATCGCTTCCACGCTGCACGGTTCCTTCATAGAGCATGCGGCCGACGGTGTCATACGCGTGCTGCGCGCTGAAGCTCCAACCGCCGAAACCGGTGCCGACAGCGGAGACGCGGCCGAGAACGAGGCTGGTCCCTTGCTGGAAATAGATCGTTGGACGGCTCACGTCGGAACCGATCGCGACTCCCACTGGAGGCATGTCGAACGCCGGAATCGCCGTACCCGGTTGGCGGAACCGAGCGGGGTAGTTGTAGGCCACGCTGACGTCCGCAACGCGTGCGCCTTCGACGGGGCGACCATAAGCATCGAGCCCATCCCACGTGAAACTCAGAGTCTGGTTGGGAGAGGGAGCAATCTCCTGGGTGACAGTTCGGCCGGCGACCGAGATCTGCACGGTGATCGACTGCAGCGACGACGGCAACGAAGCGCCGCTCACCGGCACCGTCATCTTGTACTGGACGCGATCGGTTCGGCCGCTGTCGTAGTCGAGCGAGTATGGCGTACCGGTAATTGGGATCGACTCGCCAAGCCGCTGGTTTTCGACGTCGACGATCGAGCCATCTCTCTTGCACGCTTCGCAAACGGTGGGGTCTGCCGCCGGCTGAGGGAGATTCGGCACGATCGCATCCGCCGGCGGGCCAAACGGCCAGTTACAGTCGAACGGGGTGAAGTGATCAACCTTGATGCGCCAAAGGGTCTGACCTGCCGTGTACAAGGTCGCGAGCTGCGCGAGCTCGTCGGCGCTGAGGTTCGGGATGTTGTCGGCAACTCCGTCGCCGTCGCTGTCGATCGTCGCCGTTCCGTTCGCGACGGTCAGGATCTTGATGACGACCCCGTTCGCGAGCGGAAGCCACTTCTGCTGCCTGCTATCGAAGTAGCCGAGGGGGACCGGCGTGCCGACCGGGAAGTTGATGAAGTTGTCGATGTAGACCGGCAGCGGGTGCGAGAACGTCACACCGGGCGCCTCGTCGACGGAGAGCTCGACGCAATAGGTGTAGCCGCTGTTCGGCGGCAGGAGAGCGGGCATTGCCTTCGGACCGTTGGGGCCGACGGTGAACTCCGTTGCGCGGACGTGGAGTGTTGACGCAGGAGTCGTGGTGCCATCGGCGTTCGTGAGCGTGGCGGTCGTGCTTGCGGGGAAGATGATGGTCGCGCGGCGCGTGCCGTCGCTGTCGGTGTCCTGTGATCCCTGCGCGACCTGGATGGCCGAGGCCCCGGCCGTGATGGTCGTGACGGCGCCGTCATAGGCGAGGAGCACCACGTCGTCGACCGGCTTCTGTTGGTTCCAGCGCGTCGTGACCATGCGGTCCGAGGAGATGTAGCCCGCTTTCGTGAAATTGAGGTGTAGAGGGCCGCCGCCGTTCCAGACGAAATCGTAGCGGCCGTCGGCGCGCGTCACGGTCTGGCCGAATTCGGGATGCTGGCCGGTCGTCACGATGACACCGGAAAGCGGCGCACCGGCGACGTCTAGCACGCGCCCGGAGACGACCGCGGCGCGATTGTCGGCGATCGCATTCGGCGCCACGCCGGTCTGGATCGCATTCGGTCCTGTGTAGAGGAAACGGATGGTGTCGGCGATCGGCGTCACGATCGTCGGATCGAGCGGCGGACCTTGGATCGTCGGCGGCGGCAGCGCAACCGGCGTCGTGATCGAAAGATGGACGGTGGCCGTGAGGCCGGAGAACGCGGCGGTGATGTCGGTTGCGCCCGCCGAAACGCCGTTCACGAGGCCGGTCGAGGAGACGGTGGCCACGGTCGAATCTGACGAGGTCCAGACGGCCGTCGGGCTGACGTCGAGGCTCGTGTTGTCGAACTTCGTCACGGATGCCGAGAACTGCAATTGGTGTCCGATCTGGATCGCCGTCGCCGACGACGTGAAAGCGAGGCCGCGGTAGATCAGGACGGTGAAGTTCGTGGCAGCGGACGCCCTCCCGAATGCCGTACTCACCGACACCGGACCGGTGAGCGCATTCGCGGCAACAGTCGCAATGATGCGGGTCGTCGTGGCGCTCGTGATGACGGCGGGAGCTCCGCCGATCACCACGACGTTGTTCGCCGCGATGGCATCGAAGTTCGTGCCGTTGATCGTGACGCTCGTCCCGGCAGGGCCTTGCGCCGGGGTGAATGAGGCAATCGCCGGCGGCGGAACGTAAGTGAACCCGGAGCTTAGGGTTCCCGATCCTCCGGCCGTAGTCACGGCGACGCTTGCCACGCCGGCCGTGCCTGGCGGCGTGGTGGCCGTCAGCGACGTCGGAGACGTAACGACGACGTTCGTCGCTGCCACGCTCCCGAACTTCACCGTCGTACCACCGGCATCGAAATTCGACCCGGCCACCGTGATGCTGTCGCCGCTGCTCGTCTTCCCGCGGTTCGGCGTCACGGACGTCACGGTTGGCGGCGCGAGATAGGCGAACCCGCCCGTCTTCGTCACGCTCCCCGTCGGAGCAGTCACCGTCACGTCTACGGTTCCGGCGGCGTGCGATGGCGTCGTGACCGTGATGGTCGTTCCAGTCAGAGAGGTAATCGCCGCGGTGAGATTGCCGAACGTGACGCTCGTGTTGCTCGCCGTCCCGAAGTTCGTGCCGGTGATCGTCACCGTGTCTCCCCCGCTCGTGCGGCCGCGCGCCGGCTGGACGGAGACGATGGTCGGCGTGGCAAGAATCGTCAGCGTCGCCGAGCCGGTGATGGAGCCGAGAGTGGCGCGGATCGTAGCCGTTCCCGCGCTCAGGCCCGTCGCAATGCCGGTGGTGTCGATGCTGGCGAGCGCGGTATCGCTCGAGGTCCAACTGACACTGCTGGTGAGGTTTCGCGTGCTGCCGTCGGAATAGTTGCCCGTTGCGGTGAACGCTTGCTTCGCTCCGATGACGACCGTTGCGGTCGATGGCGCGACGGTGATCGACTGCAGGTACGGATTCACGGTGATCGTCGCCGAGGCGGAGAAGGAGCCGAGCGTCGCTGTGATCGTGGCGCCGCCGCGGCTGACGCCGGTGACGGTTCCCGCGCTCACCGTGGCGACCCCTGGCGCTGACGAAGTCCATGTTGCGGATGCGGTGACGTCGGCCGTCGAGCCGTCCGTGTACGTCCCGATGGCTGCGAGATGGCCCGTTGCGTTTTGGTCGATCGAGAGCGATGAAGGAGCGACGTCGAGCCGCGTGATCGACGATTGAACCGTGATCGTCGACGTGCTCGAAAGGCCGGCGGCATTCGTCGCCGTCGCCGTGATCGTAGGCGGAGTCGCGGTGTTGAGGTTTAGCGTTACGCTGAACGAACCGTCGCTCGCGAGCGCGACATCGCCGCCGTTCACGCGGAATGAAGTGATGGCGGTCTCTGAATCGATCACGGTGCCGTGCACCGCGACCTGACTGAGATCGATGACCGCTTCGTGGTCGAGCGGCGAGGTGATCGTGACCACCGGCGGCGTGGCATCGATGATCCGCGTGACGTGCGAGTTGCCGCTGACGGTGACCATTCCTCCGTAAACTCCGCCGGCCACGTTTGCCGACGAGACCGTCACGGCCGCGGAGGGCGCGTAGAGAAATCCTCCGAACGAAGAGCTACTCACGACGAACTTCGTTCCCGAAGCCCAGAAGTGGAGCTGCCAAGGGTTGTCGCCGGCGATACTGCCGCCGGTCACGTTCACGTCCGACGTGGCGAGGATGCGTACCTGGCCGGCGAGCGTGATGGCGGAGCCGCCCGAGATCGTGAACTTGCGGAAGTAGTATGTCCCCGCCTGAAGCGTCAGCGAGTCGCCGCCGCTCAGCGTGAAGTCGCCGGCGCTCGAAACGGGGTTCTTCTGCTGCGCGGACAGCGGAATCGTGGCGTTGTCGTTCGCGGATGCGACCGTTGCCGCGAGCGCGCCGAGATCGATGATGGAGCACGGGAACGCCGTCGTCGCGCTCGACACCGATCCGGTGATCGCGCCGCTACCGGAGCGCGTAACGGTCTTACCAGGGCCGGCAACCGCATCGCCGTCGACGCTCCCGCCGGTTACCTTGACGTTGCCATTCGCCAGCACGTTTCCTCGGCCGGACGCCGGCGACGAGTCGACCAGACCGTTGGAAACAGTCAGATCGCCGCACGACGTGATCGCTTGCGACACCAGTGGCGGCGTCAATGCGAATGGGTCGGAAGACTGTGCCGAGAGGCCGAGAGCGGCGAAGAGAACGACGACCAGGAGCAGACGCGTGGCGGAAGATCGCATTTGGACCCTTTCGGACGGATTTGCTTTGACTACACGATCGCCGCTCGGCTACGGCGACTCTCTCTCACTGATCACCAGATTACGGATGTCGACCTATGGATGTCCATTTTGGTGTTAGACGCGACAGGGCGTCAATTGGAAACCCGATGTTCGGAAAAAATGAACTTTCTTCCGGGAGCTGGTTGCCGATGTCCACCTCCTGACCATGGCCCACAACAGCCAGGCCCGCGGCGACCTCCTCTCGACCGACTACACCGTCGCCGACAAGACCATCCAGCTCGCCGGCCGCCTCGCCTCCATCCCCGCCGCCATCTCCGGCCTCCCCGCGAAGCTGGTCGAAGAGATCCGTCCGGGGTTCGGGGAGGCGGTTGCCCAAGCAGAATTACCTACCTTCAACCCGATCCCGGTTCACCCGGAAGAGCCGCCCGACGGCCGCGGTCACTGTGAATAACGTGAGGAGCAGTGTGGTGCTTGTCGCACAAGTCAGCGGATCCCAATCTCTTACGGCAACGATTTGAAGGCGAGGTACAAACTCCCCTGCGAAACGGCTACCGCGCACAACTCGCAATATCACCACGTGCCGCTCGAACGCATTTAAACGGAAGAAATTGCCTCGGTCGCAATCGAAGAGCCACTCATCTCTCGATGTCGCGCAATCACGATAGCCGGCGCAGAGCAACGCCTTCGAAAGCGGCCCGAAGAGGGCGACGACTGGTCCAGAATGCGCCGCAACCGTAATCGCGACGGTTGGCGGTTCGTTGAACCATATTTCCGCGTGAGGATCGCCGGCAGTCCAGATCATCTGTCTCCCGTACGGGGCACGCAGATGCATTCGAAGGAGATAGGTCGTATCCGGCCAGAATCGCCACGGATGAAAAACGATTTGGCGACTCTCATGCTGAAGATCAATGGGTTCGTCGAGCCGGAACAGCGGTGAACCAGCTCTTCGCAGTCCAGTAACCCGCGAAAATGACGGCGATTGCCAGCCAAACAGCATTGTGAGTTCGGGACGCACTCCGGCGCCGGACCGAAACGAATATGGCGGCACCCAGGGCCGCGGTCAATGCGAGAAGCCACACCGGACCTACCGTGGTGCAAGGCGCACTGATGAAGGTAAGCGCCACCGGAAACATCACGATTCCGACAGGAAAAAGAGGGTGGCTTACGAGTTGACGCAACGAGCGAGTGCTCGTTTTCAGCACCGTGCTCCGGACCAACGAGATCACGCCTTCCGCGGGCCGGGGACGAAGGTCGCCGTCCCTCCCTCTTCCCACCTGCTACGGATCTCGGCGAGAAACTGTTCGCGCTTCGTTCGCATCTTACGCAGCATCGCCGGCGGGGCGCCGGACGCCTCGTACCGCGAGCCCCAGAGAACCAACTCCACCAGGATAGGCGCGAGGTCGATTCCCTTGCCGGTCAGGCGATAGACCACCTTGCGCCGGTCCTCGGCATCGCGGCTGGTGGTGATGATGCCGGCCGCCTCGAGGCGTTGCAGCCTGTCGGCAAGGATATTCGTGGCGATCCCCTCTTCCGACGACACCAGCTCCTTGTACGTGTGGAACCCGCGCATCATGAGATCGCGGATGATCAGGAGGGACCAGCGGTCGCCGAAGATCTCCAGGGCGCCGTTGATGGGGCACGACGACCGCCGCGGCTGCTTCTTGTTGGACGGCATGGCCGCGAAGGTAACAGGAATCGCTTGCAATCAGCAAGCGACCCATGAAAGACTACTTGCACTTCGCAAGTGAACTGAGGAGGCATCATGAATCCCTACGGACCCCAACAGTTGGCCAACGCCCTGCGCACCGTGCGCAAGAACACCATCCTGGTCGCCGAGGACATCCCTGAGGAGAGCTATGGATATCGGGTCACGCCGGACAGCCGTTCAGTAACGGAGACGCTCCTGCACATCGCTTCCGCCTCGCAGCTCGACGACTACGTTCACGGCAAGGAGCGGATCTTCGCCATCGAGGACTTCGCGGTCTTCGGCGACTTTCTGAAGAGCTCGCCCATAAACGAGAAGCTGCCGTATTCGAAGGCCCAGATCATCGACTTGCTCCGTAGCGAGGGTGAGAAGTGGGCGGCGTTCGTGGAGAAAATCCCGGAATCGCAGGCCGAGGAGCTGGTGGCCATGCCGAACGGCGCGCCGTCGAAGAGCCGCTTCGAAATGCTGCATGGGACGAAAGAGCATGAGATGCACCACCGTGCCCAGCTCATGGTCGTGGAGCGCCTCCTTGGCGTGGTCCCGCACATCACGCGCAACCGCCGCCCGGCCCCCGCAGCAGTCGCCACAGCCGCAGCGCAATGACAAGCGCCGGCATCAGCCGCGACCGCGGCTGGTGCCGGCTTCTCCCTCCTGGTCTGGTTCGCCCGACGTTGGCGGTTCACCGGGGAAAAATCGTCGCAGGACCGCGTGGTCCGTTTTGAACTGGCGTGTGAGGAAGACCGGATGCGATTCGTTCCGGCGGCGCATATGCGTTCCCATCCTCTGGCCAAGCGAGGCGATGAGCTGCATCAGCCGGACGCGTTGCGCGTCTTCACTCGCCGGCCCGTTCAGCAGCGCTCCCTCCGCCGCCTCGTCGAACATCATCTTGAACGTCTCTGCGCAGGCCTCGCCATTCTCCCTGGCGATCTGGTCGAGCTCCCGTTCGACGCTCTTGAAATCCCGGCTCGCGTCTTCCACGATCTGATCGCGCTCGATCGTCACAACGAGGATATCGGCGAACTCGTCGGGCCTCTTGACGCCGGCGAATTGCGGGACGGTTTGTCCGCGGCGCAGTTGCAGCACGTTGCGTCGAAGCTCCCGCCGCTCCTTCGCGTTGTGGAACTTCCCGATCGGCGAGTTTGGCGCGCCTTCGATGCGTTTCAACGCTTCGATCGCCGTGTTGAAGAGCTCCGCCGCGCGCTCTGATGGATATTTTTTCTTCATGACCGTTCAGGAACCCGGGCGCGCCTGCGAGCGCGCCCGGGTTCAACTGCCTCCTTACTCTACGCCTTCGGTGTGGTGGTGGTCGGTGGTACCGGCGGTGTCGTCGAAGCCGGCGGCTGAGGAGTCTCCGGCGTCGCCTTCTTGCGGCGCGCGGCGCTCTTCAGACGCTTGACCTCCTCGACGTGCGGTACCAGCACCGCGTTGACGGGGTCCTTCGCGAGCTGGGTCCCGATCTGGTACGCCTGGGTGCCGATCAGGGCGAGACGCTGGCGCCGAACGAGGTTGCCTCCCTCGATGTTCTTGAGGAATGCCTTGGTCTCGTCGATGACGGCGTCCCAGCGAATCGCGTCGGTCTGCACTTGGCGAACCTCGTCGAGCGGCTGCCCGATCGCCTGCGACACGTTGGCGAGAACGCCCATGACGTTGATCGACGCGTCGACGATCGGCGTCTTCTGCAGGCGCAGCTTCGCTTTGAGCGTGGCGCGCTGCTCTTTCGAGAGCGGCGACACCTCTTCGATCTGCGACCGCATCGTACGCAACTGCTCGATGACTGCCTCGGGAGTGAGGTTGCCCGGATCCGCGGACGCGGTACCTGGGGTGTTGGAAACCGGAAATGTGTTGCTCATCGCTAACCTCCTGTTAGCACTGCGGTTGAGGCCGGAGGTTGCGTCAGGACCCATGCGGGTGCGAGGCGGCCAACCACCGGCTGGAAGTCTCGGCCACGCGCCGATTCCTCCGGTTGATGATTGTGGAGGTGTGCACACCTCCACTGTCCGCGGCAGGGGGAGCAAGCTCTAACCCCCGCACCGGTACGGATCTGATGTGCTATTCAGCACGTCCGCACCGCCGACAGCCGCCAAAGTCTCAGGTCCAACTGCGATCTTTGACTTTGTACGAAAAATCTACGCCCGTTCGCGAAGCGTTGTCAAGCAAAATCTTTCACTCCACCAAGGGGAGCGGACCTCTCGTCCGCTCA
Organism: Thermoanaerobaculia bacterium; assembly: GCA_036488085.1. Classification (GTDB taxonomy): domain Bacteria; phylum Acidobacteriota; class Thermoanaerobaculia; order Gp7-AA8; family Gp7-AA8; genus DASXHZ01. Next base: position 40,103 of record DASXHZ010000076.1, read on the forward strand.
CCGCGCGACCGCGCGGCACCGCACCGCTCTTTCGCATCGCCGCTGCACGTGCACGGGCGGCTCGTAACAACGTCTCGGAGGACCGCTGCACGTGCACCGGGGGACCGAAACGATCTCTCGCCGGGGCGCTGTACGTGCAACGGCGACCCCTTACAACCTCTCGCCGGACCGCTGCACGCCCACGGGCGACCCGAAACAACCTTTCGCCGGACCGCTGCACGCTCACGGGCGACCCGAAGCAGTGTCTCGAAGGACCGCTGCACTTGCACGAGTGACCCGAAGCAGTGTCTCGAAGAACCGATGAACGTACGCGGGTAAGGCAAAGCAATGCTCCGCCTCGTCGATGTACCTACGCTGCCGGAGCGAAACATTGCCGCGCTCCGTCGATGGGCCTGCGCGGCCCGCCCGAGAGACTGCCGCGCTCCTTCGATGGACCTGCATCGTCGAGGCGAGACATTGCCGCGCTGTCTCGATGGACCTGCATCACCACTGCGAAGCGTTGCCGCGCTTGGCCGATGCAGCTGCACGGCCGGGGCAAAGGGCTACCGCGCTGGGTCGATGCACCTGCACCGCCGGGCAAGCACGGCACCCGTTCGACGTAACTTGTCGAACCTCAGTCAGCGCGACTGCTTCGCCCATAGGCGGAGAGACGCGATTCGGGCCAAATGCTCAAAATCCCGGTCCGTGCTGAGCATCATCAGGTCGTGTCGGATGCAAAGTTGCGCGAGGAGCGCATCGATCGTTCCGATCTGGAGTCCGCGGCGGCGGCATTCATTGCGAAGGTCCGCGGCGGCGATGTGGTCCTCGCGTTGCGGCACGATGAACGGCAGAGGGGTGAACCGCTCGAGGATCTGTGTTCGCGCCTTAGGGCCGCTGAATCCCTGGAGAAGTTCCTGGAGGATCAAGCCGGTCGTGAAAATCGATCCCTCGCGCTGAAGTGCGTCGGCCAGGAAGTCAACGCTCGGATCGCCGTCCTGCCGATCGCGGCGCAGCGCAAGCGACCAGACACTCGTGTCAACGAAGACTTTCAACGGCGGGACCGCGCCGCCTTGTAGTCAAACTCCGGGTCCCACTCGAGTGAGCCGAAAAGGTCGACGATCTTGCCCTGTTCGCGCCGCGCAATGAACTCCTCGAGCGCCCGCTTCACCGCGGCTGTCTTCGTACGCTCCCCGCTCACTGCAACGGCCCGTTCGAGGAGATCTGGATCGATCGCAAGGTTGGTTGCCATGTGCGAATGATCGCACAAGCGGTCGCACAAGGAAACGCCGGCCGTCCAGCAACGGGTGGAGGTCCGCCGCGAAGATCGCAAACTTCCTCGATGGCGTTCCACTACGCCGCAGTCTTCACTTTCACCACGACGCCCGCCTTCGCGCAGAGACCAACCAGGTAATCGAGCGAAAGCCTGTCCACCCTGTTTCGCGCGATCTCGGAGATACGCGGCTGCGCGATACCGAGACGGCGAGCTGCCTCGGCTTGCGTCAGGCCGTCGCGGTCGATCCACTTGCGCAACGCCTCGGCCAACTCGCAACGCAGGAGCATGACGGCCGCCTCGTGAGGCTCGAAACCGAGGTCTGTGAAGACGTTCCCGCCGCTTCGCGCCATGGACCTGTTGATTGTCTTCTTCATTGTTCAACTCCGATCATTCGATAGCGCCGTTTGGCAAGCTCGATGTCGATCCGGCGGGAGTTAGGGGTCACACCTTCGTTCTTTGTTCTCGGCTCATAAGGTATTGCGCGGTAGCAACTTACAGCCGCTATGGAAGCGCGGGCGAATCTACACGACGTGGAGAAAGCGAACATCGAAGGTGTGACCCCAAGCTTGCTCCGTCGGTGATCGATCGAAGCGTTTAGGCCGGCATCATCGACGGCGATCCAGGCAAGAGCCTTCCGCGCCTGAGCGCGCGACTTGCGTTTCAGTCCGTGGACCGGACCTCGAAGCGACCGGCGATCAGCATCACGAGAGCATCCAGTGTCGGCCTGACGAACATCCGTTGCCGCGTTAAGTAGCGTTTCCAGATGCGACCCCCAACTGAACTACACTGAACTGAACCTGTCGATCCTCTGTCTGGCCGGCATTGCCGAGGAAGATCAGCGAGCGGAGCCCGGCTCGATGGTATCATTCTGATATCACGGAGGTAATTGTGGCGAACCTTCTGCTGCGAGATCTCGATGACGAGGTGCTTCAACGACTGAAAGCCGCGGCGAAAGCGCATCGGCGGTCGCTGCAGGCCGAGATCCACGACGCTCTCGCACAGGCGAGCGCACGAAGTCTTGCCGAAACGAGACGCCTGTCGGGGCGGTGGCTGAAACAGCTGCAAGGACGAACGCACTCGGATAGCGTGGCGCTGATTCGGGAAGACCGCGACCGATGAGCGTCGTCGTCGACGCGAGTGTCGTCATCAAATGGTTCGTCCCGGAGGCGGGAAGCGACGCCGCCACCCGATTGCTCGCATCCGAAGATCGACTCGAGGCCCCCGACCTCCTTTTCGCGGAGATCGCAAACGCGATTTGGAAGAAGGTCCAGCGCGGTCAATTGACGCGCGCCGAAAGCCAGCTGCTCGTCAGCAATATCGAAAAAATCGCCGTGGGCACGACGCCATGTCGTGCACTTGCAAACGACGCACACGCGCTCGCGCTTATCACGTCGCGCTCGGTATACGACTCGATGTACGTCGCTCTCGCCCTGCGCCTCGACGCCCGCGTAATTACGGCAGACGAACGGTTCTTCCATGCGCTCCAGTCGTTTCCCGACCTGGCCGGATCGATCGAGCTTCTGGCGTAATCCCCCAGACACGAGCGATTATCGGATCATCCGGGAGAGGTGCAGCCTCGCCGAGGAGCTCGAGGAAGCGGAAGAAATGAATTTGCCCTACCACGGGAAGTATGAAATCGAATTCTCGCGAAGTTCTGCGGCGTATGCGCTGCTGGAGCGGAGCGCCCGATGAGTCTTGAAAGGTTCGAAGACACGGCAATGGGAGCCGTAGCCGTTACGCTGGCGATAGTACTCGGCGGTGCCGCCTGCGTTGGTTCTCTGCTGGCTGCTCTCTGGGCAATGCGTGCCTCGGCAAGTTGGGAACCTCAACTTAACGCCGCGGTTTCTGCTCCACCGAGTCGGCCGACCACGTTTCCGATCGGCATCCCTGACCTCGAGCGATCGACGAGGACCGTCACGAGAGCATCCAGCGAGCGGAGCTCGTCTCGATCGTTAAGAAGAAGTCAAGAAGAAGTCAAGTTGGGGTCGTATCTGGAAGATCAACTTCTGGTTCGTCAACCTGCGCGTTATGTTGATTTTCCAGATGCGACCCCCGACTTACGTGGCGACGAGCCAGTTCCGCCAGGAACTCCGAGCGGTTTAAGCCGGCGAACTCCGCGGCGCGCTCCATCGAAATCGCGGCTTGCTGATACCAGTGGATCGACGCCGCGATGCGGACCTCGGGACCGACTTCGTGGGGCGCCTTGCGGAGCGCGGCAAACAGGCTATCGGGAAATGTGACTTCGACGTGGGTCATCCGCAGCTCCTCCTTTACGCGACGTCAGTTTACGATGAGGATGGACGCGGGAGAAGCCGTTGTTCGGAGTGCGTGGATTGTGCTTCACGCGCGCATGACAACCTGTTTCGTGAGGACGAGCGAACATGGATGAGAAAAGCATCGGACTGCTCGACACGGTCGCACTGATCGAAGATATTCCGGAGAGACATATCTCGCGCGGCGAAGTGGGCACTGTCGTGGAGGTTCTCGAACGTGACGTGTACGAGGTCGAGTTCAGCGACGACCGCGGTGAGACGTACGCGGAAGTGGCGCTCCGTGGGGAGCAGCTCGTACTACTTCACAACCGCGGGGATAAGTTCAAAATCGTCGCGTAGCGACGTGCCTCATCTTCGAGGCTGCCCAATCGCTGACTTCCATCCAGTCGGTGATCGATCGAAGCGTTTAGGCCGGCATCATCGACCGCAAGTCAGCGGATCGCCGTCGTGCCGATAGCGGCGCAGCGCAAGCGACCAAAACACTCGTGTCGACGAGGACTTTCAACGGCGGGACCGCGCTGCCTTGTAGTCAAACTCCGGGTCCCACTGGAGCGAGCCGAAAAGCTCGACGATCTTTCCCTGCTCGCGCCTCGCGATGAACTCTTCGAGCGCCCGCTTCACCGCGGCTGTCTTCGTGCGTTCCCCGCTCACTGCAACGGCCCGTTCGAGGAGATCGGGGTCGATCGCAAGGTTGGTTGCCATGTGCAAATGATTGCGCAAGCGGTCGCACAAGGAAACTCCGGCCGGACAGCCGAGGGAACCAGGCGGGCGTTAAGGGTCACACCTTCGTTCTTTGGCCTCGGCTCATAAGGTATTGCGCGGTAGCAACTTACAGCCGCTATGGAAGGGCGGTCGAATCTACACGACGTGGAGAAAGCGAACATCGAAGGTGTGACCCCAAGCTTGCTCCTGCTTTGCTCCTGCTTGGTAGATAGTCGATGTATCGTGAAGCCAGCCGGTTGTGGCGGGTTCTGCTGGCTAGTTCCTGACTGCATCACCCGCCGAGGGGATACGAGAAATGTTTTCAAGGGCATCGATAAAATACAGACCCCTGCGCATCGGGTTCCTGGTGAGACCCGGTGAGCTTGCGGACGTTAAGAAAGCCGTCGGGATCAACTGCCTCCTCTGGGGAGGCATGTATAACCCCATCATACCCGTGCCTGAGGGCGACAGCTCTTTTGCGGAACAACTGATCGATCTCTTTGGCGTCGATGTGCTTCATGCCGTGCGTGGCTCACCGGCGATAGACGCGCTCATAGCTAAGTACCCCTTCCTTCGGGACTCCAGCCATCTGGCTGCCGACATCTTCTACGAAGACTGGCACAGCAAGAAGCAGGTGTTAGGAGTTCTCGATGTCCGCAACGTCGTCGAGCTGCTATGGCAAAACGAATTCAAGGGGAAGCCGGCGGATTACAAGAGCAACTTCGTACTCCCGAAATGGGACGCCGCGGACCCGCTTGCGGCCGTCTTCTCGCTGCAGTTCGGATTCTATCCGCGTGAGCCCGACCTCAAATGGGACTTCCCTAAAAACTTCGTGAACGGCCTGTGCGCCGAGGAGCAGATACTCGCCCTCGACGCGCCGCTCACGTTGCAGCCGCGAAAGAACTTCGGGCCCATCGACTTAACGAGTATAGAGTTGCGACGCTATGGCGGAGGTATCCGGTTCGCCAGCCACGGGCTATACATTGGCGAGTCCGGCAATTACGATGACCTGGTTGCATTCTGGAACGTGCGGGCGGCTGGCAACACCGTCGTGTATCTTGCGACGGATGCCATGGACAGAACACTGCTGTATGCGCAAGCGTTCGTCGACTTTCTGGACTCGCGTGCGAACCGTCATCCGGAGATCGGCGATCGGATCGCGCTCTACTGCCGGTCGATGGAAGACGAAGTGCTGCGGACTTCTGTGGCGAGCAGGATCGCCTCAAAAAAAGGAATTCTGTGGTGCCCAGTCACGGAGCATTCATGGAACGGTTGGAACGTTCAGCCGACGTCGGAGGTGTTTAAGTGGCAGAGCGGCAGCACCCACGTTGAGCCGGCGTACGACAAGTATGTAGTGAACGTGGGATTGCCCGATAAGAGCTTCCTCCTGAATGCAGACGAGGCAGGTTTCGGTCGGCAGCATTTTGGCGTCGTGATCGACGTGTACGGTGAGCTCGGTCATCCGGGTTACACGCTAAAAGTACCGCGGATCAGACAACTCAATGAGTTCTACAGCCGCGAGATCGCGGTCGATCCCTGGGCGCTCCGGGTGGAGCGGGAAGGAATCTCGAAGATCATTGAAGCGAGCGACGACTCGGTGACCCTGTACCCGATCTCGAAGCAGCTCCTCGTTGAGAAGGTCTTCGAGGTCGCCGGCGTCAAAGCTGCCGTAAGCCAGCCCGGACTCATCGCGCGCAAGCTGATCGAAAAGATGGGCGGTCTGGAAGATGCGCGTGTGCTGAAGATCAGGGGCGTGCGGAAGATTCTCCAAGAATACAAAACGACAGATTCAATCGGCAGAGGCGAGGCGACGAAGACGATCCATGAGCAGGAGTTCGAAAAGTACAAGAGCCTGTACATCGAGGCGCGCGAAAAGACGGAGCTCGAGAGCAATGACGTATTCGACTATCTCTTGAGAAAGGATTTCTTCAGGGCGGGTCTCGATCTTCAGTGTGAACAGTGCCGGCTTGTGAACTGGCTGTCACTCAAAGCCGTCGATGACTTCTGGACCTGCGAATATTGCGGCGCGGAGAATCGAACCAGTGTCCATCTCAGATCACGTGGCGATTGGCGGTTCCGCAAGAGCGGCCTGTTCGCAAAGGACAACAATCAGGAAGGCGCCATCCCGGTATTGCTGACGCTCCTCACGATGAAGCGAATTCTCGATCACGGCACCTTTGCGTATTCGACAGCCTTGAACCTCAATGGCGACAATGTTAACTGCGAGACGGACCTAGCGGTGCTCGAGTACGGACGCCGCGAGGAGATCGGTATTGCCCTCGGTGAGTGCAAGAGCGAGGGCGGGAGCATCGTCGAGGACGACTGCGACAAGCTGAAACAGGCGGCGGAGCGTTTGGCGACACTGAAAGACGTGAGCGAAGTTTTCATCGTCTTCGCGAAAACGAGCGATGGCTTCACGGCGGAGGAAGTGGGACTTTTCAAGACGTTATCGAAGGAAGTGCCCCTCATCCTGTTCACGAACCGGGAGCTGGAGCTGTATCACCCCTACTGGCTGGAGGATGGGCAGATCGAAACCGACGTGCCCGAGAAATATCCAAACTCGCTCGCCGATCTGGCGCAGAACTCGGCGACGAGGTATCTGAAATAGTTTGCCGGGCAGTCATGAAGCGGCGACGAGCGAGAGGTGCGGAGCCGTCGGCCAGGTCTTCCGCATGGCCTCTTCGAGTCGGGCTTGCCGAGCCGCAACCCACGGCGCGTAGCTCTTCTCGGTCACCTTCGTCGAGCTGTGGCCAAGCAGCTCCACGACGTTCTCCAGCGATACATCATGGATCTGCTAACTTGCTGATTATAAATCGGGTTAGGTTGGCGTCCCTAGCGGGATTAAAACCCGCGTTGCCGCCGTGAAAGAGGGGTGTCCTAGGTTGTGATTCGGCGAAGCGGTTTCGCCAGATGCGGAAGATCTTCAGTTACTGTCCGCCAAATCGTGTCGAGGTTGACGGCATCGTAGTCGTAAACCAACGCGGAGGGGTCACACCGGGTTCGGCCTTCGCTCGTGGATCTACCTTGCAATCTATTGAGCTGGCATGACTTCGGCCTTCGGTGGCATTCCGGTCGGCTCAACATTCAGTGGAGAAACCGAAAAGCAAGGGTCCGGCCCTCGCGGCCCCTCGTTAAGCCCGGCCCCGGAACACGCAGCTCGGGAACTCAACGTGATGCAGCGAACTCGCCATGCGAGTTAGACCTGCATGGTTGACCACCTACTCGTGCTCAAAGGTGATCACTCCTGTGCGGAAGCGTTCATAGGACCGCCGATCCCATGTTCCGTCATGATTCTGTTCTTCCCAGGAAAAGGTCTCGCGTTCGCGAGTTTCCGACACGAGGAGGTTACGCACACGGCGGACGGAAATCGCTGCGCTACTGAAGCAGATGTTAATTCTCACGTAGTCGTTAGCGTGGCGCGAGACGAACACCTGGGGCTTCAGACCGGAGCCTAACCGGTGTTGAATCGTTTCCGCCGGTGTGAACGCACCAACGTAGAAAATAGATTCGGCGATTGCTCTAACCAACTCCGGTTCGTAATCGTTCGGAAGGACGGTCAAAAAGCGATCGATGTTGTCATGGCCCGCCTCATCCCACGTGATCAGCCACGCCTCCATTCGATGCATCTCCTATCGGCAGAAGTTTCTTGCCTGCAGTCTAAAGGCCCACGGCTCAGCGGCTTCGGTCCGCCGTGTGGAGCGTAAGACGAATACCAACGAGCGGGCCGAAGTCAGCTCAGCTGAAAGCTAGTCGGCGGCTTGGCCTCTTCACAAAATTCGTTCGAGACATTCAACGAGGTTTGAGGCACAGATGCTCAAGATACGGGTCAAGGGCGATGAACTTCGTTGCTGCTTCGCGAAGCTCCCGCGCGGCGTGGTTCCAAAACACCACATGAAACGTTATTTCGCGCTTCCGGATCTTTTCGATGGCGGGGACATAGTCGGAGTCGCCCGCTACCAAGGTCATTTCATCGGTCTTCGGATCAAGTATCGTGAAAGTGTCCTCGATCATGGTCGCCACAATGTCCGTATCGATTTTCTTTTCTCGATTCGCGACACTTCGATCGTAGACTACTACTTCGAAACCTTTACGCTTTGCCGTATCCCATAGGGAGTCGTTTGGAGGGGGACGCGACCCGAATAGCGTGGCCTTCTTCACCTCGGATCGATCCCCGCCGGCAAATTCGAAGAGCTTTCCGAAATCGATCTTCCATCTGTTGTCACAAATCCGAGCGCTCTGTGCCTCCCGTATGTTCGGTGCGAGTCCATGCTTGACGGCGGCGACGTGCATGCCCTCTATCCATACATTCGAGTTGTCTACGTAGAGAAGATTCGCCATTGATGACCTCTCGCCGTCCAAGGATCTGCGCTTCAGCGGCGCACTGCCGCACTCGGGGAAGAATAGCGCACTTGAAAGGTTCCAGCCAGCCGCAGTGCGTCGGCTGTAAGTTGCCTTGTTAGGCGTCCGCCAGCTGAAATGGCCGACGCTTGAGTTCGCGTGTGAAGTCTCGAAGCGCGTTCTCATACACGCCAGCACACTCATTCGACTCGTCGGCCCGGCTGAGGCCCGAGTCTGCCAACGGCGATCGCGGTTGGTTACGGGAAATAGGCCTGAATCGTGTCGGTGCGTACCCTAAGTGCATCGAATCGCCTAAGCAGCTCAGCTCCGGAACCACCACCAAGTCGAAACGTCTCGCATGAAACGCGGGCCGGGTGATGGCGAAGGCGCTGGAGATGTGGCCGATGCACGTCATCGAAGAGGCGCTCGGGGAGGATGCGGACGGCATCCTACCGCGGGCGATCCGGAGCGCGGAGTTGCGGGTCCGGCTGCCGCGGCATCACATCGAGATGCTCGAATATCGCGCAGATCAGCAGGAGACCACCGTCAGCGGCGTGCTGTCGCGGGAGCTGGACGGCATCGCCAGCGCGCACCTCGAGGAGCTGTCGGCCGCGTTGCCGGGTTTCGCTGAGGCGATGGCGTGGCCGGGGGCGCTGGGTAACCGCAAGACACCGCTTGCGGCTACACTTCTCCTCGCCCGGTTGCGGCACGTGCGTTACCTGTCGACAAGTGGCGCGGCGTGTGTGGCGAAAGCCCCCAATGTCTAGGTGGCGTGAGCCGCCCTACACAGCGTTGGCGCAACCGGGCACAGGGCGCGCGCGTAGAATCGTCTCGATCCGGTCGCAGCGGCGGAAAGTCCGTCCGGACCTGCCGCCGTGCAGCTCAGGCTCGCGCATGAAACGACACTTAGCCGCGTCGCGGACTGCGCTTGCGGCCGGGTCATTGGTCGGGCTGAAGCCCGACCTACGTTTTGAGCGGACGAGACGTCCGCTCCCCTTGGACGACGTCACGAAGGTGAGTCGATCTCGATGTGGCTCGCGGCTTCTTCGATCAGCGCCACTGCACGCGGAGCCCAGATTACCTGTCCGACCCATTTTGCGAGACGGCGCCTTACCTCGCTGGCTCGAGGCCTTCGCCACGGTCAATCTCCTTGGAGCCACGGCGCATCGAGTCGCACAAGGAATTCCCTGTCAGCGGCGCCGGCGTGGACGCGCGGAACGTGATGTCCAGCGCAGTTCTGCATCGGGCGGTGTATGTCGTACTCACGTCGACGCATAGGAGTTGTGGAATGCGAAGAGATCTCCTCTTCAAACTGCTCGTTCTCACATTGAGCACCGGCTGCATGTCGTACATCCAGCAATCGAAGGACGCAGACATGGCTCCCGAGGTGACAGTGTCCCCGGCGGACGGGAGCAAACATGACTTCCTTGTGAGCGTCCCCAGCGACTTTGCGCGTCTGCGGACGGCCATGGGAAGTCCTACCGCCTACCACGAGATCTACTTCAGCGGCGTGCATCTGGACGCCGAGGTGTATGCGGGGGCGTCGAATCGCGAGATCGCGAAGTGGACTATGAACTGGGATGGATCGATCACGCACCGCTCTCGCAACGCACCGACGGACCGTTTCGATTGTCTCGATCGCCAGCCCTTCACCGTCGACGAGGCGACGATCGCCCGCTTGCCGCAGGTGGTCCAGGACGCCCAGAATCACACCGGCAGTTTGGACAACCCGAAATTCTCCTCGCTCACCATCCGCCGTGCCACCGGCCAGTTCTGGTGGTGTGGCGACGTGCAGATCGCCGTGAACTTCGATAGCGACTGCGGCGCGGTCTACAAGGACGACGACGGCGACAGGTACTACGACTGTCCGACGCGCGACGTCCTCTACGATACCAGCGGAAAGTTCCTGTGGACGACGACCGATCCCAACACGCACACGGCCTTCGAATAGACGTTACTCGTTACTCGTCATTCGTTACTCGGAGTTCCGCGTTCTCCGAGTAACGAGTCACGAGTCACGGACGCCACTCACTTGTTGCACATCGCGTACGCCTCGCGGAACGTCTCGTTCTCGACGAGGGCGCGGTTCACTTCGAAGTAGCTGCGCACGACGTCGTTCGTCTGGAGCAGGCGCCGGCGGAGGTCGACGGCGATGGCGCGCCAGAACTTGGCGCCGGCGTTCGGGGAGGTTCGGAGGAACTTCGCGAGGTCGTGCATCGAGATCGAGAGCACCTCGCTGTCGGTGACCGCCCGCAACGTGGCCGAGGCGACTCCGTCCTCGATGATCGAAAGCTCGCCAAACGTCTGCCCTGCATCGAGATCGCAGAGGGCGACCTCGCGCTCCTGGACCTGGCGCGAGACGCGGATCCGGCCGCTCTTGAGGATGTGCAGGGCGCGATTGGCGCTCCCCTCCTCCAGCACGCTGTCCCCCGGCGCGAAATGGCTCGATCGAACGGTTTCGCCGAGAATCTGCAACTCGTCATTGTCGAACTCGGCAAAGAGCGTGACGTTCCTGAGAAATTGAGGATCCGACATGTTTTCGGCCCTCCGCGCCGACTTGCGCTACAATTTTTTCATTCAGAAATTGGAGCTGGATGTTTCGTCCCGCACGATACAGCGGGCGGGACGGGCATTCAACGCAGGAGGGCAGAATGGATGGTCTGCTGCGCTCTTTAGTGAAAACGGTTCGCCGCCGTCTGCGCGACGATGAGGAAGTCACCGTCGAAGCAGTGACGCGCGAGCTCGGATACACGCGGCAGTACATCTCCGGCCGCTTCCATCGCATCACCGGACGCCTCCTCAGCCACTTCCTCAAAGAGAAGCGGCTCGAGAAAGCAGCGCGGCTGCTGAAGTCCGGCAACCTGCGCGTCTCGCAGGTCGCGCGCCGCTGCGGATTCGACTCGGAGAACTACTTCCGCCAGCAGTTCCGCGAGCGTTACGGCATGTCGCCGCGCCAGTTCCGCACCCACGGACCCGACGCGCGCGTCGCACCGCGCCGCCTCGTCCCGCAGACGCAAACCGCGTAGGGCGACAACATCGTTTTCGGAGCGGCGGACGCCCTCGTCCGCGCGTCAGCGCGGCCGCGCCGCGCCGGCGGACGAGGGCGTCCGCCGCTCCATGTCGAAGCCGGCTTCGATCCAGAGGTAGCGTAGCGTGTTCGCGTCGAGGGTCCGCGCGCCGAGGACGTAGCGGATGAAGAGGAGCAGGTGGCGGAGTCCCGAATGCGGGACGCCCGTCTTCGCGAGTTGTTCGCGGTGCGTTGCGTAGGAGTCGAAGCTGATGGAACGCAGCGCGTTGTTCAACCGCACGACGGTTCCCTGCACCGACAGCTCGCCGCGCCGCAGGAAATGGCGGCGATGGAAGAGCCGCAACTCCCCCTCCTCGGCGCCAAGACGCAGCGGCTTTCCCGCATACATCGGAATCGATCGGATCCGGAATCCCCACGCCTTCGCTGCCTCCATCGCCGCGGCAATCTCGATCGCCAGCGGCTCGTCGATCACCTCACGCTCGCGGAGAAGCAGCAGCCAGTCGGCTGATGCGGCATCGATGGCGCGATTCAGTTCCGCACGATGGTCGGCAATCGAAGCGCGCGGCTCGACGTCGAGCACGAGCTGTTCGATGTGCTCGAAGTGCCGCGTCAGCGGCTCGAGCTCCTCGGCGTGCACGTGTCCGAGCGTGATGACGCCGAGGCGCATGGATCAGCCCGAGACCCGAGGTCTCATTCTTCGAGACGCTCTTGCACGCGCGTGATCGCGTGCGCACGACCCGTCGTCTCGTCGATCTCGAACATCGCGCCGGTGAGGCGGATGTCGCGCTTCGCCACTTCCAGCTTGCGCGGCGTGTTCATCAGGAAGCGGTGCAGCGCCTCGTCGGGACGGAAGCCGATCACGGAGTCGTATGCGCCGGTCATTCCGACGTCGGTCTGGAAGGCCGTGCCGTTCGGGAGGATGCGCTCGTCGGCGGTCGCGACGTGCGTGTGCGTTCCGACGACAGCGGAGACGCGGCCGTCGAGATAGCGGCCCATCGCCTGCTTCTCCGAGGTCGCCTCGCAGTGGATGTCGACGATGATCACTTTCGCCTTGACGTCCTGCAGCTCGCGGTCGGCGCAGTGGAAGGCGTTGTCGCACGGCGGCATGAAGACGTTGCCCATGAACTGCAGCACGGCGACGTCGACACCCGCCGCCGTCTGCCGCACGACCTTCCCCTTGCCGGGATTTCCGGCCGGATAGTTTGCCGGCCGGATCACGTGTTGGTACCGGTCGAAGTTGTCGACGAAGTCTTTCTTGTCCCAGATGTGGTTGCCCGACGTGTACGCGTTGATCGGGAGGTCGGACAGCTCCTCCATGATCGCCTCGGTCACGCCGAAGCCTCCCGCGGCGTTCTCGATGTTCACGATCGTGAAATCGATCCGCTCGCGGTCGACGACGCCTTCCAGCTTCTGATGCAACGCCCGCCGGCCGGGCTGGCCGACGACGTCGCCGATGTAGAGCACCTTAATCACAGAGCGCAGTGGGCAGAGCGCAGTGCGCAGTGGCTTCCGCCATCTGCCCTCTGCGCTCTGCGCTCTCCTTACTTCGCGTAGTCAACCGCTCTCATTTCTCGAATGACAGTGACTTTGATTTGTCCGGGATACTGCAACTCCGACTCGATCTTGCGGGCGACGTCTTTCGAGAGCCAGATCGACTGTTCGTCAGTGATCTTTTCGGCGTTCACGATGATGCGCAGCTCGCGGCCGGCCTGGATGGCGAAACTCTTCGCGACGCCGTCCATGGCGTTTGCGATGCCCTCCAGCCGTTCGAGACGGTGCACGTAGTTCTCCAGGATCTCGCGCCGTGCGCCGGGGCGCGCCGCGGAGAGGGCGTCGGCGGCGTTGACGAGGATCGCCTCGACGGTGGTCGGGTCGTAGTCGCCGTGGTGGCACTCCATCGCGTGGATGATCTCGCGCTTCTCGCCGTACTTCTCGAGCACCTGGCGTCCGAGCTCGAGGTGCGTTCCTTCCATCTCGCGGTCGATCGCCTTGCCGATGTCGTGCAGCAGACCGCCGCGCTTCGCGATCGTGTCGTTGACGCCGAGCTCCACCGCCATGAGAGCGGCGAGCTGCGCGACCTCCAGCGAGTGCACGAGCACGTTCTGGCCGTACGACGTGCGGTAACGAAGGCGCCCGAGAAGCTTGAGGACCTCCGGGTGGAGATCGGTGAGGCCGATCGAGAACGCGGCGGCTTCGCCTTCCTCGAACAGCTTCTGATCGAGCTCCTGCCGCACCTTCTCGACCAGCTCCTCGATGCGGGCGGGATGAATGCGTCCGTCCTGCATGAGGCGTTCGAGCGAGATGCGCGCGATCTCGCGGCGGATCGGATCGAAGCCCGAGAGAATGACCGCTTCCGGCGTGTCGTCGACGATCAGGTCGACGCCGGTGGCCAGCTCGAGCGCGCGGATGTTGCGTCCCTCGCGTCCGATGATGCGGCCCTTCATGTCCTCGCTGGGGAGGTCGACCACGCTCACCGTGTTCTCGGCGACGTAGTCGGACGCCATGCGCTGGATGGCCATGCCGAGGATCTTGCGGGCGCGCTGATTCCCGAGCTCGTTCGCCTCGGTCTCGATGCGCTTCATGATGTTCGCGGCTTCGAGCTTGGCTTCGTTCTCGATCCCGCGGATCAGCTCGCGCTTCGCCTCGTCCGCGGAGAGTCCGGCCACCTGTTCGATGCGGTGGCGCTGCTCCTCGATGAGCGCGTTCAACTCGTTCTCGCGCGCCTCCACCTGCTTCTCGCGCGAGTCGACACCCTTGTCGCGCTTCTCGACCTCGGCGATGCGGGACTCGACCTGCAGCGTTTTCTTGTCGAGGTTCTCCTCCTTCTGCTGCAGGCGGCGCTCGCTGTTTTTCAGCTCGTCGTTCCGCTGCTGCACTTTGCGGTCGAAATCCGACCGCATCTGGAGGAGCTTCTCTTTCGACTCGAGGTCCGCTTCCTTGGCGCGGGCCTCGGCCTGTTTGTTCGCGTCGGCGACGATGCGGTCGCCGTTCCGGCGTGCTTCTTCGAGCTGCGCCTCGCCGCGCTTGCGGTACACCACGCCCCACATGAGGGCTGCGGCGATGGCGCCTGCGATGACGCCCGCCACGATAGCAACGATCACTGCTGTCAACTCAAACCTCCGACCCGGAGGCTTGCGCGGAAGGAAAGTGAACTTCGGAGAACCCCGCCTGAGCCGTGTGAGGGATTCTTACTTGAACCTGCCAAGCAGGTGGGCGCCCTACCCGAGCCGTTTAGGCTACCCTCGTCGTTCCCGAAGGAGCGGAAGGCGTGCACGCGGCCGTGGGACCCGAGCACCCGAAGTAAGAAAGCATCGGTTCAAGCGTTAGATCATTCATCACGAACTCTGCAGGGACTCCGAAAGAACCACCAACTTTTACGTCGGCTCAGCTGATTACCTTGCCGAGCCGATTCGATATTTCCTCCGTTTTCTCGATCCATATTCCAGCGGAACTCTCCCGCTGTTTCCGGTACCGGGAAAACTCGTCGGCTATGTTCAAGGCCGCCAGGATGGCGATTTTCATCGGATCGACGGTTGCGACCTGGGCAGCTACGTCGCGCATCCTGGAGTCCACTAACCGCGCAAGCTCCACTAAATAGTCAGGATCTCCCTCCCCACGGACGTTGTACGAAGCACCGAATATCTCGACTGACGTCGAGGAGTCTGTCTCGTCCATCGGAAAAAATTGCCTGAAACGGCGCGGATTATAGCAGAGCGCCCCGTTTCGCAACCGGCACCATTCACTTCCCTCTCCGTCCGGAAGGGGGTGGCGCGCAGCGCCGGGTGAGGGGCGCGCGTCTCGCCCAAACCGTGTTTTCGGTCAATTTGCACGCCCCTCATCCGCCGCTTCGCGGCATCTTCTCCCGAAGGGAGAAGGAGTTGCGCGAGGCTTTTGCGGATTTTTCCCAGGGCGGACACGTGTTATTCGCGCATTCCAGTGTTACATTGGCGACCGGGTCCAAGGGGAGTCCTCCGTTCAAACTGAGATGGTGAGCGAAACTGTGTATCGCACGGCGTCCGATGTGGTCGTCCGCCGCATCGGCGACGAGTCCGTCGTCGTGCCCGTGCGAAGCCACGTCGGCGATCTCGACTCCCTCTTCACCCTGAACGAGGTGGCCTCCCGCGTTTGGGAGCTGCTCGACGGCCGGCGTTCGCTCGATGCCATCATCGAGACGCTCTGCGAAGAGTTCGACGTGACGGCCGAAGTCGCAGCGAAGGACGTGGAAGATCTGATCCGAACGCTGGAAGAAGCGCATCTCGTGCAGGCAGTGGAGGGGTGATGGAGAGTCTTTCGTACACCGATTTTTCGCGCCGTATCGCTTTCGGAACGCGCCACCGCAACATCGCGGTCCAGGGCACGATCGAGCTGAGCAACCGCTGTCCGCTCGACTGCGCGCATTGCTACAACAACCTTCCGATGGACGACGCCGACGCCCGGCGCGCGGAGCTTTCGACCCAGGAGTACCTCACACTCCTCGACGAGATCGCCGACCTCGGGTGCCTGTGGCTCTGCTTCACCGGCGGCGAGATCTTCGCCCGCCGCGACTTCTTCGAGATCTACGAATACGCCAAGAAGAAGGGTTTCCTCATCACCCTCTTCACCAACGGCGTCCTCATCGACGAGCGGGTCGCGGATCGCCTGGCGGCGATGCCACCGTTCGTCATGGAGATCACTCTCTACGGCCGGACGAAGGAGACGTACGAGGCGCTCACCCGCATCCCCGGCTCGTGGGAGAAGTGCATGCGCGGCATCCGGCTTCTGCTCGCGCGTAATCTCCCGCTGAAGCTGAAGACGGTCGCGGTCTCGATCAACAAGCACGAGATCAACGACATGCAGTCGTTCGCCGAGGACCTCGGCGTCGATTTCAAGTTCGACGCGATGATGAATCCCCGGATCGACTGCTCGTCGGCGCCCCTGAGCGTCCGGCTCTCCCCGACGGACGTCCTCGACCTCGACTACAGCGATCCCACGCGCAGCGCCGAATTCCGGCGGCTCGGCAAACAAGTCGCTCCGCCGAAAGAAACGCCGACCATGTATGAGTGCGGCGGCGGCGTGCACAGTTGGGCGCTCGATCCTTACGGGAACCTGACCATCTGCGTCCTCTCCCATTTCGATAACTTCAACATCCGCCAGATGAACTTCGCGGAGGCGTGGGACGGGCTGATGAACGTGCGCCAAAAGCCGATCACCCGTCCGACGAAGTGCACGAAGTGCGGCCTGAAGACGCTCTGCGGGATGTGTCCCGCGAACGGGGAGCTGGAGAACGGCGACCCCGAGGCTCCGGTCGATTTCCTCTGCCACGTGGCGCACCTGCGCGCCGAGGCATTCGGAGTGGAAGTGCCGGCCCATGGCGACTGCGAATACTGCGAAGGCGGTTCGGCGTACGACCTGATCGTGGCTGAGGCGCAGCAAACCCGCGCGGCGGAACTAACCAAGTGAGGATGACGATGGAAGAAAAAAACTCTCGACTCAGACAACGCAAGCCTTACTTCAAACCGGAAGCGACGCGCTTCCCTCTGCGGCCCGACGAAGCGGTCCTCGGATTCTGTAAGACCGCCACGGGTGGAGGTCCTTTCCACCCGCACTGCACGAACTCCGGCGGCTGCAGCGCATCCGGATCGTAGAGATGCGCTACTGCGTCGGTATCGGCGGCGTCACGATCGGCGTCTGCATCGAGAGCGATGCGGACGCGCGCACCGGCATTCGTCTCGATGGGCCGGTCGCACGATTCGTGGTTGACGACCGCCCGGCCGACGTGGAGGTGCGTGTTTCGACGCTGCCGCTCGAGCCGAAGTCCGAAGGAGAGCTGGTGTTCGATTCCGGCTCGCTCTGGCGGATGTTCCGGCACGACGGCGACTACCGGCTCGAATTTCGCTCGAACCTTTCCGGCGACGCGCCTTACAAGGTCGCGCGGATTCCCGCAGACCTCTCCGCGAGGCCGGTGGAGGTGACGCTCCAAACGCGCGTCACCGAGTTCCGCAACGCCTATCCCCTGCAGTTCCCGCTCGACGAACTGCTCGTGAACGCGATGCTGACCCAGCAGGGCGCCATCGAGATCCACTCGTGCGGCCTCGTCGACCAGAACGGCGACGGATACCTCTTCGCCGGGAACTCCGGCGCGGGGAAGACGACCACGGCCCGTCTCTGGCAGGACGACGCCGCGGAGATCCTCAGCGACGACCGCATCATCCTCCGCCGCCACGAAGACGGCTGGTGGATGTACGGGACGCCGTGGCACGGCGAGGCGGAGATCTGCTCCGCGTCGCGGGCCCGCCTGCGCCGCATCTTCCTGCTCGACAAGTCGTCGCGCAACGCGCTGCAGCCGCTCCGGCCGGGAGCAGCCGTCGCGCGTCTTTTCTCCTGCGGCTTCCCGCCGTTCTATGACGCTCGCGCGATGAGCTCCGTGATCGGAACTCTCTCGTCCGTGGTTCGCGAAGTACCGGCAGCATCGCTGTCATTCGCGAAAGACCGCAGCGTCGTCGACTTCGTGCGCGAGTCGCTCGAGGCCGCGGCGTGACGGCATCCGAGACTGAGTTCGAGACGCCGCCGTTCGAGACCATGCTCGTCGACCTCCTCGGCCGCGGCATCGCCGTCCGTTTCGCGGCGAGCGGCGACAGCATGCACCCGTCCATCCGGAACGGAGAGCACGTGCATGTGTCGCCCCTCGCATCGAGGCCGTTGCGCGCCGGCGACGTCGTGCTGGCACAAGCAGCGCGCGGCATCACGGCGCATCGGATCGTGCGGATCGCGCGCGGCGCGGTCATCACCCGCGGCGACAACTCGCGCCACCGCGACGCCCCGGTTCCGCATCAGTCGATTCTTGGACGCATCACGCACGTCGAACGCGACGGTGCAACGGTGGCAGTTCCCACCGTGCGACACGTCAGACGAGCTCTCCACTCTCTCTCCCAACTCATTAGGAGTCTCTTGTGAACAAGTTCGGACGTGTAGTGTTCGGTGCCCTCTTCTGCGGCGCACTCGCATTTTCTGCCGCAGCGACGCCTCCGCTATGGAACAGCGGAACACCCACCTGCGGGAGCGTCGAGACCGATTGCGTCGGCGGGGCGCCGATCAACCCGACCACTTGGCCGGTTGAATGCGACGCTTCCTGCGGCACCCCCTCTGCGCTGCCGGGGTCGTGGATCCCGTACTCGTGGGGGACGACTTTCCCCGACACCTCCATCTCGGACAAACATCCGATCCATGACCAGCGCACGCTCGATCCATCGAACGGCGGCGCCAGGCCCCAGAACTACGTCAACGTCAGCTCCGGCTGCCCCGACCAATCGCTACCCAGCATCTACTACTACTTCGACAAGACGGCCGACGGCGGCAACGGCATCATCTTCTTCCGCTGGCGCGTGGAACAGATCCCCAACAACTACGCCACCGGCCCGAGCCCGGGAAGCTACTCCAGTACCGACCCCTGGAGCTCCGCCCTCTGGACCGTTCTTCTCGACCTCGACGGCAACGGCTACCGCGATTTCGCCATGCACCTGGACGGATCGAGCGGCGCTCCCTCCGCGCCCATCGACCTCCTGCGCACGATCTGGAGCTCGCTGACGAGCACCAACTCCATCGACTACATCAGCGATCCGACGCACATCCTCAGCCTCTTCACGAACCCGACTTCATTCGTCGACGCAAACGGCCAGATCGTTCAGTTCAACGGCAGCGGCGCGAAGTCCGCCATCCAGTGGCCGAACGGCTCGAGCGAGACGTACTGGGACTACGGCACCACCCGCTCCAGAAACATCAGCACCGGTGGCTGCTCCGAGTATTACGTCGACTACCAGATTCCGGTCCGCATGCTCAACGCCACGTCCAAGGGCGGACCGGCGATGAAGACGTACACGCCGTTCCAGTTCCTCTTTGCGACGGCGAACAGTCTGAACAACCCTTTCCAGAAGGACATAGTCTGGGACGGCAACTTCGTCTGCGATGCTTCCTCCCCGGGACCGTTCGGCGACGCGCTCACCCTTGACGGCGGCATCATCCCGCAGCCAATCGTCACCCATTTCACCGCCGGCTCGCCGGTCGGTTGCCACGTTCCGGTATCCGCTCAGATCATGGATGCGCTGACGGTCAACAACTGTCAGTCCATCAGCCAGCTGGTCAGCGCCCAATTCAAGTACTACTACGACATCAACGGCGACGGTCAGGACGACGACGGCGGGTCGTGGATCAACATCGGCAATCCGACCACGCCGACCGGCACGACCGTCACCGCGAGCTGGGACATCTCCAACCTCGTCCAGGGGCAATACCTCCTGGCGCTCGAGGTCAGCGATAACCGCGGCCACACGACGCAGACCTGGATGAGCGTGCCGTCGACGGCATACCCGGCGGCCACCTACCCCCTCACCGCATCATTCGGCACCGACGGTCTGGGCCGCCACCTCTATACCAACATTCCCCCGATCGCCTCGATCTGGAATCCGGCCAACTTCCCGACGCCGGGCTACACCGGCCTGGTCGCCAGCGGAGTGAATGCGACCCTAGGCGTCAACTATCAGATCGTGCAGATCGGCGGGGCTTGCGGCGCTCCTCTTCCGGCCGTGACCAAGACGAACAACGCTGGAAGCGGTGTGTCCCAGGGCGGCCCGGTCCAGTACACGCTGACGATCAACAACACCTCGAGCACCGTCATCACGGTCTCGTCGATCACCGACACGCTGCCGCTCGGCTTCACCTATCAGAGCGACGCGGGCGGAACCGGAGGGCTCAACGTCACTCCGTCGAGCTCCCCCGCCCCGAACACGGGCGGGACGATCTCCTGGACCTTACCGGCCGGAACGCAGATCAACGGGTCGTCATCCGCTACGTTCAAGTTCAACGTGAACGCCGGACAATCCGGCGGTACGTTCTTCAACACCGCCAACATCTCCACCAACGTCGGCACGCTGACCGGAACGGACACCACCGGTGTCCCTGTCCGGACGGCGAACCTCCTTGTGACGAAGACCGCGGAGCTGGCGTCGGCGCCCGGAATTCCGATCACCTCGGCCGCCCGAGGAGATCAGATCCACTTCAAGATCGTCGTCACGAACAACTCGCAGACCGCGGTGACGTTCGTGAAACTCACCGACCCGCTTCCCACCGGTTTCACGTACGTGAGCGCTTCGCCGTCGCCGCAGTCGGCTCCCTCCGTTGGCGCGAACGGCACGATGATCTGGGGAAGCTCCTCCAGCAATCTGATCAGCCTCGCGGCGAACGGCGGCACCGCCACGTTCACGGTCGACGCCATCGCGGGCAGTTCGGGCCCGGCGACGAACACCGTCACCGTCACCTCGCTCGAGGCGGCCACCGTGACCGCTTCGGCCAACCTCTCGATCAGCGGTCCGCTACTGGCGATCAACAAGGTCGGTAGCACTTCATCGATCATTTCGCCGGTCAATCCGGCCACGGTGCAAATCGACTATGTCCTGCAGTACGCGAACGTCGGGAACGCCACCGCGACCGGTGTAGCGCTCTCGGACGTCGTCCCGGCGGGCTTCACGCTGCAGATCGGAGCGGGAACGACGACCGGCTGCACGCAGGCGGGAACGACCGTTTCGTGCAACACGACCGCCGTCCCGACCACGCTCGGCGCCGGTCTCACTGGAACGGTGAATCTCCGCTTCCTGGTCGGCTCGACCGCGACCGGTCCGAGCGTAAACACGGCCACCGTCACCGGAACCGGCATCCCGTCAGCGCAGGCGCAGTTCACGGTCACCCTCGACGCGAATGCATGCGCGTCGACCAACTACTACTTCCGCAGCACCACCGGAGCTGTTTCGAGCGGCGTGGGCGGATACGGCATCGGCTACGTCACGATGACGAACAACGGTACCGGCTACAACACCCTGCCGACCGGAGTCACCTTCACGGGCGGCACCGGAAGCGGCGCCGTCGGCACCGCGATCGGCGGAGCCGGGAACCAGCAGGTCGAAGGTGTCAACCTGACGTCGGGCGGCAGCGGTTATGCCTCGGGCGGCGCTCCGACGGTCGGCTTCACCGGCGGCAACGGCACCGGCGCGGCCGCTACGGCGACACTCACCGACAACCAGTTCCTCGCGCAAACGACCGCCGGCGCCGCCAGCATCACGTCGGCAACGATGACCGTCGGCGACAGCCGGGAGCTCATGCGTTTCTACAGCGACCCGGCGGACAGCACGACCGCCTATCTGATCAGCAGCGCCAGCATCGTCACCGGCTGGAACGTCGTCAACGGCGGTCCAAAGCTGAAGTACTCGGTCGCCTTATCCGACTTCAATCCCGACACGAACGCCTACGCGCCAATCGGATCGGTCACGACCGGCGCGATCGGCGGCGGTAATCCCATCACCGATACGGAGACGATCGTCATCACCGCTGGAAGTTACGTTCTCCCGGCGGGTCACCGCCTGGTGTGGATCGTCTCCGGCCAGGATTCGAACGGCAGCCATGCCACCGGCCTGCAGTTCCTGTACAACGGCGCGGCCGGTTCCGGCCCGTTCAACAGCCACGGCACCATCTGCATGCAGCCGGTCCGGATGTCGATCGAGAAGTACGCCAACAAGCTGGAGGTGACGCCCGGCGTCGACCAGCTCACCTACACGCTCATCTATCGGAACCCCTCGAACGCCACGATTCCGAGCGTCGTCATCACCGATCCGATCCCGGCCGGCATGACCTACGTATCGTCGACCGCCAGCAACGGCACGCTCAACGTCGCCAGCGGGACGGCGACCTGGACGCTGTCGAATGTCCTCTCCGGCACTACCGGAACGGCGACCATTACGGTGCAGGTCAATTCGAATATCTCCGGAACTTCGGCGACCAACACCGCGACCCTCACCCAGACCTACGGCCCGACCCTCACGTCGTCCACGACGACCATCCTCGCGCGTCCCGACGTCCGCATCTCGAAGCGCGCCAGCGGCACGACCTTCGTCCCGGGGAACAGCTTCACCTATACCGTCGACGTCGTGAACGCCGGGTACGGCCTCGCGACCGGCGTGACGCTCGCCGATACGCTCGAGAGCTACATCAACGCCACCAGCGCCACCGGCTCGGTGGCGGGCGTCGCGTCGATCTCTGTCACGGGCGGCGGCAGCGGCTACACCACCACTCCCGCGGTCACGATCCTCGGCGGCGGCGGTAGCAACGCAACTGCATCCGCCGTCATCTCGGGCGGCGTGGTGACCGGCATCATCGTCACGAATCCCGGGAGCGGCTACACCAGCGCGCCGGTCGTCACGATCGCGCCGCCGGCGGCCGGCACGACGGCCACCGCAACCGCCGTCCTGCGCAGCACCGCCATCAGCAACCCGAACGTGACCTACAACATCGGCTCCCTCCCCGCGGGCTCGTCGGTCTCCCTGACGATCAACGTCACGATCGCGACCAGCGGCGTTCCGGCGGGCCAGAACGCCGCCGTCAACACGGCGAAAGTCTCCGACGACTACAACCCCGTACAGCGCGTCGCCACCGCCACTGTGACCGTGACGGCAACGCCCGCATTGACGCTCTCCGAAACGGCAACCGCCTCCGCGAGCCGCATCGTGTTCGTCAACGTCACGGCCGGCGGCACCTACACCTCGCCCCCGACCGTCAGCATCAGCGGCTGCACCACGCCGCCGACCGCGGTCGTCAGCACGTCGCCAGCGGCGGGAATCGCGAGCGGCTCGTACAGCGTGACCGGCGTGACGATCACCAGCCCCGGCGCGGGATGCAGCGCACCGGTCGTCAGCTTTAGCGGTCCGGGCGCAGGCGGCGCCGCGGCGACCGCCACAACCGGCCCGGCGTCAGGCGACACGATCACCTACGTTCTCACTCTCACGAGCACCGGCAACGCCGACTCCACCGGCTGCGTCATCACCGGGTCGGTGCCGGCGAACACGAGCTACACGAGCGGCGGAACGTTCGGCGGCGGCGCGGTCACCAGCAGCGCCGTCACCCTCACCCCCGGCTCGTCGACGCAATTGACGTACGTCGTCACCGTCAACTCGGGCCTGCCGTACAGCTACTCCTCGCCGTTCGGCGTGACCGCCCTGCCGCAGACCGGCAGCGCGAGCTCGACCAACACCCCATCGCCCTCCGGCGTCAGCTCGTCCTTCAACACCGGAACGTCGCCGCAGTACACGATCGCCGACACGCCCGACGGCGACACGCTCGGCGATCCGCTGACCGCGCTCTCCAACAACGCCACGAGCACCACGACCATCACGGTCGACTCGTCCTCGCTCATCGCGGCCGGCGACTACATCGAGATCACCAACGGCGGCACGCCGCAAATCGTGCAGGTGACCGCAAAGAACGGAAACACTCTCACGCTCAGCAGCGCCGTCAGCGGCACGGCCGGCACGAGCATCCTGCCGGTGGAGACGTATAACCTCGCCTACTCGAACATCGGCGGCGCCTCGGGACAGAACGTCACGATCAGCGACATCCTCCCCGGCAATCTCCTGTTCGGAGGCATCGTCTCCAACGGAGCTGCCACCTTCCTCCCCGGCTCCTCGCCGAGCGTCGGCAGCAGCGGAACGATCAACTGGAACGTCGGAACGCTCGCCAACGGAGGCAGCGGGACGATCCAGTTCCTCGCCTACCCCAGCAGCGCCGGCGTCTACACGAACACCGCCGTCATCACCGACGGCACCGCACTGAATGACCGCAACGCGTATGACAGCGCGACGACCACCTTCGGCGCCTTGAACCCGTCGAAGTCGACGACGACGCCTCAGGTGTTCAATGGAACGGGGGTCGCGCACTACGTCATCACGGTGCAGAACCCGCTGACCACCACGACCGCGAACAACGTCGCGGTCACCGACAACCTCCCCAACGGATTCACGTACAAGAACGGCTCGCTGCTCGTCAACGGCGTCGGCGCGGCCGATCCGTGCTCCAGCTGCACCAACCCCGTCTTCTCGAGTTACTCGATCGCTGCCAGCGGTACTCTCACGATCGCGTTCGATGCCAACGTCGGCGCGAACGTGCCGACCGGAACGTACAACAACGAGATCCTCGTCTCTTCCAGCAACACCTCCTCGCTCGTCTTCGACTTCGCCGGCACGACGCAGGAAGACGTTCAGGTCTGCGACTCAGCACCGCCGATCACCGCTCCGGCGGCTTGCGCCGGAACCACCGGCAACGTCGCGTCGGTCGCCTTCCGGCCGCAGGCGACGTACGCATGGTCCATCAACAACGGCTCGGTGATTACGAGCCCGTCGACCGCCACCGTCAACAGCATCACCCTCGGCAGCGGCGGCTCCGGCTACGCCTCCGCTCCGACGATCACCATCGCTGCGCCGCCTTCCGGCACCACCGCGACCGCGACTGCCACCGTCTCCGGCGGCGCCGTCACCGCGATCACGATCGTGAATCCCGGCAGCGGCTACACCTCGACGCCGGCCGTCAGCTTCGGCGGACCCGGCTCCGGCGCGACCGCCGCCGCGGTCCTCGGCACCGGTATCGTCTATACAGCCGGCTCGAGCAGCGCCACCATCAGCCTGACGATCACCGAAGGCACCTGCTCGGTGAGCACCACGAAGAGCGTCAGCATCAGCGGACCGGTCATCTCGACTCAGCCGACTGACAAGACGTACTGCTGGTCCGCCGGGGCCGCCATCCAGCTCACCTTCACGGTCGCCGACAACGGCGGCAACACGTACCAGTGGAAGCGCTCGACTGACGGCGGTGCGACGTTCTCCAACGCACCGAACGCCGGCGGCACGAACGACGGCAACGGCAGCGGCGCAACGACGAATACCTACACGTACTACGCAACAAGCGCGAGCACCGCCGACAAGTTCGAGGCCGTTCTCACCAGCGGCGCATGCTCGGTCACCTCGAACGTCGTCACGATCACGAATAGCTGCAACCCCGATCTCGCGGCCACGAACAGCGCGTCTCCGACGCCGGTCTACGCGGGACAGAACATCACCTACACCCAGGCCTTCACCAACGTCGCAGCCCAGCCGACGACGACCGGCGCCGTGCTTTGGCAGCTGGTTCCGACGAATACCAGCGTCGTTTCGATGACTCCGCCGGTCGGCGGCGGATGGACGTGCAACGGCACCACCGCCACGAACGGCGTCACCTCCATCGCCGTGAACGCCGGCGGCATAGGCTACCCGGCCGTCGGCACCACCGTCACCTTCACAGGCGGTGGCGGCGGCAGCGGCGCCGCGGCCTTCGCGACGATCTCCGGCGGCGTCATCACGGCCATCACCGTGACCGATTCCGGCAGCGGCTACACCTCCGTACCGAACGTCGTCATCACAGGCGCGGGCGGCAGCGGCGCCAACGCCACCGCAACCACCGCCAGCGTCGAGCGCTGCAGCACGGCGACGAACTTCGCGGCCGGCGCGTCGAGCGGCAACTTCAGCTTCGTCGTGAAGGTCAGCTCGACGGCAATCGACAGCTCGACCATCACCGACACCGTCCGCGTCTCGACCAGCAACGACGCGAATCGCAACAACGACTCCGCGACCGCGACCACGACCGTGCAGCGCCGCATCGACGTCGAGACGGCGATGAACGACAACGCCTCGGTCGCCCCGTACGGCGCTCACTTCATCTATCCGGGCAACCCGGCAACGCCGCAGAACCTCACATGGACGGTCGCCGTCGCGAACGCCGGCCCGTCGACCGCCTCCGGCGTCACGGTCACCGACGTCATGCCGTTCGGCTTCACCTACAGCAGCAACTCCATCACGGGCGCCGGCAACAGCTGTTCTTACAGCTCGGCCACCACCACGCTCACATGCACCATTCCGACGCTCGATCCGACGCCGTTCGTCTCGTTCAGCGGCGGCACGGGCGGCACTTCGGCAACCGCGACGCTGACGAATGGCGGCGTCACCTCGATCGCCGTCAACGGCGGCGGCAGCGGCTACACCTCGGCTCCTGAGGTCTTCCTCACCGGCGGCGGAGGGAGCGGCGCGACCGCGACCGCAACCATCAGCGGAGGCGTCGTCACCGGATTCACCATCACGAACGCCGGCACCGGATACACGTCCGCGCCGACGGTCAGCTTCGCCGGTGGCGGCGGCTCACCGAGCGCCGTTCCGACGGTTTCGGGAGGCGTGGTCACGGGATACACCCTCACCAGCGGCGGCAGCGGCTACACGTCTGCTCCCACGGTCATCATCTCGACCAATGGCGGCAGCGGCAGCGGTGCAACCGCCACGGCGACCATCTCCGGCGGCGTGGTCACCGCGGTCTCAGGCGGGGCCGCGGGAAGCGGCTACACCGCCACGCCGGTGATCTCTATCCTCGGACAGACGACCATCGACACGGCAATCATCCCCAACAGCGACACCGTCACCTACAACGAGACCGACACCTACACCGCGAACGATCCATCCAGCGACTCCGTCACGGTCCTGGCGGTGACTCTCGTCAAGATGTTCAAGATGGACGCAACGCAGTCGAAGAAGGCCGCGAACGTCACCTGGTCGACCTCGTTCGAACAGGACAACCTCGGCTTCTACGTCTGGCGCCAGGATGCGTCAGGCAACCGCGTCAAGATCGCGCCGCACATCATCGCCGGCTCCGCACTCCTCAATAAAGGTCACTTCGCCGGCGGCCGCAGCTACCGCTTCGCCGACAAGAACGTGCCCGATGGGTTCGTGCAGTACTACATCGAAGACGTCGACCTGAAGGGCACCCATACGATGCACGGCCCGATCACGCCGCGTCTCGTGAGCAGCACCGCCGGCTCCGACGTCACCGATTCCGACCCGACCCTCGGCTCGGTCGGCGGCATCTTCACGACCGATCCGGGCATGGGCGTCACGCCCGCCTCGCCGACCGCGCCCGACGCCACGCGTCTCGCGCAGCAGTGGGGCCTCGCCGCCGCATCGAACGCGAAGGTCATCGTCACGCAAGCCGGCTGGTATCGCGTGAAGAAGTCCGACCTCCTCGCGGCAGGCTTCGATCCGGGAAC
Source organism: Thermoanaerobaculia bacterium (assembly GCA_036488085.1). Classification (GTDB taxonomy): domain Bacteria; phylum Acidobacteriota; class Thermoanaerobaculia; order Gp7-AA8; family Gp7-AA8; genus DASXHZ01. Next base: position 67,609 of record DASXHZ010000076.1, read on the forward strand.
GAACGCCGGCAAGATCTCCGTCTTCGCCGACGGCATCGAAGTTCCGATCGTGGTCAACATGGCGGCCGGCAAGTTCGACGTGAACGACACGATCGAATTCTTCGGCACCGGCATCGACACGCCGGGGACCGGCGGCCATGTCTACTACGTCACCACCAGCAAGGGGAATGGCCTGCGTTACAAGTCGTCCTCCGCGACCGGCGGTCAGACGCAGCCGGCCGCCTTCAACTACACGTTCAGCCGCACCGAGCGGACCGACTTCTTCCCCGCGCTGACCAACAACGGCGACCGCGACAACTTCTACGGCGCCTTCATCAGCACCGATCCGGTGTCCGAGACGCTGACCAGCACCAACGTCGCGTCGGGCAACGCCGTCGCGCACATCGTCCTGCAGGGTATGACCGACAACTTCAGCCACGTCGTCTCCGTGACGGTCAACGGCCATGAGATCGGTCCGATCCGCCTCACCAATCAGTCGCGCAGCGTCAACGACATCTCGATTCCGACCTCGTACCTCGTCGAAGGCGACAACCTAGTAACGTTCACCGCGACCGGCGGCGACGACGACATGAGCCTCGTCGAGACCGCGAGCCTTACCTACCCGCACGCCTACCGCGCCGAGCAGAACGCCCTCACGATGACCGTTCCGGCAGTCACCGCGGTCAGCGTGACCGGCTTCACGTCGAACACCGTCCGCGTCTACGACCTCACCGATCCGGCGAGCCCGATCGTGGTGGCGTCGACGCTCACGACGGCCTCCGACGGGACGAAGACGGTCACCTTCGGCTCGCCGGGCACCGGCACCCGCACCCTCTTCGCCGTCGGCGACGACCGCTTCCTCGCGCCGGCGCAGATCGTCTTCAACCAGCCGTCGACGCTGAACGCGGCGTCCAACGCCGCGAACATGGTGATCGTCACGAACAAGGCGTTCATCGACGCCGCCAACTCGCTGGCGACGGCGCGCACCGCCCAAGGCATCAAGACGGTTGTCGTCGACGTCCAGAACGTCTACGACGAGTTCTCGTACGGCGTCCACGGTCCCGAGGCAATCCGCGCATTCTTCCAGCGTACCAACTCGTCGTGGGCCACGAAGCCGGCGTACGCGATCCTTCTCGGCGACTCGAGCTTCGACGCGCGCAATTACTACGGTATGGGCGGCTTCGACTTCGTGCCGACGAAGATGGTCGCCTCGCAGTACCTCAAGGCTGCCTCCGACGACTGGTTCGCCGACTTCAACAACACCGGCATCCCGGTCATGGCGATCGGCCGTATGTCGGCGCGCACCGCCGATGACGCGAACGGCATCGTCCACAAATACATCGCGCGCGGGACGACCGCCCCGACCGCATCGTGGGCGAAGGTCGTCGAAGTGGTCTCCGACGTTGCGAATGAAGCACCGTTCGAGCTCGGCGCCGACCAGATCGCGGCAGGCATCTCCGCGCCGTACACCGTCTCCCGCATCTCGTTCGCGAAGACGTCGACGCCGGGCGCCGACGTGATCGACGGGTTCAACACCGGCTCGCTCTTGACCGACTACACCGGCCACGGCTCGGTCGAAGTCTGGAGCGACTACGTCTTCACCTCGGCCGATGCGTCGTCGTTGACGAATGGCGATCACCTGCCGTTCGTCGTCACCTTGAACTGTCTCAACGGTCTCTTCAACGACCTCTTCACCGACGGCATGGCCGAGGCGCTGCTGAGGAACCCGAACGGCGGCTCGATCGGCGGCTTCTCGTCTTCGGCGCTCACCTCGCCCGACCAGCAGTTGCTCGTCAACGCGGAGCTGAACAAGCAGCTCTTCAATGGATTAGCCGTCGGCGACGCGATGCTGAAGGCGAAGCTGAAGACGAACGACATGGACGTCCGCCGTACCTGGATCCTCTTCGGCGATCCAACGCTGAAACTGAAGTAACCTCGTGTGGGGCGGCCTTTCCAGCCCGCCCCACTCTGGCAGCCCAACTCGTTCCCACCACGAGTAGCTTTTCCGAGGCTGTAGCACCGTTTCTCCGAGGGGCACGGACGTCGCACTTGATACCGCCTGATTACCGCCGTACAGTTTCGACCGTAGCGACTCCCCAATGTCTGTTTCCGCTCACCGTCTCGATCTCTCTTTGCCGCTTTTTGAGCCCGAAAAGCCGCAAAAGAGACCCGAAATCGGTGAAACTCCACAACCTGTAGAGCGCCCGAGGCTCGTACCGCCGTCTCCGCCACCCATTCCGGGAGAGCGGGATGACGTCCGGGAGCTCCGCGCGCTCCTCGGCGGCAAGGTCACCAATGCGACCGAGCTGATCCGCGCGCTCGACACGCGGCGTCGCGACGACGTCCTCGCCACCACCCTCGCTCCGTTCGACGCGCTCCTCGGCGGCGGCCTACCGCGCGGCAAAGTCGTCGAGTTGACAGGCCGCCGTACCGCCGGCCGCTTCTCGATCGTGATAGCGGCCCTCGCCGCTTCGACGTCCCTCGGCGAGGCGGCGGCGCTCATCGACCTCGGCGATCATTTCGACCCGCAGATCGGCGAGCTGACCGGCATCGACCTCCGCCGCATGCTCTGGATACGGCCGCACACCCTCAAGCAGGCGGTGATGAGCGTCGAGATGATCGCGGCCGCCGGCTTCCAGCTCGTCGTCCTCGACGCCGGATCGCACCCGATTCGCGGCCGCCGCGTTCCCGACGCCGCCTGGGTACGCCTCGCGCGCGCCGCCGAGGCGCATGGAACCGTGCTGATGATCGCGACCCCCTACGCGCTCACCGGTACGGCGAGCGAGGCCCACATCTCGGCCCGCCGCGCACGTCCGAAATGGATCGGCGGCGGCAAGTCGCCGCGCATCCTCGCCGGCATCGACGTCTCCATCACGCTCGAGAAGCACCGGCACAGGAAGCCGGGAGCGCACGCGACGCTCCTCTTTCGAACGGTCGAATCATGGCTCGCTTAGCTTGCCTCTACGTTCCGCTCTTTCCGCTTGCGGCGCGGCTCCGGAGCGAGCCCGATCTGAAGAGCGACGCGGTCGCAATCGTCGAAGGGAACGGCAATACCGCGCATGTCCTCGCGGCGACGCGGCGTGCGCGTCTGAAAGGCGTCCGGCCCGGCCAGTCGCTGGCGCAGGCGCGATCGCTCGTCCCGAAACTGATCGCGCGCACGCGCGACCGCGAATGCGAGCGGACGGCGCAGGAAGCGCTGCTCGAAGTCGCCGAGACGTTCTCGCCGCGCATTGAGGATTCCGGCGGCGGGATCGTCTTCTTCGACGTCAGCGGACTCGAACGCCACTTCCCGAACGAACGCGACCTCGCCGCCGCCGCGATCCGCACCGCCGACTCGATGACGCTCCCGGCACGCTGCGGCATCGCCGCGAGCAAGCTCGCCGCGCGTGTCGCCGCCGAGCTCCCGCAGTCGCCGACGGTCGTCGATCCCGGCAAGGAGATCGAGTTCCTGGCGCCGCTGCCGATCGACCGCCTATCGCCGGAGATCGACGCGGCGACGACGATCGCGCGATGGGGACTCTCGTCGATCGGCGATTTCGCGAAGCTGCCGGAGTCGGAAGTCGCCTCACGCCTCGGCGAGCTCGGACGCGAGCTGCACTACGCCGCGCGCGGCATCGATCCGCGTCCGCTCATCCCGCGCGCGCTCCCGCCGGAGTTCCGCGAAGGGATGGAGCTGGAATGGCCGCTGGTCGCGCTCGAAGCGTTCCTCTTCATCGCGAACGCCGCGCTGGATCGCCTCTCGACGAGGATGGAAATGCAGGGCTTCGCCTGCCGGCGCCTCGAGCTGACGCTGATGCTCGAGCCGGACGGCTTTCACTCGCGCGCCATCGAGCTTCCCGCGCCGACGCGCGACGTGAAGACGATGCTGACGCTCCTCCGTCTCGACCTGGAGAAAACCCCTCCCGGCGCGCCGGTCGTCGGCTTCTCGATCGTGGCGCACCCCGACCGCCCGCGCCGAGCCCAGCTCTCCCTCTTCGGCCCAACCGCCATCTCCCCCGAAAAGCTCGCTACCGCCATCGCCCGGCTCATGTCGCTCCTCGGCGAAGACCGCATCGGCGCCCCCCAAACCGTCGACGGCCACCTCCCCGATCGCTTCGCCATCGGCAACTTCTCGCCCCCGCCTCCACCGAACCTCACTCCCGAACCGAAGCCCGCCCGCGCATGCGCCGCCATCCGCATCTTCCGCCCGCCGATTCCGGTGGAAGTGATCATGCGCGGCGACACGATGACCGAGATCCGCAGTGAGTCCGACATCAAAGGCCCCGTCCGATCGACATCCGGACCGTGGCCGATCGAAGAAGGATGGTGGCGACCGGCGCCGAATGTACGCGAGTACTGGGACGTGGAGATGGAGGGGGGAGAGGTCTACAGGATGTATTGCGATGGAGGGTGGGCTGCAGAGGCGAGGTATGACTGAGCACAAATTCAAAATGCAAAATGCAAAATTGAAGAGACCGGAGAACGGGAAGATGGAAAAGGGCAAGGTTGATATTTACGACCGTGTTTTCGAATTTGGATGCCGGATCGTGCGCTGCATCAACGTGCGGCGCGAACACCAACGTCGCGACCGGTCCTATTGCAAGTCTTACGCGCCGGGACGTCGATCGGCGCGAATCTCGAGGAAGCGCACGCGGGTCAAAGCAGGGCTGATTTCATCGCGAAAAGCCCGGATCGCTCTGAAGGAAGCTCGCGAAACACTCTACTGGCTGCGTCTCATCGGAGCGACGGCGATCGTCAGCATGAAACGCCTCGAACCACTCATTCAGGAGTCGCGCGAGATCGTCGCGATCCTCACCATGATCGTTAAGAACACGACAGCGGCCCGTTCACGCTGAGTTTAATTTTGCATTTTGCATTTTGAATTTTGAATTTTCGAAATGACGGTCCCAACCTCCACCTCCTACGATCACCTCCCCATCGTCGAAGCCCGCTTCGCCGACAAGCCCGAGCCGTATCAACCGAAACTGAAGCAGCACAAGTCGTCCCGCCCCTACGCCGAAATGCGCGCCGCCTCCGCCTTCTCCTTCCTCGACAGCGCCTCCCTCCCCGAGGACCTCATTGGCACCGCCGCGGAGATCGGCGTTCCGGCAATGGCGCTCATCGATCGCAATGGTGTGTACGGTGCGCCGCGGTTTTACACGGCGGCGAAGAAGGCGGGCGTGCGGGCGCTGGTCGGGGCGGAGTTGGTGCTCGATGGCGACAAAAGGGCGTCGCTGCTCGTCGGCGACCGCACCGGATACAAGAACCTCTGCAAACTGATCACGGCGGGCGCGATGGGGAGGCCGAAAGGCGAAGCGTGCTACTCGTGGGACCTCATCGAGCAATATGCCGAGGGCCTCCACTGCCTCACGCGCGACGATCCCGAGGTCATCGACCGCATCGCCGGCATCTTCAAGGGACGCGCGCACGTCGAGCTGCAACGCCATCGCATTCGCGAAGAAGAGCACCGCAACCAGATGCTGATCGCGTATGCGCGGCGGAAGCGCCTGCCGCTCATTGCGACGAACGGCGTCCGCTACGCGCGTCCCGAAAACAAAGAGCTGCACGACGTCCTTACCTGCATCCGTGAAGGCCAGAACGTCGACAAAGCCGGACGGCTCCTCGGCATCAACCGCGAGCGGCACATCAAAGCAGCGGATGAGATGAGCGCCCTGTTCGCCGACTTGCCCGAGGCGGTCGACCACGCGTGGGAGCTCGCGAACACGCTCGACTTCACGCTCGCGGATCTCGGGTACCAGTTCCCCGACTATCCGCTCCCGCCCGGCGAGACGAACATGTCGTTTCTCCGGAAGATCACCTGGAACGCCGCGATGCCGCGTTTCCGGCCGCTCGACGAGCCGGCACAACGGCAGATCGAGAAAGAGCTGAACATGATCGAGAAGCTCGATCTCGCCGGCTACTTCCTCATCGTCTGGGACATCGTCCAGTTCTGCAACCGCGAGAACATCCTCGTGCAGGGACGCGGGTCGGCCGCGAACAGCGCCGTCTGCTACGCGCTCGGGATCACCGCCGTCGATCCGGTAAAGATGGAGCTCCTGTTCGAGCGCTTCCTGTCCGAGGAGCGCGGCGAGTGGCCGGACATCGACCTCGACCTGCCGTCGGGCGATCAGCGCGAGAGAGTCATCCAGCACGTCTACGCGAAGTACGGCGTCCACGGATCGGCGATGACCGCGAACGTCATCACCTATCGCGACCGCAGCGCCGCGCGCGAAGTCGGAAAAGCGCTCGGCTACTCCGCCGAACAGGTCGACAAACTTTCGAAATGCGTCAGCACCTGGAACTTCGGCGAGATCCGGGAGCAGATCGCCGCGCTGCCGAGCGAGCTCGCGAAGAGCGGCTTCGATCCGGAGGATCTGCGGCTGCAACACTTCATGCGTCTCTACCTCGAGATTCAGAGCCTGCCGCGGCACCTCGGGCAGCACGCCGGCGGGATGGTGATGGCGAAAGGGCGTCTCGACGAGGTCGTGCCGCTCGAGCCGGCGTCGATGCCGGCCCGCGTCGTCATTCAGTGGGACAAAGACGACTGCGCCGACCTTGGCCTCATCAAAGTCGACCTCCTCGGCCTCGGGATGCTCGCCGCGATCGAAGAGATGATTCCGCTCATCAAGACGCACGAGCGCAAACATGTGGATCTCGCGCATCTCCCCCCAGGCGACAAGCTCGTTTACAAGATGCTGAACCAGGCGGACACCATCGGCATGTTCCAGGTCGAGAGCCGCGCGCAGATGGCGTCGCTGCCCCGCAACGCGCCGGAGAAGTTCTACGACATCGTCGTGCAGGTGGCGATCATCCGCCCGGGCCCGATCGTCGGCGGGATGATCAAGCCGTTCTTCGACCGCCGCCAGAAGAAGGTCCCGGTCGAATATCCGCATCCCTGCCTCGAGCCGATTCTGAAGCGCACCCTCGGCGTCCCGCTGTTCCAGGAGCAACTGCTCCGGATCGCGATGGTAGCGGCGAATTTCACCGGCGGCGAGGCGGAGGAACTGCGCCGCGCGATGGGATTCAAGCGCTCGATGCAGCGGATGACGGAGATCGAGAAGCGGCTCCGTGCCGGGATGACGAAGAACGGCATCGATCAGCCGGCGCAGGATCAGATCGTCAAGTCGATCACCTCATTTGCGCTGTACGGCTTCCCCGAGTCGCATGCCGCAAGCTTCGCGCTGATCGCGTACGCAAGCGCGTATCTGAAGGCGCGGCATCCGGCCGCGTTCTATGTCGCGCTGCTCAACGCGTGGCCGATGGGCTTCTACCATCCGGCGACACTCGTCAAAGACGCCCAGCGGCACGGCATCAAAGTCTTCCCGATCGACATCAACCATTCCGGTTGGAAGTGCAGGTGGGAGAACGGCGGCGTGCGTCTCGGGTTGCGTTTCGTGAAGGGGCTGCGCGACAGGACCGGAAAACGGATCGAGGCAGCGCAGCCATTCGTCTCCGCCGACGATCTCGCCCATCGCGCGCACGTCCGGAACGACCAGCTCACGAAGCTCGCCTACGCCGGCGCCCTCGGCTCCCTCAGCCTCACCCGCCGCGCCGCCCTCTGGCAAGCATCGAAAGCCGCGAAAGCGGCGGGCGAGCTTTTCGAGAGTGCACGCTCGTCCGCCGCGGTTAGCGTGGGTGCACTCACGCAAAACGACGCGATGAGCCCCCTCCCCGAAATGTCTGCGTCCGAGGACACGATCGCCGACTACGCGGCGATGGAGATGACGGCGGGGCCGCACCTGCTCGAACATTTCCGCGACCGGCTCAGACAGGACAACGTTCTCGCCGCGGCCGACCTGAAACGCGTCGCGAACGGCTCGCGGGTCGCGACAGCGGGAGCAGTCATCGTCCGCCAGCGGCCCGGAACCGCGAAAGGATTCGTCTTCCTGACGCTGGAAGATGAGACGGGACTGTCGCAGGCGATCGTGAATCCGCCGCTCTTTGCCGAGTACCGGAACGTCATCCTCCGGTCTTCGGGTCTGATCGTCGAAGGGATCGTCCAGAACAGCGAGGGGCAGGCGTCGGTACGCGCCGAGAAGTTCTGGCCGCTCGACGGCTTACAGGACATCCAGAGCCATGACTTCCACTGACGCCGGAACGCCGTTTTTTTGATGGTGATGCGGTAATCTGATAGGCATGCTCATCCGTCTCTCCACCGCGATCGCTGCGCTCGCGCTCACCACCGTGGCCGGCGCGGCAACGATCTCCGGCACGATCTACGACGACCCACGCGCCTACGCCTCGCGCAGTGAGTTCCAACCGAGCGGCGGCGCCACCGTCATGCTCTATCGCAACGGCGGCGATCACCTAGTCAGTAGCGTGACCGCGGGCCCGAACGGCACCTACTCCTTCACGACGGTCAGCGATGGTCTGTACTGGGTCGCCGTCGACTCCCGGACGATCGGCAATCGCCAAGGGGCGTGGCCGGAGCAGACGTACGGCCCCGCCGGCGCGATCTGCGACAACGGCACCGGCTCGACGACGACGCTCGTCGCGCCCGGCGCCTGCTACGGCGGACGATTCGCGTCGCAATCCGACGACGCGCGGCAAGCCACCACCGCGAAACACATCGCCCAGGTCACGGTCGGCGCGTCGGACGTCCACAACGTCGATTTCGCTTTCAGCGGGAACGTAGTCACGAATGTGCAGGACGGCTCGAACGCGCAGGGCTCCCTCCGACAGTTCGTCACGAACGCGAACGCGATTCCCGGACCGAACGCGATGCGCTTCGTTCCCGTCGGCAACGTGCCCGCGAGCGACCGGTGGATCATCCGTCTCGCTTCGCCGCTCCCGCCGCTCCGCGATGCCGGGACGACGATTGACGGCACGCTCCATTCTTTTCTGACCGGCCACGTGGTCGGAACCGGCGGCTATGACCTCGATGCGCGTGCGAACGGCACCCGTCCGCCGCGCCCGCGCGTTCATCTGCAGATCATCGCGACGGGCGATAACGGCATCTCATTCGAAGCGCCCGGAACGCTGCAGGTCGTCGCGATTCACGATGGCCGTACGGCGGTGCGCACCAGCGCCGACCTCTCGATGGAGCGCAGCGAGATCGGCGGCACCGGCGAGAACGGCCTCGTCGCAACCGCAGGAACGGTGACCGTGCGTAACGTCACCATCGCGGACCGGACCCAGCACGGCGTCGACGTCGAAGGAAACACTCTCTTCGACATGTCCGACAGTGAAGTCACCCGCTGCGGCAACACGTCCGCCAGCGCGGTCGCGCTGCATACCTCCGCGGCAGTCCTCACGCGTTGCATGGTCACGAACAACAGCGGAATCGGGATCGAGGTCGACGGCCGCGGAAACGTGATCCGCTCGTCGCAGGTCGTCGACAACGCGGTGGGCATCGTCCTCCGGCCGCGCGCCACCGGCACGAGCATCGAGTACAACGACATCGTTTGGAATCACAGCGGCGCGGTCGTCGGCGAAGCCGCCGGCGCTCCGTCGAAACACAATCGCATCGCCACGAACCATTTCAACGAGAACGGCGGTCCGGTGATCGGCGTCGGGACTCCTCCGGACGAGAGGGCGACCGTCACCTGCGATCCTGAAACCCTCGGCACGACCGGCACTCCGCGCGTCGATTCCACCTCCACCTCAGGCGTCGAAGGAAATGGCCAGATCACCGTCGAAGGCTCGGCGTGCCCGAACACGACGATCGAGATCTACACCTCCTACGTCACCTCCGAACTGCGGAAGCACATTCAGGAGAACGAGCAGGACCTCAGCTCCGTCCGTGAAGCGCTGAAGCGCAACGACGTCGAGTCGCGCGATGACGCCGGCCTCACCAGACTGCGGCTTCCGTCGGTCGGCGAGTTCAATTACGCCGGCTCGGCGACGGTCGACGCTTCCGGCAGGTTCCGCGCCGCCGTTCCGTGGCCGCGGCAGCTCTCGCATGGCGACAACACGATCGACCTCCGCGGAGGCGCGCTTTCGGTCGCAGCGGTCGCCATCGATCGCGACGGAAACACGTCGCACTTCAGCCGCCGAAAACTAGTGGACACGCACTGAGTCGTACAATCGAGCGCGATGAGCACGAATCCGCTCACACCGCTCGATGCGGACGAGCCGGCAGTCGTCGCACTGCCGGCGGCGCGCACTCGCCCGGAATGGGAAGAGATCGCGGCCTGGATCCTGATCGCTGCCGCGGTCGGGTTCGTGCTGATCCAGCATCTCGTTTCGGCGCTGGTTGCGGGACTGGCGCTCTACCTCACGCTCGATCGCGTCATGCGCGCCATGTCTCGCGCTGGGGGAGCGGCGCGGACGCTGTCCCTGCTGAGCGTCCTTTTCGTCAGCGCGGCCGTCGCGACCGGCGCCGTCGCACTGACGATGACGGTCTGGCGTCACAGCGCCGGAGCGCTTCCCGACATGATGAACCAGATGGCGCACATCCTCGAGAACACGCGCGCCTGGATGGGCGGGTACGGGCAGGAGTTCATCCCCGAGGTCATGACCGACGCCGAGAACTTCAAGGCAGCGATCGCCGAGTGGCTGAAAGCGCACGCGCAGAGCGTCCGCGCCGCGGGCGGATGGCTGAGCGTCGGCCTCGTGCACACCATCATGGGCACCTTGCTGGCGGTCCTGGTCTTCTTCCGCAGCGTGACCCACCATGACGAGCAACTGCGCGGCCCGCTCGCGCGGCAGCTCTTCGAGAAAGTCACCCGCTTCACCGAAGCCTTTTCGACAATCGCGGTGGCGCAAACGAAGATCTCGGCCGTCAATACCACGCTGACCGGCATCTACCTCCTCGGCATCCTCCCGGCGTTCGGCGTTCGCATTCCGTTCCGCACGACGCTGGTCCTGCTCACCTTCATCTGCGGGCTCATTCCTGTCGTCGGCAATCTAATCTCGAACAGCGTCATCACGGTTCTCTCCCTCGGCGTCTCCGTCCCGACAGCGGCCGCCTCGCTCGTCTTCCTCGTCCTGATCCACAAGCTCGAGTACCTCATCAACTCGCGGATCGTCGGCGGCGAGACCGACTCGCAGGCGTGGGAGATCCTGATGGCGATCATCATCGGCGAGGCGGCGTTTGGCGCCGGCGGCATCGTCATGGCGCCGATCATTTATGCCTTCGTGAAGGGCGAGCTGCGCGAGCGCGGCCTGATTTGATGATCCGCATCACAGCCGAATCTCCCTCGGCACCCTAAGTTCCTCCCAATCGATTGGAGGAAAGAAGATGTACATCCGACGCTCTCTCGCGGCGCTGATGCTCCTCGTTTCAGCGGCCGCATTTGCCGACGCCGGAAAGGTCAACGGGACGTTGACCATGAACGGCAATGTCACGAAGCTCAAGTACGCCTACGCGGTCACCCGTTCCGATCCGTTCGACAAGAAGAAGGCCGTCACGTGCGTGATCGCCACCGACACGGAGCTCCCGCAGTCGGCGCTTCTCGACGACATGGGGCTCATGGAAGTCACCATGAAGACGCCGCTGAACGGCATCCAGTGGCTGATCAACGACGAGAAAGACGTGATCTCGCTGCAAATCTACACGACGCACCGCAAGGAAGGCGGCACGCAGTTCTCGAGCGTCGGCGCGCAGAAGCTCGATCTGAAGGACTTGACGCCGTCGCACGTGGCGGGCCGCATCTATCTGCCGAAGCCCGATGACTTCTTTGGCGATTCGTACCAGTACGACTTGAACTTCGACCTGCCGATCGTCACCGTCAAGGCGCCCGATCCAAAGGCGGACCTGAAGGGAAAGATGCTTCCGGCGGGCGGCGGAGAGCCGGGAAAGGCTTACGAGGCTTACCGGAAGGTGCTTCTGGCGGGGAACGTCGCTGGTCTCAAGAAGGCGGTGAGTAAGGATCGCGCCGCCGACATGAGCGATCCTGATTTCCCGAAGATGCTGCCGCTCGTCCAGGCAATGACACCGAAGACGGTGAAGATCACGGCCGGGTCGGTCGACGGCGACACGGCGGTCCTCCTGACGGAAGCGAAGGAGAAGGACGAGACGTCGACCGGCAAGATCACGCTCGTGAAGGAAGCCGGCGGGTGGAAGATCGCCAAGGAAGAGTGGACGTCGAAGACTGAGTGACGCTCAGACCGCGCGGTCGATCTTCGCGGCGAGAATGAAATCGCTGCGGGTGAGGCCGTTGATCGCGTGCGTCCAGATCTCGATGCGGGCGCGGCCCCAGCCGAGGTGGATGTCGGGGTGATGCCCCTCCTCCTCGGCTAGGGCCCCCACCCGATTCGTGAACGCGAGCGCCTGCGCGAAGTCGGGGAAACGGAACTCGCGTTCGAGGTGATGCTCGCCTTGAACGCGCCACCCGTCGCCGAGCTCCCGCGCGAGCGCATCGAGTTCCTCGCCGTGGAGGGCCGGAACACCGCCGCGGCACGGCACGCATTTCTCGTCCGCGAGCGATGACGGCGGCCGTGCGCCGCCGCGCACTACTTCCGCGAGGTCGCGAGGATCGACGTGATGCCGGAAAGCCTCGCGGCCGGCAACGTAGACGACCGGAACGTCGTTCGTGAAGCGCGCGAGCAGATCGTCGTCGTCATCGATGTCGACTTCCTGCAGGTCGATGCGCAGCCGGTAGAGCGACTCGGCGGAGCGGATTGCGGCCTTCGCCTTGTCGCAGAGATGGCAACCGTCGCGCGTATACAGCGTGACTTCAACGCGGTCACTCATTATTTAGACTCTACCGCTAGACTCTACCGCCAATGTCGATCGACCTCGCGGGGAAAGTCATCCTCGTCACCGGCGCCTCGCGCGGGATCGGCGCCGCGGCGGCACGGACGCTCGCGAAGGCGAATGCGATCGTCGCGATCAACTACAACCGCAGCGAATCCGAGGCGGTGGCTCTTGCAAGGGAAATCGGCGAACCGGCGTTCGCGGTGCGGGCAGACGTCAGCAATCCGTCCGACGTGCAGGCGATGATCGACCAGGTCGAACAGCGCTGCGGCCGGCTCGATGTCCTGGTGAACAACGCCGCGACGTTCGAGATGAACCCGTTCGACGGCGAGAGCTACGAGCACTGGCAGGCGGCGTGGCACCGGACGTTCGACCTCAATATCTTTGGCGCGGCGAACGCTGGGTTCCTCGCGATGCGCCTCATGCGAAAGCACGGAGGCGGGAAAGTCATCAACATCGCGTCGCGCGCCGCCTACCGCGGCGAGACGGAGTTTGCGGACTACGGCGCGTCAAAGGCGGCGCTCGTCAATCTGACGATCTCGATCGCCCGCGGCTGTGCGAAGGACAACATCACGTCCACGTGTGTCGCGCCGGGATTCATCGAGACCGAGATGGCGAAGTCGGAGCTGGAGAAGCACCATGACGAGATCGTCAACCAGGTGCCTCTCGGGCGCGTCGGAACGGTCGACGACGTCGCGGGCGTGATCCTCTTCCTCGCCTCGCCGATGGCCGATTACCTGAACGGCACCACGATCGACGTCAACGGCGGGTCGTGGTTTCACTGACACGGCGAAACAGCCGCGCCACGCCTCGAACGCCCCGCCAGGTATAAAACAGCGGCAGCAGGACCCTTGCCCGGACTCCGAACGCCTGTTCCATGTAATCCGCCGGTGGAAACGCTAGCGTGCCCAGAGTGCGGAGCCGGTGGCGCCACGACGGAAGCGAAGCGAGATCGCCGGCCAGGAGCGCACCCCGCGTCCGATCATGATCGAGAAAGACCCGCGACGGCTCCTCATCGACTGCCGCGGGCATTGGGCCAGGGTCACCGCCGAACCAGTCGCGTGCGAGCTCGATCGAATGGCGGCAAATGCTCACGACACGCCGCTCTTTTGCGCGTTCCCAGAAGACGTCGCGCGCAACAGCGTCGTACAGCAGGTGAACGTCGTACAGCCAGATCAGTCGCTCGACATCGTGGTGGTGCACCACCCGATGCACGCATGCATAGAGCAACGCGTCCTCGATCGACGGGGCGAACGCGCCGATTGCCGGCAGCTGCATCGCGCGGCCGCGGAGCTCCTCGTAACGCAACACCCCTGCGGTCGTCGCATTGTTCGTGATGTCGAGGTGAACGTCGTACGACTGCATGATCCGGTTCGCACCGACCCGGAAGAACATGTGCTGCCGCACCACGGAAACGTTCTCGTCAAATCCGATCGAGTGAAACGCCGACCTCACCTTCTCCAGATCGCGCTCGTCGATCAGCAGGTCGACGTCCGTGCGCGGCCGCAGCTCGGGTGAGTCGTAGACCGAATACGCGAGCGCCGTCCCTTTGGTCACGAGCGGAGTACCCGGCAGGATGGCGAGCACTTCGCGCAGCGTTTCCGCCTGGATCGCCTCCAGCGCGGCGGCGCGCAATGCGTGGGTACGGAGCGCCGGGATCCCGCTCCAGCGAAAGATGAGCGGCAGCATGCCGTGCTCATGGATCGCGTGAATCTCGTCGGCGGTCGCGTCGTCCGGCCACGGCGCCCGGCCGCGAAGCGGCTCGGCGAATCGGACCGGAAACCGCGCTAGATCAGAGGTATCCACGGACCCCCGCATTCTCCGCGTAACGGCCTGTCGTTTGCTACTTCAGAAAGCAGAACATGGCACTCGTCATCACCTTAGCCGTCATCGCACTCGTCCTTCTCCTGGCCCTTGGGCTCGCTTACGTTCCGATGCGTCTTCTCCTCGGGCAGATGGCTCGAAACGTACGGAGCTTCATCCAGCGCCAGCGCGAACGGCGTGCCGTGCGGCGCGGCACACCCGACCGGCGCAAACCAGCCTAACTCTTCGCGTCGAGCGCTTTCGTCAGTGCGGCGGTCAGCGTCGGATCGTCCATCGAGACGACGCCGAACTTCTTCCAGACGATCTGGCCCGACCGGTCGACGATCACCGACGTCGGCAATACCGACGACTGGAAGATTGTCGCGATCTTTCCGTCCGGATCGTACGCGATGGGATACGTCATCGAGTGCTGCGACACGAACTGCTTGACGCCGTCGGAGCCCGTATCGTCGAGGCTGACGCCGACGACCTTGAAGCCGCGCGAGGCGTACTTCTGGTGCATCGACTGCAACTCCGGGATCTCGTAGCGGCACGGACCGCACCAGGTCGCCCAGAGGTTCAGAAACACCACATTGCCGCGCTCCGCGGCGATGTCGAACTTCTTCCCGTCGAGCATAGCGGTCGTGTAGGCCGGCATCGCCTGACCGACGTCGGCGGTCTGGCTCGCGGCGGACGCGGCGGTCTGCGTCGTTTGCGTCGTCGCCGTCGTCTGCGTCCGATCGTACCCGGACGCCTTTGCGGCAGCAGAAGTTTTCGGAGTCGTCGTCTCGTGCTTCGCGCACGCGAACGCGGTGATGATCACGGTCGCTAATATGAGCTTACGCATGCTGCCCGCATTCTCCCCCATCACAGCCCTTCTCCCGGCCTCGTGGGCTCCATCTGCAACGCATCGTTCACCCGATTGAAATAGTTGAAAACGCCCGCCATCGCGGAGATCTCGACGATCTCACCTTCATCGTAGTGCTCCCGCAGTCGCGCGAAGAGGGCGTCGTCGATGGAATGCGCATCGAGCGTCAACTGCTGCGCGTACGCGAGTGCCGCCTTCTCCGCGTCGGTGAACGGTCCGTTCTCGAAGTCGAGCAGCGCGTCCATCTGCTCGTCCGTCGCGCCATGCCGCGCAGCCTGCGCGGTGTGCGAGCGGTTTCAATACTCGCAGTGGTTGATGCGCGACACGAGCGTCGCGACCAGTTCCTTCGTCCGCACCGGAACGGTACCGGTGCCGGTGATCGCGTTCAGATGCGCCACCATCGTCTTCAGGATTTCGGGGCGGTGCGCGTAGACACGGAACATGTTCGGGACGTTCCCGCGCAGCTTCGCGACATTCTCAAGAAGCTCCCGCGTTTCCCCCGTCGTCTCGTTCTTGTCGATCTTGGTCAGTCGAGCCATGGCGCCATTAAAACAAAAAGCCCCGCTCTCGCGGGGCTTCTCTGCTTTCTGAGCTCGAAGTCCGATTACTTCTCTTCCTCGGGCTTGCCCTTCTTGATGACCTCGGGCTCCGCCGCCGTAGCGACAGCGCCTTCGGCAGCCGGCGTCTCGACGACCTCAGCCTTCATGTGCGTGACGCCGACGACGATGCGCTCCGCGTCATCGAGGACCTTCACACCCTCTGCGACCTTCAGGTCGCGGACGTGGAGGTAGTCGTGGCTGCCGAGCGGCGTCACGTCGACTTCGATCGCATCGGGGATCGCGTTTGGGAGACACTCGATGTGAAGCTCGCGCAACTGCCAGTCGAGGATGCCGCCCTCCTTCACGCCGAGCGCGGTGCCATTGATGTGCACCGGAACGCTCGTGCGGATCACTTCATCCATCAGGACGCGGACGAAGTCGATGTGCGTCAGCCGGCGCGAGATCGGATCGATCTGCAGATCCTTGATCATCGCGTGGCGCTGCTGGTCGGACCCGGTCATCTTCAGGAGGAAGATCGAACGAATACCGTGCTCGCTCTTCTGAATGAGCTCGCTGATGTTCTTGCGGTCGACTTCGATCGCTACCGGATCGCGGTGGCCGCCGTAGACGACCGCCGGCACCTTTCCGGCCGCGCGCAGCCGCCGCGCCACGTTCTTGCCGCCCTGTTCGCGGCGTGAAACTTCGAGACTCACCTCAGCCATTGAGACACTCCTTCATGGAATCCGGAATCGGCATAAGTGCCGGGAAATCAGCAAAATTCCCCGGTTACATCTCGAACAGGGAGCTGACCGAATCCTCATGATGGATCCGTTTGAGCGCCTCGGCCAGCAGCTCCGCGATGGACAAGGTTTTCAGCTTCGGGCATTCCTGCTCCTTGTCCGCCGTCGGCATGCTGTTCGTCGCGACGACCTGCTGGAGCGCGGAGTTGTTGATGCGCTCGACGGCCGGTCCGGACAGCACGGCGTGCGTACAGGAGGCGGAGATCGACTTGGCTCCTTTGCTCATCAGCGCCTCGACCGAGTGGATGAGCGTCCCGCCCGTGTCGATGATGTCGTCCACGACGAAGACGTTCCTTCCGTCGACGTCGCCGATGATGTTCATCACCTCGGTCTGATTCTTCGCGATGCGGCGTTTGTCGATGATCGCCAGCGTGGCGCCGAGGCGCTTGGCGTAGGCGCGGGCGCGCTCGACGCCGCCTGCGTCGGGCGAGACGATCGTCAGATCGGGCAAGTCGAGCGCTTTCAGATGCTTTACGATCACCGGCGCCGCGAAGAGGTGGTCGACCGGGATGTTGAAGAACCCCTGAATCTGCGAGGCATGCAGGTCGAGCGTCAAAACCCGGTCGGCGCCCGCGGCCGTGATCAGGTCAGCCACCAATTTCGAGGTGATCGGGACGCGGGGCTTGTCCTTCCGGTCCTGCCGCGCGTATCCGTAGTACGGGAGCACCGCCGTGACGCGCCGCGCGCTGGAGCGCTTGAACGCATCCAGCATGATGAGCAGCTCCATCAGGTTGTCGTTCGCCGGCGGCGACGTCGGCTGGATGACGAAAACGTCGGCGCCGCGCACGTTCTCGTCGATCTGCACGTACGTCTCCGCGTCGGCAAACGAGTAGAGCGAGGCGTGTCCCTTCTCGATGCCGAGGAGACCGCAGATTTCGTCGGTCAGCGCGGGATGAGCACGCCCGGAGAAGACCTTCAGCGGACCGTACAAGCGCGGCGGATTATACCGGGCTTCGTTGCCTAGACCGGAAGATCGGCCGGAAGATCGGCGTAAAGCGCCGCGACATCGATCGCCGGCCCGGTCGCGAGACGCACGTTCCCCTCGCGCACCTCGAAGTACCCCAGGTGTTCGATGGCGTGCGGCGGAAGATCTCGATCCTCGGTTCCTGGCTCACCAGAACATACTCTTGGAGCGAGGCGATCTGCTGGTAGTGCATCCACTTGTCGCCGCGATCGTCCTTCTCCGTGGTCGGCGAAAGGATCTCGACGAGCAGCAGCGGGTTCGTGACGGTCGTATGCACGGCATCGTCAGCGTCGTATTCAATCGGGCCGCAAACCATCGAGATGTCGGGATACGTTGCGCGTCCGGTCGCGGCGACGCGGACTCGCATGTCGGATGTAAAGACGGTGCCGGAGGCGGCCGTGTTTCCCATCGCGACGATCATTCGAGCGGCGAGGGCGCTGTGCCGTGCCGTCCCGCCAGACATCGCGAGAATTTCGCCCGCGTAGAATTCGTGTTTGGTCTCACTCTCACGTTCCAGCGTGAGGTAATCGGCGAAGGTGTATTGGTGAGGCGCCTGCGGAAGAGAAGCCGTCATTGCTGCTCCGGACCCAGCGTACAGCTTTGTTTGGTGCGCCCAGTAGGATTCGAACCTACGACCTTCAGCTCCGGAGGCTGACGCTCTATCCAACTGAGCTATGGGCGCCCGAGGTTGGTGGCGGCGATTCTAACCCGCATGAAGGGAGTTTCATTCGCGGCGGACGCGATCTTGCACGGCCGAAAGACGAATGGCCGATCCGAAGGTGCTCATCGTGGGCGCCGGACCGACGGGACTGACGCTCGCCCTCTGGCTGACGAAGCTGGGGATTCCGATCCGGATCATCGACAAGCTGGCCGCCCCCGCTCCGTTCTCGCGTGCGCTCGGCGTTCAGGCGCGCACCCTCGAGCTGTACCTCCAGCTCGATCGTCGCGACGTCCATCTCGCGCGCGAGGTGGCCGAGAGCGGATTGAAGGTCGCGGGAGCCAATTTTTGGACCTCCGGACGGAGGGTCGCACACGTTCCATTCCGCGACATCGGCGAGGGTCAGAGCCCCTTCCCCTACGTCTTGATCTACGCGCAAGACGCGCACGAGCGCCTATTGATCCGCCACCTCGAGCACGAAGGGATATCGGTCGAGCGCTCGACTGAGTTGATCCGGTTCGGCCAGCGGACGGACGGCGTGCGCGCCATTCTGGCGAAGGATGGGGTCGAAGAGAGCTGCGAGATCGCATTCATTGCGGGTTGCGACGGCGCGCGCTCCGCGGTGCGAGCAGCGACTGGGACTTCCTTCGCCGGCGGAACGTATTCACGGCTCTTCTACGTCGCTGACGTCGATGCCACCGGGCCGCCCGTCGACAGCGACATACACATCGAGCTCGATCAGGCCGACCTCCTCGCGCTCTTTCCGATGGACGGCAAGAAACGCGTGCGCCTGGTCGGCACGATGCGCGACGACGCCGTGGAGCCGCAATTCGAAGACGTCAGCCGGCGAGCGATCGACCGCATGAAGCTGAACGTCGAGAAGGTGAACTGGTTCTCAACGTACCGCGTTCATCACCGCGTCGCCGGCCGCTTCCGGGACGGCCGCGCGTTTCTTCTCGGCGATGCCGCGCACATCCACAGCCCCGTGGGCGCCCAAGGGATGAACACCGGCATCGGCGATGCCGTGAATCTCGCCTGGAAGCTCGCGGCGGTGATTCGAGGCGAGGCGGCGGAGAGTCTCCTCGATACCTACGAGAAAGAGCGGATCGCGTTCGCGCGCCGCCTCGTGCGCACCACCGATCAAATCTTCACGTTTGCCAGCCGCCCCGGCCCGATCGCCGAACGAGTGCGAACTTCCATCTTTCCTCGGGTCGTTCCACTGCTCTTCCGTTCCCATCGACTTCGCGCGTTCCTCTTCCACACCGTGTCACAACTGCAGATTCGGTATCGCCACAGCGCGCTCAGCGAGGGAAAGGCGGGTAAGGTTCACGGCGGCGATCGCCTGCCATGGGTGAAGATCTCGACGAGCGCCGATAACTTCGCGTTCGTTGCGACGCTCAGATGGCAGGTCCACGTCTACGGCGAACCTCGCGACGGCGTGGCAGAGGTCTGCTCGTCGCTGAACGTACCGTTGCATCGGTTCTCCTGGAACGACGACATGCGAGCTGCCGGCCTGCAGCGCGACGCCCTTTATCTCATTCGCCCCGACTCCTACGTTGCCCTTGCCGATTCGAAAGCGGATCCAAAGCGGTTGCGCGGCTACTTTGAACGCCGAGGGATCTCGGTCAGTAGTTCGCGGTAGGATTTGCCCATGACGCAGCCGCCGCGGTTCGCGGCGGTGATCACAGCTGCCGTGATCGCCGTCGTCTTCGGCGTCATGCTGCTCCTCGAGCTGCGGCGCCCGTTGCGACGCTCCGTCGAGTCAAAAGCACGGCGTACGGTTCGGAATCTGACGACAGGAGCGACGGCGCTGGCCGTCGCGATCCTCCTAGAGACGCCGCTGTTAGTTCCCATCTCACGATGGACGATGCTGCACCGCGCCGGCTTGCTGAACGGGGTCTCGATGCCGGCGGCGGTTCAAACCGTCCTGTCGATCTTGCTGCTCGACTACACGCTCTGGTTCTGGCACTACGCGAATCATCGGGTGCCGTTCCTCTGGCGCTTCCATCTGGTCCATCACGTCGATCGCGACATGGACACTTCCACGGCGCTCCGCTTTCACTTCGGCGAGCACGCGCTTTCGATGCTCTACCGCGCGGCGCAGATCGTCATCCTCGGCGCGACACCGTTCGCCGTCTGGACGTGGCAGGTGATTCTCTTCGCGTCGATCCTCTTCCATCACTCGAACCTCGAGCTGCCGATCGCATGGGAGCGACGGCTCGTCCGCTTCGTCGTAACGCCGCGGATGCACGGCGTCCATCACTCCGACCAACTCAGCGAGACGAACAGCAACTGGTCGAGCCTCTTCTCATGTTGGGACTATCTCCATCGCACGATTTTGCTTGCAGTCCCACAGAATGAGGTGACCATCGGCGTTCCCGCCTATCGGACTGCGTCCGACGTGACGATCGGACGCATTCTCCTATTGCCGTTCGTGCGTCAGCGCAGCGACTTCCATCTGTCTGATGGAAGGATCAGCAATCGATCGCATGAAGATGTTCGCACCTCGCTCGCGGATTGATTGCGAAAAGCGCCACGTGCGTCTCACTTAAGTGTCAGTAGAGAAATGACCGAAGAAACGCAAACGATCGGAAGAGAAGCGTGGTAACGTTCTTTCGTCCACCAAACCTCCAATTAGGACTTCCATCGCGATGAGCGTTGCGACGACTGAATCAGATCTCGCAGCGGCCGCCGAAGAACGTTTTCGTGCGGTCTACGAAGAGAACTTTGCCTTCCTCTCGAGCATCGCGATCAACAAGTTCCGGGTGCCGGATACGGAAGCCGAGACGCTGGCGCACGAGGTGTTTCTCACCTACCTGCGCAAGTCGGACACGATCGCCGATCTTCGATCGTGGCTGATCGGCGCGATCTGCCACGCGAGCCGGCACTACTGGCGCTCGAACCGTCGAATCGTCGATGCGGACCCGGAAGTCGACCTCGAGTACCCTGATCCCGCGTCGCGCGAGATCGTCGATGTCCTTACGAACCAGATCGCCGCGCGTCGAGTCCTCGAAGGTCTCACTCCGCGGTACCAGGAAATCCTCCGCCTGCGATACTTCGCCGGTATGACGGTTCCGGAGATCGCGGCACACCTCGGCGTGAAGCCGAAGTACGCGCAGAAGTTGGTGTCGAAGTGCCTGAAGCGAGCCGAGAAGGCTTTTCACGAAAAAGGGATCGCGCGATGAAAGGTCCGAGCCCGGAACGCGTCGCAGAGTTCGCCGCCGCCGCGCGACGCATCGTCGTCGAGCGCACCAACGCCGCCGAGGTCGTGAGCCAACTGCTGCGCGAAACTCCGCGCGAAGAGTGGCTCTCGCTCGCATCGCGTTCCGAGCTACAGACGAACGGCGCGTTGGAGCGCCTTTCGCGCGAGATCGACACCGCTCTCGATCGGCAGCCGCAAGACGCACTCCCCCTTTCTCTCCTAGCAACGACGATCTCCGACGCGCTGCCCGACGACCAGTATCCCGCCGTCGTCACCGCCCAGATCCGGGCACATGCATGGAAGGATCGGGCACAGGCGCTGACATTTAACGGCAGACATGAAGAGGCGCTAGAAGCAGTCGAACGAGCAGAAAAGGCCCTCGAACCGTTCGGAACCGTGGCCCATGATCGAGCGATTGTGTGGCTGGTGAAGGCGATCACCCTGCAAGCCTTTCATCGCTTCGACGAATCGCTGCTACTCCTCCGCGACGCTCACCAGGTCTTCGATCAACACGCCGACTATAAACGGCTCCTTCACTGCGGAATCAGCGAAGGCAATCTCCTCTATCGACAGCAACAGATTGAGGCGGCGTGCGATGCATTCACTTATCTTCTTCCCACTGCAGAGCGCGTTCGCGATACCGCAGCGCTGGCGACGATCCACAACAACATCGCGTGTTGCAAGGTACATCTTGGCCGCACGACCGAAGCGAACATTCACGCTTCCGAAGCTGTCGCACACTTCAACAGCCTTGGGAAGCACGTCGACGCTCTTCGGACCGAGCTTGCGATCGGACGAACTTTGGCAGCTCGCGGACAAAGCACTGACGCGTTGATCCGGTTGCGCCGTGCGCGAAAGAATTTCTCGGAACAAGGACTCTCGGAGGAGGCCGGGATTTGCGGCCTCGACATCGCGGCACAGTTACTCGCCGAAAATCGCGAACGAGAAGCTCAGACGGTCTTCGAAGACGCAGCCGCAGAGCTCAACCCGGCCAATCAGCGCGCGCGCGCCGCACTCGCGGAGTTGGCGAGCCACTTCGCGGCGCACGACGCAACACCAGCCGCCGTGCGCCACGTAATCGAGTATTTAGAAGCCGTCACGAGAGAAGCGAAGAGCACGTCCGTCCCTGTTTTGTAATCAGGGACGAGGCTCGACAAGCTCGTCGCCACAGATGACGGGTATCCATCTTTTCGCCGCGTGAATGACGCGGTTGATCGGCCCCAAAATCGGCCTTGAATCGCCGTCTCGATCGAGCAGGAAAGTCGCACCCTGCGACACCGGTGCGACGAGCAAAAGAACGACGATTACTGTGGATAGAGCGCGGCCTAACTGACTGAAAACATTACGCATAAACCCTCCGAAGCCGGACTTACCGGCGTGCTTTTTTCGGAGGGCGCCCTCTCAGTTAGGCGTGACTGAAAACGCCAAAATGCCACCGGGGGAAGGCGGCAATATTGTGCACATCAATAACGATGAATTTGAACCGAGGAAATGCGGAACGCTTGGGACTACAAGCGATGCGCGCTGACGCGCTCGGCGTCATCGAGGAGCCGTTGCAGCTCCAGTGTGATGGAGCCCCGCGTACGCCAGGGCCCGTCATCGATCTGCCGCACCGGCATCACGGCGAGCGAGGTGCTCGTGGCGAAAACCTCGTCGGCGCCGGCGACTTCTGCAAGTCCGAAGTAGCGTTCCTCGATACGGTCGCCAGCCAAGGCGATCACGCGGTCGCGCGTCACACCGGGAAGGACATGGCAGTCGAGAGGGTGCGTGATCACGCGCTCGTCCTTCACGATGAAGAAGCTCGAGTGCGAGCACTCCCGAACCACGCCGTCGTCGACTAGGAGCGCCTCATCGCCTCCGGCACGTTGCGCCTTCTGCTTCGCGAGAATGTTGGCGAGGAGGTTGACCGACTTGACGTCACAATGCCTCCACCTCACATCCTCCTCGGTGACCAGGCGGATCCCGCGCTCCTTCTTCGTCGCATCGGGAAACGTGTGGCGGCGCGAGAACGCGATGGCGGTCGGCTTCATCCCGTCGGGCCAGGTATGCGACCGCTCCCCGTCTCCGCGTGAGACCTCGATGTAGACGATGCCGTCATCGAACGCCGTACGCTCGATCAGCCCGCGCATCGTCTCCGTGAACGACGACTCGTCCCACGGATTGGCGATCTCGATCGCGTCGAGGCCGCGCACCAGCCGCTGCCAATGCTCGCGGAAGAAGACCGGACCTCGATCGAAGAACTTGAAGACCTCGTAGACGGCGTCGCCGAAGAGAAAGCCGCGGTCTTCCACGCGGAGCACGCGTTCCTCGGTGGTCGTGAAGCGGCCGTTGAACCAGAGGACGTCGTTCAAGCGGGGACTGCTTTCACGATGACGATCGTTCGATCGTCTTCCGCGGCGCGGCCCCACTTCGCGACGCGCGCCAGCACTTCCTGGCCGATCTCCTGCGCGGAACGCGTCCGGTTCTGCCTCACGACGCGCTGCAGACGCTCGAGGCCGAACTCGCGGTCCTGGCGGTCGTGCGCCTCGACGATTCCGTCGGTGTACATGCACAGCAGCTCGCCCGCATCGAGCTTCGCGAATCCGCGCGTGTACGTCGCGTCGGGAGTAGGACCGAAGACCGGTCCGCCATTGCGCAAGTACTCAACGTGATTTCCCTTCAGCAGGAACGGCGCGTTGTGCCCGGCGTTCGAGTAGATGAGGATCCCGCCCGTTTCGAGCTCGCCGTAGAAGCACGAGACGAACTTCGTCGTCAGGCGGCTGCGATGGATGATGTGATTGAGCTTCTCCATCGTCCGGACGATCTTGAAGTCGCGATCGGTCGCCATGCGGAGACCCATATAGATGTCGCGGACGACTAGCGCTGCCGGCAGGCCGTGGCCGGAGCCGTCGGCGATCGTGAGGCCGAGGATGTTGTCGGTGATCGGTATGAAGTCGTAGAAGTCGCCGCTGACGATCTCCGCGGGAACCGTCTTCCCCCAGATGTCGAAGCCCGGGTACTGCGGAACGCGCGACGGGAGGATTGACGCCTGAATGCGCTGCGCCTCCTCGATGAGCGACTCATAGCGCTGGGCGCGGATCCGCTGGCTGATGACCGAGCGGATGAGGTTCAGCGAGAAGAGGATGTCGTCGCGGCTCAGCTCCGGGGCGACGTCGAAGCTGAGGATGTACTCACCGTCGCCGGCCGCCACCGCGACGAATCGCCGCGCACCGATTCTCGCCTCGAGCACCGGGTCGAACGCAGGATCCGTCGGCCCCATGACGACGATGCCATTCTCGAGAACCAGCTCGACGGCGCGGTAGTCGCGCGGCACCACGATGCCGATCGGCGCCTCAAACGAGTCGCCGAAGCGCCCCACGAGCTCGAACGTATCGTCACCGCGGGCCTCGTAGATCCGGCCGCCCGTGATCCCGAGCTCGTCGCGAAAGTTGTTCGTGACGACCGTCGCGATCGACGCAATCGTCGACCCCACGCCCTCGCCGCCCTCGATCGCCTCGACGGTTTTCTCGACTTTGGTCAGTAAACGTTTGTAATCCAATAGCTCTAAGCTCTTAGCTCCAAGCTCAAAGCAGACGAGCCGAATTGGCTCTCCATCGATCGAATGAGACCGCTGAGGATCTTGCCGACTTCGGCGCGCTGCTCGTTGAGCATTGCGAACTGGTCATGCGAAATGTATTCGAGATTCCGTGCGATCTCCACCTGCGTCTGAGCTTCGTAAAGTGATCCGCGGGCGCACGAGCTCCATCGACTTCTTCCACGCCACCAGATTCCGAAACGAATCGGCCATCACCTACCGCTTGGAGCTGAGAGCTAAAGAATTCACTTCAACTCCACCCCATCCAACTCATACGGAGCCTTCACGCCGAGGAGGCCGAGGACGGTCGGGTAGATGTCGGCGATGTAGGGCGGGCGGGCGGTGGCGACCTTGCGGTTGTAGAAGAAGATGCCCTTCACGATCTCGGGGTCGACGGAGCAGTGATCGCCGCTCCAGACCTGCTTGTTCGGCTCGAGGAGGTCCTTCGGGATGCCGCCGAGAGCGGTTTGCCAGGAGACGCGGTAGCCGTCGTTGTTCGTGACGAAGAGGTCGGGGATCATGTTCGGGTCGAAGCTCTTGTAGATCTCCTCGCGCGCGAGGACGCGGCGCACGACCTTGTCTCCCGTCTCCGGATCGGTGAACTGCGTGAGGCGCTGCTTCAGCTCCGCCTTCAACGCGTCGTATTCGGGACCCGGCTGGACGATCCCCTGCCCCTCCCGTCCCTTCACGTTGATGTACACCTCGCCCAGGCCCATCGCGTACGCGCGGGTCTTCGACCAGTCGACGTTCTCCCAGAACTGGCCCTGGCTGAAGAGCATCTCGACGTTGCGTTCCTTCACGCGGACGCCGCTCTTCAGCACGAGATAACCGTTCACGACCAGCCATGTGTTGTAGTTCACCGCCTTGCGGAAGCTCGCGAAACCGTGGTCGGAGACGACGATTAGTGCCGCGTTGCGCTGCTCGGCCGCCTTCATCGTGTCGCCGACGATCGAGTCCATCAACTGATACGCGCGCAGCAGCGCGCCCCCCCACTGCTCCGCGAGCCGCGCGTCGTACGCGGGGTGCTTCGGGTCCATGAAGCGCCAGAAGACGTGGCCGACGCGATCGGGGAACTCGAAGTACTGCACCATCAGGTCGTTGTCGCTCTGGAGGAACGAGTCGTACATCTTCCGGTTCTGCGTGACCGTCCACTCCATGTCATCCCAGAACATCTGCTCGGTGGCAAACCCCTCGGAGATCGCCCAGGTGTCGATCTCCCATCCCAGCGTCTTGTACAGTCCGTACTGCTTCGCGAGATCAGGCGCCCACCGCGTCGGCGAGGAGATCTTGAACCCCGGCGGAAGGCTCCGCGGATCGAAGTTGATCGGCGAAAGATAGAGCTTCACTTCCGGCTGCGAAGAGATGAGGTGGAAGCGGCTGATGCCGTGCAGCTTGATCAGGTCGTTGAACGGGAACTCGAAGTTCACCCACCCCGTCCACTCCCCCGGCTTCAGCGTGAACTTCTGGTCACTCACAGCGATCTCGATCGAGTTACGGTCGTTCGCGACGGTGATCGTCATCGGGATCGCGATGAACGGCGGATCGCCGAACAGCTTGTTCGGCGGCCCCTGGATCTTCGTTTGGATGACGCCCTTGTTGTCCTCGAGTTGCACGACCTCGATCGAAAATTCGTTTCCGCCGCCGCTGTCGCTCCCGTGATGGAACTCGAGCTCGGACGTGAAGTAGAACGGCTTGCCGACGCGGCCCGACATGTCGGGGACGCCGAGGCCGGAGAGGAGGTGCTGGTCTTCGCCGAAATCGTTCGCCGGGAAAGTCACGGGGACGTGGACGACCATCGTCTTCTTGCCGGCGTGCGCGGCCGCCTCCCAGAACGGGATGCCTTGCCGGCGGTTGATCACGCCGGGTCGCGTGACCGGAATCAGCTTCTGGACCGCGACGAAGGCGCCGATCGCTGCGCCGATGGCAATGACGAACGCGATCGTCCCGCCGATACGTGACGCGCGGAAGATGAAGACCGCGATGAGGGCGAGGATGAGAAGCACGGCGACGGCGGCGTACGGCGCGTTCTTGGTCCCGAAGAGGAACGGCTCCTTCGTCTCGTCGAACGCGGCGAAAACCGGGAGATAGTTCTTCGGATCGCGGCGCAGGAAGTCGAAGATGCCCGTCCGGCCGGGATCGATGCCGGTCGAGAACGTCGACCACGACACCGGCGTCTGCGCAGGAATGGTCGGTCGGAGGGGGCGGAACGTGCCGGCGTCGCGGAGCTTGGCGAGGTTCGGCAGCTTCCCCTCGTTCATCCACTGTTCGGTGTAGTGCGCGTCGACGCCGTCGAACCCGAGGACGATCACCTTCTGCCGCGCGGCCTGTTGCGCCGCATGGGCTGCGAGCGGAAACACGAACAGCAGACAAAGAGAGAGTGCAATACGCCGCATTGACGCGAGATGATAGCAGGCACTTCTCTTGTAAACGGACTGCGCAGTGAAGGAGTCGTCACCATGAAGGTTCGTCATTTCCTCGCCCTAGCGATCGCTCTGTCGTTCGTCGCCTGCGGCGGCGGTGAAAAGAAGGCGGGAGGGGCAGCCGGAGCGAAGGACACGCTGGTCATCGCATGGCAGTCGAGTCCGACCAATCTCGACTCACGCGTCGGGAATGACAACGCGTCGGGACGCATGGCCGACCTGATCTACAGCGGCCTCGTTCGCGTCACGCCCGACATGAACTACGCCCCCGACGTCGCCGAGAAGTGGGAAACGCCGGACGACAAGACGATCATCTTCCACCTCAACCCGAACGCGAAGTTTCATAACGGGCAGCCGGTGAAGGCGTCCGACGTGAAGTGGACCTACGACTCGCTGATGGACCCGAAGTTCGTGTCAGCAAAGAAGTCCGGTTACGCCGCGGTCGACCACATCGAGACGCCCGACGACCATACCGTCATCTTCAAGCTGAAAGAACCGAACGGCGGCCTGTTCGACAACCTGACGCTCGGAATCCTTCCGACCGGCGCCGACACGAACGTCTACAAGACGAAGCCGATCGGCTGCGGGCCGTACAAGGTCGTCAACTTCGCCCCAGACGACCGGCTCGAGCTGGAAGCCTTCGACCAGTGGCACCTCGGCGCGCCCAAGATCAAACACGTCATCGTGCGCGTCATCCCCGATGCCACCACGCGCGTTCTGGAGCTGCGCCGCGGCACCGTCGGCTTCGAGGTCAACAACATCCCCTTCGAGAACGTGGCCGAGTTCGACAAGAACCCCGACTTCAAGGTGACGAAAACACCCGGATCAGTGTGGCAGTACGTGCAGTTCAACCTCCGCGATCCGATCCTCTCGAAGGTCGCGGTCCGTCAGGCGATCGCGTACGCGATCGATCGTCAGAAGCTGTCGCGCGACGCGATGCGCGGCTTCGCCGTTCCGAGCGACACGATCTTCGGGCAGGGACACTGGGCGCGCGCCGAAAATCTGCCGAGCTATCCCTTCGACCCGAACAAGGCGAACCAGCTTCTCGACCAGGCGGGCTACAAGAACGGGCCGCAGGGACGCTTCGGGCTGACGTTCAAGACGTCGAATGACGCCGAGGCGCTGCTGCGCGTGCAGATGATGCAGCAGATGCTCAAGCAGGTCGGGATCAACGTCACGATCCAGCAGAGCGAGTTTGGGACGTTCATGGAAGACATCGGCAAGGGCAACTTCCAGATGTATTCGCTCTCGCGCAACGGCGTGCAGGACCCCGACTTCCTGTACGTGATCCTTTACTCCAAGAACATGCCGCCCAACGGCCAGAACCGCGGCTACTACTCGAATCCGCGGGTCGACGAGCTTCTCGTCAACGCACGCGCGACGTTCGATCGCGCCAAGCGGAAGCCGATGTACGACGAGGTGCAGAAGATCGTGCAGCAGGACCTCCCGTACGTCTCGCTGTACCACCAGATCAACGCGGCGGTGATGCGGAAAAACATCGACGGCTACGTGCCGTACCCCGCGGGCTTCTTGTTGTCTGTGCCGCAAATGAGTATTCATTAGGCGTGCTCGACCCGAAGATCGTCGTCCTTCGCATCGCGCTGGCGTTCGTTTTCGGCGCGGTCGTCGGCATCGAGCGGGAGTGGCGGCACAAGGTCGCCGGGATCAAGACGAATGCGCTGGTCGCCATCGGCGCGGCGGCATTCGCGCTGATGTCGAACACGTTCGGCGACATCAATCACAATCCGGCGCAGCTCGCGGCCGCGGTTGTCACCGGCATCGGCTTCATCGGCGCCGGCGTGATCATCCACCGCGGCGCGACGGTCCAAGGCGTGACGACCGCCGCCACGCTCTGGGCGAATGCGAGCACCGGCGTCGCCATCGGCCTCGGCTACTACGTCGTCGGCGCGGTGATCTTCGTGGGCGTCGTCATCGTGCAGTTCGGATTGCCTCGGATCGTTGCTGTCGTCGCCGCGCACGGTCCGCGGATGCGCGAGGTCGAAGTGCGGATCGAGTGCAGCGAAGAGTCGCTCCAGGCGGTCAACCGCGCATGGCGGGAGTTCGCCGCTACACGTGAGATCTTCGCGCTGCGCCACTCGACCACGCGGAGCACCGGAAGCGTGATCTGGCGTGCCGTCTTCACCGCCGTCGCCGAACGAGGCCTCGACCTCACCACCATCGAGGAAAGCCTCGTGAGCATCGAAGGAATCGTCAGCATCGACGCCAGGCAGACCGCTCCTGGCGATGAGATACCGTGATCCGTGATCCATGATCCGTGATCCGTTATCCGTGATCCGTTATCCGTGATCCGTTATCCGTTATGAAAAGCGGATCACGGTTCACGCATAACGGATAACGGATCACGGATCACGCTCACACAGCCGTCGAATGGCGGCGCCCCCGCAGCCCGGGTGTCAACGCAGGGGATCGTTGACACGCGGGAACGCCGCCGTTCCACGGCTGCGTCACGCGCCAGAATGGTGCCGATACTACGAACTGCGCGCGCGCGCCGTGTGATCAGCCGCGAGGCGGACCGCGCGTCCCGGCTTCCGGCGCGAGGATGAGCGCCGGGAGGATGTGTGTCTCCGCCGAGAGCCTAGCCACGACGGTGAGGATGAACGCGATCGCGAATGAAGCGAGGACCGCGAGAACTTCCTCGAGCGCCCGATCGACATTCATCATGTCGTCGGAGGCGGAGATGATCGGGAACAACAACGCCAGCGCGAAAGCGAGCGCGAAGATCGCCTTGCCGTCACGGCGATGCCTCAGCAGCATCGCGAACGATCCGATCGCGAGGGCGAGCCAGGCGAAATTGAGCAGTTGCTCGATCAACACCATTGATTATGCGCCTGCACGAGCGGGACCAGCAAGCCGGTCCCACTCGTTCATCCCATCAGACGATCAATCACCACAAACGGTTTCGATCAAAATCGCGCAGACTTCGTACGGATCCATGTTCGCGGCCGGCCGGCGATCCTCGAAGTAGCCCTTCCCGTCCGTGACGGTGGCCATCGGAATCCGCATCGACGCCCCGCGGTCGAGGTGGCCGTAGCGGAACGCGTGAATCGGCGAGGTCTCATGCAGACCGGTGAGGCGCTCTTCGTTGTGTGCGCCGTAGACTTTGATGTGGTCGTCATGGCGGAGCTCGAGCTTCTTCATCGCCGCTTCGATCACTTTGAGGCCGCCCTCGGCGCGCGTCTCCTTCGTCGAGAAGTTCGTGTGCGCCCCCGCGCCGTTCCAGTCTCCCTTCACCGGCTTCGGATAGAGCGTCGCGGTGACGCCGAAGTCCTCCGCGATCCGGTACAGGAGCCAGCGTGCCAGCCACAGCTCGTCGCCGACTTCGGGCGCCGGAATCGCACCGATCTGGAACTCCCACTGCCCCGGCATGACCTCGGCGTTGGTGCCGTAGATGTGAATGCCGGCGCGGAGACAGGCGTCGGTATGCGCCTCGACGATGTCGCGGCCGAAGACTTCATCGGCGCCGATGCCGCAGTAGTAGCCGCCCTGTGGCGCCGGGAATCCGTTGTCGGGCCAACCGAGCGGCCGCGCACCTTCGAAGAAGGTGTACTCCTGCTCGATGCCGAACCAGGCATCGTGATCGGCGTACTTTTCCGCCACCTGCCGGCAGCGCGCGCGGGTGTTCGACCAGTGCACCGTCCCGTCCGGATTGAGCACTTCGCAGAGCACGAGAACGTCATCGGTTCCGCGCAGCGGATCGGGGTTGTACTTGACCGGGCGGAGGAGCAGATCGCTGAAGTGGCCGCTCGACTGGAAGGTGCTGGAGCCGTCGAAACCCCAGTCCGGGATGTCGCCGAGGTGGCTGACGCGACCCTCGAGGATCTTTGTCTTCGATCGCAGCTTCGCCGTCGGTTTCTGTCCGTCAATCCAAATGTATTCCGCCCTGATTCTGGCCAATGTGCACCTCCGAAAGATGGCGGAGGATAGCAGGGCGTCTGCGCGCGCGTCAGTCCTTACTTCTGATGGGGCGCTGCGCTAAAATGAAAGACCCTCGGCAAGCTCTCCGCCGGGCGTGCTGTCGATCGCGTCACCCGCGCGAGATACGACCACCTGATTCTTCCCTGCTGACTTCGCGCGGTACATCGCCGCGTCGGCGCGGCGCAACAATTCGCTCTTCTCATGCTCATCGGGTGCTGTATCGCTGCTGCTCACGTACTGCGCGATGCCGATCGACGCGGAGAGGATGCCGCGCAGATTGAGCGCCGGGTTGTTGAATCCCCACTCGCGCTCGAGGAAGGTCGTGCTCGCGATCGTCTCGCGAATCTGCTCGCAGAGCGCAGTGCCGTCCTCGAGCGACGTACCGGGAAGCACGATCACAAACTCGTCGCCGCCATAGCGCGCGACCGTGGCGTTGCTCGCTTCCACGATGCGCTTGAGGATGAAGCCGATCTCGCGCAGCACCTGGCTGCCCGCGAGATGGCCGTACGCGTCGTTGATGTACTTGAACCGGTCGAGGTCTAGGAAGATCAGGACGAGGTCGCGCTTCGTCTTCCGCGACTCCGTGATCGCCTCGCTGAGCCGGACGTTGAACCAGCGGTCGTTGAAGAGGCCCGTCAGGTCGTCGCGCTTCGCCAGCTCGTGCGCCCGCTTGGCGTCGAGCGCGTTCTGCAGCATGAACGACGTGTAGCCGGCGAAGATCTCCAGCAGCGTCATGTCACGCTGCGTGAACGTGTTTCCGTCGAGACGGTTGACCAGCTCCAGGACGCCGCAGACGTGTTTCCCGATGTAGATCGGCACCGCCACGATCGAGTGCGTCTTGTGCCCGATCTCTTCGTCGATGTTCGGGTAGAAAAACTCGTCGGTCTCGACGTCGGCCGAGAGATGAGGCGTACCGGCCTGGTAGACGCGGCCGACGATGCCGTGTTTCGCCGAGAGCCGCTGGCCAATCAGGTTGCTCGACGAGTCGCCGAATGTAGCGATGAAGACCAGCTCGTTCTCGCGCCTCGAGGCCACTTTGCGGTACGGGTCGTCGAGCAGCATAGAGCCCGACTCGGAGGGGACGAACTCATACGCCTTCTGGAGGATTTGCCGAAGGACGAGGTCGAGGTCGAACGCCTCCCCTCTCAACGAAAGCCCCGCTCGCTGGCGCTCGAGAAACCGCTCGAGCTGCGGGATTTCGAGCGAATGAAATTGAATCATCCTTCTCTACCGGTCCCGGGATTATACGTCTCCGCCGCAAATGCCTCTCGTTCAAAGGAGATATTGCGATACGCAGCGTCCGCGGGCATTCCGCCCAGACGGTTCCGGACGTACTCGCGAAGGTAGCGCCAGCCGAAGCGGATGATGCCGAGGTCGCGCATCTGGCGGACGTGCATCAGCTCGTGCCTCAGAAGCGATTCGGATCGGGCATCAGCGCGGATCCAAATCCGCCTGCCGAGCGTGATCGCAGCCACCTCTTTCATGAGTAATGGCCGCAGCCACCACGGAAAGCCGATCCGCACGATCGCCCGCTCTTCGTCGAGATCGTGGTTCATGCGAAAACTAGCCTGAGATTTCCGATCGCTCATCAGGATTGTCCGATGGCGCATCGGGACGGCCCGTTGGCTCATCGGACGATCCTGATGCGCCAACGGCCGCGGTCATCGCTTCTTGAGCGATAGCGTGAGCTGGAACCGGGCGACCGGCTCGTCGCCCAGCTTTTCGGGAACGGTCGCCGTGACATTCACGGTCGCCTCCTCCCGTTCTCCCGACGCCAGCGTCCGTTGCAGAAGGGCTTGAATCAGCGGCCCATCGTCGTTCGTGAAGACGACGGCGCCTTCCGCCCGTTTCAGAAATTCGCCCCGTATGTCCTTGAAGATGAACGCGACTCGCTCCTTGCGCGCCTGCACGAGGCGGAACGCGATCAGCCCCGCGGCGACGTCGGCGCCCATGCAAAGCGTGCCGAGATACATGGCGTGGATGTCGCGACGGCGGGTGCGCCAGTTGAGCGGGATACGGACGACGCAGCGGTCGTCGTTCAGCGCGATGATCTGCGGCCGCGTGAGCCAGAGGAAGAAGACGTTGACGAACGACCACATGCGAACGCGGAACGTCTCGCGCCACAGCTTCTTCATCGGCGGACCTTCGAGGGATCGATCTTCCGTTTCGCGTACGGCCGGAGCGCGCGGTCGTAGAGCGCCGCCGGCATGACGCGAACGGTGCGCATGAGGAGTGACATCGGCAGCGGGAACTCGACCGTCTTCTTACCGCTCTCGATCCCGTCCGCGATGATGCGTGCCGCCTTCGGCGCGGAGACGAGGAACGGCACCGGTCCTCTGTACTTTTCGATGATCGGCGTATCGACCCAGCCGGGATTCACGATCGTGACGCCAACGCCGGCGGCCGCCAGTTCGACGCGGCTCGCCTCGAGAAAGTTCTGCATCGCCGCCTTGCTCGCAGAGTAGACCGACGCCGAGGGAAGCCCGCGGAGGCCGGCAATCGAGGCGATCCCGACGAAGCGCCCGCTTTTTCTCTCGACCATCGAAGGCACCACCGCGTCGAAGAGATAGAACATCCCGAACACGTTGACGCGCATGATCCGTTCCGCGTCTTCAACGTTGAACTTCGTCGCCCACGTCGGAACGCTGATGCCGGCGTTCGCGACCGCCAGATCGAACGGTCCGCCGAGCAACTCCTCACTCTTGCGCACCGCCTCGCGAACCGAGGCAAGGTCCGTCACGTCGCAGACGACCGAGCACGACTCGCGCAGCTCGCGTTTCAGTTCGTCGAGCAGCTCGCCCCGCCGCGCGAGCAGCGCAAGCGACCAGCCGCGCTTCGACAGCTCCCGCGCGAGCGCGGCGCCGATTCCGCTCGAGGCGCCGGTAATGATTGCGCGCTTCGTCACGGCGGCGAGTCTAGACGATTCACCACAGTCCCTACGCCAAGTCCGGCAGCTTGGCGCCCTTCTTCAGCGCCGGCTCGAAGAGATCGCCGAGCTTCGCGTAGCGGTCCGGCATCGTCCGGATGTTGAACTTGAGCGGGTCGAGCTTCTTCGTGACCTCTTCCCACTTGAGCGGGGCGGAGACCGGTGCGCCGTCAATGCCGCGGGGCGAATACGGAGCGACCAGCGTCTTGCCGTACGCGTTCTGCATGCAGTCGAGATAGAGACGCCCGCGGCGTTTCGAGAGCGAGCGCTCGACGGTCATCGTCGGCACCTCGCGCGTGACGGCCGCCGCGATGCTGCAGGCGAATTCGGCAGCCTGTTCGTGCGTGTATCCCGGCTTCAGTGGCACGAAGACATGGATGCCGCGCTTGCCTGAAGTTTTCGGAACGCTTGGAAGCTCGAGGTGTTCGAGGAGGCCGCGCATCACGATGGCTGCTTCGATCGCCTGTTCGATCCCCTTCCCTTTCGCCGGATCGAGATCGAAGACGAGCCAGTCCGCCTGTTCGAGCTTCGGCGCGCGCGAGGCCCACATGTGGATTGTCAGCACCGACATCTGCGCCAGCCAGCGCACGTCATCGAGGTTGTCGACCGTCAGGTGCTTCACTTTCGCGCGGCTCGAAGTGCGCGTCGGCGTCTCGACGGAGCTGAGCCAGTCGGGAGCCTCGCGCCCGAGGTGCTGGTGGAACCATGAAGGCTTGCCGACGCCTTGGTTCCAGTGCTCGAGCGAGAGCGGCCGGCCGTGCAGCGACTTGATGAGCGGCTGCGCCATCGCCTCGTAGTACGCGAGGACGTCGGCTTTGGTGTAGCCGTCCTTCGGATACAGCACGCGCTCTGGGTGTGTGAGCGTGACTTTGGACTTGGTTTGGGGTTTGGCGTTCGCGGCTTTGGCGTTCGCTTTGGTGCTCGGCTGCTTTGCAGCTCTCTCCCTCACGACTTCCTCCGGCGCCTTGTCGTCGCGCAATCCGAGGAATGACGGATGGCGCAGTCTGTTGTCGGCGGTCCACTCCGTGAACGCGACCTGGGCCACGAGACGCGGCTTGACCCAGTGCGCATCGCGGGCGCGCGGGGCGTCTTTCGCCGGCGACGACGGCACTTCGTCCTTCGCCAGACGGTCGCGCAGCTGGACGCGGAGCTTCGAGGAGAAGCCGGTGCCGACCTTTCCCGCGTAATGCATCTCCTTGTCGTCGCCGATGTAGCCGAGGTGCAGCGCGCCGATCTCGCGCGTCGTGGCGCTCGACAGCGTATAGCCGATGATCGCCAGCTCCTGCTCGTTGAGCGCCTTCACCTTCACCCACTCCTTCGAGCGGCGCCCGTCATAAACGGAGGTGAGGTGTTTCGCGATGATCCCTTCCCATCCGTCGCCGGCGGCGTGGTGCAGCGCGTCGAAGCCGGCCATCGCGAGCGTCTGCGCCGGCTCGACGCCCGCCGGCGCGCGGCGCAAGAGCTTCTCGAGCGTAGCGCGACGTTCGATGTACGGACGTCCGCGAAGGTCCTCGCCATCAAGCCACAAGATGTCGAAGACGATCATCTTTTCGCGATTCGTCCCCCCCTGCAGCAACTGGAACCGCGGCACGCCCTTCTCATCCTCGGCCACTATCTCGCCGTCTAGCACGACGTCGCTAAGCTTCAATTTCGCGACCGCCTTCGCGACCTCCGGGAAGCGCGGGATGAGATCGAGCTCGTTACGGCTCCAGATCGCCATGTCGCCGTTCGTGATTGCAGTCAGGGCGCGGAAGCCGTCGTACTTCAGCTCATAAGCCCAGTTGTGGTCGTCGGACGGAGGCGCGCTGATGAGCGTCGCGAGCATCGGCGGGAAGACGTGCCGGAGGAGCTGTTGCGCGGTGCGCTTCGCCATTTTCGCTGCCATGTTCGCTGCCATGGTCACGGCTGTGCCGGAACGATCCGGATCTCGTCGAAGCCTTCCTCGAGCGAGGGCGGAACGAGCTGCTTCTTCGTCCGGAAGATCGCGACGTCGGGGACGCGCGCTTTTCCGTCGCGTGCGCGATTGCGCATGAGCGAGGTCGGCACATGCGCTTCGAAGTAGACGGCGATGACGCGGGCGCCGCGACGATGGCCGGCGGCGACCAGCGGCGCACGCGACTCGATCGACGGATTCGTGTTGTCGACCACGACGCTTCGTCCGGCGCTGAGGGCCTCTTCGATCTGCTGTTGCTGCCGCATTTCGCGGTTGCGCGCGTTCGGCATCAGGTCCTTGCTCACATGCACATGCGTTGCCGCGAAGTGCTCGTGGTACCAGGTGGTCTTGCCGGACCCCTGCAGTCCGACGAGGATGATCAGCTCCAGTTCCATGGCGCGCTACGGGTCGGCTACGATATCGCGGAGGAGATCGAGCGATGGAAGAGATGAAGGATGCCATGCGTCAGCTGGCGGCCGACCTGAAACGAATGCCCGGTCCCCTTCCGGAAGCGATCCGGCTACGGTTCATCGAGATCCGCTCCCAACTCTTCACCCGCGGCTTCTTCGATCCCATCCTGGCGCGCTTCGACGGCGCCACGGTGCCGCGCGCAACGAACGCCGAGATCGCGGAGGAGCTGGAGAAGCTCGCGGCCTAGGCGAGACGCCCCGTGATGCGGAGGTAGCACTCCTCCTCGCCGACGAGCTCCACGCCGCCCGCCGCCTGCCACGAACGGAAACGCGCCTGGACGCGCGGATCGTCGATGTGCTGTTCACCGCCGAAAACGGAGGCGAGGAACGTGCGCGGGACGGCGTGGATCCCCTGACTCCGGAAGCGGTCCATCCCGACCTGCAACGCGTCGAGCCGGAAGGCGAGGTCTTCGTCGAGCAGTACCGGCGTCGCGCCGCCGACGGCGGAGCCGAGCTCGAGGAAGCTCTCAAACGTGAGCTGATGGAAATCCTTGATCCCGCGCGCGCGCAGCTCATCGTCCGACAGGTCATCGGCCAGCGTGAGGCCCGGGATCTCCGTGCCGACGCCATCGACTTCCCAGCCGATCCAGCGCTCCTTGCCCATGAGCGAGATGCGTTGAACGTAGCGAGCCATTGCGGATGACGCGAAAAGATAGCGAATTCAACGCGGGCGCGCCTCTAATTTCTCGGCAGCCCGGTCGTCCAATGAGCCGTTCCTGAAGTCCCCCGACTCATGCACGGGGAGGACGCCGGTCTGCCGCACCGTGTGAATTCTTAGTCGCAATTCTGCTGTAGCACTGGTACGATTGTTCTCCCGGCCTGGCAATGTTCGAGACAGTCGCTCCTGAAGCGTTCGCGAAGCGTAGTCACCGCGTCTTTTACCAGACGCTTCCGGTGTCGCTCACACTTCATGCGCTGGTGATTGGCGGCATCGCGATCTCGCTGCTCAACCAGCTCGACTTCCCGACCCAGTCTCCTCGGCAGACACGCGCGTACGAGCTCGTCGAGCTCCCGCCGCCCCCTCCGCCTCCGCCGCCTCCACCGAAGCCGGTGCTGCAGCCGCAGCAGGTGCCGCAGAAGCTGATCGATGCCGCGAAGCTGCTGGCGCCGACCGTGATCCCCGACAAGATCCCCGACGTGAAAGACACGCCGCCGATCGTGCCTGTGCCGCTCCCGCCTGACGCATTCAAGAACCTCACGCCGAACAGCGTCGGCATCGACCTCGGCATCGCCGGCGGCATCGACGGAGGGACCGGGACGCCTCCGCCTCCTCCTCCCCCTCCGCCCGACGACGGACGCCTCCACGTCAAGCGCGGCGACACCGTGCCGAACAAGGCGCTCCGCCAGGAGTACCCGAACTATCCCGAAGAGGCGCGCATCCGCGGCTACGAAGACAACGTCGTCGTCCGCTACGTCATCGGGAAAGACGGACGCGTGAAGGACATCACGATCATCGACGCGCCCTACCGGCAGATGTTCGCCGACACCGTGACCCACGCCCTCCGCACCTGGAAGTTCACGCCGTACGTGAACGCGAACGGCGAGCCTGAAGAAGTGGTGCACGAGGTCCAGTTCAACTTCCAGCTCCACTGACGCTCCGGCGTGACCCTTGCTCGAAGGGTGTCATGCTCCGGTTGCCCGTCATCGGTCTCGAATCCGAGTTCAAAGTCTTCGTCGATGATGCCGAAGTGACGCCGGAAGAACACTGGCGAACGCCGCGCGCCTTCATCACGACACCGACGCTGAAGCGGACCACCAAGTCGGTGCAGCTCCCGACCGGAGGCGCGCTCTACTTTGATGGCGGCGTGCTCGAAGTCGTCACGCCTGTCATCGAGCTCGCTCCGCAATGCGTCGCGCGCGTCGTCCGCAGTCTGTGGGAACAGATCCGCTTCGTGCGCGAGCAGCTCGACGCGTGGGAGCAGAAGAACGGCACGCGCGTCCGCTTGCAGGCCTTCAGTTGCCATGCGAATGTCTCGTTCGAGCTCGCGCGCGAAGAGCGCGGCCGCAACCGCACCATCCAGAAGCTTGCCGTGCTCCTCGCGCGCATCCTTCCGGTGCCGGTCATCGTGACCGGTGCGAACCGCCGCTCGACCGGCATCGGGGTCCGTCCGCGCCGCGACCGCATCGAGATCACGCTCGACTTCACCCCCGATCCCGGGCTGATGGCGGCAACCGTCGCGCTGATCGTCGGGATCGTGCGCGACGTGATCGCGTGGCCTTCGTACCTGCTCAAAGATCTGGAGGCGACGGGCGTCCCGTTGCTCGCCAGCGTCGAGCCCGGGCGCCATCCATCGCGCAAAGGATGGATCACGCGCGACTTTCACTTCCCGAAAAACCCGTTCACCGCCGATATTGACGTCGAAGAGTGGCGGATGACCGACGGCCGTACGATGTCGCTGCGCCACATCGCGCTGGCGACCGCGCAGCACTTCCGGTCGAGCATCGAGCGCTATGCCGATCCGTTCACCGTCCGGCGTCTGTTCGCGCTTCTACAGGGAAAGACCACCGGGTTACTCGACCTCGACGACCGCCCTTCCGCGTACGACGACGTCGGACGCGACGCGAGCCTCGAGCCTCCGTGGCGGGAGCAGCCGGCAGGTCGCCGCCGCCGTGAACGCAAGTACGACGACCGCCGCGCGACACGACCGGCCGATCGCCCCCTCACCCGCTCCGCGTATGAACGCGTCTTCCTCCGCCTCGGCGCGCGTAAGTCCTTCAGGCTCGGAGAGGAAGAGCTGACGCCGGTCGCCGTCAAAGGGTGGTACCACGCCGTCTTCCGGGCGCCGGGCGGCGAAGAGCGCGTGATCTCGATCGATCAGTTGCTTTGAGAAGTTTCGGTCTTGGGTGCGTTAGCCGGCGCAATTCTTAACCCCCCGGTCAGATTTCTGCCCCGCCTTCCCGGCCGATTCGGCGCGCTTCTTGACCCGCTGATTTTGTCGTCACAACCACTAATGCTGTAGCGTCAGTCACTTATGTGACCTATACTAAGTGGCATCCACGTTGCCATAACGGCGCTCCGGCCTTCGGCCAAAAGTCTGACAATCAACCGAATTTTGAGGAGAAAAAGCTAGATGACGAAACGGCTCCTGGTGCTCCTTGCTATCGCGGCTGTTGCCGCAGGCGCGTACGCGCAGTCCGAGATCAACGACGGCAACCCCCACTCCCACAAGTTCTTCGAACGCGGCTACGCCAAACCGACCGGCCAGGCCAGGACGCAGAACCTCAGCGATCACGGCGGACCGGTCATGACCGCGCCGAAGGTCGTCTGCATTTTCTGGGGCTTCGGCTCCGGAAACTCCTACACCGCCGCGATGCAGAGCTTCCGGGACACCGGCATGTACAACTACAACCGCATGCTCGGCCAGTACCGTAGCGCCGGCTCCTCGGCCTCGACGAACATGGGCGGCAGTGCGAATGACAAGTTCGACTCCACGACGCCGCCGGCCAACGTCACCGACGCCCTCGTGCAGTCCGAAGTGAAGAAGTACTTCGGCGGCGCGGAAGACACCAACACCATCTACATGGTCTTCATCCCGTCCACCTCCTACTCGTCCGACGGCACCAGCACTTCCTGCGGCGGACCGCACCTCGCCTATTGCGCCTACCACGGCAACTTCGCCGATGGCTCGCGCGACGTGAAGTACTCGATCGGACCGTATCCCAGCTGCTCCGGCTGTCAGACCTCCGGGTTCAACGTCAACCAGAACGCCGACCACTTCATGATCCACGAGTCGCGCGAAGCGATCAGCGATCCCGACCTGAACGCTTGGTTTGACCGCAGCGGCAACGAGGCGGACGACAAGTGCGCCTGGAGCCCGACCCCGTTCATCGACCAGGCCACCGGTTTCGCCTACCAGTATGAGTGGTCGAATTCCGTCGGCGGTTGCGTCAAGCAGTAAGCCCCCCCAACAGTTCCCGATCTGGAAACCCCGGCTTCGGCCGGGGTTTTTTGTTGACCCGGTGTTCAACTCTTGCCCCGCATCAGACGCCGATGCGAGCCGTCTCTGACCCACGTAGGGGCATTGCGGGTTGTGGTTTGCCTTTCCTTTCAACAACTTAACACGTTGTTGACTTCTGGCAGCCGGGTTGCTCTTAGACCCGTCCATCTCAGTCGTCCCACCCAGTCACAGATAGGAGAGGAAACCCTAGATGACGAAAAAGGTCCTGGTGATTCTCGCATCCCTGGCCATTGCGGCCGGCGCATACGCTCAAAGCGAGCTCAATGACGGTAACCCGCATTCTCACAAGTTCATGGCCCGCGGCAACGGCGACGCAAAGGTCACCGGCAATTTGCTGACGCGGAACCTGGTCGACCACGGTGGGCCAGTCATGACGGCTCCGAAAGTCGTCTGCATTTTCTGGGGCTTTGGCACCGGAAACTCCTACACGGCGGCGATGCAGAGCTTCCGTACCTCAGGCATGTACAACTACAACCGCATGCTGAGCCAGTACCGCAGCGCCGGCTCCTCGGCCTCGACGAACATGGGTGGCAGCGCGAACGACAAGTTCGACACCTCTACGCCGCCGGCCAACGTCACCGATGCGCTCGTGCAGGCCGAAGTGAAGAAGTTCTTCGGGGGCGCCGAAGACACCAACACGATCTACCAGGTCTTCATCCCCTCCACCTCCTACTCGTCTGACGGAAGCAGCACCTCCTGCGGCGGACCGAGCCTCGCGTACTGCGCCTATCACGGTGACTTCACCGACGGCAGCCGCAACGTGAAGTACTCGATCGAGCCTTCCCCGAGCTGCTCCGGCTGCCAGACCTCCGGCTTCAACACCAACCAGAACGCCAACCACTTCGCGATCCACGAATCGCGCGAAGCGATCAGCGATCCGGACCTCAACGCCTGGTACGACCGCAGCGGCAACGAAGCGGACGACAAGTGCGCCTGGAGCCCGACGCCGTTCATCGATCAAGCCACCGGTTTCGCCTACCAGTACGAGTGGTCGAATTCGGCCGGCGGCTGCGTCAAGCAGTAACCCGTATCTCACTCAGAAAGGAAAAAGCCCCGCTCGCGCGGGGCTTTTTCATTTCGGTGGCGTCCACCGGTTCCAGTTCTCGGTGATGTCGAAGAAGACCTTGTGCTTCTCGCCGTTCTTCAACTCGATGTCGACGACGTCG
Source organism: Thermoanaerobaculia bacterium (assembly GCA_036488085.1). Taxonomy (GTDB): domain Bacteria; phylum Acidobacteriota; class Thermoanaerobaculia; order Gp7-AA8; family Gp7-AA8; genus DASXHZ01. The sequence goes on from DASXHZ010000076.1 coordinate 109,425, forward strand.
TAACGGCGGCCGGCCGCGTTGCCGGTACCGCCGCCGAGGCGGCGGAATGTCCCGAAATGGTCGTATATCCAGTCGTTCTGAAACCGGAAGCCTTCCTCGGGTGCGTCGGCCGGAACTGCGATCGCGGTCTCGATCGAGTCGCCGGCGTGGTCCACGAGCGCTGATGCAGGCGTCTCGACCGGCGCGGGCGCTACGGTCGGCGTCTTTGTTGACGGCTGCGTCGTCGCACAGCCGCCGAGGACCGCTGTTGCGGCGACGGCGACCATCCATCTTTTAGTATCCATGACGCGACAGAACGGCAGTCGCGCGCCGCTCATTTCGTCGTATCCTCCCGCGCCATGAGCTCGACGAACACGCTTGGCGCCCTCTACCCCGCGCACATCCGCACGGTCCGCGAACGTACCGACCAGGCGCTGAGCGAGGCAGGCTTCGACGCCATCGTCATCGCCGCCGGCGACCTCCGCATCCAGTTTCTCGACGACGCCCCCTACCCGTTCAAGGTCAACCCGCATTTCAAGTGGTGGGTACCGGTCGTCGACAACCCGAACTGCTTCGTCGTCTACCAGCCGGGCAGCAAGCCGGTACTCGTTTACTACCAGCCGGTCGACTACTGGTACAAGCCAGCCGGAACGCCGCAGGGTTTCTGGGTCGACGAGTTCGACATCCGCGTCATCGCCGACGCCGCTCACGCCAAACAGCACTTTCCGAGCGGCCGCGTCGCCGTGATCGCCGAAGAGGGCGGATTCCTGCAAGGCGGCATCATGAATCCCGAGCCGCTCATGCTGCGGCTCCACTACGAGCGCTCTTGGAAGACCGACTACGAGATCGAGTGCATCCGCCTGGCGAACGTCCGCAGCGTCGCCGGTCATCGCGAGGCCGAGAAAGCCTTCCGCGCCGGCGAGTCGGAGTACGAGATCCACCTCGCCTACCTCCGCGCCTCGGACCAGACGGAGGAGGAGATCCCCTACTCGAACATCATCGCGATCAACGAGAACGCCTCGGTGCTGCACTACACGCAGCACGAGCGTCAGCGGGTCGACGTCACGCGCCGCCACTCGTTCCTGATCGATGCCGGCGCCGCGGTCAACGGCTACGCCTCCGACATCACCCGTACCTACTCGCGCGACAAAGATGAATTCGCGCAGCTCCTCGCCGCCATGGACGACATGCAGCGGGGGCTTGTCGGCATGATCGCGCCCGACGTCAACTATCCCGACGTCCACTTCGCCGCCCACCGCGGCGTCGCCGACATCGTCGTCCGCTTCGGCTTCGTGAAAGATCTGGACGCCGATGCCGTGGTCGAGAAGCGCATCAGCAGCACATTCCTCCCGCACGGCGTCGGCCACTTCCTCGGCCTCCAGGTGCACGACGTCGCCGGCTTCGCCGCGAACGCGCACGGATCGACGCTTGCGAAACCCGAGGGACATCCGTACCTGCGACTGACGCGTCGCGTCGAGCCGCGGATGGTCTTCACGATCGAGCCGGGGCTCTACTTCATCGAGCCGCTCCTCTCCGAGCTGCAGAAGAGCGACAACGCGAAATACGTCAACTGGCAGAAGGTCGACGCCTTCCGCAAGTTTGGCGGCATCCGAATCGAGGATGACGTCGTCGTGACCGAGAGCGGGAGCGACAACCTCACGCGGACCGCGTTCGCCGACGCCTCGTGATCTGACGGTCGTACAATAGTTCCATCCCATGACGAGCACGCCCGCGCCGTCGTGGGCGCGGCGATCACGTTTCTGCTCGTCTTCATCGCGGCACGATACGGTCTTCTGGCGATCGTCGCTTTGCAGGCAGTGTTCGGCCTGACGTTCTTCTATCCGATGGCACTCAATGGTCCATCGTGGACGATCGGCGCGGTCATGGTTCCGATCGTCACCGTCGCAGCGATCCTCGTCTGGTCGTTCCGTACCGCAGTCGGCGATCAGCCGCTTTTGAACAGCGCCGCCTTCGCCGAAGACTGAAATGCCGGATGACTACGGATCAGCTCCAGCGACTTAAGGAGCAGCTCCGCGTTTTCCGGCTTGTTCAGCCACGTCGACCGGCCGGAAGGATGCGGAAGGACGACGACGTCGAACTCCCGTCCGGCACGTTCCGCGCGATGGCGGCGGCCGACCGCATCTTTGAGCTGGCTGATGCCGAGGAGCTGTGCGGAGGCCAGAGTCCCCACGGCAATCACCAGCCGCGGCGCGAGGAGCGTCATCTCGCGATCGAGGTGCTCGCCACAACGTGCAATCTCCTCGGCATCCGGCACCCGATCGCCGCCCGCCTTCACGTCCTTCCCCGGAAAACAGCGGATCACTGCCGAGATGTACACGCGCTCCCGGAACTCCTCCTCGGACACTCCGAGCGCATCCGCGAACCAGGCGAACATCCGCTTCCCCGCCGTGTATGCGAACGGCTTCGCATGCTCCGCCTCGTGCGGACCGGGCGCCTGGCCGACGAGCATCACGCGCGCACCCCGCACCGGGCCGGTCACCGGCAAGCCCGCCACATTCGGGCACGCGCGGCAGGCGTACAGGCGCTCGAGATGGCGTGCGAAGGCGTCGCGGGCTGCTACCATTGCCGCCGGTGAAACGCCTCCTCGCCGTGCTCCTCTTCCTTCCGCTTTCGGCTCACGCCTGGACGCGTGCGTCCGACGAGCGGATCGCGGAGAAGGGGGCGATGCTGGCGCCCCCCGACCTCCGCCTCGTGCTGACCCACTACGACCCGTCGTACAAGACCGGCATCGCGCGCGCGCAGAGTGAGGAAGGAAGCGAGACGCACCGCTACTTCGTCCTCTCACGCAGCGGGAAACTGCGCGAGCGCATCGAGTCGGAGACCGCGAAGACGATCTCGATGCTGCGTAAGCGCGAGTCGATGACCCAGGTCGTCGAGCACCTCGGCATCCTCGCGCACCTCGTCGCCGACGCCAACAACCCCTTCCACGTCTCCCACGACGACCCGCGCCTCGACCCATCGCAGAACGACTTCGAGCAGTACTTCGAGCAGCGGATGGCGAAGTTCCCGACCGTCTTCTACGGACTCGACGACCAGCCGAACGTCTCGACCATCGTCGAGCGCGCCGTGACGCGAACCGTCCACTTCTATCCGCTCATGACCAGCGAGTACCTCCCGGATGACGGCGAGCGCCGCACCTCCGCCGACTTCGACGATCACTCCACGGCGTTCGGCATCGCGGCCGTCTGCTATTCGCACGCCGTCACCGACCTCGTGAACCTCTACTACTACATCTGGAGGGAAGCCGGCGGCGATGTGCGCTCCGCATCAGTCATGCACGGCGGTAATCTGATCCTCAATGCCACACCGTCGAATTGAACGCGCCATCCTCTCCGTCTCCGACAAAACCGGAATCATCGAGCTCGCGCAGGTTCTCGCGGCGCACGACGTCGAGATCCTCTCGACCGGCGGCACCGCGAAACACCTCGCCGACGCCGGCATCCCGGTAACCTCGATCTCGCAGTGGTCCGGCGCCCCCGAGATCCTCGGCGGCCGCGTGAAGACGCTGACGCCGAAAGTCTTCGGCGCCATCCTCCACGACCGCGCCAAACCAGATCACGTCGCCGACGTCGAGAGACTCGCCATCCCGCCAATCGATCTCGTCGTCGTCAATCTCTATCCCTTCGAGACGACCGTCGCGAAGGAGGGAGTGACTGCGGATGAGGCGATCGAACAGATCGACATCGGCGGCCCTTCGATGCTCCGCGCCGCGGCGAAGAACCACAAGTACGTCCTCCCCCTCTGCGACCCGTCGCTCTACAACGACTTCATCGAGGAATTCGAGCGCGGCGAGATCACCGACGCCTTCCGCCTCCTCGCCACCATCGCCGTCTTCGAGAAGACGAGCGCCTACGACGCCACGATCGCCCAATTCCTGGGCAACCCGGCAACCCGGCAATCCGGCAACCTCACACTTACACTAACCAAGTTCCAAGACCTCCGCTACGGCGAAAACCCCCAACAAACCGCCTCCTTCTACGTCCGCAAAGGCTCCCGCCCGTTCGAACAGCTCCAGGGCAAAGAGCTGTCGTACAACAACCTCCTTGACCTCGACTCCGCCATCCGCATCGCACACGGATTTGCCGAACCGGCGATCGCGATCATCAAACACACGAATCCCTGCGGTGTCGCGCGCCGCGACTCGCTCGATGACGCGCTTCGCGCCGCCCTCGAATCCGATCCGGTGTCGGCATTCGGCGGCATCATCGGCGCCAACCGCGAATTCGACGCCGCGTCCGCTCAGCGCATCGCCGACATGTTTCTCGAGGTCATCGTCGCGCCTTCCTTCACCGACGAGGCGCGCTCGATCCTCTCGAAGAAGAAGAACCTACGCCTCGTCACGACGACCGCCGCACTACCTGAGCTCGAGTTCCGCAGCGCCGCGGGAGGCATCCTCGCGCAGCAGCCCGACCGGATCACCACGCGCGACCCGTGGAAAGTCGTCACCGAACGCCAGCCGTCGCAGGAAGAAATGAACGGCCTCGAGTTCGCGTGGATCGTCTGCGCCCACGTGAAGTCGAACGCGATCGTCCTGACGAACGAGTCGCAGTCGGTCGGCATCGGCGCCGGACAGATGAGCCGCGTCGACGCGGCGAAAGTCGCGATCATGAAGTCGATCCTCCCCACCGCCGGCTCCTTCGCCGCCTCCGACGCCTTCTTCCCCTTCCGCGACGGCGTCGACATCCTCGCCGACGCCGGCGTCCGCGCCATCATCCAACCCGGCGGCTCCGTCCGCGACCCCGAGGTCATCGCCGCCGCCAACGAGCGCGGCGTAACGATGGTCTTCACCGGCGAACGCCACTTCCGGCACTAGACGGGTGGTGGGCCAATGCTTCTGTGTGCCGCCGGGCGTGTAGGGGCCGGCTCTCAGCCGGCCCGGTGCGGCTGAGAGCCGCACCCTACACTCGCTTCAGCGTGACGATCGCGACACCCGCTAGAAGCAGAGCCAGCATCAGCAGTTCGCGCGCTCCCAAGAGCGGGATCTGCGAGATCGTGATGCTTGCGACCGTGAACGGCGGTGCGCTTCCGCTGCTGGGCGCGAACCCTCCGCCGCCCGAGTAGTCAGCGGAAACGGTGTAGGTACCGGGTGGGAGCGTGCTTGTGCTGTACGTCGCCGCGCCGCCAACGAGTATCACCGGCGATCCCACGGGCAGGGCGTTGATGTTGAACTGCACCGTCCCTGCCGGCGTGAAGCTCCCGTCGATCACATTCGCGGTGAACGTGACGGTCTGCCCAAGGTACGGGGCCGATGGCGAGACGGAAACGGCCGTCGTCGTCGGCACGAGACTCACCGCCGTCGTTGCCGTGGCGCTGTTGTTCGCCGTGTTCGTGTCCGACGCCGATGACACGGTCGCCGTGTTCGACACGGTCGTGCCGGCGGCGCTGAACCCCGCCTTCACAACGAGCTGAAAGAGCGCCGTCGACGGCGCCATCGACGCCGTGCCGCACGTGATGGTCGAAGTTCCCGAACACGACCATCCCGCCGGAGACGTGATCGACACGAACGACGTCGACGCCGGAATCGTGTCCGACAGCATTGGCGACGACGCGTCGCTCGGACCGGCATTCGTAACCCCGATCGTGTATGTGATGTTGCCCCCCGCCGCCACCGGATCGGGGCTGTCGCTCTTGCTGACCGAGAGATCCGCCGAGACGACGACCTGCGTCATGACGGAAGTCGAAATGGTCGTCGAACGACCGCTGATGGTCGCGTCGAAAAAGGCCTCGTTCGTCAGACCGCCCGCCGGTGCCGACGGATCGACGTGCACGACCAGCGTGAACGCGGCCGACGTCGACGGAGGCATGGGTGAAGAGTCGCTGCACGTCACCGTCCCACCCGAGCCGGGCGGCGGAGTGGTGCAGGACCATCCGGCCGGCACAGAGACGGAAACAAACGTCGTCGATGCGGGGAGCGGGTCTCGCACCGCCGCAACGTCGACATCGACGCCGCCATCGTTCGATGCCGTGATGGTGTAGGTCAGATCGGTCCCCGCCGTCGCCGGATCGGGGCTGCCGCTCTTGGTGATGTTCAGCGTCGCGCCGGGAGGTGCCGCAACGGTGCTCGTCGTCTCCGAGGAGTTGTTGTTGGACAGCGGGTCCGCTGTGGTCGAGCTGACGGTCGCCACGTTGGTGAGGTGCGTGCCGTCGCTCACCGAAGGCGAGACGGTCGTCACGAGCGAGAACTCGACCGTGCCTGGAGCGAACGTCGCCGTCGAGCAGGTCAATGTGCCGTTCGCGTTGGCGGCCGGCGTCGTACAAATCCAGCCCGCATTGGGCGAGACCGACTGAAAGAGAACGCCGGGAGGGAGCGGATCGGTCAACACGACGTTCGACGCGTCGTCCGGCCCTTCGCTGCTCACGGATATCGTGTACGTCAACGTGCCGCCCACCGCAACCGGCTCCGGCGACGCGGTCTTGAGCACCGACACGTCGGCCGATTGCGCAAACACGACGGGCGCAAAAAGGAGAGCAACGATGAACAACGACCGTTTGACCACCGAAAGGAATGACCTGGCCTGCGAAGCCGATCCGAGTATGTCACCATCTCCACCCGATGGCGAAAGCAAGCGACATCCGCCTGATCGTGAGCGACGTCGACGGCGTCTGGACCGACGGCCGGATCATCTACCTCGGCGAGCACCGCGAGATCAAGGAGTTCAATGTCCGCGACGGACTCGCCGTGAAACTGGCGCAGAAGTCCGGCGTCGAGGTGGCGCTCGTGACCTCGCGCAGCTCACCTGCGCTGACGCGCCGCGCGCGCGAGCTCGGCATCGTCGAGCTCCGGCAGGGCGCGGCGAACAAGCTCGAAGAAGTGCAGCGACTCGCCCAGAAGCTGAACATCACGTTCGAGGAGATCCTCTACATCGGCGACGACCTCCCCGACCTCGGCCCGATGTCGGTCGCCGCGATCTCCGCCGCGCCGGCTGACGCCGCCGCCGAGGTGCGCGAGGAGGCGACGTGGAAACTCGAGGCGCGCGGCGGCAAGGGCGCGTTCCGCGAAGTCGTCGAGCGGCTGCTGCGCGAGCGCGGCGTGTGGGACTCCATTCTGGAGGACTTCGTCGTTGGCAAGCCCGAAGCTCAGAGCATTTAGGGGACGCGCCATCTACCGCACGCTGCTCCTCATCGGAGCCATCGTGCGCATGTTGCCGCTCAAGGCAGCGAGGACGATCGGCCGCGCGCTCGGCCACGTTGCCTGGCACCTCGTCCGCCGCGAACGCCGCAAGGCGCTGCGCAACATCGCCATGGCATTCCCCGCCTGGAGCAATGCGCAGTGCCGTCGAACGATTCACGCCATGTTCCTGCACCTCGGCGCATCGCTCGCCGAGATCCTCTGGATGCCGAGGCTCGACGTCGCGAAGCGCGATGCGCTCAACATCGTCACCGGCATGGACGACGTGCTGAAAGTGATCGACGACGGCGACGGCGTCATCACCTTCACGGCGCACTGCGGAAACTGGGAGTGGCTCTGCTACTCGATGGGGATGTACGGCCGCCCCGTCAGCGTGCTGCAGCGCGAGCGCGACGAGCCGGAGATGAACCGCTTCATCACCGACCTCCGCGCGAAGTCCGGCGTAAGGACGATCGACCGCGGCTCGCCGTCGTCAGCCCGCGACATGATCACCGTCGTCCGCAAGGGCGGCATGCTCGCGTTCGTGTTGGATCAGAACATCCGCACCGAGAGCGTGAAAGTCCCCTTCTTCGGAATCCCAGCGCCGACTCCGATCGGCCCCACCCGCTTCGCCATCCGCAGCGAAGCATGGGTCACCATCGCTCTCGCCGAGCGCCGCGCCGACGGAAAACAGATCCTCAAATTCTCCGAACCGTTCCGCTGCACCCGCGACGATGACCCCATCGCCCTCACCACCCGCATCACCGGCGCCATCGAAGAACAAATCCGCCGCGCCCCCGAACAATGGGTCTGGTTCCACGACCGCTGGCGCGAACGCCCCAGGTGGGACGTAACTCCGTTCTAGCGGTTCACCGGCGGATACGTTGCCTCGGCGCTCCCATCCTCTCGCAGGAAGTCGAGGTGCGGCTGGCCATCCGGGCCGACGTACAGCTTCGCTCGCACGTGGCCCTTCGTATCGCTGAGCAGAACCTGCGCGGTCTTGTCCTCGCTGCCGATGAAGACTCGCTGCGTCCCCAAGGCACCCTTGGCGCGCGCGCCTTCGACCTCTTGCCGAAGGGCCGGCCGCTCACTTTCCGGTGCGGACTGCATCTTCACGGCACGATCGAGCTCCTCGCTCATCGGAATGTCCGTCGGACGGTCCCAGATCATGAGGCCGGCGCGGCGCCTGGTGCCGTGATCGTTGTATTGCAGCGCGATGACCTGATTCTGTCTCCACTGATCGAACGAGAGATGACCGAGGGCGCCGTAGTCGCTCGAGCCGCTTCCCTTCTGGAATCCGTTGAAGAGCAAGCCCCCAACCTCATCTCCTCGGTCGTTGAAGAAGAGCATTCCCGACAACAGCTCCCTCCCCTCGGAGACGGAACGCGGATACGTCTTGCCGTGCATCGACGGTCCCGGCATCCGGTCGCGGTTCGACAGCACGAGAACCGGTTTGCCGCTCGACCCGACGATGTTGATCCGCTCCGCAGTGACCTCCGTGAACTTCGCCGTTCGCGGCGAACTGAAAGCCGTGAGAAGAAGGACACTCGAGACCGCGATGCTGGCCACATTGGTCGCCACCAGAATAGAGATCGCACGTTCGCGCAAACCAGACCTCCTCCAAAGGATTGAAAGGAGAGGTTATCTCGCGCGGTGACACCCAAAGTAAACACTCGTGCTCTCTAACGGAAGCACTCGTACGCGACTCGTCACGGACTGCCGACGCGGAAGTCAACGGACGCACGCGATCACCATTTCGTTATTGCTATCTAGCCGCGTCCGTAAGTCGTACTTCACGCTCGGTTAAGCCGAGCTGACTGCCTCGCGAGCACGGCGCCGCGACCCCACGCCAGGTGCCGAAAGCGCACTCGACAGTCATGGCAGATCGTTTGCGAAGAGTCCGCGAAACTAAGGTTGGAGGCGCGGTTGAAAAAGACGCTGGAGATCTACGCGACCGTAGTGACGATTCTGTTGATTGCTCTCGTGACGATCGCCGCGGTGCCGTCGCGGCGCGCACATTTCGACGAGATCGACGTCCAACGCATCAACGTGCGTGAACCGGACGGCACGTTGCGGATGGTCATTTCGGACCATGCTCGCCTTCCCGGGATCATCGTTCGCGGAAAAGAGAAGCCGTTCGAGCGCCCCCAGGCGGGGATGCTGTTCTACAACGATGAAGGCTCCGAGAACGGAGGCCTGATCTTCGGCGGTCGCAAGAACGCGAGCGGAAAGGTCGTCGACTCGGGCGGCGCGCTCTCCTTCGACCGCTACGAAGGGAACCAGGAGGTCCAGTTGATCGGCGTCCACGACTCCGAAGACAAATTCGCAGGCCTCGTCGTGAGCGACAGCCCGCCGGACGCGCAGGGCCATCGCCGTATCTGGGTCGGAAAGAACGAGGACGGTTCCGCGCGCGTAGACCTCCGCGATGCCGCAGGCAAGAAACGCGTTTCGCTGGAAGTCCTCGCCGATGGCAGTGCAAGTCTGACGTTCTTCGATGCCGACGGGAAAGTGCTGCAACGGATCGCACCGTCGCCGGGCGGCAACCGGTGACTACTACTTCTTCGCGGGAAGCAGCCGCAACGTCTCCTCGTCGAACAGCGGGACGTCCTGCCCGGCGTCGACGAGCATGACCTTGCGCGAGCCGCTTGACGGCTGCACCTCGAAATACTGGACGGAGTCAGGCTGCGTGCCGAGGTCGCCGCAAGGGGGATCAGGAACGCCGTCGTCCTTCACGGAATCGAGCGCCTTCTGGTATGCCTTGTCGGGGACGAAGTCGTAGCGCTTCACCTCCGAGCGTTTCGCCGCGGGCTTGTACGGCGCGAGAACACAGCGCCTGGCGGTCTTGGCATCCGTGTGCGAGGTGAAGATCCGCCGCAGTCCCCCCTCGGTGCTCTCGCCCGGCTGAAGATCGAAGAAGCGGATCACGGTCTCCGGCTCGCGCCCGTCCGAGTCGCGCATGACGAGGGCGTGATCGCGAACGACGAAGTCGATCGTGCGGTTCGCCGCGTAGGTGCAGCGCTGCACCCACGCTTCCAGGCCTAGGGTCGCATCGGACAGCTTTCGCCATGCGCATCCCTTGTCTGCGCGGCGCGACGGCTGATCGGCCGCGGTGGCGGTGGCGGTGGCGGTGGTGGCGAAAAGAACCGCGCAAGCAACGACGACGAACTTCATGGCGCGATTGTACGGTGGGCAAGCTCCGTATACTGGCGCACACATGAACATCCGAATCGGCGTCGCCGTCCTCGCCCTGTTTGCCGTGATTCCTGCGCATGCCGCGCCGCGGCCGCTGCTCATTCAGACTCCGAGCGTGAGCGCGACACAGATCGCGTTCGCCTGGGCCGGCCAAATCTGGATCGTCGGGCGCGACGGCGGCGAAGCGCGACGCCTCGTCGCCGGGACCTCGCGCGAGAGTCATCCCGTCTTCTCGCCCGACGGATCGATGGTCGCATTCAGCGGCGACTACGACGGCAACGTCGACGTCTACGTCGTGCCGTCGGCCGGCGGACAGCCGCGCCGGCTGACGTACCATCCGGGCACCGACCTCGTCGCCGGGTGGACGCCCGACGGGAAGCGGATTGCGTTCACTTCGACGCGCCGCAGCCCGAACGACCCGGCGCAGCTCTACACCGTTCCCGTGACCGGCGGCGCGCCGACCGAGGTACCGCTGGCGCGCGTCGAGGAAGCGTCGTATTCGCCGGATGGAACGCACCTCGCCTACGAGCCGAATTTCCAGTGGCAGCGGGCGTGGAAGGGCTACCGCGGCGGCCAGACGCGCACGATCTGGATCGCGAACCTCACCGACTTCGGCGTCGTGAAGGTGCCGCAGGAAAAGAACTCGAACGACTCCAATCCGATGTGGGTCGGCGACAAGGTCTACTTCCTCTCCGACCGGACCGGTTCAGTCGCTCTTTATGCATACGACGCCGGCACGAAGGCGATCACCGCCGTCATCCCGAACAGTGGCGTCGACTTCAGCTCTGCTTCGGCCGGCGGCGGCGTGATCGTCTACTCGCAGTTCGGCACCCTGCACCTCTTCGATCCTGCCACGGGCAAAGACAGAAAGATCGACGTCACCATCGACGCCGATCTCCCACAGCTCAGACCGCACTTCGAGAAGGTCGACCCGATCAGAGGGATTGAGAACGCCGCCATCTCGCCGACCGGACAGCGCGCCGTTTTCGAGACGCGGGGCGAGATCGTCACGCTTCCGGCCGAGAAGGGCGATTTTCGCAACCTCACGCACTCGCCAGGCGTCGCGGACCGCGATCCCGCCTGGTCGCCGGACGGCCGGTGGATCGCGTTCTTCTCCGACGAATCGGGCGAGTACGCGCTGCATCTTGCAGATCAGAGCGGAACGGCCGCCACGAAGAAGATCGCGTTAGGGAACCCCCCGTCGTACTTCTACCGGCCGCTCTGGTCGCCCGACTCGAAGCAGATCGCGTTCAGCGACAAGCGCCTCAACCTCTGGATTGCGGACGTCGCCACCGGCAAGATCACGAAGGTCGACACCGACCGCTTCGACTCTCCGGCGCACGAGTTCGACGAGGCGTGGTCGCCCGACAGCAAATGGCTCGCGTACACGAAACAGCTCCCGAGCCAGCAGCACGCCGTCTTCATCTACTCGCTCCCGGGCGCGAAGCCGACGCAGATCACCGACGGCACGAGCGACGCGCTCTACCCGCAGTTCGACCGCGGCGGTAAGTACCTCTATTTCACTGCCAGCACCGACATCGGCCTCGGCGCCGCCTGGCTCGACATGTCGAGCATCGGCCGTCCCCAGTCGCGCGCCGTCTACGCCGCGGTGCTCCGCAAGGACCTCCCCTCGCCGGTGCCACCGGAAAGCGACGAAGAGAAGGTCGCGCCCGAGGCAAAACCGTCCGCGGCCGACTCGGCGAAGGAAGCGGCCAAGCCGGACGACAAGACGGCCGCCAAAGGCGACGAGAAGGTCACTCCACAGAAGCCTCCCGCCCCGGTGACGATCGACTTCGAGAACCTCGGCCAGCGCATCGTCTCGCTTCCGATCCCACCGCAGAACTACGGCGGAGTCTTCGCCGGCAAGGAAGGGCAGATCTTCCTCGAGCAGTTCCCGGTCGTCGATATCAGCGGCGGTCCGCCGAAGTTCGACATCGTCCATTTCGATCTCGAGAAGCGGAAAGTCGAGCCGCTGACGAAGGGCGTGTCGCAGTTCTACCTCTCCAGCGACGGCGAGAAGATGCTCGTCCGCAGCGGCAAGAGCTGGGCGATCCACAAGACTGCAGCTCCGGCGAGCGACGAGGGCGCTCTCGACGTCGCCTCCATGCAGATCTACACCGATCCGCCTGCCGAGTGGCGGCAGATGTACGACGAGGTCTGGCGCATCGAGCGGGATTTCCTGTACGACGCGCACTCCCACGGTTTCGATCTCGCCGCCGCGAAGAAGGCCTACCAGCCCTACCTCGCCGGCGTCGGCAGCCGCGACGACCTGACGTATCTGTTCGAAGAGATGACCGGCAACATCAGCGTCGGCCACACGTTCGTCGGGCGGGGCGACAGGCCGCCGGTCGACGCCGTCAGGGTCGGCTTGTTGGGCGCCGATTACGACCTCGAGAACGGCCGCTATCGCATCACGCACATCATCAAGGGGGAGAACTGGAACCCCGAGCTGCGCGCGCCGCTCACCGAGCCGGGCGTCGACGTCCACGAGGGCGACTACCTCCTCGCCGTCAACGGCGTCGACGTGCAGGGGTCGAATGACGTCTACAGCTACTTCCAGAACACCGCGGGCGTGCAGACGACCATCCGGGTCGGTGCGTCGCCCGACGGGACGGGCGCGCGCAATGTCACCGTCGTACCGATCGAGAGCGAGCGTCAGTTGCGCAAGCTCGGATGGATCGACGCGAACCGCCGCAAGGTCGATGAGCTCAGCGGCGGCCGCCTCGCGTATGTCTATCTCCCCGACACCGCCGAAGGCGGCTACACGAACTTCAACCGCTACTACTTCTCGCAGGTCGGGAAGGAGGGCGCCATCATCGACGAACGCTTCAACCACGGCGGCGACCTCGCCGACTACATCGTCGATTACCTGGGCCGCAAGCCGATGAGCCGCGTCATGACGCGCGAAGGTGAGGACTACACCGAGCCGATCTCAGCGATCTTCGGACCGAAGGTCATGATCATCAACCAGTTCTCCGGCTCCGGCGGCGATGCGCTGCCGTGGTACTTCCGCAAGGCGGGCGTCGGGACGCTGGTCGGCATGCGCACGTGGGGTGGCCTGGTCGGCATCGGCAATTACCCGACCCTGATCGACAGCGGCACCATCACCGCCCCCCGTTGGGCGATCTACGGCCTCGGCGGCCAGTGGGAGGTCGAGAATCAGGGCATCCCGCCGGACGTGGAGGTCGAGCAGGATCCCAAGCTCGTCCACGAGGGTCACGATCCGCAGCTCGAACGGGCAGTCGCTGTGGCGCTGGAGCAGTTGAAGAACAACCCGCTCCCGACCTTCCCCCGCCCCGCGTACCCGGTCTACAAGCACCCGTTGCCAGGCGCGCAGTAGACCGAGGGAGTCGGAGACTAGCGACCGGGGCGGCCGAGGTCGCGGCGAACGTTGCGGCGGAGCATGCGAATGTTCTCCGCCGTAACCGGGTCGAGCCACTCGGCGTTGATGGACTTCTTCAGCCCGAGGAAGTTCTCCTTGACCTGATTGAACAGCTCCTTCGCGAGGCCCTCTTGCACGATCGTGTGCGTCTTCGCCAGCCGCCGGACGTCGGTCAGCAATTCGCAATATTCGGCGGCCGCCTCGTACTCCCGCGCCAGTTCCTCGGGCGTCCCCGTCATCCACGACGGCCGGAACGTCCCCGCGCGGAGCCGCGCCGCGCTCTTGCGCAGCGCCGCCGGACCGGCGTAAGGGTGAAGGCGCAGGTCGGGTGTCGGCATCGCGATGAGCCGCGCGTATGCCGCCTCCATCTGCTCCTTGATCAACTCGACGATCGCGAGCGCCTGCTCTTTAGTCACCTGGTTCTGCGTCATAGGTCCTCCTCGTATGGTCGTCCGGGAAACGACCGGGCGCGCCATACTTGGGCGCGCCCGGTCCACTCCCTTCACATCACGGCATCGACTTGCCGGTCGACTGCGGAGACGGCGGCTGCTCCGGCGGGGACGCCTTCTTGCGTCCCCGCGCGAGAGCCCGCAGCCTCTTGATCTCCCGGACGTGCGGCATCAGCTCCGCGTTCGCCGGATCGCGCACCAACTGCGTCCCGATCAGGTACGCCTGCGCCGAGATGAGCGCGAGCTGGTGACGGCGGACGAAATTCGCGCCGGATACCGCTTCGTAGAACGAGTTGAGCTCGTCCTCCACGGCGCTCCAACGCGACGTCGTCTGCTGCAGATCGCGGACGTCGGCCGACGGCTTCCCGAGCACCTGCTGCACGGGCGCCGAGAAGTCCATCATGTTGATGGTCGACTCGACGATCTCGTGCGGCGTGGCCGCGAGGTTCCGCAGCGTGTCCTTTTGCTTCTGCGAGATCGGCGTGACTTCGCCGATCTGCGACCGCATGGCGCGCAGCTGCTCGACCACCGCTTCCGGTGTCAGTTGGGTTGAATTGGTCGGAGAATTGGTATTGATGGGTTGCATGGTTAGCCTCCTTTTCTCTCGAAAACCAGAAATGGTCAGGCCGGATGGAAACCAGGACCCATGCATGAGTGCGAGGCGGCCACACCGGCTGGATCGGACGGCAAGCGCCGCTTCTCCAGGTTGATGTTTTCCCGAGATGTACACCTCGGGCGTCTCGCGGCAGGAAGAGCACTGCTCGATTCCCGCAAGGACCCGTCCGGTTGCCAAATCCATGGCGATCGTCCGAATCCGTGGCCGCCGAGTTTCGATGATCACGACGTCATGATCAGGGAACCTCTGACCGCATAGCTTAGCGACCCCAGGCCGGGATGTCAAGCCCTAAGTTGTTACAATTCTATTAGTTACGTCTGGATGGCGTGACGGAAACACGGCGCTGCAACGGCCCCGTTTCCCGAAAAACGGCCCCGTTTCCCGGAAATCGGACCCCCATCCCGGAAAGTTGCCCATGCTGCCCGGAAAACGCCTCCGCTTCTCGCGAAGTTGCCCCCGCCGCCCGAAAAACGACCCCGTTTTTCCGGAAGTTGGACCCGCTGCCAGGAAAGCCGATCCAACTTCCCGGAGAGTTACCCGCCCTGCCCAGAACCCGGCCCCGTTTTCCGGAAAGTCGCCCGCGCTACCGCGCCAACCTCTCCTTCTCCCTCCGGGAGAAGGTGGCGCGAAGCGCCGGATGAGGGGGCGCGCCTCTCGCGCAGAACCTACAGCTTCATCCGCCGCAAAACGTCAAAGCTCAAACCGGAGAGACGCTCCCGCCGTCGACCCTCAGCCTCATCACGTCAGCGCAAGCTCACCGACGCTCCATTCGTCGGCGTAGGCCGCTTTCGGGCGTCCGGGTCCGGCGGGCCGGCGCACGCTTCGTCGTCAGCGCGCGGCGCTCAAGCGACAGCGTTGATTCGCCACCAGATGTTCGAAATGAGCTGCCTGACCAGTCGTACCGCGTTTGTGAGCGCGAACCCGCTCACAGCACTCGCTGCAACGGAAGGGTGGTGCGGCGCCGCGCTCGCGCATAGCGAGAGCATCTTGGATATGAACCGCCCGGTCATCCAGGAGACAAGTCGTAGCTTTCGGCATCGCAGTTCTTCCTGTGAGTGTACGTCAGCCCGACGTTCTTTCGCTCAGCCGCCGCGCGCATTCAAGTACCGGCCAGACTGACACCTGGACCTGCGAAGCATAGGGGATTCTTGCCCCTGGCCAGCGAAGGGCTGCGGTTGAACGCTTACCGCTTCACCCTGATGTGGTCGAGCAACTCGCCCGGCCGCACACTCAGCGCCTTCGCGATGCGAAGGATCAGCGTCAGCTTCGGCACGTTGTCTCCTCGCTCGCAGAACCCGATTTGGAGCGCCGATACGCCCGCGCGCTCCGCGAGTGTTTCCTGAGTCCACCCGCGCGCTGTCCGGCGCTCGCGCACAGCGGCGCCAAACGCGATAGCTTCAGGCGCTTTCTCAGATCTCGGCGGCATGACCTTGATGATTGCCACGGCAAAGGTTAAACTCCACTTGCCGTGGCAAGCCTACATCAGCCGCCATCCCAGCGCGTCGTCGAGCTGTTCGCCGTCGTCGAGTCAACCGCGGAACGTCTCATGACATCGCCGCCGAAGAACACGCGCTCGTGACCGACTAGCTGAACTTTGGCGCGAGAAGACGTTCCTCGTCGCCAACCTCGCGGGCGAGTCGCGCCAGGCATCGGTGACGGATATCGAGGAGACGTTGAGGCGCGAGGTGAAGGCGCTTCCAGCAGCGAAACGACAACCGTTCGCTCTTCGATCAATTCGATGATGCCCCACAACCGCTGCGAATCGCGTCTACCGCTTGTAGAAGTTACTGCCGATTCAGACCTCGCCGTTCGTCGCCAACCATGCCGAATCGAAGCTCTACGAACGCAGATGCGTCACGGTCGCAGCGACAGTGCTAATCTCACTTTCAGCGTGATGACTGATAGCACAGAAGTTAATTCGATGAAGCTTAGAGCCTTTATCTGCCACGCCTCGGAAGACAAAGATCTCGCGCGACGCATTGCCGAGGACCTCCATAAAGCCGGCATCGACACGTTCCTTGACGAGTGGGAGATTCGTGCGGGTGACAGCTTGCGACGAAAAATCGATGAGGGTCTCTCAAACTGCACACATTTTGTCCTACTCCTGACCGAAACGAGCCTCCTCAAACCATGGGTGAACGCCGAAATCGATGCAGCATTCGTCCAGAGAATACAGCGAAGCGCGGTCCTGATACCGGTTCGATACCGGCTCGAGGCGAATCGCTTGCCGCCGCTTCTCGCCCCACTTCTATCACCAGAACTACGATCGTACGAAGCTGACATTCGGCGGGTGATTGACGATATCCGCGGCGTTTCGCGGAAGCCGCCAGTCACGCCCTTCGAGGCACTACCATCTCCGAGTTGGAGTCTTTCGCTTCGGCTGTCACCTCTCGCAGCGTCGATCGCCGAAATGTTCGCTCAGAGATCGGTTAAGGGGCGGAACGATCCACAGCTCGATATCTTCATTGTTCGGGAGATCACGGGGGCCTCGAATGACGATCTCATCGACGCAATCGGCGAGCTAAAAGATCTGGGCTGGGTGAAACCTCACGGCGTGATAGGAGCCGCGCCGTTTGGATATCGCATCGTCACACCTACCGAGCACCTATTCGCCCATGTTGATCCTTACGTCATGAATTGGAGCGTGGAGCAGGATGCGGTCCGTGTCGCTGCCGAGGTTGCGAACGCGCCGAATCGGGGATTGCGAAGCGCCGAGATCGCAAGTCGACTTAGCTGGACGCCCCGCCGGTTGAATCCCACACTTAGCTTTCTGATCGGTAGGCGCCTAGTTCTGGCCAGCGAGAATATCGATGCGACGTTCGTAAGCTCATATCTGATGAGCAATGACCGAACTCGTCGATTCGTAAGAGACAATTCCTAACGGCTTTCTGCGGAGAGCACCGTTCGCCTTAACGGACGAATGCTGAGAGTTTCGCAACCCGCTCTGCGAGGCACTCGGGAAGTGCTCCGCAGCACTCACGCGTGACAGGCAAGCTCGGACCACCCTGCGACGGGGTGTTGATGAGGATGACGTGGATTGTGGAAGTGCCGATCACGCTCGTCCCTGAGTACAGCGCGTAAGAGCGGAATCGCAGCGAAGTAGTTATGGTAGAACCATGCGGACTCACCACGTTCGCTCAGGATCGCGAGGCCGGACAGGCAGCGTCGCTGCCTATCAGTGAGCTGACGATTACCGCCGCGTCGGTCGGCGAGGTGAATGGCTTCACCGTGAATTGGCACCTGGAAATCGGCGACGTGCCGTCCGTACATCGCCCACTCGATTTGCTGCCGATCGAAATAAGGACAACGCGGGTACGGTCTCACGCCGTCTACGATTTTGTTGTCATACAGGACCACGACTGTTGGAAGACCGCTTTCTCGGTACGCGCGCAACTGACGAGCCGACTTCTTGATCGTATCGCTCAATTCGACGCGCGTCGAAGTTTCCGCCTGTTGGGCGCCGCTTCGTAAACTCGTCCGCCTGCCTCTTGTCATGCTCGTTGGGCGCGAACTCCTTGATCTCGAAGATCAGTCGTGAACCCAGGATGTTCACCTCGTAGTCGGGGGTCTGCTCCTCCCGTGTCGCGATCGCCTGAACGGCGTAGCCGCGTGCCGCACACTATGCCTCGAATGATATCTCCGACACCGTTCGCGCCATAACGCCAAGGTGCCACAGCTTTGAGTGACTTGCAACCTGTAGCATCGAGGGCCGCGGGTCGCGTTGAGCAACTGCGGGGTTGGCGAGGCCGTGAGGAGGCGCTCGAGGGGGAGACTGCCGGACATCGGAACGAGGCGGAGTCGCGGAACATGGACCTCTGGACGTCTAGCGCGGACCGATTACCTCGACCAGCTGTCCCGCCTTTACCTGCGTGATCGCCAAGAGAATGCGCGATAGCAGCGGGCGAAGATCACGCATGCGATTTCGAACTCGACTCACGAGTACGACGCCGATTCCGATTCGCTCGAGATTCTGTTGATGCCGGAGAGCTTTGTCCGCGGTAACGAGGACTTCAAACCCGGCATCGACGGCCGCGCGCAGAAGAACGCCATTTCGAAGCCCCAACCATTGGCGCGCGCGGACGGTTGAGACGTCGTGATTCTTGATTTCGGCAGCAAGGGCGACTGGCAGCGACTCGTCAACGAGAACTCTCAACCGCCGACGACCGCCTCCTTTGCCAATTCGAGTGCCGCGATCGCCTGCTGGCGAGTCACCGATGGGAACTGCTCGAGGAATTCGTCGAGCGAGTCTCCGGCCTCCAGGTAGTCGAACAAGTTGTATACCGGAACGCGCGTTCCGACGAACACCAGTTCGCCTCCCATGATCTCGGGATCGCTGTGCACGACTTCGTCTTTCACGAGCACGCGATCATTCTAATGCCGGGCATGCTTGCCGAACACTCCGTAGAACCAGCCGTATCTCGGGTTACCATCCCACTCTCATGCGCACATTAGTTATTGTTCTGGTTGCTACGTTCGCGTTTGCTTGCGCCACCGTCTCCACGCCTCCCGCCGCGACCGAGCTGCCGTCGTTCCAGTTTTCATCGCTTCGCGCCGTGCCCGTCAGCGTTGCCGTGTTCGACCAACGGGAGGGGCAGGAGCGGGATCCTGCGTGGGAGAGTCGGGTCGATTCCGACCTGCGGAAGGCGCTTCAGGATGCGGGAGTCCAGGTCACGTCCGACGCGACCACTCGGATCGAGATCAGGCTCCTTCGCGCGCGCTCGGACTTCGCGTATCGGAACTGGAAGGCTTGCGTCGAGATCTCGGGACGCCTTGTCGGCCCGCAAACCGTGGAAGCGGTCGGCGATTCGTGCGTCACGAAGGCGAATTTCTTCGGAACTGCGACAGCGGACAAGGCGCTTCGCCTCGCCTACCAGGATGCTCTCGGGAAGGTGCTTTCAGCCCTGGGCGCCAGCGCTCACTGACGGCCAGCCCCTCACCCGGCCTTCGGCCACCCTCTCCCGCCGGGAGAGGGTCTAGTCGGCTAACTAATTCTCTCCCCGAGGGAGAGGGACAAGGTGTGGGGAACGCTCAACACGTCGGGGCAACGTTCACTTCACGTCTTCGGCACCATCCGGCCACCCGCCCCCGACGAAGGCGCGGATGGCGTTCATCACCAAATCGTCCTTCTCAAGCGAGAGGGTGAGAAGGCGGGCGTTCGGGAAGGCGCGGGCCCAGGTGCGGGCGGGGGTGTCGACGGTGGAAGGCGAGGAATCGATGACCAATGCGGGCATGGTGAGGGCGCGGAGCTCTCGCGCGCTGCCGGTCATCGGGACGGGGGCGATTTGGACGAGGCGCTCGATGTGCTCGGGATGGTCGCGGGCGTAGGTGGCGACGATCAGCGCGAACTCTGCGTAGCCGACCGGGATGACGCGGTCGATGTTGAAGTGCCGGCGGACGGTCTCGAAGTCGCGGAGGTCGTAGTCGAATCCGTGGCGGTCGACGGCCGGTGACTTCCCTCGGCCGCGCGGGTCGTACGCGATGACGGTGCCTCGGTCGGCCAGCGTGACGAGCGAGTCCCACGTCAGGTGATCGAGCGGGACGATGATCGCGGGAACGCCGCGTCCCGACTTCAGGTAGTGGAGCTTCACGCCGTCCGGCGTCTCGACGAATCCTTCGTCGACCGGCGACGAAGATCCGGGGCCATCGAAGAGGATCTTCCACTCGCCATTCGCGTTCTTCTCCCAGACTGACGAGTAGATCCCGGCCTGGCTTCCGTCTTTGTCGAACACCGGGCCGGTGGAGAGGCCGACGTTTCCGGCCGCGTTCACGTAGACGCGCTCCGGACGCCAGGTGAACGGAGCGACCTTCTCCTTGAAGAACGGCGTCCAGCGCTTCACGATCTCCGGCTTCCCGACCAGCGTCACCCGCGATGCCAGGAAGGTGGCGTCATCCGCGACGAAGGCGAAGAACTTCGCCGCATCCTGCTCCGCGAATGCTTTCGCGAACGCGGTCTCGACGTTGCGAACATCTTCAACAGCGTCTGCAAAAGCGGAAGTGGCGAACGCGAGGAGGAGGACGGCGAAGACGCGGCGGATCATCGTCTGAAGAGATTCTTCAGGATGAACAGCAGGTTGGCCGGGCGCTCCGCGAGGCGCCGCATCAGGTATGGATACCATTCAGTTCCGAACGGGATATAGACGCGCATCCGCCAGCCCTCGCGTACAAGGCTTTCCTGCAAATCGCGGCGGACGCCGTACAGCATCTGGAACTCGAAGGCGGTGGGCGGGATGTTCTCGGCGTGCGCGAACGCGATGGTCGCCTCGATCATCCTCGGGTCGTGCGTCGCGATCCCGTGATACGTCCCGCTCTTGAGCAGGATCTTCATCAGGCTCACGAAGTTCGCGTCGACGTCCGCCTTCTCCTGGAACGCGATCTCCGCGTTCTCCTTGTACGCCCCCTTGCAGAGGCGGATGCGGATGCCGGATGCGCAGAGATCGCGGACGTCGGCCTCGCTGCGGCGGAGATACGCCTGGATCACGGCGCCGACGTGTCCCGCATGCCCCGGTTGGGCGTGGAGCTCGCGGACGACGTCGAGCGTCTTCTGCGTATACGGAGAGCCCTCCATGTCGACGCGGACGAAGTTGCTCGCACGGACCGCGTGGCCGACGAGGTCGTTCACGATCGAGCGCGCCAGCGCCGGATCGAGATCGAGTCCCATGTGCGTGAGTTTCAGACTTACATTCGCATCGAGCTTCCGCTCCGTGATGTCGTCGATCAGCTCGTTGTAGAGCGTCGCGCTCTCCTTCGCCTCGGCGATGTTCGTCACGTTCTCGCCGAGGTTGTCGACGCTGACCGTCATGCCGAGGGCGTTCGTGCGCGCGGTGGCGTCGAGGACGTCGGCGACCGTCATCCCGGCGACGAAGCGGCCGGAGACCTTGCGCCCCATCGCCGAGCGCTCGGCGATACGGCGGATCATGCGGTTTTCGGAGAGTGCGATGAAGATCGTGCGGAACATTCGAAGGCGTGTGGAAGTGGGCGGATTCTACACGGTCTTCGCGACGGTAACGGCCGCCACGCTGACGGCTCCGGCACGCAATAACGCGTCCGCACACGCGCGCAATGTCTCGCCGGTCGTGCAGATGTCGTCGACGAGCAGGATGCTTTGCTCGCCCGCGCGCGGAGAGGCTTGGAACGCGCCGCGGACGTTCTTCGCGCGCTCAGCGCGAGGGAGGCGCGATTGCGTCGCCCGTTCGCCGCGTTTGGTCAGGAGGAGCTCGCAGCGGATCCCGGTACGGCGCGAAAGAGCGCGTGCGAGCCGCTCGGCCTGGTTGTATCCGCGCTTCCGCTCTTTGGCGCGCGACATCGGGACGGGGACGATGGCGTCGAACGCCGTATCGCCGATGAGGTTTTCGAGCAGTGATGCGAGCGGATCGTCGAGGAAGTCATGCCTCTCGAATTTGAATGCATGGAGCACTTTCTCGAGCGAGCCGGAGTACCGGCCCCATGCGTCGCAGAAGAGCAGGTTGCCGGGATCGAGCTGGCATTCGATGCAGCGGACTGCGTGATCTTCGCCGGCGAGAGGCCTCGCGCACGAGAGGCACTTCGCCCCCGTGATCGGCTGCAGCGTACGCCAGCAGTCGGCGCAGCAGGAGGCCGTCCGATCGCGCCACGGCAGCTCCCGGTCGCAGACCACGCACCACGAGGGGAGAACGATCCTGATGGCCTCGCGGGCGAGCTCGGAGAGCACCTCCGGATTGTAGCGGAACGTCTTTCGGTCCCGCCCGTCTCAAGGAGTACATGTTGAACAGCCACACTGGTTTCTCTATATTGCCGGCCATGAAAAGAGCCGTTCTCGCCGCTGTCGTCGCCCTCCTTGCGTTGCCGCTCGCGGCGCAGACTGCCCCGCTCGCCGACACGATGTCGCAGTTCGGGATCCTCGTCGGTGGCAGCAAGCGGATGAACGACATCCCCGGCTCGCAGGGCCGCTCGGACGTGAAGGATTTCAGCTTCAGTAACTCCGTGAAGGAGATCTTCATCGGAACGCGCCTCGAGCCCGACACGATGTTCAAGATCAAGGCGGGCGAGATCAACGTCCCGGTGTTGGTCAGCGACGGCGGCACCGGCTTCAACAAGGTCAAGGGGAAGGTCGACCACGTCGACGCGATCGTCGACTACCGCTTCTCCGAGTCGTACGGGTCGAGCGGTGTTTTCGGCGGCGTCGGGATGTATCGCACCTCGGCGCCGGGCGTCGCCGACGACACGAACGCCGGCCTGAGCCTCGGCTTCAACGCCGACCTGCCGCTCTCGAACCGCTACGGAATCATGGTGGAGGCGACGTACCACTACCTCCACACCGACGTGCGGCAACGCTTCATCACCGCCACCGGCGGCCTCCGCATTTCGTTCTAATCTTGAAAGTCTATGCTGAGCGAATCGAAGCATCTCCGGTGCATTTACCGAGCGTGCACCGAAGATTCTTCGGCGCTTCGCGCCTCAGAATAGACTTGAAGCACGGTATGCGCCTTGCTGTCCTCCTTCGTGGAAACACGAAGGAGGAACCATGGCAAATCAGCGGCACATTCGCGACGTGATGACGCCCAATCCGGCGACCGTGAGCGACACCGACAGCATTCGCGACGTCGCCCGGATCATGAAAGAACAGGACACCGGCGTCGTCCCCGTGTGTGACGGCGGAAAGAAGATCATCGGCCTCGTCACCGATCGCGACATCGTGGTCCGGCTCATCGCGGACGGCAAAGATCCGATGAACGCGCGCGTGACGGACGTCATGACGAAGCGCGTGCGCAAGGTGCAGGAGGACGCCACGGTCGACGACGTCCTGACGCTCATGTCGAATTCGGAGATCCGGCGCGTACCGGTCGTCAACAGCAACGACGAGCTGGTCGGCATCGTCTCGATCGGCGACATCTCGGGCGAGGCGAAAGAGCACGGCAGAGTCGGCGCAGCACTCAACGACATTTCCGACGCGCGGCCGAATAACTGACGAACCAGTTCGGCGGATAGAATCGGGCGATGCAGAAACGCATCGCCCTTTTTTTTCTTGCTCTCAGCCTCACCCTCCCCTCCTTCGCCGCTCGCCATAAGGCGAAGGCAGCCGCTCCCGCGCCACCGGCCGTCACGGTCGACACGCACGCCGACACGCCGACTGAGTATCTGAAGGAGCCGTTCGACCTTGGCGTGGTCAACAAGCGCGGGATGTTCGACTACCCGCGTATGAAGGCGGGCGGGCTCGACGCCGAGTTCTTCGCCGCTTACGTTCCGGCGAAGTACGCCAACAAGGGCGCCGCCGCGTACTGCATGACGATCATGGAGACCATCCACGAGATGGTCGACCGCTACCCCGCCTGGGTGCGCTTCGCCGGCTCGACGACCGATATCCGCAACGCGGTGAAAGACGGCAAGCGCGCGATCCTCATCGGCATTGAAGGCGGCCACGCGATCGAGGACTCGCTCGAGCTCCTCCGCGCCTTCTACCGCTTTGGCGCGCGCTACATGACCCTCACCCACACGAACTCGAACAACTGGGCCGACTCGTCGGGCGATGCGCCGAAGCACGACGGTCTCACTCCTTTCGGCAAGACGGTGGTCCTCGAGATGAACCGCCTCGGCATGATGGTGGACATCTCGCACGTCAGCGATAAGACGTTCTGGGACGCCATCGCGACGTCGAAGGCGCCGATCATCGCGTCGCACTCGTCGGCCCGCGCTCTGGCGAACAACAAACGCAACATGACCGACGACATGCTTCGCGCCATGACGAAGAACGGCGGCGTCGTGATGGTGAACTTCTACCCGGTCTTCCTCTCGGACGAAGTCGCTGCCGCCGATCGCGAGCGCGACAAGAAGCTCGCGCCCGACATCGCGGCGCTCAAGGTCAAAGATCCCTCGGAAGGGGCCGTCTTCGACGCCGGAGTCGCCAAGCTATACGCCGAGAATCCCATCGCGACGGTCTCCTACACACGCATCGTCGACCACATCGACCACGTCGTGAAAGTCGCCGGCATCGATCACGTCGGTCTCGGCTCCGACTTCGACGGCATCAGCGCCGGCCCTGTCGGCATGGAGGACGTCAGCAAACTCCCCGCGATCCGCGCCGAGCTGAAGAAGCGCGGTTATTCGGACGCCGACATCCGCAAGATCATGGGAGAGAACTTCATGCGGGTGTTTGCAGAGGTGGAACGAGTTGCCAAGACGATGCAGGGGACGATGCAGTAGACAGGGCACCAAAGGAATGCCGGGCTTCGCCCAACCCGTTCCAAACGACAAATCGCTGTTCAAGGAAGGTCCATGAAGCGACTCATTTTCCTGGCTGTGTTTGCTACCGCGGCCCTCGGGCAGCAGGCGCAGCAGCCTGACGCCAATCCGCAGGAAGTCAAGGTCACCCCTCCCGCCGCGCTGGAGAAGTACATCCGCGAGGCGATGCCGGTTTGCGAGCAGACGGCGCTCAGCTACGTCGCGATCGTCCACAAGCTGCCGTCGAATCTCTCCGGCGTCGTCGTCCGCGCCACGAGCCCCCGTCAGACGTGCGAGGGCCAGGTCGTCGCGATCACCTCGAAAGAGGGAACGGTCTACCTCGGCATCCCGTGGTTCCTCGACGACGTGAAAGACGTGCAGGGCCTCGATGCGAAGCTCTCGCAGTTCACGGCGACCGCGCTCCACGAAGAGTTCAAGCCGGTCATCGAAAAGCTGAAGCCGACGAAGGAAGGGCTCTTTCCCGTCACGCTCTACGAGACCACCGAGCGCGGCAAGCTTCCGCTGTACGGCGAGATCGACCCGGCCGGCACCGTCTTCTTCATCGGCCCCTTCCGTCCGTTCGACGAGGCGCCGGCCTCCGCGCGCATCAAGGCGTTCGAATCGTACCTGCCCGACTCCCCCACGACCGGCGCGGCGAAGCCCGAAGTGACGGTGGTCGAGTTCTCGGACTTCGAGTGTCCGTCCTGCCAGCACGCGGCCGGCTACATGAAGCCGATCCTCGAAAAGCACGGCGACAAGGTCCGCTACATCCGCTACGACACGCCGCTCGTGACGATGCATCCGTGGGCATTCGCCGCTGCGATCGCAGGCCGTGCCGTGTGGCATCAGAAGCCCGAGGTGTTCTGGGATTACAAGAAGCAGATCTACGAGAACCAGGACAAGCTGAACGCCTTCTCGATCGACGACTTCGCGCGCGGCTTCGCGAGGGACCACGACCTCGACCTGAAGCGTTATGACGCCGACATCGCCTCGGAAACGCTGCAGACGAAGCTCATCAACGGTGTCGGGACGGCGTTCTCCAACGACATCCGCTCCACGCCGACGTACATGGTCAATGGCGTCCTCGTCGATGCAGGCACGGACGGCAAAGACCTCACGGCGTACATCGACTCGTTGTTGAAGAAGTGAGTCAAACGGACTGCCAGACGAGATCGAGAAACGACTTCACGATCCGTCCGGTCAGTCCCCAGATTTCGTGTGACTTGTACGGGTAAAAGTAGGCCGGGTAGCGTTTCTTCCGGAAGGTAACGTACCGGACTTCGGGGTACCGAACGTCGAGCAGTGCGTCGATCGGTACTTCGAAGACCTCGGCGACTTCGCTCTCCTGCATCACGTACTCGATCCGCTCCCGCACCACGGCAACGAACGGCGCGACGAGAAAGCCGCTGTTCGTCACCAGGTCGTCGAGCCGTCCGATCAGCTCGACCGCACGCCGCGGAATCCCGACCTCTTCCTCCGCTTCGCGCAGGACGGCGTCCGTCAGCGTCTCGCCTTTCTCGACGCCGCCGCCGGGGAACGCGATCTGGCCGCTATGCGCAGCCATGTTCTCGGCACGCCGCGAGAAGATGAGCGAGAAGTGCTCGCGCTCGCGGATGATCGGAATCAGCACCGACGCTCGCTTCAGCTCCGGAGCCTGGATCTCGATGGCGCGATGGACCGCGAGCCGCTCGCGCAGCCGCGTCAGCGCGCGCTCGTCAAAGCGCGGCGGCATACCACGGCTCCGGCTCGAGCATCGGAATGCCTTCGATGGCGTGATACAGCCGGAGCGTCGCTCCGTCTCTGTGCGGCATCTCGATCGTCGCGTTCTCGCCCGGCGCAACGTCGCGTGGCAGATCGATCCACCGGTCCGCGATCTCTTCTTCGCCATCGAACAGCTTCGCGACCAGGCGGTAACCGGGTTCGCCGTATACGCGAGCGCGGATGGTGAAGTCGCCGGTATTGGTGAGGGTGAGGCTGCTTCCGTTGCGCTCTACTTTGAATTCGGGAAAAAGAGGCACGGTTCGGGCGATTGCACGCCCCTCACCCGTCGCCTCGCTGCGCTCGGCGCCACCCTCTCCCGCAGGGAGAGGGAGATGATGGTGGTCGTGGTGGTCTTGTCGCTCTCCCTCCGGGAGAGGGTGGCCCGAAGGGCCGGGTGAGGGGCGTGCCGCCGCGCTGAGCGTGCCGACATACCCGTCCGCAGTTTGGTCCAACCGCGCGTGAGCCAGCAGCCACTCATGCTGCGCCTTCGCGATTCGCTCGCGATCGAAGTCGCGCGTCAGGAACTCGGCGAGAGCGTCGGTCTCGCCACCGCCAAACGGAATCTTGAACACGCACTCATCCGGGTACTCGGCGAACTGGGCGTAGTCGCTGACGGCGACCGGCTTCCCCGCTTCGAACGCCCGGATGAGCGTCCCCGACGTCTCGCCGGCGGTGGGGTAGCGGAGATTCACGATCCGATCGACACGGGCGAAGTAAGCGTCGAAGTGTTCGTCCGAAACATAGCCGGTCGTTTGAAAGCGAGAAGCATCGATATTCGGCGCCGCCTCGCCGACGACCAGGAGCTCCACGTCGCCGCGCGTCCTCGACATTGCGTCGAGGATTACCTCACCGCGCTTCGCCGAGGTCAGGAAACCAAACACGCCGGCCACCTTGCGATCCGGCGACGGCTGCGGCCGCGGCCCCCGCGACGGATGCGGCACGACGTGAATCGGGGTCGCCACCCCGAACGACCGCAGCAGGTCCGCCGCCCATCGGTTGTGCACGATCACCGCGCGCGAGCGATTCGCGACTTCGATCGACGCAGGCAGCAGGAAGTTCCCCATCTCGCTGTGCAGTCCCGCCGCCCTCCCCCGCGCCCACGCCTCCCCGACCGCGCCATGACTGGCCCGCAACGCCGCCGCATACGCATCAGCATCGCCGCGCGCCAGCGTCATCTCGACGATGAGGTGATGCAGCACGACGTCGTGCAGCACGATCACGCCCGGCGTCTCGATCGCAGCGAGGTAGATCCACTCGTGGTGAGGGTTGTTGCCGAGCTGGTAAATCGAGTCACCGGTTGCCGGTTGCCGGTTGCCGGAGGAGATCACTTCAAGATCGACACGTTTGCGCAGCTCGGGCAACAGCATCGCCGAGTAATGCGCGATGCCCGTTCGTTCGGGCGGCATCGGCGAAAAATAAGAAATCTTCATCTGGCAACCGGCCACTGGCAACCGGGAAACTAATTAGTCCGCCTTTTTCCGCGCCTGCTGCGTCAAATACGCCTCGACGAACTCGTCGAGATCGCCGTCGAGGATCCGCTGCACGTCGCCGACTTCG
This sequence comes from Thermoanaerobaculia bacterium, assembly GCA_036488085.1. Classification (GTDB taxonomy): domain Bacteria; phylum Acidobacteriota; class Thermoanaerobaculia; order Gp7-AA8; family Gp7-AA8; genus DASXHZ01. Next base: position 137,684 of record DASXHZ010000076.1, read on the forward strand.
TGGGCGGTGCGGAGGTCCTTCACCATCTGGTACGGCTGGAGCACGTACGAGCGGATCTGGCTGCCGAAGCCGATCTCCTTCTTCTCCCCTTCGATCTTCGTCTGCTCCTCTTTCCTCTTCTCGATCTCGAGCTGATAGAGGCGGGCGCGGAGGAGCTTCATCGCGGTCGCACGGTTCTTGTGCTGGCTTCGCTCGTTCTGGCACGTGACGACCGTGCCGGTCGGGAGGTGCGTGATGCGGATCGCCGAGTCGGTGACGTTGACGTGCTGGCCGCCGGCACCTGAAGAACGGTACGTATCGACGCGGAGTTCCTTGTCGTTGATCTCCACCTCGATTTCGTCGTCGATGTCGGGGAAAACATAGACGCTGGCGAACGAGGTATGCCGCCTCTTCGCCGCGTCGTACGGCGAGATGCGGACGAGGCGATGCACCCCGCGCTCGGCCTTCAGGTATCCGTACGCGAAGTCGCCGCGGACCATGAACGACGCGCTCTTGATCCCCGCCTCATCGCCGGACGTGTAGTCGACCATCTCGGTCGACCACCCTTTGCGCTCGCAGTAGCGGAGGTACATGCGGAGGAGCATCTCCGCCCAGTCCTGCGACTCCGTGCCGCCGGCGCCGGGATGGATCGCGACGATCGCATCGGCGTCGTCATGCTCGCTCGAGAGCTTCATCGTCAGCTCGACGGCGTAGACGTCCGCCTCGAGCTGGCCGACCAGCGACTCGATGTCGGCGTCGACGTTCTCCCCTTCCTTCTTCAGATCGAGGAGCACGTCGAGCTCTTCCCACTTTGAGTCGATCGACTCGCCGGCCGAGATGCGCTTCTCGACGCGCGCGCGTTTGCGGCCGACGTTCTGCGCCTTTTCCGGATCGTCCCAGAAACCGGCAGCGGACATTTCGCGCTCGATTTCCTCGAGCGACTTGCGGGCTGAAGCTACGTCAAAGATAGCTCCGGACGGAGCTCAGTCGGATGCGGAGGTCTTCGATGCGGGCAGGCGTGTCGTCTCTCATATCTTCCAATTCACAATTCAAAATGCAAAATGCAAAATTGACCATCGCTCATTCTGCATTTTGAATTTTGAATTTTGAATTTGTCACGAGCCGGATGATAACCGCGACGACAGCCAGATACGCAAACCAATCGCCGAATCGAACATACGGCGTCACCGTCTTCTTCGCGGCAAACTTCGCCAGCAGAATCCCTTCGCGCCCCATCGGTATTTCCTGCATCACCTGCCCGGTCGGATCGACCCACGCCGAGATGCCGGTGGTCGCGGCGCGCAGCAGCCAGCGATCGTCTTCGACGGCGCGGAGGCGCGCCTGGTTCAGGTGCTGCCGGGGCGCGGACGTGCCGTCGTACCAGGCGTCGTTCGTGATCGTCACGAGCACGTCGGCGCCGTGGAGCACCTGCGTCCGCGTGATCTGCGGATACACGACCTCGTAACAGATCGCCGGACCGTACGCGTGCTTCCCGCGTAGCGGCTTGTCGTTCGTCCCGAACTCGAAGTCCCCCACCTCATGGACGAGCTTATTCGCGAAGAAGAGCATCTTCCGTAGCGGCACATACTCGCCGAACGGGACGAGCCGGATCTTGTCGTAGTGGCCGATCGTCTTCCCGCCGCTGGCCAGGAACGCCGCGTTCCACAGCTTGTTCGGCTGCGACGGATCCTCGGCGACCGACCCGAGGATGATGTCGGCCTTGTGCTGCGCGGAGAACGCCTCGATCGAGTCGCGATAGAAGTCGGTCACGGCGTACGACAGCGGCACCGTCGATTCCGGCCAGATGATGACGTCCGCCCCCGCCTTCGACGCCGCTTCCGTCATCGCCATCATCCGCTGGAAGATGGCGATGACGTTCGCGTCGTTCCAACGCATCTCCTGCGAGATGTTCGGCTGCAGCAGCGCCGCGGTGTAGATCTGGTCGCGCGTGTCCATCGTGGCGACCTTTTCGCGGACATACCCGGTCGCCCACCAGACGAAGGTCACGATCGCCACCGCGCTGGCGACCATCAGCCGCAGCATCGGATGCGGACGTTGCGTGATCAGCCACGTCGCGGTCACCGCCGGGAGCAGGACGAGAAATCCGAGAAAGTATGGGCCGGCGAACCGGTCGATCTGGATGAGCGGCGTGTAGTCGACGACCGCCGCTCCGATGAGGTTCCAGGGAAAGCCGGTGAGCAGATACGTTCGAGCCAACTCGATCGCCGCCCACGCGAGCGGGACGAGCAGCCACGGCAAGAACCGCTCGCGCAGCTTCAGCGCGTACACCACGAGCGTGAAGAGCGCACCGTACAAGCCGAGGTACACGGCCATCGCCACGAAGATCGCGACGCCGGTGGCATAGGGCAGTCCGCCGTAATGCGACATCACGCGCACGACCCACGGCACCATCAGGAGCCACGCGACGGCCTGCGACAGCCAGCCGAAGAGAAAGGCCTGCCGCGCGCTCTTGGCGTTCACGACCGCGTAGAGCAACGGCACGAACGCGACGAACGCGAGCCACGCGATCGAGTAGTCAGGAAACGCGAGCGCGAAGAGAACGCCTGAGAGGGCGGCGAGTCCGCAGTTCATCCCGAGCGTAGCGAGGGATCTCCGGAGCAGCCGCGATGGTCGTGATTCAGGCGCCAATTGTCAGAAGGATATGGTTGATGTACACGCGACTCAAGAATGGAAACGCGGGCGGATACTCCGCTGATCCCTCGCTACGCTCGGGATAAACCGCGGAGCTACTTCTTGTTGAAGAGGGCGTCGAACGCTTTGCGCGCGTCGTCCGGCGATTGATAGCGGCCGGCCTTGTCCGCGGAGAGGTCCCTTACGACTTTCGGTGCGAAGAGGGCGCATTCATTCGCCTTGTGTTTCGGGGAGACGCGCGCTTTGATCTCGGCGCGGCACTCCCACAACGTCGTCGTGTCGAAGAAGCGGCAGTTGCCGCAGGTGTGGAGATCGGCGCCGCACTTCCCGCACAGATCCAGGAAGGCCACTTCCTGACCGAGGCCTTGCCGCAGCTCGCCGCACGCATTGCACTTGAAAGCCTCGGGGCCGAATCCGCCGGCCGTGCGTCCGCGTGGCGCGCCTTCCAGGCGCGGGGGACGCATCTCGGGACGCGGCGTCTGCGGCCGGTTGTTGCTGCTGCCGCTCGAATGGGAGCTGTAGCCGCCGCTGTCCTGATATCCACGATGTTTGTACTTCCTGTCGTCGCTCAAAAGGGTCACCTCATGAAGTGATACACCACGCCCAACACCACCGCGATCACAATGAAGAAGAGCATCAGGCGCACCGCCACTTTCAGCAGCTTCAGCACCACCCAGATCACGAAGATGACGATCAGTACGCCAAGGATCTCGTACGTGGGCATGGCAGGACGCGGTTAGTGTAGCAGCCTTCTGGGGCGGATCATTCCCGGCCTTACATCATCAGTCGGAGCGGCTGCTCGATGTACTGCCGGAGCGTTTTGAGAAACTCGGCACCGAGGGCGCCGTCGATGACGCGGTGATCGCAGGACATCGTGACCTTCATCCGATCGCGCACGACGATCTGTCCGTTGACGACGACCGGGCGCTGCTCCGCCGCGCCGATCGCGACGATGGCGGAGTTCGGCGGATTGATGATCGCCGTGAACTCCTCGATCCCCCACGCGCCGAGGTTCGAGATCGTGAACGTCGACCCCTGGTACTCGTTCGGGAGCAGCTTGCGGTTTTTTGCCTTCTCCGCGAGGGCGCGCACTTCCTTCGCGATGTCGGAAACGCGCTTCTGATCGGCGTTGCGGATGACCGGCGTGATCAAGCCCTCGGGAGTCGAGACCGCGACACCGACATGGATCTCGCCATGCTGCTCGATCGCATCGTCGCCCCACGACGCATTCACGTTCGGGTGATGGCCGAGCGAGAGCGCGATCGCGCGGATGATGAAATCGTTGAGACTGATCTTCGCCCCTTCGATGTCGGCGAGCTGCTGCCGCATCGAGACGAGCTGCGTGACGTCGTAGTCGACCGTGAGATAGAAGTGCGGGATCGGTCCGGTCGACTCGACGAGCCGCTTCGCGATCGTGCGCCGCATAGCGGAGAGCGGAATCGATTTCGACTCCAGCTTCGGTGTGGCGCCGGCAGTCTTACGGGCGGCGTTCTGAACGTCTTTCGCGACAATCCGCCCCTGCGGCCCGCTCCCTTGCAACGACTCGAGCGGCACGCCGAGATCCAAAGCCATGCGCCGCGCCAACGGCGACGAGCGGCGCCGCTCGGCACTGCCGGCCACGGGGATCGCGATCACATTCTGCGGCGGAACCGCCTGCGACTTGTCGCGCCGAGGGCCCTTCTGCTCGATCGCTTCCTGATACTCGCCGGTCGTGTGCTTGACGCTGTCCTTCTTGTCGGTCGCGCGCCTCTGTGTAGCGCCGCCGGCCTCGGCGGCGGGTGCCGTCTTATCGGCCGGCTTGGCCGAGGTCTTCTCCGCGGGCTTCTCGCCCGGCGCGAGGATCTGCGCCAGCGTCTCGCCCACCGGAACCATCTGACCTTCGTTGGCCTGCAGCTCGCCGAGCGTGCCATCCGCTTCCGCTTCGAGATCGAGATTCACCTTGTCGGTCTCGATCTCCAGCACCGGCTCGCCCTTCGTCACCTTGTCGCCCGCCTTCATGTACCAACGGACGACCTTCCCCTCGGTCATCGCGTCGCCGACCTTCGGCATGATGATCTCAGGCATTGACGTACATCACTTTCTTGACCGCCGCGATGATCTCCGGCTCGTGCGGCGTGGCGAGCAGCTCGAGCGTCCGCGAGTACGGCATCGGAACGTCTTCCCCTGTCACGCGCGCGACCGGCGCGTCGAGCTCGTCGAACATCTCCTCGGTGAGGCTCGCCGCGATCTCGGCGGCGGCACCGAACGGCTTCCACTGCTCCTGCACGACGATCGCACGATGCGTCTTCGCGATCGAGTCGAACGCCGGTTGCAGGTCGAGCGGACGAATGGAGCGAAGGTCGATCACCTCCGCTTCGATCCCTTCTTCCTGCGACATCTTCTCGGCGGCGATCAGCGAGAGCTGCATCATGCGGCCGTACGACACGATCGTGACGTCGCTTCCTTCCCGCGCCACGCACGCCTTTCCGAACGGCACGGTGAAATCGGGATCGTCGGGTACGTCGCCCTTCATCCCGTACAGCGACGCGCTCTCGAGGAAGATCACCGGATCCTTGCCGCGGATCGCAGTCTTGAGCATCCCCTTCGCGTCGGCCGGCGTTGCCGGGCAGACGACCGCCAGTCCGGGGAAGTGGCCGTAGAACGACTCGAAGCTCTGCGAGTGCTGCGCGGACAATTGCACGCCGGCGCCCTGCGGGCCGCGGATCACCATCGGAACATCGACCTGTCCGCCGGAGAAGTAGCGCACCTTCGCGGCGTGGTTCAGGATCTGGTCAGCGGCGACGATGGCGAAATTCATCGTCATCATCTCGACGATCGGTCTCAGCCCGAGCATCGCCATTCCGACCGCCGTCCCCGCCATTCCGGCCTCGGCGATCGGCGTGTCGATCACACGTTTCGGGCCGTACTTCTTCAGCATCCCGGCGGTGATGCGGAACGTTCCTTCGTAGACGCCGATGTCCTCGCCCATGATGAGGACGCTCGGGTCGCGGTCCATCTCTTCCATCATCGCGTCGCGGATCGCGTCGCGGTAGCTCTTCTCGCTCATTCGTTAGTCGCCATCACGTCGTCGAACAGCTCTTCCGGCGCCGGCACGTCGCTCTCTTCGGCGAACTTCACTGCCGCGGCGACGCGTGCCGCCGCCTCATCCTCGAACTTCTGGACGTCGCCATCGGTCAGCCCGCAGATCTCGCCGAGGCGGTTGCGGAGGATGCCGATCGGATCGCGGTGCTTGTGCTGTTCGACTTCGTCCTTCGATCGATACGGCTGCAGGATGTCGGCCGCGCCGTGGCCGGAGAAGCGATACGTGATCGCCTCGATGCAATATGGCTTGCCGGTATCGCGCACCTGCTGCACGACGCGGTCGGCGACGCCGCGAACCGCGAAGATGTCCTGGCCGTCCACCTTCTCCGTCGGGATGTTGTATGCGCGGACGCGTGCCGAGAGGTCGGTGAGCGCCGAGTGCCGGTCGATCGAAGTGCCCATCGCGTAGCCGTTGTTCTCGATGACGAAGATGATCGGACACATCCCCTGCTTGCCCCACAGCCCGGCCATGTTCATCGCCTCGTGGAACGAGCCGATGTTCATGGCGCCGTCGCCGAAGTAGCAGACACAGACGCGCTCCGTGTCGTTGTAGCGGAGCGCGTACGCGGCGCCGGTCGCCAGCGTCAGGTGTCCGCCGACGATGCCGTATCCGCCGTAGAAGCCGTGCTCGACGTCGAACAAATGCATCGAGCCGCCCTTGCCTTTCGACAGGCCGGTGCGCTTGCCGAAGAGCTCCGCCATGATCCTGTTCGGATCGGAGCCGCGCAGCAGCGTGTGCGCGTGGTCACGGTAGCCGGCGAAGACGATGTCGTCTTTCTGCAACGCCGTGAGGATGCCGGAAGCGACGGCTTCCTGGCCGATGTAGACATGAAGGTATCCACCGATCTTGCCTTTGCGGAACTCGCGCTCCGTCGCCTCTTCGAAGCGGCGGACGAGAATCATCTGCCGCAGGATCTCAGTCCACTCGGGCGCGCAGGCGGGATCGATGGTTGCGGTTTGTTGCTCTCTGACCTCAGCCATGAATCTGTAAAGAGCCGTGCATACGGCGGGCCGGGATGATATCTCAGACCTCGGCCTACGCTTCGTCCAGGTTCATCCCCTTTGCGAAGTACACCGCGGCGATGACGGCGAGCATGGCGCCGTTCACCGTCAGCGCGAGGGCGAGCGACCATCGCTGAATCACGAAGCCGGCGAGGAGGTTGCCGAGGGGCATGCCGCCGCGGAAGGCGAGCATGAAGATCGACATGACGCGGCCGCGCATGGCGTTGTCGGTCGCGAGCTGCACGAGGGAGCTGTAAAGCGAGACGACGCCGACGACGCATGCGCCGGCGAAGAAACCGATCACCATGCTCGCGGCCAAGTTGTGCGACAGACCGAAGGCGATGAGCAGGATCGCGAACGCCAGTTGGAGCAGCAACGCGATACGACCCTTGCGCTTGGCGTAGCCGGTCGCCGCCACGAAGATCGCACCGATCACCGAGCCGGCTCCGTACACCGCCTGCAGCACCGAGAGGCCGCGCGCGTCGAGCAGGAACTGCTTCGCCACGACCGGCAACATCGTGAAGAGCGGCATCCCGAAGAAGGTGCCGGCGAACGAGAGGAAGGTCAGCGTCAGCAGCGTGCGGTGGTGGATGACGAACGAGAACCCATCCTTCATCTCGTCCATCACGCCCCTCTTCGCCGCCGGCTGCACCTCGGGGATCTTGATCACGATGTACGCGAGGATCACGGCGAAAAACGAGAGGCCGTTGATGAAGAAGCACGCCGCGCCGCCCCACAGCGCGAACACCACGCCGCCCAGGGCCGGGCCGATCACGCGCGCGAGGTTGAACTGCATCGAGTTCATCGCGACGGCGTTCGGCACGTCCTCGCGACGGACGAGCATCGGCAGCAGCGACGCGTACGCCGGTCCGCTGAACGACTGCGCGCTCCCGGTGAGGAACGACATCACGAGGATGTGCCAGATCTTCAGCGTCTTCGAGAAGATCAGAAATGCCAGCACGAACGCGAAAATCATCTGCGCCCACTGCGAGATGAGCATCACTTTGCGGCGCGGAATGCGGTCGGCGATCACGCCGCCAAACAGAGAGAAAAGAAGCATCGGGCCGGTAGCGAGGAAGCCGTCGAGCCCGAGGAGGAGCGCGGAGCCGCTGATCGTGTAGACAAGCCAGCCTTGCGCGAGCGCCTGCATGAACGTGCCACAGGTCGAGGTGAAGGCGCCGAGCCAGAGGAGCCGGAAATCGCGGTAGCGCAGCGCGCTGAACGTACGCGCGATCGGACCGAGGTCGCTCGCGGCCCGTACCTCCGACTCGATGGTCGGCT